>CBDULZ010000134.1:0-11718 GCA_965368185.1 uncultured Kriegella sp.
CCTCAAGGCAGACAATTACGATTAGCTCCAAAAAAAAGCGGATTTATAGCCAATTTGCAATCTTTTCTTCACAACGGATTCCAATTGACCAACCTGGAAATGGAAACTTCAGGTATTTACGCACTCTCCAAATTATTGGGACATCGGGCCGTTTCCCTAAATGCGATATTGGCGAATCGGGTTACAGGTGCTTTTTCCCAAACCCCAAAAAAAACGGTTGACAAACTGATTCAACACACCTTGCAATTATTAACGCGCGATTAAACTCAAATACACAAAGTACCCTATCTTTGAATTTGGTAATCAGGAAGCCGATTTTCGTACATGGAAATTTTGAACAAATTTAACTTGCCGGGGTCAACGTAAAACGCCCTGGCTGAACTTACGGATGCATTTGCATAAAAACCCTCAAATGAATACTCGTTTATGAAGAAAGTAAGAATTATAGGTGTCCCCGAACACTTTAACCTTCCCTGGCATATGGCCATTGAAGAAGGCGCCTTTGAGACCCGCGGTATTGACCTAGAATGGACCGATGTGCCAGAAGGTACGGGCAAGATGTGCCAGATGCTTCAAAATGGGGATACAGATATGGCCATTATCCTTACGGAAGGACTCATCAAAAGTATTACCGAAGGCAATCCGACGAAAATTATTCAAGAATACATCACCACTCCCCTGCTCTGGGGAGTCCATGTAGGCGCCAAAAGCAATTTTAAGGCTATTTCCGAGCTTGAAAATACAAAAGCGGCCATAAGTCGATTTGGAAGCGGAAGTCACCTCATGGCGTATGTAAACGCGTTAAACGAGGGGTGGAACGCCGAGGATTTAAAGTTTGAGGTCATCAACAACCTAAACGGTGCCGTTGAGGCCCTGACCAACGAACGGGCCGATTATTTTATGTGGGAGCGTTTTACAACCAAACCCTTAGTGGATAATGGCACTTTTAGACGATTGGGAGACTGCCCTACGCCTTGGCCTTGTTTTGTTATTGCCGCTTCCGATGCGTTCATTTCTGAAAAAGAGGGAGTAATGCGACATGTTTTAGACATCATTAACCAATATACAGTGGAATTCAAACAAATTCCCAGCATTGATCGAACTTTGGCGAACCGTTATGGACAACAGTTAGAGGATATACAGCAATGGCTTTCGATTACCCGATGGAGTCAGGTTCAATTGAACAAACAAATTGTCGAAAAAGTACAAGACACCTTATTGCGTTTAAACTTAATCCTAACCGAAAATAGGTTGGATTCAACGTTGTTTTTGAAGTAAAATCCAGAAACTTACCCTATTCATCAGGAAAAAAGGTCTTGATTATTTTTTTAAAATTGATATCGGATAAGGGTTTGTAAAGACAATCTCTCACATTGGCGTTCGATAGCGCCCTGTACTTTACTTCCTCACTTGGCCTTGCCGTTAATACGGTCAGGGCAATTTTTTCACGTTCTTCTCTTTTAAACAAGATGTTATACGCCTCCAAAAACTCCCAACCATTCATAAGGGGCATTTCAATATCGAGTACCAACAGAAAGGTGCCAGGCTCTATTTCATCCATATGGGAATCTAAAAAATCAAGGGCTCGATGACCGTTGACCGCAGTATCGATCTTAACATCGGGGATCACTCTTTTTAAAAAAAGCGTATTTAACATATTGGTGGTTCCGTCATCATCGACTAACAAAACCCATTTTAAATTGGTCTTGACCATACTTTTAGCATCAAATTCCATATAGAAAAACCTTTTACCAGCAACGATAGTTGCAACTCTTTATTGCAAAAAAAAATTAAAATCAAGTAAATTGAGGCTAAAGTAAGTAGATTACTACAAACCTAAAAAATATTTACACTTCAAACAAGTAATGTTTTAAGAACAGTTGTCGAATACTACCATTTGATACCTTCTTTGCCGCCCCGCAAAAGCAGCTCATTGGTTTTGCTGAAATGCCGGTTTCCAAACCAGAGTCCACGATTGGCACTTAATGGAGACGGATGGCCAGAGGTCAAGATATGATGTCTTGTTTGGTCTATTAATGCAGCTTTCTTTTTTGCGAAGCCTCCCCATAGCAAAAAAACCACACCCTCTTTTTCCTCCGATATTTTACGGATTACGGCATCGGTAAAAATTTCCCACCCTTTTTTTTGATGACTGGCGGCTTGATTCGCGCGAACGGTAAGGGTGGCATTAAGAAGCAGCACCCCTTGATCTGCCCAGCGTTCCAGATTTCCGCTTTGTGGGTACGGGACTCCCATATCTACCTTTAATTCTTTAAAAATATTTACCAATGAAGGAGGGTGCGGAATACCATCTCGTACGGAAAAGCACAATCCGTTCGCCTGATTCGGACCATGATAGGGATCTTGTCCAATAATCACTACTTTGATTTCATCAAACGGACAATGGTCAAAAGCAGCAAAAATCTCTTTCCCCGGAGGATAGCAGATTTGTTCGGCATATTCGGTCTTTACAAAACTTCGTAACGCCATAAAGTAAGGTTGCTCAAATTCCTTTTGCAACTGCTTAGACCAACTTTCGTGGATGGTAACACTCATTAAGATACTATTTAAATGGACTATGATCACTTAAATACCCCGTGCGTACGATCTCTTATGAATCGAACAAAACGGAAGGTTTAAAAATAGGCAAAAACTTTGGGATTGTTAGTCGGGCACAAGTCCGCCCCCTAGTACCACACTTAATAAATAAAAATATATAAAATATTGTTTTTTAGAATTTTATATTTATTTATATAAAGTAATACACCAAAATTATGTAGACCGGAATTAAAAAAATGCTGTAAAATAGTTGACTTCAAATGAGGTCAGTCAAGTATTACAATTTCCTCCTACTTAAAAGAGAAGTGTCTGGCTGTACAGAGGGATAACACAACCGCAGCGTATAAAGAGAAGTCGGTTGCATATAAAGTCAACGGATTGTTTCCTACTCCATATCATGTTCGACAGCTGCCGTGCCCTGTGCAAACGCATGTTGCTTAAACGGTGGCTCGTAAACTTCTTTTACAATATTATATAAATCAGGAATCACTTTTGCAGCAAGTCTGGAGTTTGAGTTCAAAAGCACGCAAATTCCTAAATCGGCTTCAGGATATAACGCAATTTCATTTCTATAGCTATTTACACTTCCTCCATGATGCCAAATCGTTTTTTCCTGGGTAGCCCCGTCCTCAACAAATTTATGTATCCGCCACCCAAAGCCATAATATGACCTCACGTGCCCGGGCCAACGTTGGTAATATTTGCTGTGTCCTGCTATTTCTATAAAGGGGTTAAAAGCTTCTTCGAGAGCTGACTTGTCCAACACTTCAGGTTTATGCCCCAACAAGAATCGCATCCATCGACCCATATCATGGGCATTGGAGCTAATACCTCCAGCTGCAATAGCATTATAATATTTGTCGGAAAGTTTTAATGTCCTCCAGCCACTTCGTCTTTTTGAATGCGGTAAGGCAACATTGCCCTCATGAGTTAAAGTCTCATAATCGGTCGTCGTATTGCACATCTCCAGCGGCTTAAAAAATCGATTGCTTAACAACGAATTGATTTTTTGTCCTGTCGCTTTACGCATAATCTCACCACAAAGCGCAAACATGGCATTTTGATAACTATACATCATACCGGGCTTACTAATGGGTACTACTTCTTTAAAACGTTCTGCAATGGTAGTTAATGGCAGCCCTGCTTCCACGAGATTCGTGAAACTATGGTAGGGTGTACCCGAAGTGTGTGATAAAATATTTGCCAGCGTAATTTGATCGGTATTTTTGTTGTCTCCCAAACGGAACTCCGGTAGGTAATCAATAACCTTATCCGTCCAGGCCAATTTGCCTTCATGTTTCACTTCGGCCGCCAGGACACCGGCAAACCCTTTGGACAGCGATCCAAGACGAAACACGGTTTCGCCATTAACAAGGTCGTTCGTATTGCTGTTTCGTTTACCGAAACCGTCGGAAACCACAATGGAATCTCCTTGAACGATGCTTACACCTGCGCCTACGATATCGCCGACCGCGATGGCCTTTTTGAAATAGGTATTCAACGCAACCCGTAATTCTTGTTGCTGTTGTTTATACCGTTGCACTTCTTTTTTGTCTACTGGTCTTTTTGTTGATTCCGCAAGTACAGTGGTAAGCGCCGCTTTGGAAATAGAAGTTGCTTCTGGTTTGGTTGCACTTAAGGTTAGGAATATAAGGGTGAGGACTAGTAGTGTACATCCTACCAAAATTTTGATTCGCTGCATGGATAACTTATTGTTTATTTCCGAAATGAGAGGATGAATATATGATGAAATACTTAAATAACGGATGAAATACACGATTTCTTATAAATTTTACCACTTTTTCTTGGCAAGGTCCTATGTTGAAGATAAACCTGAGAACGGAGCGTGTTGGTAATATACCGGAAGACTCCAAATTGTTTTAAGCTTCCCTTTCTTCGGCCAGTTCATGAAAATCGGAACTAGCAGAACTCATTCCCCACTTTTCAAAAAGAGAGGCTTAACAGTGGCATGCCAACTAGAAGCTCCTCCGCTATTAGCTAATAGTTAGTGAAAAATCATGGGACACTAAATTCTCAAACACATTTCCGAGGTTATTGATGAGGTTAATTCGTTGATGGGTGATTGACTTTTTGCAAAACTGTAATGGACGCTGCATCCTTCACGTATGTAAATTATCGTTTTATTTGCGTTTAAATGGTTGTAAATCGCAACCACATGTGGAGAATTTTTAACACCGCTTAGGGCGTATGTTCTAATCTGAAGGGATATATTTTAAAAAAGTGTAGCGATACCTAAAATGAATTTATTGAATACGTTCTTTTTTATTAAATTAGAAGGCATTAAAGTGGCTTCAGCTATAATTCTTGATCATGTCAACTCTTGAAAAGAGAATCACACCTAAGACGAATACAACGTGTACTACCTGACCACCTCGAAACGATCGTCTGCGCAGAGAAACAACGAAACTTAATATGCCATACAAGATTTTCATATGTTACCGAAGGGCAGATAAGGAACTAGCAAGGGGAATTGAAGGTCGACTCGTTAGAGAATTTGGTGCTCATTCCGTATTCCTTGATGTCGAGAGCATTTCTGGAGGGCAAGAGTGGAAGAAAAGTATCTTAAAGGCACTTTCCGGCAAGCCGGTAGTTGTTACGCTTATTACTACAAAATGGAACTCGCGACGTAGGGGGCAACTTAAACTTATGGATGCGGATGATCATGTGCGCTATGAGCTTGAAACAGCGCTGCAACGAGGGCTACACATAGTGCCTGTGCTTTATGAGCGCGCTCATCTGCCTAAATCAAAGCAATTACCCCCATCATTGCAACCTTTACTCGAATTTCAGAAAATCTCAATAAGAAACGAATCGTGGAAAGACGACTCAGAACGGCTCATTGCTGACCTAAGGATTCTGCTCCCTGAAGTGCGGAAACAGGAACCTGTTATAGACTCTCAAACTACAATTCGTCCTTTTGCCCATAATGCTATTCAGACTTCGAACCTAACCCGACCGATGTTCAGATTGTCACCCACTCAACGAAGGGAATTTGAGGAGAAAAAAAAGCAGGAAAATGAACGACTTGCCCGGGTAAGATCAGAATCGCCGTCGTTCTATGCACTTCCGGCCTTTTGGATAGCTGTTGTTATAACGGCTGCACTTTCCATCGGCTCAGTTTTCGGAGCAGAAATCTTGACCGAATTGATCGGAGAAAAATTAAATATTGTTTTTCCTAATACTACTCTAACTGCCAAAATATTACTTCCAAGTGTGTGGTCGATAATGTGGCTAAGCATTGGAATTGCAGCATACAACTACGACCCTGCACGTGGTTCTAAAATATTCTATACCCGCGGCATTTTGGGTGGATGGGTTTTGGGATATGAGGATTGGGAACCGATCGGCTATTGGGCGGCGTTCCCTATATCAACAGCCGTACTTTGGCTTGCGGCACGCGCAACCGCAATGCTTTCGTTTCACTATCTACAATGGAACTATCTTCTTATTTTTTGGATTGTTTTAGTTGCCTATACACTACCAGTACTGGTTTTGTATGGCTTCTCTGCCTCCGATGAGGTGTATTAACACTTAAACGTAGGCATTGTATAAGGCAATAGCGGTTCAAATTGAAACTCGAACCGCTTTTTTGTTTTGAGCCTATAAATTTGCATAAGTGTGTGACATTTCTAATTTGTTTCTTTCGTTATGCTTGGCCTATTCTAAAGCTCCCCCTCTCCATTTCCGGTTACAATTTTGAAAAGTCCCTAGCGAGAAGCTTGTTGTTGCTCTAGAATTTCATTTTGGGCAAAGCGGTATTTTAGAATATCTAAATAGCGCAGCGCATCTTTGTTTTCGTAATCGGCATACGATTTTGATGCCCAATCCATCGCTTCGGGCAGGTTTCCATTGATTTCATTGATAATGGCCATATTATAACAGGCCCTGCCGGCAATTTTGGGTTTGCTATTGGTGAGTTCCATTTCCCAAAGTTTGGCAGCACCGTCCCAATCGCCCGTCTGAGCACGTCGCTTGGCCATAACGAACTTATCGCTACCGCGTACAAAATAGTTTCTCGAAATTCTTTTTCTTCGAGGTTGCAAACGCAATCCGTAGGCACTACCCATATTTTTGCTGTACTGCACCACCGTTTCATTTCGGTTGGCAATCGCTTCGAAAGCTTTGACGGGATTAATGCCCTTGCCGGCTGAATGTATACCCTCGCGAAAGGTAAACTCATCTAATACACGCCTATTTTTCGCATCATAAATACGCCATCCCTTTTTTATTTGGGTGTTCAATTTTACCTCATGTGCCGGAACAGAGACTTTTACCCCAATTGCATTGGGTAGTTGCATGGTCGTCATATTATACGACACCTGGGTATCGGTATCATAAAAGGCCAATGAAAAAATAAGGTCCACACCGTTCTGCTCGCAGAGCAAGTCTATCGTTTCCCAGGAAAGTGTCGCCGGCCATACACTCAGTCCCTTTCGAACTGCCGCCCCCCCATCCAATAGTAATACTTCCTCAAAACGACGGTCACGTTGTAATTCATCATGCAATGCCCCAATGGTCGCCTCGGCACCCTTGGTATCAAGGTTCAACCCTTCGGCCGAAACGATTTTATCGATTTTGTCCAGTACGTTATTGTTTTCAGAAGGTAGACTCCGGTTTATGATTCCGACACTGTGTGCATCAGATGGAATAGGAACTGCTGCTGGTTCCAAAGCGCCCATAGTCAAGGTATTCGTTGCGCTACACGAAGAAAGTATGATCGCTGTTCCAAAAAGGATTGAAAATAGGTTTCTTTTTCTCATAGGATGGGTTTAATTTTTAGATCAAAGTAGATCATAAATTGAAGTTGGAAGTATTAAAACATCGGTAGTGGTCAAATTATTGTCCATATTTACTCTCAAACTATGTCATAGGTCGAAAATATGAACTCCGTGGCCCATTTTGGTCCAATTTGTAGTACTCATTTTTTATTTTTCCATGTTTTAGTAGCCAATTTGACTTATTTCATTAATGGTCAATCCAATTTTAACCTAATTATTTCTGTAAAAAAATGGAGGTTTTATTTTTTATCAAATACTTCAGTACAGGGTTTACTTCGTACTTTAATAAAATTTCAAAAAGTAAGGCAGTTTTTATTTTTGACGTTGAAGACAGCATCCAAGACATTGGGAACGAAACAAGAAATCGTGTCTTAAAACAGAAATATAGGGACATTTTAAGAGCGTTATTAAACGCCAACGAAGAAATTTATCAAAAAGAACGCATCGGTATTAGACTTAATAGTGTTCATACAAAAGAGTTCGAAAAAGACATCCTACTACTCAAAGACCTCAAAAAAGTACATTGGGAAACCATTTTGATACCAAAGATCGAGAACAGATTTGAAATTGAAGAAGTACTTTCCACCCTTTATAAGAACAACATAAAATTTAACAATATTGGCATTTTTGCCGAGACAAGAAAGGGTATGTCGTCACTAAAAGAGATAATTGAACCGGTTTCCTACAAACTTAAGTATGTGATTTTCGGCCATGCGGATTATAACATCGACAGCGATATTTTTCCTTTTATACATCATGGCGAGGCAACCTATTGGAAATGGGTTACCACCATACTCACCCAAATGAGCGGGTCTAACCTTACCTTTATCAATTCGCCATGTTTATTTCTTGGGGATGATGAACTATTCAATTTTACTTTAAACCAATTGAATTACATCTGCAAAGAAAAATATGGCCAAATGACACTGACCTATAAACAGACCAAGTTGTGTAATCAATATTTACCAACAAAACCTAATTTTACAAGTTTCCCTATAATTGAGAAAGATCCAATAGCATTTGCAAAAAATATTTTGGGTAAATTGGCGGGTAAAGATGCCGATAAAAGCTTTTGTATTGATGATAAAGGATATTTGATGAGTCCACACGAAATTTTAATGGCAAAAAGGGTTGCGGCTTCAAACTATTCCTGATGGATACAAAGAAAATATTATTGGTCAGTGGTTGTATGGCCGTTCAAGATAGGGCTAAAAAGAACATTGCCCAAGACGAGGTATACCATTGGCGCATGAAAAAGGAAATTTTGGAAGAATATAATATTGACATCGATTTCCCGATCATCACCTATCGAGATTTGATAGACTGTTTCCCAAAAGTAAAGGCATATTGCGATTCAAATACCGTCGATCTCATGGTTTTTCAAGTGCGATCGCACGATTATCTAAGTAACACCAATTATAAAAAAAAGGTGCCAAAGCCAGCGGGTGATAGTGACGTACCGTCTAAAAATAAAAACGGAGAACAAAATCTATATCAGAAGTTGTTCGGGTTGTACAGAAAGGTAAAGCTTCATATAAAATCTAAAGAGACATGGTTTTATAGTGGCCTTCTTAGGTTATTGCGTTTAATTAGTAGAAATCTGATCAGACCATTGTTGTTGTTCTTAGGAATGGCGAAAAACAATCATAAGAAAGTAGAGCGGAGATATGAAAATCTTTTAATCAATATCGATGAATACTCGTCGAAAAGAAAGATGCCGGTAGTGTACTTAGGGGTAACATCAAGACCCAATTCCTATTTGGAAAATTTGATTTGTAAAAGACTGAACGCAAGGATGTCAAAATTCATTACTTCCATGGGGCGTAATTATATCGATATTTTTGGGATGAAAAATATCCAAAACGACTATAAATTTATAAAAGGAACAGAGGTACCAGACCAAATATGTCTGAACGCCGTCGGTCACGAGGAAGTAGCAAATAAATTAAAGGTAGCAATCAAAGAAATACTGGTGCCAGCGGAACAATTGGCCTAGGCACCTTATCATTTCACACCTAATCGCTACCTTTGCCATCGATTTAGTTGATCAATGGATAAAATTGCACAAAAAACACTTCAAGATCTTGAATTTCCAACGGTTCTTCAACAATTATCCGTCCGATGTAGTACTGAGTTGGGAAAGGAAAGGTCCTTATCTATTTCTCCCATACGGGAAAGAGAAGTACTCTTAGATCTTCTTGGGCAGACCTCTGAATATTTATCCTCGCTAATCAGTGACAATCCCATTCCCAACCATGGTTTTGACGGCATCAATGCCGATTTGAAATTATTACGAATTGAAAACACTACGTTAGAAATAAGTGGTTTCCGCCGCATTGGTTCCATTTGTATTACAACGAACGAGCATAAAAAGTTCTTTAAGAAATTTAGAGAGTATTTTCCACTATTGTTCGCTAAATCGGAAGAAGTTGAATCAAATGCCGAAATTCCGAAGCAAATCAATGCGGTCATCGACCGTTTTGGGGAAATCAAAGATAATGCTTCTGAACATTTAAGGACCATCCGGCAACAAATGCATCAGGTAAAAGGCAAAATCGGGCAAAGTTTCGCCTCCGCCCTACACACATATCAAGGTTCCGATTATTTAGATGAGATTCGGGAATCCGTAGTCGAAAACCGCCGCGTCTTGGCTGTCAAGGCCATGTACCGCAAAAAAGTAAAAGGATCTGTTATGGGTTCTTCAAAAACCGGAAGCATCGTCTATATTGAACCGGAGGCTACGCTCAAATACAGCAGGGAATTGAACAACTTGGAGTTTGATGAAAAGGAAGAAGTCCAACGTATTCTCAACACCTTAACCGCCCAAATTCGCCCCTTTGCCCCCCTCCTATCCGATTATCAAGATTTTCTGGCACATATGGATGTTACGGCTGCCAAAGCCAAATATGCCTCGGAAATGAATGCGTTGATGCCTACCATCAATACGAAACGGGAATTGCATTTGCGTGATGCCTATCATCCTTTGTTGTTTATGAACAACAAGAGAAAACGTGAGAAAACGTTTCCCCAGAGCATTATACTTCATCCTGAAAACCGTATTATCGTTATTTCAGGACCGAATGCCGGAGGTAAAAGTATTACCTTAAAAACCATTGGCCTACTTCAAGTAATGCTTCAATCAGGACTTTTGATTCCTGTTCATGAAAGAAGCTCTGTATGCTTGTTCGATAAAGTGCTGACCGACATAGGTGACAACCAATCTATCGAGAACCATTTGAGCACCTATAGTTATCGCTTAAAGAATATGAATCGATTTTTGCGCAAATGTGATAAAAACACCCTTTTTCTAATCGATGAATTCGGTACAGGCAGCGACCCTGAACTTGGTGGCGCCTTGGCCGAAGCCTTTTTAGAGGTTTTTTACGAACGCGGTGCCTACGGAGTAATTACCACCCATTACGCAAATTTAAAGGCTTTGGCCGATGAACTGCCGCACACAACGAATGCGAATATGCTTTTTGACGGCAAAACCCTAGAGCCTACTTTTCAACTGGTATTGGGTGAAGCAGGAAGTTCGTTCACCTTTGAGGTGGCCCAGAAAAACGGTATCCCCTATAGCTTGATCAATAAAGCCAAGAAAAAGATAGAGCGCGGGAAAGTACGTTTTGACGCCACGATTGCCAAACTACAAAAAGAACGTAGTAAAATGGTTCAAACGGGTTCGCGTTTACAGGAAGAAGAGTTCAAAGCTCGTGAGGAGGCCATACGATTGGAAAAATTGAATGCGAAGGTCAAATCAAAATTGGAGAATTATCAAGAACTCTACGACCATGACCAACGGATGATTCAATTGGGAAACAAAGTAAATACGGCGGCAGACAAGTATTTTCATGATAAAAAGAAACGGCCTTTGGTTTCTGAATTACTGCGGATAGTAGAGACGGAAAACAGTAAGCGAAAGAAAAAATCGGCCAACCAAGCCAAATCGGAACGGGTAAAAAAAGCACAGGTACAGCAGGAAGTACAAAAAGAGGTCAAGGTTATTCGCGAACGGAAGAAAGTCGAAAAGAAAAAGGCCATCATCAAAGAAAAGAACAAGCCCCAACCTGTTTTTAAAGTGGGTGACCGCGTACGAATGCACGATGGCAAGGCCGTCGGTAGCATCGATTCCCTTGAAAAAAATAAGGCAATCGTCAATTATGGTATTTTTACGACCAATGTTAGCGTAGATCAATTAGAGCTAGTCGAATCGAAAAAATAATGATTTAAAATACTTGAAAACCAGTATATTACATATATTCGTATACGATTTAATTTCTTTTTATTATACCTGCTCCACCCTTACAAAATATAAAAGCCGACACCCAAGCTGTTGAATCACAACTTTGAATGCCGGCTA
>CBDULZ010000135.1:0-11671 GCA_965368185.1 uncultured Kriegella sp.
TTTAAATAAAACTTTAGCAATTCCTTCTTTGGGAGAGAAATCATCCTATGCAGAGAAGCAAAATTACAAAAAAGATAGCGGTAGTGGATTTCGTTGTGGGCATAAAATTGAAAATACCCCAACTTTAGATATGCCAATCCCTCAAACGAAAAAAGAGCACTACCCTCGTTTTCTACATAAGGTTCAAAAACCTATACTTTTCACGCCAATTAACTCTTAAACGCATGCTGCAATCCAAAGAAACCTTTTATTTTTGCCCCATGCGAAAAAAGAATAGGCGACAGCACTTTGAAAATGTAGAAGTGGTTGATGCGGGTGCCAAAGGAAAAACCGTTGGCAAAGCGCCCGATGGAAGGGTAATATTTTTAACGAACACTGTGCCCGGTGATGTAGTCGATGTACGGACGACAAAAAAACGAAAAGCCTATTTTGAAGGAGTAGCCACTACTTTTCATTCGTTGTCGGATAAGCGCGTCGAGCCTGAATGTCAACATTTTGGGGTCTGTGGAGGATGTAAATGGCAAAACATGGGGTATGAGCATCAATTGTTTTACAAGCAAAAAGAAGTCGAAAACAATTTAAAACGCATTGGGCATTTAGCGCTCCCGGATATCAGCGACATCATCGGTTCGAAAAAGCAATATTTCTACAGAAATAAAATGGAGTTTTCCTTTAGCGACAGTCGTTGGTTAACACTTGATGAAATTAACTCCGATAATACGATTACCGAAAAAAACGCCTTAGGATTCCATATTCCCGGTATGTGGGATAAAATTTTGGACATTGAAAAATGTCATTTGCAAAAAGATCCGTCCAACACCATTCGTCTGGAAACTAAAAATTTCGCCATCGAAAATGGCATTTCTTTTTTCAACACAAGAAACCAATATGGTATGTTGCGTACGCTAATGATACGCACATCGTCTACAGGCGAAATTATGGTTTTGGTCCAGTTTTTTGAAAATGATAAAGAAAAACGGAACCTATTGCTTGACCATTTGACACGAACTTTTCCTGAGATCACCTCCCTTCTCTATGTCATCAATTCAAAACAGAACGATACCATTTACGACCAAGAGGTCATTTGCCACTCAGGTCGAGATCATATCTTTGAAGAAATGGAGGGATTGCAATTCAAAATCAATGCAAAATCGTTCTACCAAACAAATTCGGAACAAGCTTATGAGCTGTATAAAGTAACCCGAAATTTTGCCGGTTTAACAGGTGAAGAATTAGTATATGATCTTTATACAGGTACAGGAACGATTGCCCTATTCGTGGCCAAAAATGCAAAAAAAGTAGTGGGTATAGAGGCAGTTCCAGAAGCCATTGCCGACGCCAAGGAAAATGCCAAGAACAATACTATCGTTAATACGGAATTTTTTGCCGGAGATATGAAGAATGTTTTTAATAAAGATTTTATCGAGGCTCATGGCGTACCCGATGTTATTATCACCGATCCTCCACGAGACGGCATGCATAAAGATGTAGTTGCGCAAATTCTTAAGATTGCCGCGCAAAAAGTAGTTTATGTCAGCTGTAATAGTGCGACCCAAGCACGTGACCTTGAATTGATGAAGGGGATGTATCGTGTAACCAAGGTGCAACCTGTAGACATGTTTCCTCAAACACATCACGTAGAAAATGTCGTACTTTTGGAAAAGTTCTAGCATCTTAAAATCCGAAATGGCCTTGAACATAATTCAAACAGGGAGTATCGAACATCTTTAAACCAAGGTAAACGGCAGGGGCCGATTAAGTTTTAGATTGATGAAAAAAGTAAATAGTGTCTTAAGCATTTTGTTGGGTATCATTTTTATCTCTTCGTGTGAAAAAGATGATATTTGTATTGATGGGGACACCCCCCTTTTGTCCATAGAGTTTTACGACGCTGAAGATACCACGGCATTGAAAGATGTACCTACCCTAGTGGTGCAGGGTCTTTTAGAAGGTTCAGTATACCCCATCATTTCGAATGTCTCATTGAGTTCGATCGAACTTCCACTTCGAGTCGATGCAACGACGACTACCTTCATCATATCTGAAAATTTAACAGCGACCGATACAACTACGATCAATAAAGACACCATAAGCTTTAACTATGAAACCAAAGAGCTATTCGTTTCACGTGCCTGCGGATTTATCGCAAATTATGACAACCTACAAGGTAGCATAAGCGCAACCGATACTGCACTATGGATGAAAGAAATTAAAATCATGACCTCCTTGGTCGAAAATGATACTTTAGTCAATGTCAAAATACTTCATTAAACTTTGTTTGCTGTTATTGTGGATGCCTATTTTGGGGCAGAAAGATTCATTGAACGTTCAGAACAAAGATTCTGTAATCTACAAGCAAGAATACGGTATTCGATTAGGTATCGATTTAAGCAGACCGGCGACCTCTTTTTTGGAAGACAACTATACCGGACTCGAAATTGTAGGAGATTATAGATTGACCCAAAAAATGTATGTAGCCGCCGAAATCGGGAATGAAAAAAAGACCATAGAAGAAGACCTTTATGATTTCACGGCCTCAGGAAGTTACATTAAGTTGGGTATTGACTATAACACCTATGCCAATTGGTACGGAGAAAACAATGCGATTTTTGTAGGTGGTCGCTATGCTTTTGGCAGTTTTAGCCAAACCCTGAACAATTCGCAAATATTTGATACGAGCAGGTATTGGTATCCCAATGATTTTGGTACCGGTAGTTCTGCGCCGATGGAATATAAGTCGCTAAGCGCCTCTTGGCTTGAAGCTGTCTTAGGAATAAAAGCCGAACTTTTCGCCAATATTTTCTTGGGTGCGAGTGTACGGTTGGGCGCTTTGATCACCAATAAAGACCCTGATGGCTTTCGCAATTTATTTATTCCCGGTTTTAACAGGGTAACCGATAGCAGCATATTCGGGGTAGGTTACAATTATTCACTCACCTATTTTATTCCTTTGTATAAAAAGGATAAGAAACCAAATACGAAAAAAGAACTGACTACTGAATAATCAAGGCTTATTCTGTTTTATTATACTTTGCCTTTTTACTTCCTTCGTACATCACATACTTTACCAGTCGAGACTCCAAATGACTGTTAAATACCTTTATTTTTCTTGAAGGTCGTAGTCCGACATATTTTAAAGCCTCGAGATTCGAAGTAATGAACCATGCTTCCGTTCCCGGATAATTTCGTTTTAACGTGTCTCCTATTGACGCATAGAATTCTTCCATATCTAAATTCAACCGTTCCCCATATGGCGGGTTAAAAACCATTTTCAAAGGGCCTTCATTTAGCTTTTCGGTATCGAAGAAGTTTTTGCGCTCTACAGTAATGTACTCCGAAAGATTTGCATTTTCTATATTTTCCTTTGCCTTTCGTACTGCCGATGGAGCCTTGTCGTAACCGACAATTTTATGGGAAAATTCCCGAGCCTTCTTTAAACTGCTGTCCACTATCTTTTCATAAAGTGCCTCATCAAAATCTTCCCATTTTTCGAATGCAAACTCCTTTCTATTGATATTAGCAGGTATATTACAGGCAATCATCGCAGCTTCGGTAAGCATGGTTCCACTGCCGCACATTGGGTCTAAAAAATCAGATTGTCCATCCCATCCACTCAACAATAAGAGACCTGCGGCCAACACTTCATTGATGGGGGCAATATTCGTTGCTGTCCGGTACCCCCTGTGGTGCAATGATCTACCGGAGCTATCTAACGAAACATTGCAATGCTCTTTATGAATATGGATGTTTATACGCACGTCAGGAAACTTAACGTCTACATTTGGGCGGGTTCCATCAGTATCTCGAAACTTATCTACAATCGCATCTTTCACCTTTTGAGAAACATAGAGCGAATGCGTAAAATTATCTGAATTGACCGTGGTATCGATGGCAAAAGTGGTGTCTACGGATAAATATTCAGACCACTCCATACCGTATATTTTTTTATACAGTTCATTTTCACTTTGAACGGAGAAGGAATGGATGGGCTTTATTATTTTAATAGCGGTTCGCAGACACAGATTGGCCTTGTACATAAAACCGGTATCACCTTCAAAAGAAACATTTCGAACACCCTCTTTTACATTACCTGCTCCCAAATTTCGAAGTTCCTTGGCCAAAATTTCCTCAAACCCAAACAAGGTCTTGGCGACCATTTTAAAATTATTGTTCATATACTATTCTCGAATTCAAGCAAAAATACAGTATTTTTAATCCCTAGGACAAATTAGATCTCTATAGCCCGAACAAACAGTTTTTGGGCTTGCAATTTTATGTTCTTTTTTAAGATAATTCATTTCTTAACACAAACCAGTTCAACGATTAATGACCTATTTATTGCCCATTTTAGGGGTTTTACTAAGTTTTGTATTTGTATTTATAGCCAAACCGAAAAACAAAGGGAACTTCAAATTGCTCTTGGCATTCAGTGGTGCCTTTTTATTGGCTTTGACCTTATTTGAACTCTTTCCCGAGGTATATCACCATTCGAATTCAAAAACGATAGGCTTATTTGTAATGCTCGGCATACTCTTGCAAATTTTTCTGGAATTCTTTTCCAAAGGTGCGGAACATGGCCATATTCACACCGACAGTAAGAATACCGCATTTCCATGGCTATTATTTATCAGCCTTTCAATTCATTCTTTTTTAGAGGGATTCCCCATTGAAGGCCATGATACCATCATTTACGGTATTCTTGTACATAAGATACCAATCGCCATCATCTTAAGTATATTTTTACTGGGTTCTAAAATGAAGCTTAAAAAGGCCGTTTTTTTTATTGTCTTGTTTTCTTTAATGACACCATTGGGGACCTTTATAACTGCAAATTTTGCATTCACTTCCCAATATTATGCTCCTATTACAGCCTTGGTCATTGGTATGTTCCTGCACATTTCAACCGTTATCCTATTTGAAAGTTCAGAAGACCATAAGTTTAATCTACGGAAGATTTTAGTAATACTAATGGGCATCGTTATCGCCTATTATATATAGATATGCGGATAAATTTACAATATGATTAAGACTAAGATATTTTTTTGGATTATGGCAGACCTTTTAGTACTGCTTCCAGTTCGTCGATAGTGTATTCCGAACCGCTATCGGGTTTATTTTGGCGCAGTTCCTTTATCTTATTTGATCTAATCCCTTTTGGGTAGTCGGTAAATGCGTTGCCAACGTATGAAATAATCGCCGATATATCGGCATCCGTTAGGGCTTCATTACCTGAAAGGCCAGGCATAACATGATTTAATTCATATAGGGAGCCATTGACATGGATAGGCCCCTTTAATCCGTGTAAAATGATAAGGGCTAATTTTTCAGGTTTGGTTACATGCTCCGAATTCACGAGAGGAGGTGCCAAACCTTCAATTCCACTTCCATTATCCTGATGACAGGCTGCACAAATTTGACGATATAATTTTGCACCCTTTGTTCGGGAATCCTGCGAACGACTTTTAGCCACATAAATAGGATTCTTTTTGACTTCTTTCTTTCGTTCTACATTTTCTGCTACAAGTGTCTCGAAAGTACTTTTTTCTTTATCCCCTTTCGTGGCAGGACTCAATAATTTATCTCCTATTTCCTGTGTTCCACTGACTATGGCTTCTTGAAAAACTGCATTGTCATTATATTTTTTCTCCAATTTTCTAAGCAATGGAATAAAAGTATCACCAGAAATATTGGCCCACATACCAAGGGTAGAAGCCAGATATAGGTCTATAGATTTATCATTTTTTAAGGCCAATTTTTTAAAAAGCGCATGGGCCGCACCTACGTTTTCATTGGCAATAAACTCTTCAAGTAGTACGATGGCGTGCGAAGCAACAGTAGCATCACCGGTTTCAGCAACATTTTTTAGCAAATCAAAAGACAGTTTGTTCAATCCTTTTAAGGTATACATCGCATGTATTTGTGTCAAAGGGGAACTTGCCTCCCTAGCCATTTTTTGCAACTGGGGAACCGCGTCAATCTTATTTTTATAAATCAATTTATGTTGTGCCCTATCCCGTAACCATCCATTCTTGCTTTTTAATAGTTCTAGCAGTTCTTGGGTCGACCAACTGGTCAAATTAGTAGTGTTGGCAATCTGGCTATCTTTGGGTCTTATTCTAAAAATCCGTCCGAAATTGACAAGCGTATCCAGTTTTTCAACTTTGGCTTTTTCCTTTAAATAGGGACTCAAAAACGCATGGTGCTGTATTACACCTCGATGCATATCGACCACATACAAATTTCCATCAGGACCATTGGACAAGCTTACAGGCCGAAAACCTTCGTCAGTAGCGGCAAGAAATTCTTTACCTTCCCAAGCTTGTTTAGCGGTTATTTTGTCGCCCTCAAATGATAAAATATTCCGCTTTATCAAATTGGCTTCGGGTATACACACAAAAACGTTTTCTTCATAGTCACTTGGGAAGACCCCTCCCCGATACACCAAAGGTCCGCAAGCAGCCGTAACTTCAATAAGCAGACTATCTTTATCGAGAACACCTTTAACATAACCACGATTTACTGCTGCACTATGGAGGGGATAAACTCGCTGGTCTTTTGTCAATTCTTGATTAACGCCCTTCTTAGGTATCATAAATTCGTTTCTGACCAACCTGTTCGGCAGTACATAATCTCCTAAGAGTTGCGTCGCATTGTTGTTGTAATATAGTCTTCCGAAGTTATCTTGTGATATACCCCATTGTCCACGAAAAGTCGTAGGTTCCTTGATCCACTCGCCATTTTTTCTTTGGTATCGAAAGTGCGAACCGGCATTATAAAGCCAGTTGTCAATGTTCATTTTAAGTCCGTTAGGCTGATATTCAGGATTCCCATCTGCGGCATAGACTGAATCGACCAAAACTCTATTCGTAGGTTTATCGTTCTCGATAGCTACAAAATATAAGTTGGGAGGTTCGACATAAAGTAGCCCTCCATAAACCAAGGCCAAGGCGCGAGGCATTACAAGACTGTCAAGAAATATTTTCGCATGATCCATGACCCCGTCTTCATCTCGATCTTCGAGTATTTTAATAGATCCATTGGGTAAATTTTCTCCTGAACCGTCGATATTACTCATAAAACCAGGCATTTCTGCAACCCAAATGCGGCCTTTGTCATCAAAATCCATCGTGACGGGCGTATTCAGCAAAGGTTCGGCAGCGATAACCTCCAATTCGAATCCAGGTTCGATTTTGTAGTTATCAATAGCTATTTTAGTCTCTTTGAAGTCTGTTTTACAGGAAAATATAATCAGGGAAAGGATAAAGCAAATAGTTATTCTCATAAAATTTAATCGATTACATACTAAAACGGCGATTGTCCGCGAATATTCTGAATTTCTTAGTAAAATGATGGATAATTTGACATCCAAAACAGGAACTTGCTGCAATAATACCACTTCAATTCTAAATCTACCATTCAATTAACTAAAAAATAACTGGCATTCCCGGATAGGGACAGTATTCCTTAAAAATGGTGTGACCTTATTGCAACAAGCGTAGCCTATGTGTTCGGACCAACGTGGTTTTTATGACGGAAGGAAAAAAGGGAAAGACCTCAAACACTATTCTTTTCGTGCCATTTTATAAGCTTCTATCGTCGTGTAATATTTGGTAATCATATTGGGAACCTCCCATGTCGGTAATTCACCTTTGTTCAAATAGTTTAAAAAGTTTTGGGTAACCTGACCGAAATGAGCTTCATGACCTACTTTAAAGGAGTCGGGAATATTAACTTTCCACATTTTATCGGATATTTTCTCGACCGTAGTGCCCGGAAACTGTTGAGCAACTTGTTGTTTCAATACTTTACTCAGCTCGGCTTCAAAACCATTTGTATCATTCGCTTCTAAATACAATATCGGCTTGTATCCTTCTTCTTCCCCCTGCTTAATAATCAGATTGCTTTTGGTACCACGCATGATGCTGTAATGGGTATCCGCTGCCCCTTCGGGTGCCTCATAGTTCCATATAACGGAAACTTTTGCGTGTTTTCCATTTATCCTATAGACCATTTCGCCATTACAATAGACATTCAGTTTGTCGCCATCCAAATCCTTTTTTAAGTAATCAGGATACTCTTCTTGTTTGGTTACCTTCGTGAACTCGGCTTTTGTCAAAGTCGTTGGCCACCTTCTCGCCTTCAGCATTTCTACATCGGAAGAATCGATGATCTGATAAGGGAAAGCCTCCCACTGAACCAAATCTACCAAATGGGTCGTTACGTCGACAATGCCCTCACCCTCTTCATCGATATCAAAAAACCAAGAAGGTCGCACCAAAGGTTTTCCCGATACAATTTTGGAAAAGTGATGCACGCTTTCTTTACTAATCGCCGGTTCTTCAATTGAGCCATCTACCAACTCGCCAAAAACTGATGGCAGGGTAGAAAAGAGCTTCTGCATGCCTGTGGTAGATTCGAAACGTTCGGTCATAATATCATAAATCATGACTCCCTTCTCTTCGGCAATTTTAAAGGCCTCTTTTAACTTCTTAAAACCTTCTTCATTGATAACCAAAGGCTTATCGGCATACACATTCAAACCTGACTTGACAGCCTCCAGAATATAATCGACCTTTTTCGAGTTTTTACCGGCTACAATCATTACGTTACCCGGTTTTTCGGCCAGCATCTCATTCAGGTAATCATCGCCGAGCTGCTTTTTCACAGTCCAACTTGTAGGGCTATCGGGCCTTGTATTATACCCATCGATTTTGCTTAAAAAATCCTGAACCTCCGGTCCGTCAGGTGCATACACATAACTAGTAGAATCTACCTGTGGATACATCGTCTTTTGAACTAGGGCTGCATGAAAGTGGCCCGGGTCCAAGGTCATGAATTTCACTTTTTCCGTAGACACTTCAGTAGTGGTTTGGGTATCTTCTTTTTTAGCTTTTTCTGCACAGCCAAAACAGATACAGATCAGCATAGCCGATATACTCTTTCGCATAATACTAGTTTAAAATTTTGCGACTAATATAACTATACTTTTACATTATCCGTTCCATATGGCTTTCTTTGTGTTCTATGCAACATGGCATTGGCCTCGTTATCATTAATGAACATTTCCTTCTCATTGTCCCACTCCAATTTTCTATCGAATTGCATGGCAATATCGCTAATCAAGCAAATGGCACAGGCCTTATGGCCCTTTTCAATTGGCGAGATTGGTGCTTTACGTGTTTTGATACATTCAAACCAATTGCCGTGTTGATCATCAATTTTATAGAGATGGGTCTCGTTCTCTCCAATAACCGATTCCAAAATTTTAGGGTCGGAGGCATTTAAAGCTTTGCTGCTTTTCTCTTTATCTACGGGATCTGAGGCAGATGCAGTGTACGCACCTCGGGAAACAAATATCCATCCATCTTCACCAATATATTTGATACCATTAGTGTAACCCCCACTTGTATAGACCGTTATACCATTTTCATATTCGTGTTTTACGAAGAAATCACCATGTACATTCCATAAACCCGATTTCGGAAATTCGGCAAGTGCCTCGACGGAAACGGGACCCGTTAATTCAGTGTTCATTCCCCATGCGGCAGAATCATAATGATGCTGGCCCCAGCCAGTAATCATTCCCGCCCCATAATTACGAATACGCAGCCAACCCGGCCTACTGTATCCCTCTTGTGGATGCACCCCTATTTCGGTATAAGGTACCTCAGGGGTAGATCCCAACCACATATCAAAATTCAAATTACTAGGTACGGGCATCGCTGGTGCTTCCGGACCACCTGGATCCCCTGGAAGTCCGATTTTTACAGTATGTATTTTACCGATACGACCATTTCTAACCAATTCGGCGGCCACCCTAAATTGCGGCATAGCCCTTTGTTGGGTCCCTACCTGAAGTATAGCCCCTGATTTCTGAACAGCGTCTCGAAGTTGTTGCCCCTCTTTAATCGTCAGGGAGGTCGGTTTTTGCAAATAAATATCCTTACCGGCCAAAGCAGCCTCCATCGCTGGTTGTGAATGCCAATGATCTGGAGTACTTATTACGACGGCGTCTATATCTTTACTTAGTAACATTTCACGATAATCATCGTAAACTTTAGTATCCATATACTTGTCCTTGCCAGTTTTTTCCTGATAGAATTTATCTACCAAAACTTTGGCGTCCGCAGCCCGGTTAGCATCAAGGTCACAAACCGCGACATAGCGCGCATCGTCAAAACGGATGGTATCGTGAATATCGTGATCGCGGGCAATCCGGCCGCAGCCTATCTGACCGATATTTATTTTGTTGCTTGGAGCATTCTTCCCAAAAACACTTGAGGGTACAATTGAAGGGAATGCGACCATTGCCGCGGTTCCCATAGTTGTTCTATTAATAAACTTTCTTCTTTGCATTGTAT
Organism: uncultured Kriegella sp.; assembly: GCA_965368185.1. Taxonomy (GTDB): domain Bacteria; phylum Bacteroidota; class Bacteroidia; order Flavobacteriales; family Flavobacteriaceae; genus Kriegella. Next base: position 10,362 of record CBDULZ010000135.1, read on the forward strand.
CTATTTTAAAATTTCTATTTCTGGTTTGGTGGCAAAAGCTTGCCAATAGGCCTCGGCCTCTTCAGCGGAAAGCGTTCCGTCGAATACAACCATTCTATATTTCAACTGATAGCTTTTATTGGGTTCTATTTTCCATTCCTTGTGTCTAATGGGGCAAAATTCGAAAAACATATCGCCCCTACCTCCGTTTCCATTGACCGGCCAGATACGCATGGGTTCTGGGTGGGACTGATTTTCAGGATAGCTCATAAACAAAATTCCATTAGTTCCATTTCCGTCGGCGGATGCCCCACTGACAATACACCACCGCGCGTTTGTGCCATCTGCCGTAAGTCGATCATTGCCTTCAGAAGTAAGCACTGCACAATTATCTTTATGCCACCTTTCGGTAAAACGCATGCCAATTCCACCGCCATAGCGATAGGCTTCAAATAATATACCAGACTCTAATGGAGAACTAAAGGTAGTCGTATAATCGAACATATAGCGATCAGGGCGACCTAAATTCCAAACCTTTATATCTAAATTCTCATTCAATGCCACTTGCGGTTTTTCTTGAGTGAGAAAATCGATATGTTCTTGGGATGCATTGAAAGAGCCAAAAACGGATCCCGAAGCGGTTTGACCGAACTCCTTAAAAAGTACGGTGCCTTTGCCGTCACCGAGATTCCAAAAATCAACCTGTTGCCCTTCGATTTGGGTATGCGTCCAAGGTCCCCAAATTCCATAATGGTGGTAATGATCTGGGGGTTGAATTCGGCTCAATGTATCCCCCGAAGGCGTGCGTACGGGATGAATATATCCCGATTTCTTAAAAATGGAATCCACATCTTTTGGTGGATAGGTCATCCCGTAACGATAGGTTAATATCGGTTTCCCATCCATCGATATATCAAGGTTACCGTCATTTTTGGTGAGGGCAACCCCAGTTATACCTTCAACATCAGTTTCTTCAATCTTTTGGAAATTGTAGGAAGCACGACTATCAGCATAATGTAAAAACCAAAGTTTTTTTTGAGCTTCATCAATTTGAAAGGGTATTAATGCTTCGCCCTTAAAAAGCGCCAAACTCTCCCCCCAAGGCATCCCTAAACCGTTAAATTCTTCAGCACTTAATGTGACAGGAACCGATTGGTTTACGGTCTCACCACTATAAACCTTAAAGCGATATGCTTCTTTTTCTGCACAAGCGACAAAGACTAGTGCGAGACCAAAAAATAAAAAATGCTTCTTTACCATAAACTTGAACGGTGGAATTTACAAAATACCAATCAATTTAGTTTTATTCGCTTTCAGGAATTGTGGTTAAA
>CBDULZ010000136.1:0-11286 GCA_965368185.1 uncultured Kriegella sp.
ACCTAGCCGTAACTTCAATCATAGTATAGCTCCTTTACTTTGGCCAAGACTTCTTCCTTGGTTATGGGAGTGGTCTTCTGGATAAATCCCGAATGGAAGAGGAGTACCAATAGTGCTATTAATTTGTGCTTCAAGCCTCAATTTATTTGTCAGAAAATTAATGGGGCAAAATGGAGGTCACCGGAACCGACCTTATTCCGGAGAAAATTGCGAATGAGGATTTTTGTTAGGAGAACTTTATTTTGTTTACGTTCCTAACATATCGCACGAGGTCCCCTTTATAGTTTTCTCCCTTGTAGGGGTCTGAAGAGGGAGCCTTTATCCTTATACCATTAAAGAAAAAAGGCACTCTTATAACCTAGGTGCCTTACCTGAAAAATCATAATATTTAAGGGAATCCATTGGTAATTACTGTTTGGCGAGACGACCAAAACTTCGTATTGTTTAGACAACTTTCTTCGGGGAGACGAAGCAACCACATAAGTTGTCGAGATAACTATTTCCACCACATGTATACACCCTTATCATAAATCTTTGAAAAGCCCATATTGGGCAGTCTTCGAGCAGCCTTTAGACTTTTTGCACCTGAAAGGCAATAGACAGAGACCGGTTTCTCCTTATCCACTTTTAAAGGATTTTTCAAAATTCGATTTTAAGTAAGACCTTTTATAGTTGGGAAGTTATCGGAGTATTGGAAAATAACCTTTAAATATAATGTGGATTTGGCCCTAACAACGCTCATAATTCCAGTAGTTTAATGTGGTTCCTATGAAGCTCGATTTTACCCAATTGCTCCAACTTTTTGAGTAATCGTGAAATTACGACTCTTGAACTGTGCAGGTCATAGGCGATTTCTTGATGGGTATTTCGGATGATATCGTCCTTGTTGATTCTGGCTTTTTCCTTTAAATAACTTACTAGGCGCATATCCATTTTATTGAAGGCTATACTATCAAGTGTATTTAACAGCTCATTTAGGCGGCCGTGATAACTTTCGAAAACGAAATTTCGCCATGACTTGTATTTCGCCATCCATTCTTCCATTTTACGAATAGGTATCATAATAAGTTTTGCATCGGTCTCCGCAATTGCCCGAATTTCGCTTTTTGCGTCTCCCATGCAGCAGTTTAGTGTCATTGAGCAGGTATCCCCTTTTTCCAGATAGTAAAGCAAAAGTTCGTCTCCATCCCCATCTTCACGCAGTACTTTAATCGCACCCGATACCAAGAGTGGCATTCCCTTAACATAGTCCCCAATATCGATCAATTTAAAGCCTTCAGGTATTTCCTTAAATGTGCCAACCTGTACTATTTCGTTGATAAGGGCATCTTCGAAAATTTGTCCGTAACCATTTTTTAGTTCTTGAATCATTGAAAATTATTTAACTCTTTCAACTATACTTTTGTCATATTTGAAAATATAGTTACCCAAATTGATTTAGACACTGTGGCTTTGTAGGTCATCAATAGTACAAGGCCGGCCACATTACTTAAAAATATACCCCAAGGCCCAAAATCGAGTCCGAACAGTTTTATCAATACAAAAACTGCAGCGGTTAACGCAATTCCAACCCTGTATGAAAGGTACACAGTATCGTAGTAAAAACTGGGTTCGATAATATAATTCCAATCACATTTGGGACATCTTTCCTTGACCTTGTTAAATTTACCCAAATTGTTTGGATTGGCCTCTAATAAAATAGCTTTGTGACATCTTGGACATTTTAGGAAGAGCATACGATATGGCTTTGAAATTTTGCCTAAGATGATGTGTAGCTTTTAATTAATAAAATAGAAAGTATAAACACTAAGGAATATACTTTCAAAACCTACTTTAGGATATAGTATTTAGGACGTCTAATAAATCCCGATATTGACACCCTATATTAGTTTACACACAGTTTCATAAGGTTTCATAAGGAAGTACTAAAAAAACAAAAAGCTGTTAATCAATTGATTAACAGCTTTGTGCAATTACGTAAAAATGTAAAGTCGGGATGACAGGATTTGAACCTGCGACCCCACGCCCCCCAGGCGTGTGCGCTACCGGGCTGCGCTACATCCCGAATTCGGACTGCAAAAATAGAAAAGTTAAGCAGATTACCGTATATCTTTTCAATAAAAAACTAAAAAACTATTTCAAGCTTTCCATCCATTCGAATAAACGCTCCGTCCAACCTCTTAGATGCAAATTATCCCTGGCCAAAGAGAATCCATGCCCTCCCGTGGGGTAAATATGCATAGTTGCCGGTACGCCTTGGTTTTTTAACGCTTGAAAAAAGCGAAGACTATTTTCTACAGGAACTCCCGGATCATTGCCGGCATGAAATAGAAAAGTTGGTGGTGTATCTTCCGTCACCGCTTTCTCGATGTTAAAATATTCTCCGATAAAAGGTTCGGATTTCTTTTCTGAAGCCACTTTTTGTGACGTTTCGTTAGCGCCACGCTGTTTAAAGGAAATAGCCGCGTAGCCCAAGGCAATAAAATCGGGCCGTGCACTCTCCTTGTCTATTTCATCAATTGAATGATATACTTTATAATTGGAATGAGTACCCAAGGTCGCGACCAAATGACCTCCCGCGGAAAACCCCATGGCCCCAATTTTGTCAGGCTCAATGTTGAAATCTTTCGCCTTACTCCGCACTAACCGCATGGCGCGTTGCGCATCGATTAAGGGTACCAGGTGTTTGTCCGTTTGAGATGCTGAGGATGGTAGACGGTACTTTACCACAATGCCAGCAATCCCTTTTGCATTCAAGAATTTGGCAATATCGGTGCCTTCCCAATCATAGGCCAAAATATGATAACCCCCACCAGGAAAAATCAACATAGCCTGCCCATTGGCATTCTTTTTTGCCGGTAGGAATACCTCAATCGTCGGTTCTTGCACTTTACTGATGCGTAAAAGGTCTTCACCTTGAACATGGGTTTCCTTCTCATCGGAAGCCACGCTGTTCGGAATGCGGTCCTTGGGCCATAACGGTATAACCGTAGCCTGGGCAGAAACCTGAATTAATCCCAAAATCATAAAAAACAGAATAGCACTAGAATATTTCATTGCAATAAATTTTCGGAAAATTAGACAGAGTTTCATTCCAAGCTTTCCATCCATTCGAAAAGGCGTTCGGTCCAACCTCTTAAATGCATGTCATGACGCGCCAAAGAAAATCCATGACCTCCTTTGGGATAGATATGCATCGTCGCTGAAACCCCTTTATCCTTTAAGGCTTGAAAAAACAATAGACTATTTTCAACAGGAACGGCCTTATCATCCGTTGCGTGTACCAATAGGCTAGGAGGGGTGTCAGAAGTAACCTGTAATTCGTTGGAAAAGTGTTTTTCCAATTCGGCACTGGTATTCTCTCCCAATAGGTTTTTTTCTGAACCGGAATGTTTGGTCGTTTGCGTAAAGGTTATCACCGGGTATCCCAAGGCCATAAAATCGGGGCGAGCGCTTTCTTCATCTACCACATCTACTGATTCATAGACCTTTTCATTATAATGTGTACCCAAAGTGGAGGCTAAATGTCCCCCAGCGGAGAATCCTATTATACCGATTTTATTTTCTTGTATATGCCAATCTTTTGCCTTGCTCCGTACCATTCGAATTGCGCGCTGTGCATCGATTAAGGGAACATTATACTTTTCCTTTTGTGAGACATCTGAAGGCAATCGGTATTTTACCACAATGCCGGCAATACCTTTTCCGTTTAGGAATTTGGCGATATCGGTACCTTCCCAATCGTATGCCAATATACCATACCCACCTCCTGGAAAAATCAACATGGCCTGCCCATTTGCGTTGGACTTTGCGGGCAGATAAACCTCAATTGTCGGTTCTTGCACTTTACTGATCCTTAAAATATTTTCGTAATCGTGAATTTCTTTTTCATCAGATTCAATACGATTGGGGATTTTGTTTTTTGGCCATAATGGCATAATGGTATCTTGTGCCTGCATAGAATAAAAAGTGAGCAAAATGATAATTAAACTGTTCTTAAGCATTATTGTCATGAATTTTGTCGTTACGTTGAAAATTATAATATACTGTTGGTTCACCGCTTTATGTTTAGGTTAATTGCAATCCCATTTAAAGTTGGCTACCTTATCATTACTGCCAGATGAAAGATTGTAATGCCACCATTCTGTTCTGATAGACCAAAAGCCGTGTCGCTCCATAGTTTCTTTAAGCAATTTACGATTGTCAAGAATTTCTCTAGGCAAATTTAAATTATCGTGGTAGGCCCTTTTTCCGAAAAAGTCGAAATCGGTGCCCATGTCCAATTCTTCGCCATTTAAAGTAACCAGTGTGATATCGACCGCACCGCCCTTGTTATGGATAGACCCTTTCTTAGGGTTCGCCACATATTGCGGATTCGGTACGATTTCCCACATTTTATACTGTACATCATTTGGGCGGTAGCAATCATAGAACTTGATTTTAACTCCGTTCTCTTTGAATTCCGCATTGGCTTTTAGCAACGCCTTTGCCGTTTTTACACGAGTGTAGCATTCGGCACAGTCGTACACTTTGGCCTTAAGAAAATTTTTTTCCGTGGCATAGCGCAGATCATAGGCGAAACCATCACTGAAATCTGCCAAACGTACAAAGGTGGTGTCTGCCAGGCCTTCAAACGATTTGAATCTCGGTTTGGCAATTGCATTCTTCTTTATTGCCGTGTCCGATATAATTTCTAAAGCATCTTGCTGTTGGGGTTGTTCTTTTTTAGAGGGGCCTTCTTTACATCCTAAAATAAGCAAGGACATTAAGGTTATTAAGGCTATTAAAAAATACTTCATTTACCTATAATTCTATTATCCGATTTCCGACGCTCTAGTTTCCTATCTCCATCCAGGTGTAAAAATCTTTAATCCAGTGAACGTTTTGTCCGTCCATCAAAGTACTCCTTCCACTTGATAAATGGTAAGACAAAAATCTCTATACGATATGCCCTAAAATTCCGATTGGAAGATAATACATTTTTTTAGTTCGAAAAATTTAGGATTCTGGTTTCATAAAGAATAAATTCACAATAATATGAATTAACTTTAGGCCATGTCAGTATTATTTCCACGCAGTATTCCGGTCATTCTAATCTTTTCGTTGTGGGCTTGTCAATCTCCCCAAAAAAAAGTTGAAATTCAGAAGAAAAAGCCCAATATCATTTTGATTATGGCCGATGATCAGGGTTGGGGAGATTTAAGTTTTAACGGAAACTCCAATCTCAAAACGCCGCATATTGATGCTATTGCCAAAAAAGGCGTGGCTTTTGAAAATTTTTATGTGCAGCCCGTCTGCTCTCCCACGCGTGCAGAGTTGTTGACCGGACGCAATTTTACCCGTTTGGGGGTTTATTCGACTTCGGCAGGTGGTGAGAGGTTAAACCTTGGGGAAACGACCATTGCAGAAGTCTTAAAAAAAGCTGGATACCGGACTGCGGCCTATGGAAAGTGGCACAATGGTATGCAACCGCCCTATCACCCCAATGCCAGGGGTTTTGATGATTTCTACGGATTTGCCTCTGGCCACTGGGGCAACTATTTTAGCCCCATGCTCGAACATAATGGACAAATTGTAAAGGGAAATGGTTTTTTGGTCAACGACCTTACCGATCATGCCCTGTCTTTTTTGACCGAAAATAAGGATGCGCCATTCTTTTTATACTTGCCCTTTAATACACCGCATAGCCCCATGCAAGTGCCTGATGCCTATTGGAATCGATTTCAAAACCGATCTCTTGACATGACCTATCACGGGGAAGAAGAGGAGAATAAGAATTTCACGAAGGCAGCCTTGGCCATGGTCGAGAATATCGATTTTAATGTAGGCCGAATCACTAAAAAACTAGAAGAACTTAATTTAGAGGAAAATACGATCGTTGTTTATCTTTCCGATAACGGTCCCAATGGCTGGCGATGGAATGGGGGTATGCGTGGCAAAAAAGGTTCTACGGATGAAGGGGGCGTTCGAACGCCTTTCTTTATCAAATGGAAAGACAGCATACCGATCGGAAAGACTGTGCCTCAGATAGCTTCTGCCATTGATATTTTACCTACGTTGGTGAGTTTGACAGGTGTGGCGGTTGAAACCGAAAACCCGGTCGATGGCAAAAACCTGGCGCCGCTATTATTTTTAGAAAATGAAAATTGGGCCGATCGGCTGGTCTACAACCATTGGGGCGGAAAAACCAGTTTGCGCTCACAGCGCTATCGCTTAGATGCCGACGACCGTTTGTACGATATGGTCGATGATATCGGTCAGACTTCCGATGTTTCCGATAAATTTCCTGAAATTACGGATTCGTTAAAAAAGGCCAAAACCAATTGGTTAACGAAAATTCCGCCCAGCAAAAAGACAGATGAGGAAAGGCCGTTGACTTTGGGTCATCCCAACTATGCCTATACTCAAATTCCTTCACGTGATGGTATTCCCCATGGGAATATCGAACGAAGTAACCGCCATCCGAACGATACCTTTTTTACCAATTGGAAGAGTGTCAACGATTCGATTTCATGGAATGTGGATGTTCTTGCCGATGGTGTATTCGATGTACAACTTTATTACACCTGTAAACCTGAAAATGTGGGAGCAACGCTACAGCTTGCACATGGAAATAATCGGTTGACGGCAAAAATCACCGAAGCCCATGACCCACCTCTGAAAGGTATGGAAAATGATCGCGATCCCCGAATAGAATCGTATGTCAAAGATTTTAAGCCAATGGCAATGGGAGAAATTAAACTTGAAAAAGGAAAAGGCCAACTAACGCTAAAGGCGCTGGATATTGTGGGTAACGAGGTAATTGACGTGCGCCTCTTATTGTTTAAGAGAAAGGATTGATACGATATCATACCGAAAGGGGATAGGGGATTTCAAACGCTATTATTTAAATAATAAACAATTAGAAACCACTACTTTAAACTTAAAATATAATGATTTGGTTTCTTACAAAGTAAAACGAAATACAAGATGAGCGATAAAATTTCCAGAAGGAAAGCTATTGGGAATAGCCTAAAAATTTCAGGTGCTGCCTGGGCAGGACTCGCATTTAAAAAAGATGATGCATCCCATACCTTTTCTCAAAATAAGCGGCCTAAAAAAAAGCTTCCTTTCCGAATAAGCCTGAACACATCGACAATCATGGCGTACAAATTAGAGGTCGATAAACAAATAGAAATGGTTGCTGATGCAGGCTTCGGCGGGATTGAATTATGGATGCGGGATATAAGGGCCTATTTAGATAAAGGGGGTAGCAGTGCGCAACTTAAGGAAAAACTTCAAAAAGGTGGACTCGTTTTGGAAAACATAATCGGTTTTTCGAAATGGTGTAGTGACGATCCCGAGGAAAGAAAGGAAGCTATTTCCCAGCTCCGGGAGGAAATGAACATAACGGCCAGCCTGGGAGGTAAATATATCGCCGCTCCGGTACAGGGCATTCCCTCCTTAGATCGCGGAAATTACGACGAATATGCCCAAAGATATAATGATATACTTGCGCTGGAGAAAGAAACGGGAGTAGTACCGGTTATTGAGCTTTGGGGCGCAGGCGCCTTACACAATTTGGCCGATTGTGCCCAAATAGTGATTTCTACGGGACACCCAAAGGCTACAATGCTTCTCGATATCTACCATGTATATCGTGGGGGAAACGACTGGGATACCGTCGATTGCCTCAATGGGAAACGGCTGCCGGTCATTCATATGAACGATTACCCGGCGATTCCCGAACGTGAATCATTAACGGATGCCCACCGGGTGTTGCCAGGGGAAGGGGTTTGTCCGTTTGACGTTGTCATTCCCAAATTGTACGAGGCAGGTTTTAGCGGCGGTTTTTCCGTAGAGCTTTTTAACAAAGAATATTGGTCTACTATGGATGCGGAAACCTTATTAAAGAAAAGCTACGATTATACCCTTCAAGTGATTGAGCGTGCACTTAAAATGAATTAAAATCAAATTACACGATCTAAACACAAATAACTTTTGGTTGTTGGTGTTTTTTTAAATTTAGTAGTGTATATAAGCCATCCTCTTAGTGCTGAAAATCGAATCCTAAAACTGACGTTATGGCCAATTTTAAAAGGACAATAATTTTAAAAACTGTTACGACCATCCTTTTGTTTTCCGTTTTTTCATGCTCTGAAAGAAAAAAGGATGCTTCTATAGCAAACAAAAAAAAAGGTGAAATTCGTAAGGTTACGAAGGCAGAAAAGTTTGACAATTTGGTTATGGTCGATAGTTCGGGGGTTACGGGTGCCGACGGAGTTATTTCATTCCCTCTTGACAAGGATATTTCGGTATTTATGATGGGAGATTCCTTTTTAAAGCCGGTTCAAGATAAAAAGAGGGATGTCAATAGTGAAATGATAAATAACACCTTTATCTTGATCAACGAAAAGAAAGGGACCCATAAAGCACTTTATAATGGAACAAATGACAATCCCGATGCCCTATTAAAGCCAAACTATAACAATCCCAAAGAGTATTATTGGCCAGGTCACGGTTTTGAAAAGAACGGGGTACTTCATGTTTTTATGTCGCGGTTTTTACACGGTGAGGGTGCCTGGGGGTTTGAATTTTCGGGTACCGATTATATAACCATGGATGCCGGAAGTTTTGAAATTATTTCTCAAAAAGATTTTCCGTATTCTAATCAAAACAATGTGCATTACGGACATTCGATAATCAATAAAGAAGACTTCACTTATATATATGGAGCATGGAATGGCAAAGATTTGACAGCGCTTCACGTTGCAAGAGGAAAGCTTGACGATGACACCAATAGGCTGCATGCGTTTCAGTTTTTCGATGGAACCGGTTGGAACTCCGATCCCGGTAAGAGTGCTCCTTTAAAGGGAGTAGGGCAGCAAGTGCCCGAACAGTTTTCCGTGTTTGAATATGAGGACACTTTTGTACTGATTCTTCAGGCTAGGGAATTGGGCAATGGAAATATTTATTCCTATATATCAGATACTCCGACCGGCCCTTGGCGCAATGAGAGGCTACTTTACCATACAACTGAACAAGAAAATACAAAAGATCAGGTGTTTACGTACAATGCAATGGCACACCCGCAGTATATAAGTAATAACAAACTTTTGGTTTCCTATTGCGTTAATAGTTTTGAAGTATCAAATATTCATGAAGTGAATACGGATTACTATCGTCCGAAGTTTATTTGGGTGCCCCTGGAAATGATTTTCGAGTAGTCTTGGTAAAATCAACGAACTGATTTCAGATTTAGGAAATGGATTAAAACATGTTCCAAGAAATAAAAAGTCGAGAATTATAAGATTTCCAGCAACTGCAAATAATCATCGTTTTTAGCAAAAAGGATACCGGTTCCGCCACCCGCCAAGCGTATTTTTTTTGCTGCCTTGACCTCGCCTTTTACCATAAGGCCACTTTGGTAGGGCATTTTACTTTCGAAACTTCCTTTACCATTGCCCAGCATAACACCGCCATAGCTTGCATCGGCTCTTGGGGTCTCAACTTCCGATCCATAAAGGTTTCCGGCATGAACAACATCCATATGACCATCTTTGTTAATATCATGGGATACCATTGAATTCATCGGTGCAATTTGCGCTAAATTGTCCAATGGCAATTTTTTGAATGTTCCATCGCCTTGGTTTTCCAAGTATATCGATGCAAAATTGTTCACTTTAAATTGTAATGATTCCTTCAACTCTTCCGTAGTATATACATCTGCCAAGCTTGCGGATGCAAAAGCCTCGTAACTCTTAAATTTATAATTGATAACGGGAATTTGCTCTGAGGAGCACCCTTTTCCCCTTACCGGATATTCCGTTCCACTTTCATAATAACTTAAAACAATATCTTCTTTATTATTCCGGTCAAAATCATTCATATAAATACTGAAAGGTTCTTCTTCGGTAGCTTGGTATTTGTAATTCAGGCCAAGATTGCCCAAAACGAAATCTTGGTCCCCATCTTGGTCAAAATCTTCATTGATCATTCCGAACCACCAGCCCGTGGTATCTGAAAAGCCCATTTTTTCGGTTTCGTTTACAAATTTCCCCTTTTCATTTTTAAGATACGTTATGGGCATCCATTCTCCAATGAGCATCAAATCGCGGTAATTGTCATTATCAATATCTACCCATTCGGCCTTGGTAACCATTCCCAAATGCGACAGATCGGGGGCAATTTCCTCAGTAACATCGACAAATTTTATTTTTGTCGGCGTGCTCTCATTTTTAAGGATAAAACTTCTAGGGGGCTTGGGGTAATTTCTTGGAACAAGCCTTCCACCTACGAATAGATCCAAATCCCCATCGTTATCAAAATCTCCCGGAACGGCACATGAGCCACTAGTGTATATTTGCGGCAGCGCAGTAGTATTCTTTTCAAATTTTCCTTCCCCTTTATTTATATACAAACGATCTTGGTAATACGCACTTTCACTTTTGGCTTCATTACCGCCACTTACAACATAAAGATCTTGCAACCCGTCACCATTTACATCAAAGAAAGTAGCACTTACATCTTCCTGTTTTTTATCGGATTCCCAAACCTCAGTTGAAATTTCCGAAAAAATGCCATCTTCATTTTGATGGTACATTTTTCCCGCTTGGCCATTGGCTCCACCCACATAAATATCGTCCAGACCGTTGTTATCGATGTCACCTATCGCCAATGCTGGGCCGTACTCCGATGTTTTGTGTGGGAGCAATACTTGATACCTAAAATCGTCAAACGGATTTTCGGTATGTTTAAACTTCAACTGTACCTTGTCGGTTATGTCTTCAAAAAGCGGTTTTGTCTTCACTTTCTGAACCGATTTTTTAGTTTGTGCTTCGGTATAATTAATGGCCAGTAGTTGATTTGACTTTACATTGTTCAAAATCTCTTCTTTACCATCTTGCCAAAGAATTCTAACTTTTTCTATGGACGTATTCTCGCCAATACCAAAGTGCATAATTGGTTCAACCGACGATTGAAACCCTCTGGTCAAGGTCAATTCTTGAAATTGTGTTTCACCATTATTTTCCAACCATACTTTACAGCCTAAGCCTAGAATATTGTTTTGGGGACCATTCATTTTCAGCCTTAAAAAATTATTCAAATTCCGATTGGTCGTTGTATTTTCATATATAATACTTTTCTCGTCCAAGTTGTTTACTATCAAATCTAGGTCGCCGTCATTATCAAGATCACCATAGGCAACCCCATTGGAAAAGCCATTATAATCGATGCCCCATTTTTCACCTATGTCTTCGAATGACAAATCCCCATTATTTTTGAACGCATAGTTCTTGATTTTTT
>CBDULZ010000137.1:0-10919 GCA_965368185.1 uncultured Kriegella sp.
TGTAGGCCCTATGCCATAGTATCAGAAAACTTTTTGAGATATTTCGAAGGGGTCATCCCATGCTTTTTTTGGAAACATCTGCTAAAATATTTTGGGTCTTTAAATCCAACATTATAGCTTACTTCCGAAATATTGATGTCACCCTGTTCCAAATATTGGGCTGCCCGCTTTAAGCGCATTTCATTGATGAATCCATTAGGGGTAAAGTTGGTCCATGCCTTTATTTTTGCAAATAATATGGTGCGGCTAACCCCTAGTTCTTTACAAAATGCAGTGATATCGAATTGTTCGTTCGAAATGTTATCCTCGACTACATTGATTGCCTTTTTCAGCAGTTTTTCGTCTAATGAGGAAACCGTAAGCTCACTAGGCGATAAATCGGTCTCACTTGAGAATTTATCCTTTAATCGCCTAGCGGAGTCCAATAAATTTTTCACCCTAAGCTTAAACTCTTTAATGTTAAATGGTTTACTGATATAATCGTCAGCACCGCTTTCAAGACCTTTGAACTTATAAATCAAAGAGGTACGGGCCGTAAGTAAGATCACCGGAATATGGCTCGTTCTAAGATTCTGCTTTATTTGTCCGCACAGATCGGTTCCCGCCATTTCGGGCATCATAACATCGCTGACAATCAGGTCTGGAATATGTTTAAGGGCCTTTTTTAAACCTTGCTTACCATTTTCGGCTTCCAGAATGGAATATTCGTTTTTCAAGAGGTTTTTGATAAACGACCTTAGCTGTTTATTGTCTTCGACAATGAGAACGACCGGCACATTTTTGTCTTTCGCCAAATCATCAATGGAATCATAAAAGACTGCTTCATTATCCGTCAACTGCGAGGTATATTGAACGAGATCGTCACTGAACCTGAAACCATCGATAATTTCGGTTTTCGCAAGATGTTTTTTTCCTAAGGGTAAGGTAACCTCAAATTTTGAGCCTTGATGTTCTTTGCTGGAAACGGTAATCGTGCCACTATGAAGTTTGACGATATTCTTTGCGATAGAAAGTCCAATGCCCGTACCTGGGTTTTGCCCTTCCTTGATGTCGCCAACGGGAGGGATTTCGAAAAAGCGTTCGAATACTTTATCAATATGCTTATCTTTAATACCGATTCCGGAATCTTCCACACTTACGTAAACCGTGTTTGCCTCTTCCCGTATTTCAATGGCTATATTCCCACCATTGGGGGTATACTTAAAAGCATTGGAGATTAAGTTGTAAAAAACCTGTTCTAGTTTGGGCCTGTCATAAAAAACCGCAATATGATCCTGTGCATTTTCAAAGGTATATGTGTAGCCTTTCAGTTTGGCGAACTCGGTAAATGACAAATAGATTTCCTGTAAAAACTTTACTATATTCCCCTCTGCAACCTGCAGTTTAGATTGACGGTTTTCCAATTTTCTGAAGTCCATCAGCCTATTGATAAGTTGTAGTAAATGGTTGGCGCTGCTTTCTATAGTCAATAGTTTTTTGTACATCAGGCTACTTCCTTTATATTCGGCAAGTAGTTGTTGCAACGGGCCCAAAATAAGGGTCAGCGGTGTTCTAAGGTCGTGTGAAATGTTGGTAAAGAATTCTAATTTGGCCTGGTGGGCCTCCTCTTTCCTTTCATTTTCCATTTGTTCCCATCGTAAATCCTGTTTCAGCCTGGCCTTTGATTTTATTATGGTATAAAGGGTGAACATGGCCGATAAAGTCAACAGGCTATAAGCCAAATACGCCCAAACGCTTTTCCACGGCGCCGGTTTTACTACTATTTTCAAGGTGGTAGGGGTATTATTCCAAACCCCATCATTATTGGCACCTTTAACCTCGAACAAATAATCGCCAGGTTTTTGAAGCGTGTAGGAAGCCTCGGTTTTATCGGTATATATCCAAGAATCATCAAGACCGATAAGACGATAGGCGTAGTGGTTGTTGTGTGGATTAATAAAATTTGGCAAGGCATAATTAAGGGAAAAGTTCGCATTGTCGTGGCTTAAGGTTATTGATTGGGTATAGGCAATGGACTTAGTTAGGGTTTCTTGATCACGATGAATGGGTACTGACTGATTCTTGATTTTTAAATCTGATAGTACCACTTTGGGGGCATGCTCGTTCTTAACAATCTTTGTGGGGTCAAACGAGATAACCCCTTCGGCTCCGCCGAAGTAAAACCGGGAGCCCTCGAGCAGTAAACCAGCGTTAGGACTAAATTCGTTCGTGTTCAACTTATCCTGCTGGTCATAGATTACATAGGTATTATTTGAAATATCGTAATCGATAATCCCCTTATCGGAGCTCATCCATAAATGTCTCTGTCCACCCTCAAGAATTGTATAAATTGTACTTATTGAATTATGTCCGTCGAGCAGAACCCTGTCAAAACCTGTACCGTTGAATTTTTGAAGTCCTTTACTTTTTGTACCCACCCATATTTGTTGGGTGCTATCTTCAAAAAGTGTTTTGATATCATCACCCGAAAAGGCATCTACGAAATATTTCGTTACTTCGTAAGTGTCGTCATTCTTAAAATGGATAAAGTTGAGTCCGCCCAATCCTCCAGCCCATACGTTGCCATCGTTGTCCAAAACTAAGGTCTTGATGATGTTCGATGATAAGCGGGGTTCTTGCCCCAAGGTTCTACCAAATACCTTAAATTCTTTTTTTTGCAGATCGTACTTTACAAGCCCTTTACCAAAGGTTCCTATCCAATACATGCCCTTTTTGTCCTTTTTAATTACGTACACCCCCGTGTTTTTCAAATATTCATTTAGCTCATCCGATATCACATGGTCCAATATTCTTTTTGCCCGAATATCATATACATATACCCCATAATTTAGTACCCCGATCCATAGCCTGTTTTCGTCGTCAAGCAACAGGGTCTGAATGCTATTGGGCCGAAATTGACTGGGGTCGGACACATTGATAACATCCAGTATGTCTTGTTGAGGGGTTAGAACGGTTAGGTCACCGCCTTCGGTTCCGAAATAAATGTTTGAGTTTTTATCTGAAATAATGGCGGTTACCACATTATTGTCTAATTCATTGTTGGTGAAATGTACAAAGTTCTCATTGGACGCATTCCACATATTGATACCCGCATTATAGGTGCCTGCCCATATCGTTCCATTTCTATCTTTGTATATTGATTTTATAAAATTTTGGCTGAGGCCCGCCAAATTGTTCCTGTGGCTTTCAAGCACCGTTATCTCATTTTGAGGCCCAATGATTTTAATCCCCTGCGTTGTTCCTAGCCAAATACTTTCTTTATCGGAGTGCTGCAAAACGCGTACATCGGCAGTAGGGGGTATCCCAATAAAAGGGGGGGTAATAAACTTTTCCACGGTGGTGTCAAAAAGCACATAACCGTTGTACTTGGTCGCCAACCCTAGTGTATTAGGCGCCGATTCGATAATATCTTGAATAAACAGGTTGTCTTGATTTTCTTTCCATTCAAATTGTTTGAAAACAAAAACATCATCATCCCTGCTTATTAGTTTGGCCAATCCAGCAGCAGTTGCTACCCAAATATTCTCCATGCTATCTACAAAAATCCTCTGTACGTTATTATAGGGTAAACCCGTAGGATTATCTTTGGTATAGGGAATATTCGTAAATGCATCCTGTTTTTTATCGTAAACCGAAATTCCGTTTGCAGTGCCGAACCATATTTCTCCCGAGGCCATTACCCTGCTGCAAATCACGACGGGGTTGATTAAAGAATTATCCTCTTCGGTTTGATTGTAGCGTTTAAAGGTATTTTTTAAGGGATCATATTTGTTTAGCCCGTTGTAGGTTCCCACCCAAATATATCCATCACGATCTTCGGTAATTGAAAGAATATCACTATTGCCTATGCTGGTAGAATCGTTCGGATCATTTTTATAGACTTCAAAATGGGTGCCATCATATTTATTCAGTCCGTTTCTGGTACCGAACCACATTTGTCCCAAGGTATCTTGTGCTATGGCAATAACCGAATTGTTCGAGAGACCATCTATAACCGACAGATGTTTAAACTGCAAGTTGCCGCTCTGGCACCAAAGACTATTGGTTAGCAGCAAAGAAAATATGATAAACCCGAATCGGCGTAAAGAAAGTTTCATAAAATCTTATGAGTATGCATATTAAGATACAAAATGAACCCAAATTAGCATACGAATGGAAATTAAAATTTGGGTTTCTATTTTTGTTTAGAGGTGGCCCTTGGTCAAGAAGGCCTGCCTTTCAAGTCAGAGTTGCCGGGCCACCTAACGGATTATTCCGTTTAAAGCGCTATGCCTTTTTATCGAGAGGCGCCGATTACCTTAACGGGTTTTCCCTCCAAGCCACTTGTACGTGCTTTCTGTTCCACAAAATAAGGTTGAAACGTATAGGAAGAGTTCGGGTCCCATACATTGTTAATTAGGGGCAAATACTTTTTCAAAGCCTGTTTTTCATCCTGATAATCATGATTATACGCTTGGTTGGTAAATTCGTTCGGATCGTTGCGATGATCGTAAAATTCTTCCTTGCCGTCTTCGTATTTGATATATCGAAAGCGATCTGATTTCACCGCATGATTGTTCATTCCGAAGGTTGTGATCGCCACCGAGGGTTCTTCATCGATTCGGCCCGTCATTATTGGCACCAAACTTTTGCCTTCGTTTCTTTCGTAAGCCGGAAGCCCGCATAATTCCAGCAATGTGGGGTAAATGGAAAGCATTTCTACCGGTTTCCCAATGATTTTTCCCTTCGGGAGCCCGGGAGCGGCAAAAAAGAGCGGTGCCTTGGTTGCCGTGTTCCAAAGCGCATGCTTGGCAAAAGTGCCCTTTTCACCTAAACGATAGCCATGATCCGACCATAATACAATGACCGTATTGTTCACATACTCACTGTTTTCAAGGGCATCCAACAGACGACCGATTTCATGGTCCACAAAACTGATACACGCCAAATAAGCCTGAATAATTTTTGGCCATTCCCCGCTTTTAATGGCCCACTCCGTGGAGGGCATCATGGGCAGATCATTAATTTTTAAGGCAACGGGAGGAACGTCGTTCAAATCATCGATAAGATACGGCCTTGTTTTGATGCTGTCTAAAGGGTGGAGGTCAAACCATTTTTGGGGTACGTACAAGGGTACATGAACACGTAAAAAACCGATGCCCATAAAAAACGGTTTGTCGTAGGTCTTGTTCAATCGCTCAGCAACCCAGTCAACCGATCTGTGGTCGGGCATTAAGGAATCGGCCTCGGGAAAAGCGCCCCAATCGGTGCTTGTACGGCCATATCTTTTTCTGTCGGAGGAGCCATAACCGTCCCAAACAAAACGTTCCGGCGGGTAAGGGCCAAACCCCTTTTCCCTGCCGCCCGATTCGTCGAAAACACCATCGGGGGCATGGTCATGGAACAACTTGCCAATGCCCATGGTATGGTATCCATTCGTTTTAAAGTATTCCGGAAGCATCACGATGTCTTTGGTCACTGGGTTTTCGGAACGTATTTTGTTGTCATCGATCATGCCATAAATACCCGTGGTCGATGGACGAAGACCTGTCATTAACGACGCTCTTGAGGGCCCGCACAACGGTGCTTGGCAATGGGCATCGGAAAACACGACTCCGCTGGCGGCCAGCCTGTCAAGATTAGGAGTTTTTGTGTTGGAACTCCTATCCAAAACCCCTATCATATTGTTCAGGTCATCAACAGCAATAAACAATACATTGGGGTGTTCTTTTTTTGTGGTGTCAACAGTCTTATTTTGCTCTTTGCAGGAACTCAAAAAAAATAACCCCAGCGCAAAAATTAAATAACTTAGACTTTTCATTAGTGTTAATTTTTATAGTGTTCCGCTAAACGACTTCTATAGTTATTTCCACCTTCTTATTTTCTTCAAAATAGGCTATAATGGGTACGGCCTCTGCCCCGGGCACCATATTAAAGAGTCTTTCTTTAGGAATTTCCTTTATTTTCAAAGAAACATTTGCCTTAATGGATACCAAACCTTCGGGTTTTTGGATGGTTATTTGATTCGGTTCGGGTTGTGTCACTTTCTCTCCCGTGGGTGATATAACAGGAAGTACAAATGCCGTTTGTTTCTTTATCGGTTGGGCAGTTTTAGCCGTAATTCGAAGTTTATCCTGTGAACATGTATAGGAAAGTTCAAAGTCCGATGCGGTTTCCGTTACAACTTCATTTGATTCATTTTTGAGCTGTGCTTTGGCCATTATTTGAATTTCGCCCTGGCTATCCGCAGAATTCATTATTGCCGCCCGATCAAATATATTCGAATACCAAACATCGTTCTTAAAAGTTTCCACCCGTGGGGTAAATGCAAAATCTTCCCCTGGGTTGGGTTGCTGATTGTAGGGCTCGACCAATTTGTATACAGCCATGCTTGCCGCACATAATAGACCTATACCGTTGTGGTATAGAACTGAAAGAGCCCCGCCGGTTGCCTGTCTGTAATCTCCGTCTTTATAGATGGCGTCATAGGCAGTAACCGTTCCACGCCAATCACCACGGGCAAAAAGTGTAGTGTCTAAATCGGAAAAATGTTTTATGCCATCTGCGGTGGTCCTAGGCAATTGGGCGGATGAATCGATTTCCGGAAGATGGTCCCAACTGTCTAGTAGTACGGCAAGATTTTTAGAATGGGCAAAGGTATGGTGAACGCAGGGTTTTATGCCATGTGACAAGTAATGGATGCCTCCGTGCAGGAGGCCGTCGGCCGTGCAACGTTGCAGTAGTTCGGTGCTTTTTACCGCCGCGGTACCCAATGCAGGATTGGTATGCGCCATCATCGCGAACGCGGGTTGACAACCATCTGTCGTACGGCTTCCCCAATAGCTCCATTTAAACTGTCGGGTTCCCCAGCTATTGTCCCAACCTCCATCGGGTAACATAAATTCTAGGTGGCTGTTCAATGATTTTGTCAACAGCTCCAACAGATCTTCATCGTTTTCTTGCAAGGCATAAAGCACTAGACCATTTAGGGATTCCTCTACGTTATAACCCAAATCAACACCATGTAGGCCCTTGTCACTTAACTTATCGGCCGTGGGCTTAACTTCACCAAAGAGCAGATAATTTGGTCTGGTAAAATAAGCTTTTACATCTTCCGCAAGTTCTTTACTGCGGGCCATATAGGTTTCATTTTGGAGCACCCTGCCTATAAGATTTAATCCATACACCGCCGTTGCCCCGTAGTTAATGTTGGTAAATGCAATCGTAAATTTCTCGTAGATGAACTCAGCTGCCCTGCTTAAACGTTCCGTCCATCTTTCACGACGCCCATTGTCTAGAAGGTCCCCGTGGTAATGAAGTGTTTCCGCCAAGGCTATGGCACCAAATATGGTAATACCGTTCCAAGATTTTGGGTCAAGGGTGTTTGACCAACTACCATCGGGCAAGCTTACGTTCTTTTCCCAATCAAAAACAGCGATTCCGGCATCTAGATATTTCTTTTCGCCGGTCGCCTTGGCCATATGGAAGAACGGATACACGGCGTCCATACAACGGCCATGTACTACATCACACGCAGGACATTTTAAAAGGCCATGTAGCTTGGGGTTCCCGGGTTCGATTACTTGAACCCTGATCATACCGTCACACCAGTCTTTTAATAAGTCTTGCGTAAGTTTTTTAAACGCTAAAGAATGTTCTCGGGTTAGGTTATCGGAACATGAATGGAACCATGGCCCTAGCGAAAGCGTAAGACCGGCACTTCCTAGGGTAGAGAGTTGTAAAAATTCCTTCCGTTTCATATGTTACCGGTTTACCTGATATTCGTACTCCCTTTTAATTAGCCCCGACCATCTTGTAGATTTCCGACCCTGCGCTCAAAAATGCGCCGGTTCCGTAGACCTCGGTTTTATCGGCACTTGCATTCCCCGGAGCGGCACCTATCGGTTGCACATACCCTAACATGCCATCTTCGTTTACATAACCTGTCATTGCTTTCCAACCGCTTTGCACTGCTTTCTTGTATTTCAGGCCATCCAAGATCCCTTGGTTGATTCCCCAAGCAAGGCCGTAGATAAAAAATGATGAACCGCTGGTCTCGGGAGTCGGGTAGAACTCTTGGCCCAAAAGGCTCATGGCCCAATGCCCCTCAGGTGTTTGCAGCTCTATGAGCCTATCTGCCATTTTTTTATAGATGTCAAGAAAGTAACTATATTCGCTGGTTTCCGGTTTCAGATTGGATAGAATATCTGCCAAGCCGGCAAAGACCCAACCATTTCCCCGGCCCCAAAAGATTTTGGTCCCTTTATCCAGCTTGCCTTTAAACCTTTCGTCCCTATAGTACAAATGCTCTTCGGTATCAAACAAGAATTCGGTGGTAGCCTTGTATTCCTCGAGCATGAAATCTAAATATTTCTGCTCCCCTGTTATGCTATACAGATCAGCCCACACGGGGGGCGACATAAAAAGGGCATCGCACCAATTCCATCGATCTTGATGGTAGGGGGTAGCCCAATTCAATTTGGTGTTGGCGGGATGGTGCAGTATATAATTGAACTGTTCTATAGTAGGCTCCAACATCTCTTTTTGATTATATTTTCTGTATAATGCAGCATACATGCGACCTACCGCATGGTCGTCGGCATGGTATTTTCGCTCGTGCAGTTGCCAGTTATTTTGGTCGCCGATTCCCTTTAACCAATTATAATAGGTGTCATTATCGGCCATTTCGGCCCATTTGGCCATGCCGACATAAAGCGCGGCATTCGTCCAATGTAATGCATGATGGGGCTTGTCGTTGCTGTAAGCGTCATTGATATGCATTATCTGCCAATCGGCGACCTTTTTCATTATATTTTTCACCTCGTTGGGCTTTATATCTTGTGTAAAGGACAAATGAATAGATAAAACTGAAATGAACAGGAAGTGAATCGTTTTCATAAAAAAAGTTTAGGAATTTATTATTCTAAAATCAAAATAGAACCTTTTTTTCCTTAAGGAATGGATCTATGGAAACAACAATGTTAATGGAATTTTTCTGGATTGGTATCCTGTTCTGTCCTGTGAACACTACACGTTAAAGATGTTTTTAACTACTCAAGTTATCTCATTCAAAACCATACAAACGTGTTTTTTCAGGAATGCCAAATTTGGATTTTGGACTTGCAGCACTAAATGAAGTTTCGCTCGATTACATATTGATTTCATATCGCGTACTCCGACCTCCTCCTGTAGGTTTAAAGATACCTTTCTCGACTAAATCCTGTAAATCCCTTGTTGCTGTGGCTTTTGATGCACTGGTTAAAGAAAGGTATTTTCTGGCGTTCATGCCTCCTTCAAAACCTTGATGGCCTTCATCCAACATTCTACGAACTACTTTTTGTTGTCTCTCATTCAGCACATCTTTATGTTGGTCAAAAAACTTGGTTTTTTGTAATGTGAATTCAATTTCTTGCTCGGCATCGATTTGCGCCTCTAAAACGGTTTTGACAAAGTAGTTTATCCAATCGGTAATTTCATTGGAGCGCTGGGCTTTTTGCAAGGCATCGTAGTAGGCTTTTTTATTTCCCTCAATGGATTTGGACAAACTGAACAAAACCGGCCGACCGATGCTTTGAGAAAGCGCCTTTTCCGCTATAGCCCTTCCAATCCTTCCATTTCCATCTTCAAAAGGATGTATGGATTCAAAATAGAGATGGGCGATGGCAGCACTAATGATCGGCTTTTTAATTTTCTTTTCAGAAACATTGAACCACATAATGAAATTGACCATTTCGGAAGAAACAGTATTTGAAGGTGGGGCTTCAAAATGGACGACCTCTCTGACCATTGCTCCAGAGACAATCTGCATAGGTTCATCATGCGAACGCCATTGACCTACTTGAATGCCATGACTTCCCCTCATTAGCATTGAATGCCAATCAAACAAGGTCTTAGCTGTCAAAGGTTTTGAGAAATCATTTCGAACGGCCAACATCAGTTCCGCAATACCTTCCGCTCTTTTGTCTTTAGTCAGCGGAAGATTGGGTTGTATACCTAAATTTCTTTTGATGGAAGACATCACATCATTACGGCTCAAATACTCCCCTTCAATTTCTGAGGTTTTGATAGCTTCTGAAACCATTAAGTTTATCATGGTTTCTGTTTGCTCAGTTTCTGAAAGTCCTTCCAATACTCCACCAATGCGCCCAGTACGCTGGGCAAATTCAAAGAGTAAATTGTCGAAATCATGGGTTTCGTATTGAAAATTGGGCCAGTCTTTTTGTTGCCAATTGTATCGCATGAGCCGATTAGATATTATATTCGGCTCAAATATACTATTTTTATGAGTTGATTACATGGATTATTCGGCTCATTTTGCTGATAAAAAGAATTCGTCTGGCGCGTAGGGAGTTTCGAAGTAGTAAGACCTAGCCGTTTGAATGGTAGTAGTTCATTTGAAGAGAATAAACCCTTGATTTGGTATTCAAAAAATAAAGATGGTGAAATAGAGTATTTTTCAGCACCGGGACTGCATCCTAGAACAGGAGAAACGCTACGAAAAATTACACCATACATCATTCAAACATACGTTCCAATACACTTAAATAAAGAAGGTTCATTTGTGCCAAAATGAGTTGATTTGAATTCTTTAAACCTATGTTAAAAAGCGAGACTTTGGTAGGCCCTTGAAACAGGATGTTTTTATGAAAAATTCGAGCTCCGTCCGGACCGCAAACAAAAACAAGCCTTTCAAGCAATTGAGAGGCTTTTTTGTTTTTTTTTGCACTTAGATTGCACGCGGTTACCTCCGTTTTATTTTCGTAGATGTTTACTCAATCCTCGATATTGTTTACCACTAATCTAAGGGATTTTTGATGTCTTTAAAAGTGGTTGTGGCTATATGGGTATATATTTCGATCACCTTGCTGGAACCGATCTTAAAATCACCTGAATCTGCCTTAGTGCCATATTTTAAGAGGTTAATTTGGCCATGATTTAAA
>CBDULZ010000138.1:0-10880 GCA_965368185.1 uncultured Kriegella sp.
CCATATATAAACGTATCCACGGTTTTAAAAAAATCCATCATATAATCGGACATTTCCTCATTCCATACATGCCAACTTATATCCCCGTTCGACCCTTCGATATATCCATCCAAAGACAGCATCATTGATAATATTACTTTTCTCATAAACTGAGTATTAGCGTTTTATTAAACTTACCAAATCAAAGATAAAGGGGTTTGCTGAAATCTAAAATGGGTAATTACGTCAATCCAACGGGTTGATTACGACAAGCACTTTGGTTATATTCGCTATTCTACAATCAGAAATACGATGAAGCATATATCTATAATAGTTCCGAGAGGACATAGTAGTGTGGTCAACATCGGAGGCACCCACCAAATGCTTTCTTGGGTCAACGAGTTTTTCGAAAAGACGGGCAGGGAACCACTTTTTGAAATCCACTTGGTAGGACTTGAAAAACAAACGGAACAGTCCAACGGGCTGTTTACAGTCAATCCGGATCTGTTGATCGACGAAGTGAAAAAGACCAATCTGATTATCATTCCCGCCATACATGGCGACTTTGAGAAGAACCGTGAAAACAATTCCGAGTTTATTCCATGGTTGATCGAACACTATAAAGAGGGTGCCGAAATCGTGAGTCTATGTGTCGCCTCCTTTTTTCTGGCATCCACTGGCCTTCTGGACGGGAAAAACTGCTCCACCCATTGGCAATATGCCAACGAATTCAGGGAGAAGTTTCCCCATGCAAATCTCAACGACGATAAAATCGTAACCGATTCTGGTGGTATCTACACTAGTGGAGGGGCCTATTCGTTTACCAACCTGATTATCTACTTAATTGAAAAGTATGCGGGGCGTGAGACTGCAGTAATGGCCGCCAAAGGTTTTATGATCGATATCGACAAGAGCAGTCAATCCCCTTTCACTATTTTTTCGGGTCAAAAAGCACATAAGGATAAAGAAATCTTGCAAGCCCAAGAATTTATTGAGCAAAATTTCAAAAATAGGATAACCGTTGACGAGCTCTGCGATAAAATGGCCGTGAACCGCCGGACTTTCGAAAGACGCTTTAAAAAAGCGACCGCCAATACCATGGTTGAATACCATCAAAGGGTAAAAGTGGAGGCTGCAAAAAAGGAATTGGAAAAAGGCCGCAAAACGGTCAACGAGGTCATGTACGAAGTCGGGTATTCGGACCCAAAAGCCTTTCGGGACGTGTTCCGAAAGATTACCGATATGACCCCTGTAGATTATTTGAACAAATACAGTAAG
This sequence comes from uncultured Kriegella sp., assembly GCA_965368185.1. Taxonomy (GTDB): domain Bacteria; phylum Bacteroidota; class Bacteroidia; order Flavobacteriales; family Flavobacteriaceae; genus Kriegella. Next base: position 1,258 of record CBDULZ010000138.1, read on the forward strand.
GTAGGGGATGTAGTATAATTTCACGGCTTGATCGATATTCATATCATCAAATAGAAATACTTGACACAAGATGACAGCATTTAAGGTGCGCCATGAAATGAAAGTGGCTGTTGCAGAAGTGGTCTACACACAAGAGATCGACTCAAGTAGGTTCGGCAACTTGGGAGAATATCATGGTCGCTTAATGGAATTGTGTCCTAAAAATTTCTGAATTTAGCAATGCCCTAAAACGGGTAAGGCTGCACAACAACAATCGGAAAGTTGTTTGCAAAATGAAAAATTACATTTGAAAACGGCGAATTAAAACAAAAAATATCATGGGTCATGCTAAATAAATTAGGTCTTGCCAAGTCAATTCTTTACAGAATTTACTCATCATCCATTACTTTTTTGATTTCCTATTTCATAACGGGAAGAATTGTGCTGGCAGCCTCGATTGGTTTTTTGGACATGGGCGTAAAAATATTTTCGTATTATTTCTTTGATGAAGTATGGCATAGGGTCACAGGGTATAAAATGAAGCCGTCAGTCATTTGGTTAACCGGATTAAGCGGATCTGGTAAAACAACGGTAGCAAATGACCTTGTGAATAAGCTCAAAAAGAAATCTATTGCTGCATTATTGTTAGACGGAGATGAAATACGACATGCGCTAAAGCAACACGGTTTTGACGAAGACTCAAGAAAAAAACATAATTTGAATGTAGGTTATATATCATCATTATTTGAGAAACAGGGAAACACGGTTGTGGTTGCATTAATTTCCCCTTATGATGATATAAGAAACGAAGTACGGGAAATATGCAATAATTTTATAGAGGTCTATTTATCTACAGACTTGCAAACCTGCATAACAAGAGATCCAAAGGGTTTGTATAAAAAAGCGATGCAAGGCGATATCAAGGACTTCACAGGTATATCGGCGCCATACTACCCTCCTTTAAATCCTGAAATAACAATTGATACTTCAAAGTTATCTGTCAATGAGTGCTCAACCCAAATCTTGAAATATTTAAAGAAATGTAAAAGAATCTAGGTACTGTTCAGATTCCAAGAAAATTATAGAAAGTCGTGATTTCTATGAAACGATATCATTTAGTATGTATTTAGCCAAACCTCTACCACCCTCCTTTTACTATCATAAATTAATCTAAAGTGCTATCTTTAAATCAGTGATCAAACTTACGGGCCGAACTGCCATGCCCTATAAGATCATTCATTGATCAGTGCTGAAAATTAATAAATGCCAAATTATTTTATTGCAAATTCGATCTGGCTTTTGGTTGGCAAAGTTGGCTCCGTATTAGTCAACTTGCTGATAACCATAATGATCGCGCGCACCTTTGGTGAAGACGGATTCGGTGAATATTCTTTTTTGCTGGCCTATACATCGATAGCCCTCGTTATTTCGACCTTCGGAATGGATATTTATGTGGTAAGAACGGTAGCTGGTAAAGATGACAATTCAATTTCAACAACAGTTATTGGGGCGCTGATAATCCAACTGGTCATAGCCGTATTGTTAATTCTTATGACCATTGTATGGAGTGTTTTCTTTGGAAGCCCTATTCAAACCATTGAAGCATTGTGGCTTTTTCTACTTATTATGATTCCTTCGGCCTTCGGAACGGTTTTAAGTGGAATCTTAAAAGGAATCGAGAAAATGGGCTATTATGTCATTTATCTTTTATGTGATCTGGCCATTCAGGCTATAGGTATTCAATTTTTATTATCAAAAACGTCAAGTATTTTCAGCCTAATATTGATCCTCTTAATGGCCAGAATTGTGGCGGTATTACTGGCAGGTTTCCTTGTTTGGATAAACACGTCGTTTAATTGGACAATTATTATGCCTTCATGGAAGCAATTAAACAAGATTTTTCTGGCCGGTGTTTATATATCCATGGCCATAATTCTTACAACAGTATTTCAAAGATTAGGGGTGCTGACCTTATCATTTGTCAGTACTGATGTAGATGTGGGGAGATTCAATGCTGCCAATAAAATTATCGAGGGCATTAAAATATTACCAGCTGTATTTTATGGGGCACTTTTTCCTTCGATGGTCAAAGGAGGGCAATCTTTTCAATTGAAAATGAAAGGCGTGAGATATCTTTTCCTAGCTATGATTCTGATTAGTATAGTAGGCTATTTATTGTCAGACATCATAATCAACGTACTATTCAAAGGGTTCGAGGAATCCAATGTACTATTCAAGGTTTTAATTCTAGGAACGGTTCCTTTTATGTTGCGTCAATTTTACTCGTTTAGATTTATGGCGGCAGGTCGTGAAAAGGAGGTCTTTTTCGCCAGCCTGATGACCCTAATTATAGCCTTTGTGGTTTATAATGGAGCATTTCACTATTTTGGGTTAGTGGGTATATGCTGGGCTATCAACATAGTCTTAGTGGTGGAAATCCTAATTTATATTCTTCTGAAAAACTTGTTCAAAATACACTTCGGATAGCGCTGTTTTTATGTGGAAAGGGCTTTTTCGGAACCTTTTTGTTTAAAAACTGGCATAGCGGATCCCATTTAATTTCACTTTCAATATCGAGAACCATAAGGTCGTCCTTTCTATCCTCAAAATAATGTAAAACTCCTTGGTGATAATCTTGCCACTTAGTGCTAAAAATGTTCCAGTCGAACTGTTGGGTGCCATAGAAACTTTGATGAATGTCATTGGCTACTTTTTGAAGTTCGGTGTTGAGTGTTTTCAGTTCTTGCTCAAATAGCCATTGCACACTTTTAAGCCAAGCATCTTTAGATCTCGTCGTCAGGATGAATTTGCACTCGGGTATAAGCTGGTCCAACTCTTGATAGAGAAGAGGGATGGGATTATCCATAAAAGCATCGTACTGCCAGATGATTTTATCTTGCTGGTTGTAAAAAAGGGGAATTGCATTGGGTGCGGTTTTGATACCGAGCTCCTTCAATGCAAAATAAAGCGAGGTGGTGCCCGTTCTCTGCAACCCAATACCGAATATCTTGGCTGTCATCGTTTTATACTTAATGAGATAACTTAAGAAGATTTTACTTTATTAACGTTAGTTCGGGATAAACAATGTCGTTTTCCGACACGAAAAAAGAGAAAAAATTGTTAGTTTAAAACAACAATTTGAACAATAAATCCCCACTAATACAAGATATGCAAATTCTCTAGATTTTCTGAGCTTTCGACGACTTTTTAAAGGTCTTGATCTTTTTTTTGGACCGAAACAGCATTGCCGATGGTCGGCCAAGACGAAAAAGAAAAGAGTGCTATGTCCATCCCCAGGGTTATGACAATTGCGGTGCTTTTCCATATAAGCGGATATCGCTGTCTCAAGGACTTTTATCTTGAATTCAGGCACCTCCTACTCGAGATGCCCCCTATAACAGGACGGTGAAGCTGCAGGATACATTCCCATAAGGTCTTCGACGGGTTGACCCTAAAGGGGCAAGACATCCAAAGACCGGTTCTACGGCTTCAAGCGGCACTTGGTGTTCGACCACGGGGGCGAGGTAGCCGACTTCCAAATTGATCGAGATAACTTGCACGACAACGCCATGCCCGAGTGCAAACGCATAATGAAATAGGTCTAGGGCATGCTTATCGGGAGCAAAACAGCACAATTTGATTTGGCCTTAAACCGAACAGCTGTTTTATTAGATAAAAATTTGTATTTTGAAATTAAAATGAAACAGCAAGGAATCTTATCGGCCGATGCTCTAATCAGGTGGAAAAAAAGCATCGGTTCTTTGAAGGTTCCTGTCCTGCCCAAACATATCATCATTTGTCCTCAACATGTGATGCCTTCCAGATACCGATCGTTTGGATCAAAGGAAATTAAAGGCATTATGGGAAGGCATATTTGCATTAATCAAGACAAAGGTATTTATCTTAGTACCGGTTGGGGTATAGGCGGTCCTGCTTTGGTTGCCATCTGCGAAGAATTACATGCTCTTGGTGCGCGGAATTTTGTATTGATTGGTTTGGTTGGTCGACTAACCGAATCGGTACCTGAGGCAGAAATTATGTACGCGGAGTCCGTTTTTCGGGATGAGGGCACATCTCACCACTACCTGCCCGATACAAAGACCAAGATAATTGATTGTCCATCAGATTCCTATTTCAAAAAATTTAAGGACATGGGGTTTCATCAGGGTAGATTCGTAAGCACGGATGCCCCCTTTCGAGAGACCCTTGATAAACATACTGATTGGACGGATTCCGGTTGTACTATGATAGATATGGAGACTGCTGCGTTGTACGCCTTCGCCAAATACCACAAAGTAAATGCAGTTTCAATTGGAATTGGTGGAGACTCAATTGCCAATAATGAGTGGGGTATGCCAGATGATTTTAAACTCCTCAAAGCTATAGTAAGAAAAACCGTTTTTAAAATGATAGACTTGCTAGTATGAAATCGCCCACAATTGTTATCAACGCGTACAATCGCCCGCGAAGCATTCAAAGACTGTTGTCAAGCCTAAAGCTAGCTGATATACCACAGGGAACAAACTTGGTTTTTTCCTTAGAATTTGACCCCCATCCGGAGGTATTGTCCCAAGTAAATGAATTTGATTGGGACTACGGGAAAAAGGAAATAATCCGGCAAGAGAAAAAATTGGGGTTGATCGGACATTTTCTGTTCTGCGGGGGTCTCACTAAAAGATTTGGTGCTATTGTTTATCTGGAAGATGACCTTTTTGTAAGTAAGGGCTTTTATAGGTATGCTGTGCAAGTGCTGGAACAATATGGGGAAGAAGAAAATTTGGCAGGTTTTTCTTTGAATGCGCTATGGTTTAACGGATATCTTCATATGCCATTTCACCCTATAGAGGACGGTAACGCATGCTTTTTTTTACAAGTTCCCTGGTTTCAAGGTCAAATATATACCTCAAAACAATGGGGTCATTTTGAAGGTTGGTATAATCACAGAACGGGCATAAGTGATGACTTGCAAATTCATGAAATGTTTCGTAATTACAAATTGCGAGATGATTGGTTTCCAATTAAAACCCAGTATTTGATCGAAACTAACAAATACTATTGCTTTCCAAGAACTGCCCATTGTGTGAATTTTGGAGATGCCGGAGTCCATTTTCAGGAAACAACCAATTTTTTTCAAACTGAACTTTCGGTCGGTGATGTCACCTACAATTTGATGCCATTCGATAGGTCTTTGGCCGTGTATGACTCATTTTATGAACTGCTTCCGGAAAAACTAAATCAGCTTACTTCGCACTTAAAAACCTATGACTTTGAAATGGACCTAAACGGAACCAAAGACCTTTCAAAGGTAAAAGCCGAGTATGTAATTACCTCTGTGAAACCGAATCAATACGAAATTAGCTACGGATTTGAAATGCGTCCTCAAGAATTAAATATAATGTACGCGATAGAAGGCAATCACTTTTACTTGGTAAAGTGCGATTATTTGAAAAAGGATAGAAATAGTCAAAAACGCCTAAGAAACATGTTCAATTACCATTACAGATTTAAACTGTCTAAAATTCAACAGCTCAAATTGGTCTTTTTTAACTTTTTTAAATCTTGGTATAGGTAATCATGAAGTAGTCTCCGATGGAATTAAAAAGAGGAAGTTTCGAAACTTTACGGTCAAGTTTTGTAAGCAATTTGAAGACACGCGGAAACTTCTTGGGAAAGGTTCGAAGAAAAGAAGGAGGCACGAATATGCAAAGCCCCGTCACCGAGACATCGCTAACTAGCCCATTTAACGAGTCAATTACCTCCTTGGGCTTATAATACCAACAATTAAAGGATACCCCTTCAATTTGTGCTACTGAAGGGCTCTTGTATTTTCTTCGACCGAACATTTTAAAGTCACCTTTTAGAATATGTAGTTTTTCCCATAAAGTGAAGGGCGGTAAGATGGTAAGCGTTGATTTCCCACCTGGTTTCAATTTAGATAGAAGTTGATGCACAACTTCCAGAAGATTAGGGGTGCAATTTAACCCTCCAAAATTACTATATACATAGTCGAACGTACCTTCAACCTGGGATACCTCTTCAAAGCTTTGTTGAATAAAATTGATTTGATTTTCTAAATTATGAAAGCGGATTTTTTCCTTTGCCTTGCTGACCATTTCCGGACTAATTTCCAAAGCTGTAACCTTGTAACCTGCTTGGGCAAAGAACAAGGCATCACTTCCAGTACCTGCATTTATTTCCAAAATATGGTCATTGGGATGCAATCCAGCAAGTACTTCCTGACGAATAAGATTACGCATGTAATTGACAATAGGATTTGAATCGTATATTTTATCGAATATCACCGACTGTTTCCCAAAGGCCTTGCTTACGTTAGTTTCATTTTCCATTTATGGTTTTGAATAGATGAATAGAGGAAACGGACACTTTGTAATTATGGTAGTCCAACTATGGTACTTTCTAAAACCTAACTTGATTAATTCGGGGGTGTTATGATGAAAGTAATTTTTTGCCATATCCGGAACTCCGAGTTGTTTATAATACGCTTCGCTACGAAGTCTTGCTGCCTCTGAATCCGTATCGTTAGTATAAACGGGACTATCATTTATCAGTAAAATACCTTTAGACTTTAGAAGGGTTTTAGCTATGGCAATTATTGCCGACAGATTATCAAAATATTGAATGGAGGCATTAAAGATAATGGCATCGAACGACTCTGGGTCAAAAAAAGAATTATCGATCAAATCTAAAAAGTAGAAACGTGATCGCTCACCTGCGAAGAGTTTACTGGCCTGTTCAAGTTCAACCTGATTTACATCGATTCCGCTGAGCTGACAATAGTTCAATTCATTTGCCAGATTACCAACTAACCAGCCATTGCCACACCCAATATCCAATAGCGTAGTTGGCTTTTTCCTTTTCAATACCGAGAGTAGCCTTTTATAGCTATTCCGACGTAAGTTCCATTCCTCATGATGTAGGTAGTCCGTACTGGTAAAAGGAAGTGCTGAAACTTGTTCGTCACCAAGTATTCTTCCCTCCAAAGACCGAGCTTGAATGTACTTGGTTTCACTCGATTTATAATCATCTGGCTCGCTTACCAATACTACACCATTTGAAATTAGAGGATCCATTAGGCCAACCATTTTAACTGAAATGATTTAAAGAGGGCTATGGGGGTAAAATATATAGCCTTTAGCACGTCCTTAATTTTTCTAACTGTTATATATTGCGGCCGGGTAAATATATGTTTTGCTGATTTAAGGCCTTTTTCGATATTGTATACGTAATGGGTGTATTTGTGCAATGCTTTATAAAAAGCAGGCCGATAGGTGTTTTTGAACATCATATCCAAATCGTCAGAATCTATCCAGTTGGATTTTTTGACCAAATCACTTTTAACCTTATCATAGAATTTGGTTCCGGGAAGTGGATATGAAACTGATATCCCCAAGGCATCGGGAATTAAGTTTCTAATCATTTTGATCGTCATTTTAATGTCTTCCTTTGTTTCTCCCAAATAGCCGTATTGAATAAAAAATCCTACTTTAACCCCTTTTTGCTTAAGTAGTGCAGTTGTTGTATGTATTTGTTCTATCGTTATGCCTTTGTCCATGGAATCTAAAATTTCCTGCGATCCTGATTCTGCCCCTATCCATGCTTCATCAAGTCCAGCATCGACCAGCGATTCAATGTTGCGTTCCTTGAGAAGTAAGTCGGCCCTTGATTGAATTTTGAACTTAATTTTAAGATTCCTGCGCAGCAATTCATCCCTAAACTCTCGAACCCACCCTGGTTTTAAACCAAAAATATCATCGCACATCCAAAAGTGATCTACATCGTGAAGTTGAACATGTTGATCTATCTCATCGACCACTTTAACCGGGGATCTCGAATTATATCGTTGGCCATAAATAGGTTTTGCACACCAATTACATTTGTAGGGACATCCCCTCGTGGTGGCTATGTTAAGGTAAAACACTTTGTTATGGGATTCCCAAATTCCCCTATACTCATCAATATTTATAAGGTCCCAGGCGGGTAATGGCAATTGGTCCAAGTCTACTATAACAGGTCTTTTAGGTGTAATGGTTATTTCATCTTTCGTTTTAAATGCGATGCCTTTTATATTTTCTATCTCACTTCCTTCGGTTAATGTATTTACCAAATCCAACAGCGCCACTTCTCCTTCTCCCTTTATCACTATATCCGAACCATTATCAAGGTACAGATCAAAATGGTCGGTTGAGTCTGAACTACAGGTAATTACGGTGACACCTTTTGCTTTAGCCATTTTTTGCATTCTAAATGCTGCCTCTCGCATGGTAGTAAGGCACATTTTGGTCAGCCAGTTAAACCCATCATCGAAAACAACAAAATAGTCTGGTTGAAATTGTTCCAGAAGCTCTTCAAGGCCTTCTTCCGATTTTCTAAGACCCACATCAAATAGCGCAACGTTATACCCATTATTCCGAAGATGGGCCGCTGCGGTAATGGTCATAAGTGGCGGGAAGGGTTCAGCCATCTTCCACTGTTTTGAATCCAACCGGTAAAAGTACGAGTGGCTAAATAGAACTTTTTTCATGCGCTTGCAACGTATATTTTCTAAAGTCTTGTTCCAAATTAAAATCCTCTATCCGGGAATATGGTGAAAATACAAAGGCATCCTTATTTGGAAAAAAATCTTCAATCAACTTCTCCGAAAAGTAATTCTTGAAATTGAGTTGAAGTAATTCTTCAAATCTTTTTTTTATTAATTCCTGATAACCCCCATTTGCAGCTGATCTTCGAAGCATATTAAATGTTATATTGGGGTCGAATGACGTTTTCAACTCTTTTATTCCGGCCAAATCAAGCTTCTTTATACTTCGCAATATGCCAAAAAGCATAAAACAAATGTAGTTGACAAAAACCAATATCCGGGAATTGAATGAAGTACGGGGGATTTCTGTATGAACGCCTTTAATACACTCCATATCATAGTATTTTTCAATCCACTGATTTATAGCTATTAGTTTGCTAAAAACTCCTTTGTTAATTATTGGTTTCATATTAACAAGTTCTGTAGCCGTATAAAAATTCTTATTGTAAATCTCCATAAAGGATTCATCCGTGACATAGTTGCAACAATAAAAGTGGTTGCTACGAAAAACTTTAACCAGAAAAGCGAATATTCTTTCCAATAACAGGAAACACCACACCGTGTTTTTGGCGGTCACTATGTACAGATCTAAATCTACGTGATTTTCAATAGAATTATTGGTAGGGTTTTTGGCGGCAACAGAACCAGATATACCAACGAATTTGATGAATGGAATCTTCGATAGAATCGTTAATCCTCTTTGACCCTTTGCAATAATTTGTTTGGTCAGTTCATTTTTTTTCCATTGATCTTGAATAATCTCCTCTTTTGTTATATAAGCCACATAGCCCATTGATTCAATAATGAGTCCTTCACTCTTTAGTTCTTCAAGGGCAGTGTCGAAAATTGGTAGGTTATCGTTTCGGATTCCCATCCAAATCTTCAATGCATCTATTGAAACAGGAGCATTGAATATATCCCTGTAACACACATGCACAACAATCAATTCCTTAATTGACACCCTCATAGCGATGTTAAGTTAGTTAAATATTTAAATCATGGCCAAATTAACCTCTTAAAATATGGCACTAAGGCAGATTCAGGT
>CBDULZ010000139.1:0-10753 GCA_965368185.1 uncultured Kriegella sp.
ATCTCAACAATGGGCCTGTGCGAATGAACGGCGTTAATAGGGTTCATGACCATCCTGATTATGGCAATACGGAACCCGACCATTTGATTGCGTCCGATATGCACGATATCAAGGCATTGGGCTGTAATTTCTCTCGACTGATGCATGCCCCGCTCTCAGAAAACTTACTGAAACTTTGTGACAGCATCGGATTTTTGATCGTAGAGGAAATACCTGTATGGGGAGACGATGACCCACAATCCTTCCCAGATAATCCACTAACCAAACAATGGCTCAAGGAAATGGTAGAACGCGACTTTAACCATCCCAGCGTCGTGGGTTGGAGCGTGGGCAACGAACTACGTACTCCAGAGGGCCCGTGGGAAGAAAAGGCACTTACGGCCGATCAATATGGATATGTCAATTCCATGTTGGACTACGTGACCGAACTGGACACTACCCGTTTAAAAACCTATGTAACGATCACGTCCTATAGAAAAGGAGAAATAGGAAGTGAACCTTATGAGAAAGTAGATTTTATATCGATGAATAGTTATGGAAACGCTCCACTATTAGCCCAAAAAACCCATGAAAAATTCCCAGGAAAGCCAATTTTTATATCAGAAATAGGAACGGGACAAATTGGACCAGCTCCAGCAGGTAAACTGACGGATGAACTAGTAGGATATCTCAAAGAACTAAAAGAATTTCCATGGATAACGGGGATATCGCTATGGAGCTATAATGATTATAGAAGTAACTACAAAGGTACTCCTGAATCAGGTTTTAGGGAATGGGGCATTGTAGATGAAAAAAGAAACAAAAAGGAAGCCTATTACCAACTTAAGAAAGTTTATGCTGAATGGGACATGACGCCTACCTCAAAGTCGAAACAGTACTAAAAATAGATAAGATGACTTCAATGCTCAAACCGCCACAAATCCAAAAGCGACTAAAATTTTTTCTGTGTGCTTTAGCCCTAGGTTTTTTAAGTGCAAATCAGGCAAAAGGGCAACAGGGAGATTTTCCTTATAATCTGACCGATAGCACAAAAAACCGGGAAATGAGCGAAGCTATGCGTCGCGTTTTCGATAATCACCCTTCGCCGTTAAATCCGGAAAACGAGCTTTATTCCCAATTCAAGTATACCCAGTTGAAGGGTTTCGATTATGGGGCAAAAGATGCTACCATTTCACGTCGCGACCCTTCGAAAGTCATATTCGAAAACGGAAAATACTATGTGTGGTACACCAAACGCGATACCGAGGTACCGCCAATAGGCGCCAACCGTGCAGCAGAGGCTACGGAAGAAATTCCATCTACGGATTGGGATCTGGCAGAAATTTGGTACGCAACTAGTACCGACAGTTTTACTTGGGAAGAAAAAGGAGTAGCCGTGAAAAGGCCCGAGAAGCCGCAACCGGGATGGCGGGCGGTAGCGACCCCTGATATATTGAAATTCAAAGGAAAGTACTATCTGTATTATCAGGCCTTTGTTGAGGTAAGCGGATTAAAAGGTGATTATTGTCCTATTGGCATGGCGTATTCAGATTCACCTGAAGGTCCGTGGACGGTGGTAAATAAAGAAGTGCTACCCACCGGAAGTAAAGGCGCATGGGATCAATTCGCGGTTCAAGATCCTACCCCACTTGTACATAAGGGCAAGATATATATGTACTATAAATCTGCTTTTAACCGACCAGGTACGGTATGGAGCGGTATTGGCCTGGCCATCGCAGAAAATCCGATGGGACCATTTAAAAGGCATGCTTTAAACCCCGTTCAGAACTCGGGTCACGAAATCTGCTTTTTTCCCTTTAAAAAAGGTGTAGCCTCATTGGTAATCAGGGACGGGCCGGAACATTTTACTATACAGTATGCCGAAGACTGGGTGAATTTTAAAGTTGTCGCCATTACCGAAATGATGCCCATCGGTCCAAATGCCTACATACCTGACGCCTTTGAGGACAACGAAAATGGTCGCGGAATAACATGGGGCATCTCACATTTTAGAAATGTTCGTGGTACAAATGGCAAAATGTACTCTGAACTGGCCCGTTTTGACTGCGACCTAAGCTTGGATGTTCATGATCCCCAAATGAAAGAGCATAATAACCTTTGGCCGCCCGAGGATTATTACCGATGGGGTTTGAGTGAAGCCCAAAGGGATAGAATAGAGGAAGCGAACAAGCAACTTGTTCATAAAAAATAAACCGAAATTTTCATCTTTAAAAGCATAACCCATGGAGTTTAAATCAACGCTTAAACAATTATCATCCTGTTTTGTACTAATAGGTTCATTGATTGCCTGTTCCGAATCAAAAATGGACTCGAAAACGGAACCTAAGCAAGATGTAGAAACCGTCGAAACCAAGGTCTTCCCGCACAAAATGCCGACCGAAAAACCGGATTTTCCCATGAGTGCCGCTACGGAGCGCATGTTCAGTTATCCTGCCCCCCGGGTACAGGATAACGAGCTTTTTTCGCAGTTTAAATATACACGACTTAAAGGTTTCGATTATAATGATGGCGACGGTACGATTTCTCGTCGAGATCCCTCAAGGCCAATTTTGGTAGATGGCAAATACTATATTTATTACACAAAAAGGGATACCAAAGTTCCCCCAATTGGATGGGACAGGGCAAAGGAGGCTACGGATGAAATACCGTCGACCGATTGGGACCTATGCGATATTTGGTATGCCACCAGTGAAGACGGCACTACTTGGAAAGAGGAAGGTGTAGCTGTAGCACGGCCCGAAAAACCCAAGGCCGGATGGCGCTCGGTCGCCACACCCGATATATTGATTTGGAAAGGAAAATACTACCTGTACTATCAAGCCTTTACGGAGCCAAGTGGGCTACGCGGTGATTGGTGCCCGGTTTCGGTCTCGTATGCAGACTCACCAAACGGTCCATGGACGCATGGTGGCGATTCCGTAATCCCATTCGGGAAAAAAGGGGAATGGGACCAAGATGCTACACATGACCCCCACCCGATTGTCTACAAAGGAAAAATCTACCTATACTATAAAGCGGCCTATAATAAATGGCCCGATATACGAGATAAATATGCCGTAGGCCATGGCCTGGCCATTGCCGAAGACCCTCTTGGCCCTTTTGAAAAACACCCGCTTAACCCCGTTTTGGCCTCTGGTCATGAAACGACCTATTTCCCATTCAAGGAAGGTATTGCAACTCTTGCCATTAAAGATGGTAATGAACGCGAGACGATGCAATATGCCAAAGACGGTGTCAATTTTGAAATTGCTTCAGTGGTTTCGCTAACTCCAACGGCGGCGGCACCTTTTTCAGCCGATGCCTTTACCGATTCGGGTAACGGTCGGGGGGTGACCTGGGGGCTTTGCCATTTTACCAATGCCGGAACGGCAAAAAAGGGTTATTCCATCATGGCCCGATTTGATTGTGACCTGAGCCTTGATTTTGATGAACCATCCTATAAAAAAACCGGGGTATGGCATAGTCCGGAAGTATACTTTGCCCAGGCGCCGAACGAAAACAAAAACCCTGAGGGACGATGATTGAAGATTTATTTTAAAATATAGAAAGCAGCACAAAAGATTCCTGATATGGCCATGAAAAAAAGTAACAAATTCTTCAGTTATATTTTTTTACTGTTTTTTTATCTTGGAGCTTCACAAAATTCAAAACCCAATGTAATACTTGTTTTAACCGATGATCAAGGTATTGGCGATTTAGGCTGCCATGGCAACCCATGGTTAAAAACGCCCAACATCGATAAATTCTATACAGAAGCCGTTCGTATGACAGATTTTCATGTGAGCCCTGTCTGCACGCCTACACGTGGCGCGATAATGACCGGCCAATATCCTATTAATAATGGGGCATGGGCTACCTATAAAGGTCGCGATGCCCTTTCTGCGAATGCAACGACAATGGCTGAAATATTTCGCGATAATGGTTACAAAACGGGCATGTTCGGTAAATGGCACTTGGGGGATAATTATCCCGCCCGACCTACGGATCTAGGTTTCGATGTTGCTGTTCACCATAAAGCAGGCGGGGTAGGTGAACTTTCCGATTACTGGGGAAATAACTATTTTGATGACACTTATTTCGTAAACAATGAACCCGAACAGTTTGAAGGCTACTGTACGGATGTTTGGTTTTATGAAGCCATGAAATTTATTGAAAATACCACAGAACCTTTCTTTGTCTACCTAGCGACCAACGCACCCCATAGTCCACATTACGTGGATGAAAAATACGCCGACCCTTATAAACCTTTTGTAGGAACCGAAATACCAAATGCCGAGTTCTTTGGAATGATTGCCAATATCGAAGAAAATTTCGGGAAGCTTGAAAAATTCTTAAAGAAGACAGGGTTGGCAGATAATACCATTTTAATTTTCATGACCGACAACGGGGCCACTGCCGGGTTTGATAGTCATAGGAACTTAGGGTACAATATGGGTTTCAGGGGACGTAAGGGCGATGAAACAGAAGGGGGGCATCGGGTGCCGTTCTTTATCCGTTGGAAAGACGGAAAAGTAAGCGGTGGTTGGGATATTGAAGAAACTACTGCGCATATTGATTTGATTCCTACCCTTGCAGGATTATGTGATATTTCCATTCCCAAGAACACCAAACTCGACGGGCTTGATATTTCGCCTTTGCTTCTAAAAAAAAGCACAGAATTGGCAGACAGAACACTGTTCGTACACAGCCGTCAAGACTGGCGCCCACCCGATGACGTCGCGCAAACCTGTTTCATAAAAGACAAATGGCGTTTGGTGAACGGTAATGAATTGTACGACATCGAAAAAGACCGAATGCAGCTAACCAACCTAGCCGACCGACATCCGGAAATCGTAAAGGCCTTATTAGCCAAAAATGCTGAATTCCTAAAGGAAACAAAAAAGAACTATGCGTATACTGAGTTCCCAACGGCAATCGTAGGCAACCCCGGTCAAGAGAAAATTAAACTTACCATTCAACATGCCATCGGCGATGATTTGCCAATTTGGAAAAGTGAACAAGTAGCAGAAGGAAACAAAAACCAGAACAACACCCATCCCATTCAAATTGAAAGGGAAGGTCGATATAAGATATCCTGTAGAAGGTGGCCTGAAGAAAATCCTGGGCCAATACTAGGTATTCCTGAAAAAAATCCCAAAAACTGGTTTACCTATAAATCGATTTCCCCGGAGAAAGTCCGACTTCAAGTAGGCAATCAAATTCTTGAAAAAGAAATTAACCCTGAGGATGAAGAAGTGTATTTTGAAGTATATCTGGAAAAAGGAAAAACTTTTCTCGTGAACGATTTTGTCGAAGGAAGTGAAAAATACGGGGTATACTATTCTTACGTAACTTTCTTGGGAGAAAGGTAATGGAAATAATGGACTACAAAAAAAATAACAATGATGACATTTAGAAAAATAATAGCCCTATTGGCCTACTTACTACCGTTACTGGTCTTGGCCCAACAAAAGAAACCCAACATTGTTTGGATTTTCTCCGACGACCACTCATACCAAACTATTGGGGCTTACGGGGGCAGATTAGAAAGTCTCGACCCTACCCCGAATATTGATAAACTGGCGTCAGAGGGAATGCGGTTTGACAAGGCCTATGTAGAGAACTCCATTTGTGCACCAAGTCGGGCCACACTCTTAACGGGCAAAATGAGTCACATGCACAAGAAGGTGGACAATACTAAAAAATCGGTATTCGACCACGACCAACAACAATTTCAGAAGATACTTCAGAAAAATGGTTATCAAACGGCCATGATCGGAAAGATTCATTTGCCGGGAAAAATGCAAGGGTTCGATTATTGGGAGGTATTACCAGGCCAAGGGAAGTACTATAGTCCTGATTTTATCACTGAAGAAGGCGATACAAATTACAACGGCGAATACGTAACGGATGTCATCACCGATCGCGCTTTAAACTGGCTAGAAAACGAACGCAACAAAGACAAGCCCTTTATGATGATGGTACACCACAAAGCACCGCATCGCAACTGGGATCCGGCAGAGCGTCATATGGGCAAATACGAGGATGTTGAAATACCCGAGCCCGGAAATTTTTTCGACGACTACGCCACACGAACAACGGCCGCGCACAAACAAGAAATGGATATTGCCACGAGCATGAATTTAGAAAGAGACTTAAAGGCTTCTGGCGATTTGTATGCCAATGACCCGAGGTTCAAATCACGGTATGAAAAAATCGCTAAGGAAAATATGAAAGGGGAAGAACTGACCAAGTGGAAATATCAGACTTATATGAAAGACTATTTACGCTGTATTTGGTCCGTCGATGAGAGTGTGGGTGAAATAATGAAGTCGCTTAAAGAGCAGGGAATCGATGAAAATACAATTGTGATTTACTCCTCAGATCAAGGTTTTTATATGGGCGAACATGGCTGGTTCGATAAGCGTTTTATGTACGAAGAATCATTCCGAACGCCGCTTATCGTAAAATGGCCGAAAACTGTAAAACCTGGAAGCTTAAATACCGATTTGGTACAGAATATCGATTTTGCCGAAACCTTTCTTGACATAGCAAATGTTGCTATACCAAGTGATATGCAAGGTAAAAGTATCGTTCCATTGCTAAAGGGCGAAACCCCTGAAGACTGGCGAACGTCATTGTATTACCATTACTACGAGTATCCCGGTGCGCATGCGGTTCGAAAACACGAAGGGGTGGCCACTAAGCACTTTAAGCTCATCAGGTTCTATGGTCATAATGTACCCAATGGAGAGGAATGGGAATTCTATAATCTAAAAACCGATTCTTCGGAGATGAACAATATATACAGTTCACCTGCCGTCGCCAAGCAAGTTTCAGAAATGAGAAAAGAACTTGGCAGGTTGAAGATTCAATACGCCGTCAGCGAATAATAATCCATTGAGTTTAACAAAATGAAAAAACAAGCGCTTTTTACTTTTTTATTAAGTCTATTCGTCTGTTCCTTGTTAGGTCAAGAAGGAACAACTGAAAAAACCATCTATGCTCCTTTTGTGAATCAATTGGGCTATAATTTAGGGGAATCAAAACGCTTTGTCTGCTATGGGGCCAAAGACGGTACTACTTTTCAAATAGTTGATGCTACCACCAACGAAATGAAATTTGAAGGTGAGCTATTGAACAACGAAGGTTGGTTCACTTCCTTTAACCCGGTAAACTCGGACAAAGATTATATTATTAAGGTAGATGGCCACGGAGCCTCGGTACCGTTTTGGATTGCCGATCATTTGATGGAAAAAAGCGCGTCGAAACTGGCCTATGATTTTTTTGTCGATGCAAGGGGTAACAGCAATTTAAAAACCTATGACCCCGCTACGGTGTATGGTGGAGGCCCCACTCGTGATGTTGGTGCCTACGGACTTGAAACAATTTTTGAAATATTGCAATATGCCAGTAACCCCGCTTTATTCGATAATTGGAAAACCGAAGTTGGGGACGAAAAAGTGGCGGACCTTATTGACCTTATTCTCTGGCACGCCGAATTTGCCTATAAATATGTTGACTACAACGGCCCTACCCTAACCCGACACGGATCGTTGGGTTATGAAGGTGAACCGCGCATGAATTATGATTATTGGAACACGTTAGATCAACTTGCCGCTGTCTGTGCAGCCTACCATTCCTTCCTAAAGCCTTACATGGCCGAAGAAACCTATCAAAAATACAGGAAGGTCTGTTTGGACAATTGGGAAAAATATGACCGTCACAAGGTAGTTCGGTTTTGGACCTACAGTACAAAATGGGTAGATCAAGGCTTTCAAGAATTCAATGAAATGGGTAACGCTTACGGGCAATCCGTTTTTCGTAACCTATTTATGTATTGGTGCGAAAAAAATGAAGAAGATGGCAATCCCGATAGATTTTTAAAATGGGCCCAAGAAGGAGCCGAAGATATTATTAATAATTGGGATTTTGAAAATCCCCGACACATGTGGTGGATACGAAATGCAGAGCATATTACGCCCCAGGCCTTGGCCTATTTTCTTATGCTTGCTCCGAACGAAGCTCCCAAAGGTTCAAAGGAAAAATTAGCGGCATGGGCACTTCATATGAAACAAAAGACCAATAATTTTTGGAAATATCGGAAGCATAGCGAAACTGAATGGGCACATTCGAAAACCAAAGAATTGGGTGGGGCTCCAGCTTTGGGCGGTTCAATGTTTGCAGTCGCCCACGTGCTAAAAGATAATCAATTAAGAGCACTGGGTTGGGCACAGGTCGATTTTGTATTTGGTGTAAATCCCGTTGGGACGCACCTGAGCAACAAAAGCGAAGACCGCATAAATATAAATGGTTATTGGGAAGGTGTTGAAAACGGCTGGCCACAATCGCACCCACATGGCTACGGCGAGCTTGGCCTTGTTAGGGGCACTTTAGATGGTTCTCCTTTGGATAGCCAATTTCCCATTGCCCAGACCGTTGCAAGAATTGAAGGAAAAAACGAGGGAAAAGTTTTTGGTAAAAATGCCTATGCAACGGAAGGTTGGGGTATTTCCAATCGTGGGTGGCAGACAACACTGACTTTCTCCACCTTGAGTAGTCATCATCTTAAAGTTTTCGATAAGGATTACAAAGATGCAATTGAAATTGTAAAGCCGGGTCAGTCCATAATAATCGAGTTAAAATCAGCTCTCAATCAAGATTGGAATAAGCGGGATAAAGGTTGGGTATTGGTTCATGGCGCTGTTGGGATAGAGAAAATTACAGTAATCGAAACTGATGTCAATAGCGGAATTTTTACAGCGAAATTCCAAATTCCTAAAAGAATGAATACCCCCAATTTGGTAGTCACCTATGGATACTTGGGGTTCCAAAAAACGGTCGAATTGAAGATTTCCGAATAAAAATCATAGATTTAGTTCTGTAAGTGCATATAATGGGTAAAAAATGAAGAAATCTTTTATATTCTTAATCGTAGCGTGCTTTTTTCTTTCCGGCCATGCACAAAACGAAATAACCCATGGTCCTATTTTGGGCCATATTACGGACGAATCGGTACGAATTTGGGCCCGTACCTCAAAGTCAGCGCAATTTTATATTGAATATATGCCGCTTGCCACGGATGCCGAAATTGAGGCGGTTGATTGGTCAAGAGCCATGAGAAGCAGGGCCATTCCCACCCTATTGGAAAACGATAACACCGGTTGGACAACCTTGTCGGGACTAACTTCTGAAAAGAAATACATTTTTCGCGTGTTAACCGAAAACGGGAAAAATAAACCTCACGGATCTTTCAAGACCTTGCCTAAGGCAAGCGCTTATGAAAATGAATACAACCCCAAAGGACTGTTTAATTTCAGCTTTGAGTTTGGATCTTGTGCGAGCCAAAATCCAAAGAATGGATTAGGTCCTTCACTTCCAACTTATACAACCATGCTCAGAGAAGTAAAGGATGGGGTGCAATTCGCTATAATGAATGGTGACTGGTTGTACGAGGATAAAAGAGATTATCCGGTAGCGGAATGGCAAAGGGTAAATGGCGTATCGAACCAACAAAAACCTGATATTGTAAACTATGCTCCAACTATAACCGGAGTATGGGAAAACTACAAATCATATCTTTCTGCGGCCGATAATTTGGCGGAATGGCACCGGAATATGCCTTCGTATTTTACTTTTGATGATCATGAGTTGATCAACGATATTTGGGGTGCTGGAAGTATGGGCCACCGCAATCGAAGAACGGTTTTTCGTGACATCGGTGTTGCCGCATGGTATGATTACTTAGGCTGGGCAGATCCGGTTACCTTTAAACAGGATGTTCATTTTGGAAAGGCCAAATTCAAAAAAGGATCATCAATATTAAGAGATTCCAAAGCAGATTTTTCTGCATTGAATTTACAAGAAATGGCTAATCTACATGTGCATTGGGGAACGCTTACGGCAGGTGTAGATGATACAAAATACGATGTCGACGAAGAAGGTGACCCTAATTCCAAGGTATATTCCATAGAAAAAGTACGAAGTGAAAATAGTTTAGAGATAAGCCCTAAAGCAGTAGCCACTGGTATGCAATCGTATTCCATCGGTCGGCAATCCTACAGTAAATTTACGGTGGGCAATTGCGATTATTTTTTATTGGACACCAAAACTAACAGGGAATATCACGACACAAGTAATCGCGATAAGGCGGGTCTGAGCCTCTTGGGAAAGCAGCAGTACGATTGGTTGGTCGATGCAATGAAAAAAAGTGAGGCAGACTTTCTATTTGTGTTTTCTTCCGTGCCTTTTATGATACCCCATGTTGGGGCGAGTGGCTATGCCATGGCTGATAATAAAGATGAATCTTGGACAGTTTTTATTGACGAACGCGAAAAATTAATCCAAATATGGGAAGATTTGGACAAACCGGTTTTTGTGTTGACGGGTGATCTACACAATAGTTTCGCTGTCAAGATTACGGATCAAATATGGGAATTCTGTTCGGGCCCGCATAACTCGGTGAATCATAGATTGTCTGACGAAGGTGGGCGGCCCAATTCCGGGTTGTTTCAATTTGACAAGCGACAAATGGATATCCGGTGGTCATCTTTTGTGATGGATGATATCCCCAGAACAGAGCGAATGTTTCCACATTATTGTGTCGTTCAGGTTAATAACGTATTCAATAATCCGATAAAAAGAGGTGACAAGCGTTGGGTCGCCTACCAGCATCCGCAGGTTATTTTTAAATTTTATGACGGTTATACCGGTGAACTGCGTTATGCCGAAACGGTTTCGACCAAACGATGAAATAAGGTTAATTAAAGTTTAG
>CBDULZ010000140.1:0-10602 GCA_965368185.1 uncultured Kriegella sp.
GCCATTAAAACTCCACAGGTTGTAACACCTGCAAGCAATCCACCTAACATTTCGGCTCCCCCGATAAAACCAACTGCCACAGGAACAGCAATCGCCAAAAGCCCTGGCAATACCATTTCTTTAATAGATGCTTTGGTAGAAATATCAACACATTTATCGTACTCGGCCAGTCCGTCAGCTTCGTCGAAAGTAGCACGTTGTTCTGGAGTTGCTTTTGACATATCGGAATCCACGGCGCGCATTACTTCCAATGCTGCTTTTAATTGTGGAATATCCCTAAACTGGCGTCGAACTTCCTCGATCATGGCCATTGCGGCTCGACCCACAGCATTCATAGACAAAGCTGAGAATACAAAAGGAAGCATGCCCCCTACTAAAAGACCAGCCATAATTTTAGGTTGTGAAACATCGATAGAAGTTACGTTGGCAACCTTCATAAAAGCGGCAAATAACGCCAAGGCGGTCAATGCGGCCGAGGCAATGGCAAAACCTTTACCAATGGCAGCAGTTGTATTACCAACGGCATCCAATTTATCGGTACGCTCACGTACTTCGCTAGGCAATTCGGCCATTTCAGCAATACCCCCCGCGTTATCGGAAATAGGTCCGTAAGCATCAACGGCCAACTGAATACCCGTATTTGCCAACATACCCACAGCGGCTATCGCGATTCCGTAAAGACCGGCAAAATGATGCGATATTAAAATTGCAGCAGCAATCAATAATATAGGAATCATCGTAGACATCATACCAACCCCCAAACCAGCAATAATGTTTGTTGCAGCTCCGGTTTCGGACTGACGAACAATCGAGGTCACAGGTTTTGTACCAGTTCCCGTATAATATTCTGTGATCTTTCCAACACCTAAACCGGCAACAAGGCCGGCCAAAGTAGCCCAGAAGATTCCCATTGCACCATGTGGCAAGCCTTCCACACTTTCAGGAATCAGCGCATTTATTATGAAATAAGAGGCTATCACCATTAACCCGGCAGAACCAAATTCACCAATATTCAAGGCAGTTTGTGGATTTCCGCCATCTTTAACCTTCACAAAGAAAGTTCCCACGATTGACATCAAAATGCCGACAGCAGCTAAAACCAGTGGAAGATACACCGCTCCGAGACCTGCAAAATCAGGCGTTATGATAAATGCACCCAAAACCATAGTACCTATGATAGAACCTACGTAAGATTCAAAGAGGTCGGCACCCATACCCGCAACATCACCAACATTATCTCCAACGTTATCGGCAATAGTCGCAGGATTCAAAGGATGATCTTCAGGAATACCTGCTTCGACCTTACCTACCAAATCAGCTCCAACATCGGCCGCCTTGGTATAAATACCACCACCGACACGGGCAAAAAGAGCAATTGATGAAGCTCCTAAAGAGAAACCGGACAGTACATTCAATACCAAGCCCAAATTATCGGCTCCAGGCCATATGTTTTGATAAATCATAAAAAGTCCGCTCAGGCCTAAAACACCCAAACCTACAACGCCAAGCCCCATTACCGCACCTCCGGCAAAAGCAACTTCCAAAGCTTTTCCCAAACTTGTTCTAGCAGCTTGCGTGGTACGTACGTTAGCCTTAGTAGCTACACGCATTCCTATAAAACCGGCCAAAGCCGAACAGATGGCTCCCACTATAAATGAAAGGGCAACCATACCATTTGATCCAACTTCGCTATTCCCTTTGAAAAATAATAGAATAGCAACGGCAATTACAAAAATTGATAGAATTTTATATTCAGCCTTTAAAAACGACATGGCCCCATCGGCAATATTTTTGGCAATTCGAGCCATTTTAGCATCCCCTACATCTTGTTTGGAGACCCATTTATTCTTCACAAAAACAAACAAGAGTGCTACTAGCCCGAAGACTGGTAATAATTGAATCACTAATTCCATATTATACGCTGTTTTTAAAGGTTTTTTTAACGGGGGCTAATGTAGTAAAATTGAGCAGAATAAAAAAGAGCCTCGTTTTTTTGACAAAAGAGGCTCTCAACTGGCTTTCGATTTGCTTATATCGTAAAAGTTCGCTTTTTTTTATGATCGCTATTTTCATAACGTTTTACGCACTCACGGTAAATTTTGGCTGCTTCTTCGGCGTTGCCCCATCCACCAACATCGACCTTCTTTTCCTCGAGATCTTTATACACCTGAAAAAAGTGTTCTATCTCTTTTAATCTATGCGGATTCAAATCGCTTATATCGTTATTGTTACTCCATATCGGATCTGATACCGGAACACATATTATTTTTTCATCAGGTCCTTTCTCATCGGTCATATGAAAAACCCCTATCGGTTTTACCTCCATAACGACCATGGGATAAGTGGGTTCGGTACCCATCACCAATACATCCAATGGATCTTGATCCAATGCCAAAGTTTCAGGAACAAAACCGTAATCACCCGGATACATCATCGACGAAAAGAGCATTCGATCAAATCGTATTTTATGCAATGTAAAATCGTATTCGTATTTATTTCTACTTCCTTTCGGGATTTCGATCAATACATCGAATGTTATTTTTTCTTTCGCACTCATACTTACACTATTTAATAATTAATGTTAATGGTTTCTTTACTAACCTCTTTTGTTAATGTACTTATTTTTTACATTTTTCGATAACACTTAAAAATCAAATCCAAAAGTTCCCGTGATACTAAAAGGCCGGGCATTGGGGCTATCCAAATAATTACCCCTAAAATTAAAATCGATCCGTAAAATTTTAAAAATATTACCAATTCCTACTGAATACTCGTAGTACACTTTTTCATCGGGCGCCTGCAATGGTGTATTTAGACTTGCAGGTGCACTTAAGGCAATATTCTCGTCGGAGAGCTGCCCCCACACGCCTCTTAATCCAATTATCTCTCGTAAATTAAGCTTCCGGATCAAAGGTATTCTTGAAAACAGCCTGCCGTTGAAGTTATGTTGTAAATGCAGCGACACATATGTATCGGTTACAAATTCATAAAAATCAAGGTTGGGAAACGTCCCATAATTAGAGAAAAAGGTCTGGTTCCCTGGTATCACGTTTAAAAGACCCAAAGGTACCTCACCAAATGTTTTTCCTATTTCTACCGTACTGAACAATCGGCCAAAACCGCCCACTTGCCATGGTTGGCTATAGGCAAACTGAATTTTGTTATAGTTAAAATCACTGTCCCAAATACCGTCGATTCCACGGGTATAGTTTAAAAGCAACGTACTGTAATTATCATTCATGCCCCTGCGCTCGACCCCGTAACCGATAGTTTTTCGTCCTGGTGTATAAATCATTATGGCATTAAAATCGAATTGCCGTATTTCAGAAGATACTCCCGTTGCAGATGTTGGGTCGACATAATCAAGACTGAAATCATCGGGCAAGGCAGAACTGAGGGTACGAAAGGTACTGCCCACCCCGATCCGGACGTTGGTCCATGGCTCCATTTCAATACCGAACGTGCTTAGGTTGATTTTTGTAAGCCTATTGTTTGCCCCGACAGTCACCAAGGAAGACGAAGCAATACTACGCCCAAGCACATCGTTCGTTGCTGTCAGACTTACCCCCAATTGTTCGATGTCACGCCGGTTGCCACCAGAGATAATCAATCGACTTTTTCTGTCCAATAAAAACTTACCGGAGGCACCGTGCTTGAATTTATGGTCGGTAAAGCCATAGGCCATATACCCCTCCAAGCGCCATGGATCGTTTTCTCCGTAGTACGTTCTGATGCCTGCACGTACACGCGGACCTTCTGCCTGATTGTAGCCAAAAACATCATATACGGATCCAATATCCATATTCCATTTATCGATTTCTACATACCCGGAACCTAAAATACTGACCAAATTATAGTACGATTTAAATTTGGGTACGGTCTTAAGCGTATCTAAAAGTTGGTAAATGCCCTTTTCATCCTTATTTAAGACCTCCAACCTGTTTTTCTCCCAGAAAGCATCATCTTTCACTACCAAACTTGGGTCATAGGGGTTTCCATCGGCCTTATAAAACGCTTTGGGTTTTTGTCGATCAAAAACGTAACCGTCATATACCGTCGTTCGCTTACCATATACGCCCCGTGATTCTTCCTTTTTCTGGAAACTAAAATCACTGAGCATATAATCCCGTTTTAAAAGGAAAATCGAATCATTGACCACATCGAAATCTTGTTCGATATAGATTTCCTTGACCCAGTTGATATTGGCACTCTTGGTGACCTGTAAATTGATGTTCTTTATGGCAAAGGTCGAATCGTTTACCCAAAAATCACCTTTGAATGTCAGTTCGTTTTTCCGACGCGGATAATATACAATGTTATAGCACCATTTATTATCGATAAAAGCGCTATCCCTCAAGGCATAATTATAGGTATCAACCCCCGTTCGTGACAACGGACTTGTAAAGCTCTTATCGAAAAATTTGAGGTAATTGTCATAAATATCATAATCTTGGTAGAGATCGGCCACAAAAGCGATTATGGCCTGATTGTTATCAAAGCCTGAATTTTTGTTGCCGATGACATCTTCCTTTTCTTGATTTAAAAGATTGTCACCATGCACTTTTGAAAAAGTCTCATTTAGAAAAATAGGAAGATAGGTCTTACCCGTTATACGGGAAGTATCCAGGTCTTGAAAAACAAATTCAAGCCCTTTAAAAATCTTTCGCTTCATCAAGGCACTGTCTATAGTATTCAGGTCGAATTCTATTTTTTCGTACTTGTCATACTCGTATTGCTTGAACTTTCGCACCCCGTTTTCACGCTTTTTAGCCCATATTTTTCGTAAGATATCAACGGCGGGGTTATTCTTTTTTGATTGTTTCCCCGAAATCAGCACAACCTCATCCAATTGCTCGGTTGACTCTTTCAGGTTGATTTTCATGTCGTAGGTCACCTTGGCAGGAAGAGTGACTTCTTGACTCTCATACCCTATAAAAGAAATCAATAAAATAGGATGGGTATTGTCTGACTCCATATAAAACCGACCATTATCGTTCGTAATGGTTCCTTCGGAAGAATTTTTAAAAAGTACATTGGCGAAAGCCACAGGCTGTCCGTTTTCATCTAAAACGATACCACCCACTTTTGTTTGGCCAAAGGCAACTGCAGCTATAAAAAGAAGTAAGGGAAGAATCAGTTTCTTCATCAAAAAAATAGGTTGTCAGTTTTGTTAAATCAAATACTGTTCCAATAAAAAAAGCTTCGCCAACATTTGGTCGGCGAAGCATATTTAGGTTTACAATTTTACGTACCTTATTTATACATTACCTTTTTAACGGCTTCGACTACATCTTTATGATTAGGCAACCATTCTTCCAGCAATACTGGAGAATACGGTGCTGGCGTGTCTGCCGTATTTATTTTTATGATAGGGGCATCCAAATAATCGAATGCATTTGACTGAACATGATAGGTAATCTCGGTCGCAACATTGCCAAAAGGCCAAGCTTCTTCTAAAATTATCAGTCGATTTGTTTTTTTGACCGATTTTAGTACTGCCTCATAATCCATCGGTTTTACCGTTCGCAAATCAATAATTTCACAACTGATGTTTTCTTTGGCCAATTCATCGGCAGCCTTATCGGCTTCTTTAATAATTTTTCCAAAAGAAACGATGGTAACATCGGTTCCTTCCCTACGGATATCGGCAACACCCAATGGAATGGTATAATCTCCCTCGGGAACTTCTCCTTTATCACCATACATCTGTTCAGATTCCATAAAAATGACCGGATCATCATCACGAATTGCCGCTTTCAACAATCCTTTCGCATCGGCCGGATTTGATGGCACAACAACTTTTAAGCCCGGACAGTTGGCATACCAACTCTCGAAAGCCTGGGAATGCGTCGCACCCAATTGGCCGGCAGAGCCTGTTGGTCCTCTAAATACTATAGGGCAGGGAAACTGCCCCCCTGACATTTGTCGTATTTTCGCCGCATTATTGATAATCTGGTCGATACCCACCAAGGCAAAGTTGAACGTCATAAATTCGATAATGGGCCGGTTACCGCCCATCGTAGAACCTACACCGATACCTGCAAAACCCAATTCGGCAATTGGCGTGTCGATTACCCGTTCTGGGCCAAATTCATCCAACATCCCTTTAGAAGCCTTGTAAGCACCGTTATATTCGGCGACTTCCTCACCCATCAAATAGATGCTTTCATCATTTCTCATTTCCTCTGACATCGCTTCCGCTATGGCCTGTCTAAACTGTAGTGTCTTCATTTATATTTGGTTGTGCTTGTCAAACATTAATTCTCAGAATGCTAGCAAAAATAGGAAAATATCTATCAAAACATAGATTGAAGGAACTAAAAAATCTTTAATAATTTATTATGCATGCATAGTATTTTTTAAAAAGATTACTTATCTTAGCGGCATTCTTTTAAGCCTTAAAAATATAGTATGAAGATATTAGTGTGCATAAGCAACGTTCCGGACACTACCTCAAAAATAAATTTCACCGATGGTGATACGAAATTTGATACCAACGGGGTACAATTTGTAATCAATCCGAATGACGAATTTGGGTTGACCCGAGCCATGTGGTTCAAAGAAAAACAAGGCGCTACGGTTCATGTGGCAACTGTTGGCGAAGCAGCCGTCGAACCTACCATGCGAAAAGCCCTGGCAATCGGGGCCGATGAAGCCATACGAGTAAATAGTGCGCCGACCGATGGCTTTTTTGTGGCACAACAATTGGCAGCTATTGTCAAAAATGGAGGTTACGACCTTGTTATTGCAGGTCGCGAATCCATCGACTATAATGGGGGTATGGTACCCGGTATTTTGGCGACTTTGCTCGGTATGAACTTCGTGAACACCTGTACCAATTTGGAAATCGATGGCAATAACGCCACCGTTGTACGGGAAATAGATGGTGGAAAAGAAAAAATCGCCACTACGCTTCCCCTTGTCATCGCCGGACAAAAAGGATTGGTAGAAGAAAGCGATTTACGCATTCCGAATATGCGCGGTATTATGATGGCACGAAAAAAGGCCTTGAATGTTGTCGAACCTACCGAAGCGACAAAAGCAACGGAAGACACCAAATTTGAAAAGCCCGCCCCAAAAGGTGCGGTCAAACTCGTTGATGCCGATAACATTGATGAGCTGGTAAACTTACTTCACAACGAAGCAAAAGTGATTTAAACCCTTTATAAAACAATTACAGGTGGCTAGTTTTCAAGGATATTTTGGAAAATAGTACTTGAGATTTAAAATTTGATAAACCTATGTCAGTTTTAGTATATACAGAGTCAGAAAACGGAAAGTTCAAGAAAAATGCCTTTGAGGTTGCATCGTACGCAAGTGCAATTGCCAACAAGATGGGTATTTCCGCCACAGCCATATCGTTCAATAGTTCTGAAAATGATGATTTGGGCAATTATGGGGTTTCGAAAGTGCTCAACGTAACGAATGAAAACTTGAACACCTTTACGGCTTTGGCCTATGCCGACGCCATTGCACAGGCAGCAGAAAAAGAAGCAGCCACCATAGTGGTTGTCAGTTCGAGTGCCAACTCTAAATTTTTGGCGCCGATTTTGACCGCCAAACTAAAGGCAGGTTATGTACCCAATGTGGTTTCGGCACCCGAGAGCACCGACCCATTTGTCGTAAAACGAACAGCATTCAGTAACAAGGGCTTTGCCTTTACGCAAATCAATGCGGAGCATAAGGTTATCGGTGTATCGAATAATGCTTTCGGTTTGGTTGAAAATAAAGTTGATCTCACCGTTGAAGATTTCAGCCCGAGCATCGGGGACGACAGTTTTGCCGTTAAATCGGTAGAGGTCGACAAAGTTGCCGGAAAGGTGACCATTGCCGATGCCGATATCGTTGTTTCCGGAGGTCGCGGCCTAAAAGGTCCGGAAAATTGGGGTATGATCGAAGAATTGGCCGAGGTGTTGGGCGCTGCGACCGCCTGTTCGAAGCCAGTTTCCGATATGGGCTGGAGACCCCATGGAGAACACGTCGGGCAAACTGGCAAGCCCGTTGCCAGTAATTTGTACATCGCCATTGGAATATCGGGAGCTATTCAACATTTGGCAGGAGTAAGTGCATCAAAGGTAAAAGTAGTCATCAATAGCGATCCAGAAGCACCGTTTTTCAAGGCTGCGGACTACGGAATTGTAGGAGATGCCTTCGAAATAGTACCTAAACTCACTGAAAAATTAAAAGAATTTAAAGCCCAAAACGCTTAATTTTTGTTAATTTACGCCCCTAAAAGGCTGTTCAAATAATTGGTCAACCCTTTTTTTGAACAGCCTTTTTTGGTTTATAGCGAAATATGAGTCTAGTCAGATTAAAAATTAAAGGGATATCGTATAGTCAGACACAGAATGGTGCCTATGCCCTTATTTTGAATGAAGTGGAAGGTGATCGAAAGCTTCCTATAGTTATTGGAGCCTTCGAAGCCCAGTCCATTGCCATTGCCTTGGAAAAAGAAATCAAGCCGCCACGGCCGCTGACCCATGACCTTTTTAAAAATTTCGCCGATCGTTTCGACATTGTCGTAAAACAGGTGATCATTCATAAGTTGGTCGATGGCGTCTTCTATTCGAGCATTATCTGTGAACGTGATAAAATTGAGGAAATAATCGATGCCAGAACCAGTGATGCCATAGCCTTGGCCCTCCGTTTTAACGCACCGATTTTTACATACAAGACCATTTTGGACAAAGCAGGCATTTTTCTGAAATTTTCCTCCAAGGAAAATGACAAAGACAAAGAAAAAAGTGATGACAGTATCATGGTAGATGAAATTCTACAAGAAGGGGAAACCGTCGAAATCGACAACGATCCCACAGGTGCCTACAAAGAACTTAGTTTAGAAGAACTGCATAAAGAATTGGAGAAGGCGGTCGCAAATGAAGATTACGAAAAGGCAGCGAAACTTAGGGATGAAATATCAAAGCGCAACTAAACAGCGTGTCGAGAGCGATAAAACATTCCTTTGTGCCCATAACATGAGTTTTTGATTTTTTTGGCTATCAAGCTATTTTAGTACAAACAGATCAAAACAACAGGACATTAAGGCTTAGTATAAAGGCCCCATTAACCAATCGTCTTTTTATGAAATCCATCTACTGGTTTTTTCTATTTGCCTTTCTTATCTCCTCATCTTCCATAGCACAAACGACTAGCCTTCAAGATTCGCTGAAAACTGCGATAGATTCGACTATTATCAACGACATGGGCCCCTCTGAAATCATAGAGAACCAAGGTTTTTCCATAAACAGTCTATGGCGCGGCATGTTGGGTATGGGCGTGCTTATTTTGATTTCCTTTCTTTTTAGTTCGAACAGAAAAGCCATTAATTGGAAAACCGTCGGTATTGGTCTCGCCCTTCAATTGCTGATTGCCATCGGTGTACTCAAAGTACCTATTGTACAGCTGATTTTTGATAGTATCGGAAGGGTTTTCGTCAGCGTGTTGGATTATACCCGGGCAGGAAGTAAATTTCTGTTCGAGGGCCTTGTCGTAGACATGGATACCTTCGGATTTATTTTTGCCTTTCAGGTCTTGCCGACCATTATATTTTTCTCCGCATTGACCTCGGTATTATTTTATCTGGGGGTCATTCAAAAAGTAGTACGCGGACTCGCATGGTTATTGACCAAATCATTGGGCATCTCGGGCGCGGAAAGTCTCAGTATTGCCGGTAATATCTTTTTGGGCCAGACCGAAGCCCCTCTATTGATCAAGGCCTATTTGGAAAAAATGAACAAATCAGAGATTCTATTGGTCATGATAGGGGGTATGGCTACGGTCGCCGGGGCGGTACTGGCGGCCTATATCGGATTTCTCGGGGGTGATGACCCCGCCCTTCGATTGACCTTTGCAAAACATTTATTGGCGGCTTCGGTCATGGCCGCACCCGGGGCTATCGTTGTCTCGAAAATTCTATATCCGCAGACAGAAGCAATCGACACCAATGTAAAGGTATCTACCGAAAAAATTGGCGCCAATATTTTAGATGCCATTGCCAACGGTACTACCGAGGGACTCAAATTGGCCGTGAACGTCGGTGCCATGCTCTTGGTTTTCGTAGCGTTTATTGCAATGCTCAACGGTATTTTTGGCTGGATAGGCGACCTTACAGCCCTTAATGGATGGATTGCCAAAAACTCCATGTACGAACAATTATCGTTAGAGGCGATTTTGGGAACTATTTTCGCTCCGTTGATGTGGTTGATCGGGGTAGCCAAAGAAGATATATTATTGATGGGCCAGCTCTTGGGCATCAAATTGGCGGCCAGTGAATTTATCGGCTATATTCAATTGGCCGAATTAAAGAACGTACTCAGTACCACCCATTTTACCTATAATAAATCGGTGATTATGGCCACCTATATGCTTTGTGGTTTTGCCAACTTTGCTTCCATCGGCATACAGATCGGTGGTATCGGCTCACTCGCCCCCGGCCAACGCAAGACCCTTTCTGAATTTGGTATGCGCGCCGTTTTGGGCGGATCTATCGCCTCTTTGCTTTCGGCTACGATTGCGGGAATGATTTTGGGGTAAAACAAAGGTGAAAGGTAAAGGGGCAAAGGGTGATCGATTGGGGTACCAAAATGGATTAAAAATGAGGAA
>CBDULZ010000141.1:0-10366 GCA_965368185.1 uncultured Kriegella sp.
AAAAATATCTTTATACCGAATACCTAGTCCGTATTGACGTGTGGTATATTTTGAAAGATCAAAATCGGAAGTACAGAAATGGTAGGGACTAAGTGCCTCTTCCTTCGTATTGAAATATTGAAATAATCGGCGCTTGTCTGATCATAGAATCGCTAAGCTGGATACAAGGTATAGGAATCTCCCAACTTCATCGAATCTTCCCCATTGGTAATGCATTCGACCTCTCGGTAAATCGGAAAATTTGTTTCGAACCGTTCACCTCCTTTTGTCGCTAATTGCATTTCGGCATCGTTGAAATAGAGTTTTTCATATTCTTTAAACCCCACGCACGACAATGGAATAATAATAAAAAAGGAAGCTTGGTTTTTTTACCCATATATAACAAACTACAATTAAAGTTACTCTTCCGTTTCGAAATGAATACCCTTACTTTTATGGATTTTATTATTCTCATCGACCAAAATAGCTTCGATACCCGCAAGTTGGTCTATCAAAAAAAGTCCAGCTTCTCTACCCATGATAAAAACAGCTGTGGCCATTGCATCACAATATTCGGCACCAACTGAAAAAATTGATACACTGTTTAAGCCCGAAGTGGGCCAACCCGTTCTTGGATCGATGATATGAGTATACTTTTTATCATCGAACAGCACAAATTTTTCATAATTTCCGGAAGTTGCGACAGAAGATTCGACAATGGGCAGCCATGAAAAAATCTTGTCCTTACTCAATGGATTGGGGATACCGATAAGCCATTTTTCGCCTGTCGCCTTGGTTCCCCATGTGGTAAGATCACCCCCTGCATTTATAATACCGGCCTCAACTTGTTTAGAAAGCATAAGTTCTTTGGTCTTATCCGCTGCATAACCCTTGCCAATAGCGCCGAAGGAAATCTTCATTCCCTTTTCTTTTAAAAAAACGGTTGTTTCCTCGGCATTCAAAATAATTTTCTCATACCCAACTTTGGCAATGGAATTGCGTATTTGTTCATCGGTAGGCTTTTCTTTCATACTGCCGTCGAACTGCCAGACCTTGTCGAGCGAGGCATAGGAAATATCAAAGGCCCCATCGGTTAATTCAGAAATTTTTATGGCCCTTTCTATCAACATAAAAAGCTCTAAACTGATTTTTACAGGCTTTATTCCTGCATTCTTGTTAATCAATGAGGTCTCCGAATTTGCATCCCATGAGGAAATCAGTTTCTCAATTCTAGAAATTTCAGCTTCAGCTTCAGCAATATTGATATAACCAACATCTTCATTATCGGTTACTAAAGTTATATCAAAACGGCTTCCCATCAATTCCATTGATTTATGAACCGTCAACAGCTTTTTAGCTTGCGAATGGAGGGCAATACTCAAAAAGCCAGCAATAAAAAGTAGTGCAACTCTCATTTTAAGGATGAGTTTAAAAGAGATAGGTATAGGTCCGGAGAAAGTCTTTTATTCCCCGTTTCACCTAATATCCGCTCTTGTACGTTTAAAACTACAACCGAAGGGGAATAGCCTTTTGAATTATTAGCATCGGCCAATTTCTTATTCTGATCTGTAATATCGTAACTCAATTTGTTGGCATTTTTTCTCGGAAAGTCCGTCTTATAACGTAGATAATTATCATTTGCATAGGACCGGAAAGTTTCGGACTGCCGCATTTCTTTATCGAACTTAAGACAGGTTGTATGCCAATCCGACCCTGGAAAAACCCAAAGTAACGGCTTTTGTTGATTTGTGGCTTGCTTCAAGGCCATATTACAGTCTACTTTCCATTCCCGACTCGGAACTATAGGGGAACACAAAAGGGATAGTAAAAATATACCGTATTTCATGGAAATTAAGAGCGCAAAATGGATGCATTTATTCAAAAATGCGAAGAATATTGTCTGTGACCTCAACCTTAAAAATCTTCAAAGGCTTGGCCGTTTTGCTATCCACTTGATTCAAAGGACTCCCTGTCTGACTAAACCGAGAGCCATGTACATCACAATGAAAAATACCTCCATCAATGGCCACGAAACGAACCTGATCATAGGCCTCATGACTACATATTTGGCTGGCAGCAATGAATTCTCCCTCTAAATTTTTTACTACAACAACGTCATTCTTTAAAAGAAAATCACCATTTTCCGCCAACTTGGCCCCTTCCTCAGAATTTAGGTCAATGGTAAAATCAATGTTGGTGGGCACCGGTTTAATCTCGCCAGTAGTATCATCTTTAGAACATCCCTGCAAACAGGGAAATGTCAAGGCAAAAGCAGCTCCCGCCCCCAAACTTCTGAGAAATTCCTTTCGTTCCATTCCATCCTTTTATAGTATGAAAACGTAAGAATCGAAATATTCGTATAAAAATAGTTCCGTATAATCTAGACCGTGCGCCTTGAGAGGAGGTCTTGTCATTATTCGGGTAAACAGCTGTATCCAATGTTAATTTTACCACTCTTAGGAGTAGCTAAAGATTCCCTCGGCACTTCTAATGGTAAGCTTTTTAACAGCACTTTCCTCAACCTTCCCAATAACTTGGGCATCAACTCCAAAATCTTTGGAAATCTGAATCAAGTCGGCAGCTATGTCTTGATCAACATACAGTTCAAGTCGATGACCACAATTAAAAACCTGATACATTTCTTTCCAATCGGTACCCGATTGTTCTTGGATCAATCTAAACAAGGGGGGTACTGGGAACAAATTGTCTTTTACAATATGGAGGTGGTCAATAAAATGTAATATTTTGGTCTGGGCACCTCCACTACAATGCACCATACCATGAATATCTTTGGATGAATACTTGTTAAGAATTTGCTTTACGATCGGTGCATAGGTACGCGTGGGGGAAAGCACCAATTTACCTGCATCTAAAGGCGAATCGGCAACAGCGTCGGTCAATTTCATTTTACCCGAATACACCAATTCAGAGGGCACGGATGCATCAAAACTTTCGGGGTATTTAGCCGCCAGATACTTCGAAAAAACATCGTGTCGCGCCGAAGTTAATCCGTTACTGCCCATACCTCCATTGTACTCCTTTTCATAGGTTGCCTGACCGAAAGAGGCAAGACCCACAATTACATCACCCGCTTTTATTTTGGCATTATCGATAACATCGGCACGTTTCATTCTTGCCGTTACCGTAGAATCTACGATAATCGTACGTACCAAATCGCCTACATCGGCCGTTTCGCCTCCCGTCGAATGAATGGTTATACCATGGTTTTTCAAGTCTAAAATCAGTTCCTCGGTTCCATTTATTATGGCTGAAATAACTTCTGCGGGAATCAAATTTTTATTTCTTCCGATGGTCGAAGAGAGCATAATATTATCGGTGGCACCGACACAGATCAAATCGTCAATGTTCATGATCAAAGCATCTTGGGCCACTCCCTTCCAAACCGAAATATCGCCGGTTTCTTTCCAGTACATGTATGCCAAAGAAGATTTTGTTCCTGCACCATCGGCATGCATCACCAAACAATAGTCGCCATCATTGGTCAGGTAATCCGGTACTATTTTGCAAAATGCGTTAGGAAAAAGCCCTTTATCTATATTCTTTATGGCATTGTGTACGTCTTCCTTTGAGGCTGAAACCCCTCTTTGATCATACCTTTTGCTAGCTGACGTACTCATCTCTTTGTTGTTTTGGGCAAAAATAGAAGATTCAATAAAAAACATAGCATTTTACACCCTTTAATTGATTTTGATTATTACGTTTTGATATCTTATTACAGGGCCCTCCTTTCCAACCTTAGAAATTTTAGCTACGAAGATTTGATGCAAATTATATATTTCTGTAACCAAAAATGGCTGTACCAACTGCCTATTTAATAAATAGTAATTCTTGATACTTTGTCAAAGGCCATACACTGTCTGCCACCAATCTTTCCAATTTATCGCAGTGATACCTCATTTCATCAAAATAAGGCTTTACATTGTCACAATAGGCTGAGGCTTTTTTGTTCGTATCAACAATGACATTGGCTTTTCTTCTAGCATCGGTCATAGCATCGGTCTTTTTCTTCAACACTGATATATGCTCTGCAATTTCTTCGATGATGGTCAGCTGGCCATAAGACAATTTTTTATGGGCCGCTCCATACACCTCCTTTAAACCCATTACATTTT
Organism: uncultured Kriegella sp.; assembly: GCA_965368185.1. GTDB lineage: Bacteria > Bacteroidota > Bacteroidia > Flavobacteriales > Flavobacteriaceae > Kriegella. The sequence goes on from CBDULZ010000141.1 coordinate 4,113, forward strand.
TAATCAACTGGTTCTGATATTCAACCGCTGAAGGAATAATATAACCGTAAACCAATTCACTAAAAACCCGGCCCTCGATTTGAATATGTAAAATATAAGCTTCTAGTTCTACTTCAAGCCGCGCTCTGACTTCTGTCTCACTCATGACATTCATCGACTTGAACAACTCTAAACTTTCTGTCGAAGTCATCACCTGTAATGCCTGAGGTGTGGATTTGTTATTGCTTAGTTTTCGCTTTTTAGCTTCCTTTTCCCAATCAACGCTATATCCATCACCATCAAACCGAATCCGTTTCGACGTCTTTATATATTCGCGCAAAACATTAAATATGGCCTCGTCTTTTTTTAGGTTTTTTTTGTCGATAAGAACATCGACCTCTTTCTTGAAAGCTATCAGTTGTTTGGCTACAATCGTATTCATTACCGTCATCGGCTTTGCGCAATTGGCCTTTGACCCTACCCCCCTGATCTCAAATTTATTTCCTGTAAAGGCGAATGGCGATGTGCGGTTACGATCGGTATTATCGAGTAAAATCTCAGGAATTTTACCCACTACATTGAGTTTTAGCTCTGTTTTTTCTTCAGGTGATAGTTTTCCCTGAGAAACCCCTTCCAACTCATCGAGTACACTGCTCAACTGGGTACCCACAAAAATTGAAATAATCGCAGGGGGTGCTTCATTGGCTCCAAGTCTATGGTCATTGCTGGCCGAAGCTATCGAAGATCGAAGTAATTCCTCATAGGTATCTACCGCTTTTATAGAGTTCACAAAAAAGGTAAGAAACTGCAGGTTTTTCATGGGCGTCGACCCAGGACTCAACAGATTCACTCCTGTATCGGTAGCCAATGACCAGTTGTTATGTTTTCCCGAACCATTTATACCCGCGAAGGGCTTCTCGTGAAAAAGCACTTTAAAGTCGTGCTTGTCGGCAATTTTCTCCATAACATCCATCAATAGCAGATTATGGTCAACAGCTAGGTTGGCCTCCTCAAAAACCGGAGCCAATTCGAACTGATTGGGCGCTACTTCGTTATGGCGCGTTTTAACAGGAATACCCAATTTGGTACATTGCTTTTCCAAATCGCTCATGAAACTTAAGGCCCGTTGTGGAATGACCCCAAAGTAATGATCATCTAGCTGTTGCCCCTTTGCAGCGGAATGACCGACCAGTGTTCTTCCGGTCATAAGTATATCGGGCCGTGAATGGGCTAACGCCTTATCGATCAAAAAATATTCTTGTTCCCAACCTAAAGTGGCATTTACCTTCGAAACATTTTTATCAAAATATTTGGCCACCGCAGTCGCGGCCTCATCAACTGCATTCAATGCGCGAAGTAAGGGCGCCTTGTTATCAAGGGCTTCTCCAGTGTATGAAACGAAAATGGTAGGTATGCAAAGCGTGGTGCCATATACAAAAGCCGGTGATGTTGGGTCCCAAGCAGTATATCCCCGTGCTTCAAAAGTATTTCGTATACCACCGCTGGGAAAACTTGAGGCATCGGGTTCTTGCTGGACCAATTGACCGCCTCCGAATTTCTCTAGTGCGCGACCATCAGGTAATAAATCAAAAAAAGCATCATGTTTTTCGGCCGTCGCACCCGTCAAAGGTTGAAACCAATGCGTATAATGCGTAGCGCCCTTTGATATGGCCCATCCTTTCATGGCCTCTGCTACTTGATCAGCTATTTTTCTATCGATTTTCGAACTTGAAAAAACAGCACCCTTGACGCTTTCCAGTGCATCTTTGGTAAGATAATGCAACATGCGCTCTTCATTAAAGACGTTTTGAGCGAATATTTCCGACCGTCTTCCCGTTTCTTCAATCGTTATTCGCGGTCTTTTCAAACTCTCTGAAATGGCACTAAATCGTAACTTGGGCATAATCTATATCATTTAAAGCGGCAAAAATACTCATTATGCATTTTATAAAAAAACAATGTTCAATTTATAATACCCATAAAAAATAGGGGGATACAACCACAAAATAGAATTTTTTTGAGATTTATCCCTTAAAATAATAGCTCATTCCTCAAAAAAGTTACTTTTGTTACGCCATTTTAGAAAATCTTAAATATTTTGAAAGTTATGAGCAAAATTAAATTAGAATACATTTGGTTGGATGGTTACTTTCCGACACAAAACTTAAGAAGCAAAACCAAAGTAGAGGAACATGAAGATTTCAAGGGAACTCTTGAAGAAATCGGAAATTGGTCTTTTGATGGTTCTTCTACGCAACAGGCAGTTGGCGGTTCCTCTGATTGTTTACTTATTCCGGTAGCCATTTTTCCAGATCCAGAGCGTAAAGATGGGTATTTGGTAATGACCGAGGTTATGAATGCCGATGGAACACCGCATAAGTCTAATGGAAGAGCTTCCATTGATGATGACGACAATGATTTCTGGTTCGGTTTTGAACAGGAGTACTTTATCATGGATACCCACACCCAACTACCTTTAGGGTTTCCCGTTGGAGGCTATCCTGCTCCTCAAGGAATGTATTATTGCTCGGTCGGCGGAAAAAACACGCACGGTAGGGAATTGGTAGAAGAACATGCCGATCTTTGTATTGCCGCCGGACTTAACTTCGAGGGAATAAACCAAGAAGTAGCATGCGGACAGTGGGAATTTCAATTATTTGCCAAAGGCGCTAAATTAGCCGGTGACGAATTATGGGTAGCCCGATATCTACTTGACAGGCTTACTGAAAAGTATGGCTACTATATTGAATACCATCCAAAACCACTTGGAAAAGATATGGACTGGAATGGTTCTGGTATGCATGCCAATTTTTCTAATACCACCTTAAGAACTTGTGGTTCTAAAGAGGTTTATGAAAAAATATGTGAAGCTTTCCGCCCTGTTGTTAAAGAACATATCGCGGTTTACGGTGAGTTTAACGACCAACGTTTAACAGGTTTACATGAGACAGCGTCAATAAATGACTTCAGTTACGGTGTCTCCGATAGAGGTGCTTCCATCCGAATTCCGATCATTACAGTAGAAAGAGGTTGGAAAGGTTGGTTGGAAGATCGTAGACCAGCTTCTAACGCCGATCCATATAAAATTGCCGGCAGAATTATCAAGACCGTTAAATCTGCAAAGGTTTAAGCAGCTACGAATTAATTGTTGATTCATACATTTTACCTATCGCCGTTGACTTCGTCAACGGCGATTTTTTTTCTAGGAAATCGTTAAGTAGATGAAAGTAGCGTAAACAACCAACAGAATAATACCATCGCGCCACCCTAAACGCAACCCTTTCGGAATGAATACCAATGGAAGGACCAAGAAGGAAATGCCCAACATCCAAAAAATATCACTACTCAAAAGTCCCTCATCCATAACGCTAACGGGTGTTATTATTGAAGTTATTCCCAAGACGGCGAGAAGATTAAAAATATTCGATCCGATAAGATTACCCAAAGAAATCGCTTTCTCCTTTTTGATTACGGCAATCACCGAGGCTGCCAATTCAGGAATACTGGTACCCACAGATACTACAGTTATACCTATTACGCGTTCACTGACCCCGTAAATGGTTGCCATACCCACAGCACCATTAATCAGCAACTCGGATCCTCCCCAAAGGGCTACTCCCCCAATACCTAAGTACAAAACTGTTTTATATAAGGGCAAAAGCACATCATCTTCGGGTTTCTCATCAACAACGGCAGGTTTTTGAAAACGCAAGAGGTAGACCAAAAATGTAAAGAGGGCTACCACCATGATAATCCCTTCGTATTGCTGAAGCTCGCCATCAAAATAAATAAAACCGAAAAACAAAAAGGAGGCCAGCATCATTACCGGCCAATCGGTTGTATAAAAACTTTTTCGAACATCAATACTTCCCAAAAGTACGGTGACCGCTAAAACCAGTCCCAAATTGGCGATATTCGACCCAACTACATTTCCTAGGGCCAAATCTGGAAAACCATCTAAGGCCGCCTTGATACTTACAATAAGTTCAGGAGCCGATGTCGCGAAAGACACTACGGTCATTCCGATAACAATTTTAGGGATGTTGAGACGTAACGATAAGCCTACGGCAGCTTTAAGCAACCAATTTCCCCCAGTTATTAATAAGACCAGACCTAAGACAATAAAAAGAAGATTTTGCATTGATGGGGATATAGGAAGTTTGGTCGCAAATATAAACTAAGATTTTAACTAATCGGTCTATCTACTTTTTATGCGCTAGGGCAACCAACTAACAATATAGTTAATTAACTATAAAAATAGTTGTTTAACTAAAAAAATAGTAATAGTTTTGAAATCAAAAAGAAATACGATGCAAAAATTGACCAACAAAGAGGAGGAAATAATGAAAATACTCTGGCGATTAAAGAAAGCCTTTGTAAAAGAAATCAGGGCTGAATTAAAAGGCGAGAAACCGCATTACAATACACTCTCTACTATTGTACGCAACCTAGAGGACAAAAATTATGTTGGCCATGAGGCTTTTGGTAATACCCACCGATATTACCCGCTCATATCAAAAGACGCTTACCGAAAGAAGTTCATCGATTCTACCATTAGCGATTTTTACGACAACTCTTATAAAAGCCTGGTTAGCTTTTTTGCCAAGGAAGAGAAAATTTCGGTCGCCGAACTTAAAGAAATTATCGCTCTCATCGAAAAGAAAAATTAAATGGAAGCCTTCTTTATATACCTTTTGAAGTCGTTGGGGGTATTGGCGCTCTTTCTAGCCTGCTATCAATTGTTTCTCAAGCGTGAGACTTTCTTTGGCACCAATCGCATATTCCTACTAATAGGCATGCTCCTATCGGTCTTTCTTCCATTTATAAATATCGTGCGCACTGTATGGATCGATGTTGTGCCTCAAGATAATGTTGCGATCACAGAACTCCCTATACAATATATAATGACCGAAGATTCCTTTAATTGGTGGAAGCTTCTTTTAATCCTATATGTTGTGGGATTGGGCGTTATGTTCATTCGCTTATTGGTACAATCATTTTCGCTTGCGAACATACTATTCAAAGGTCAGACCTTTAAAAAAGACCATCTTAAAATAGTAGAGACCAAAGCCGACATTTCGCCTTTTTCCTTTTTTAATCGTATCGTTTACAATCCGAATAAAATAGAAGCGGCTGCATTACCCACCATATTGGCCCATGAAAAGTGCCACGTGCGGCAATTACATTCCATCGATGTATTGTTAATCAATCTCTTTCTGATTTTTCAATGGTTCAATCCATTAGCTTGGTGGTATCGATCGGCAATTCAGCAAAACTTGGAATATTTAGCTGATGGACAAGCACAGCAATCTGAAGTTACGAAAAAGGGTTACCAATATATATTGCTCAAATCACATGTGGACGATCATCTTTTCTCCCTTGTAAATCCATTTTTTTATTCATCGATCTCATCAATCAAAAAACGAATTGTCATGTTAAACAAAGAAAAGTCAAATCGAAAAAAAGTATGGAAATATGGTTTGGTCATTCCCCTACTTTCTGTCTTCATAACTACCTTTCAGACGGTAACGGTGGCACAAGTTAGAAGTTCATCTCAGAACACTATTGAAATGTCAGGGGCCGACACTTATTCCATCGAAAAAAACACCTCAGATACTGAAATAAAGGAAATCAAGTCGGCCATTGAGCAAAAAGGAGGCCAATTCACGTATACCTTAAAAAGGAATGCAAACGGAGAAATAATCGACCTGCAATTCGAAATTAAAAGTAAAGATAATACGGGAAACGCTAAATTTTGGAGTACCCCACCATTTGAAATGTGTTATTTTGGCATTTTATCTGGCGGAGGGCCATTTGTTGCAGGTAGCCAAGATTCTTTTGAAGAATTTAAAAAAGGAATGGAAGAATCGCAGGATGAAAGCGGAACTACACAATCTAGACTGATTATTCACGATTCGATAACAGGCAAGCCAATTGTCACAGAAGTTGCCTCCGGTATAGAACAAAGTACCAAAAAGGATCAAATTTCTCAAACTATTTATAAAGATTCGGTTACTGGAAAGACTTCAGGCTACACATTGAAAGTTCCAGGGAAGGAAGCTATAGAAGTTCGGTATGGAACGGAAGCACCACGCGCTACCCTTAATTATGCAGCTCCAGACCATGTCAAAAGCACGAACAATGCTTGGAAAGACAAACAAACAGTATTGAGGTATGACTTAAGCACTTCAAAGAAAAATATCAAAAAATTTCAAAACGATATTACAAAAACGTCTACGAACCATCAATCTACTTTAGTCATTCACGATTCTGTT
>CBDULZ010000142.1:0-10207 GCA_965368185.1 uncultured Kriegella sp.
TCTATTTGGAGAAGTTCGTAAAACGTATGAAAAGCAGGGTGTTCATCGAAAAAGTGATCGCAGGACCGGAAATTCTGGACGACATCCTCGGCAAAAGGAAGTAACGCCCAGGTTCCCCCGAAGCTTCGGGGCTGGAGGCACCACAAGAATCCCCGTACAAACGGGGATTTTTTGTTTATGGCACATTTTCTATACATTATCCATAGCCCCGGGCGGGGAAACTATTATGTTGGGGAGACCCGCGATATAGATGAACGGCTGAAACTCCACAGGAAACATCATTTTAAAAACGCATATACGGCAATGGCCACCGACTGGGAATTGGTCATGTCCAAAAAATGCGGGTCGAAAGAGGATGCCATCTATTTGGAGAAGTTCGTAAAACGTATGAAAAGCAGGGTGTTCATCGAAAAAGTAATCTCAGGACCAAAAATTCTGGACGACATCCTCGGCAAAAGGAAGTAGTACACTGGTTTACCTTCCCTGAACATCCACATAGCTAGTACAACTTAAGTGCGTTCCAATTATTATAGATAAATTCGACGTTACGTATAATTGCTCCATCCTGTGGTAAAATGTATAAATCGACTTAATCGAACGTATACAAATCGAAAAAAACTTAACTTTAAAAAAATAACAGGCTTGAAAAATACATACTCCATCCTCTTGCTGCTTTTATTGCTTATTGGTTTTTCTTGTAAGGAAATGGCACCCAAAATCGATATCAATGCCCCTAAGAAAATCGCTTATGGGGCAGATAGCTTACAGCTTTCCAAGGCCGAAAAGTACGATAAAGTTCTAGGCGCCCTAGTAGGTTCGGCTATTGGCGATGCCATGGGCGCGTCAACAGAAATGTGGCCGCGAAAAGACATTCAGTTGAAGTATGGGTACATTAACGGGCTCACCCCTGCCGTTCGTGAACAATCACCCGAAGGAACCTGGGGGCACAACCTGATGGCCGGAGCGACAACCGATGACACACGTTGGAAATTGCTTATGGTCAAGTATTTTAGCGATACCAAAGGAAAACCTGAAGCAAAGAAGTTTTCAAAATTCATTAACGATTACTACCAGTCCCTCGCCAAAACGCTAGCCGATAAAGATCTTTTGACCAATACAGATCTATTGGACGAAAAAATCGAAAAAATGGACTGGATCAAGGAATGGGCCCGGGTATCACTGGCCTACCAAGAAAGTAACGAGGCCTACCAAAAATCATTAAACCGGTTTTATGGAGGTGAAATGTCATGTGCAGGGCAGCTTTATACACCTATGTTCGGCCTTACTGCCTATACTGTGGAAAGCGCATACAATCAGGGTTATGACCATTCAATTTTTGATGTAGGCTATGCCAAGGATATATCAGGTCTAGTAGCAGCTATGACGCAAATGGCGCTGCGTACCCAAAATATGGATTCCATACTGAATACCGCGACTTTTGTCGACCCGAACGGATACCAAGACAGTAGACTGGTAGGTCGTATTGCCTATTCAGCTGCCGATATTTCTGTGAAACACGTACTAACTGTAAAAGATATGGTGCTGACTGATTCGATAATCGCCAAAGATTCAATCTTATTCAAAATGCCCAAAAATTTTCCAGGAACCAAAAACGATTGGGTCCGTCAAGAAATGATATACCAATTTTTAGAAAAGAATGAAAAAGCCATTGCATTCCATTCTGGCGAAATCTGGCAAATTCTAGTTACCGCACTGCAGTACGGAGAGGGAGATTTCAATAAAACCATGCAATTTATCGTTAATTATGGTCGAGACAATGATACCGTGGCGGCCGTTGCAGGAATGATCCTTGGCGCCAAAGACGGGTTTTCGAATCTTCCGGAAGAATTGCGGAACAAAGTACTAAAGATTAATAAAGAGCAAATGGGTATTGACCTTGAGGCCTTAGCACAAGAGATGCTCCCCAAAGAAGAAGAAACGCCATAAGCAATCTTATACTTCACTACAATTGCGGTACGTCCGATTTCTGCAATTAGAAAAAGCTATTCCAAATCGGGAAGTTCAGCTTCAAAAGCATCGGCATATTTAAAATCACGGAACCAATAACTTGACGAAATAATAGAAAACTGTAGGGTATTGCCTCCTGTTTCCTCCTTTTTGTACTGCCAAATAATATCTTTCGCATCTTTGAAATCCCCACCCTCAATTTGCTCATCGAATAATCTATTGATCAATGTATTCTCGGGCATGCCCTGCACCAATATACGAACCAGGGCCGCTTCTGTTTCGTGGTTCAAAATCGACATTCCACGTGCGTCTTTGGTAGTTATGTTAATTTGAAATTGAACTGCCTCGGGTAGCGGAAACTTCCCATTATAAGCCTCGTATAACAGCTGGGTGGCATTAAAAAAATCTTCGTGCATGCCTAACTCGGCATACTCTTCCCACATTTTTTCATCAATCATTTCGTGTGAAAGATTGGCTATCTGGCCTTCATTCAGGCGTTCTGTAAAAATATGCTCCAAAACGATTTTTGCAGCCTCGTCAGGTTCATTGTCAGCAAGGGAAAGCAAGCACATTTCCTTCAATTCTTTTGATGACAAATCGGAAGTGTCACCATATTCCATGTCTTCCAACAACGTTTTGAAATCAGAATCGGTCCAGGCGTTAGGCAACTCCCTTATCGTCTGAAAGGCAATGGGTTCTATCTTAAATTTCGGATTCATCTATTTTTTTAACTATCTTATTTCTTATTATGAATATAGTAAAAGCACCGCTTCTATTAATTAAATGGAACATTTAAATTTTAAATCGAAATTGGCAGTACTTTTGATATATAAAACTAAACGAACATTGTAGATATAAATGACTAAATACGTACTTTTTACCTGCGTCATCCCTTTGATTTCATCTTTGGCCTTTGGCCAGAATAAGTTGGAAGCCGAGCAGCTTAAGAAACAGATATCGGAATACAAAAACGATATCCGAGGACCATATAAAGATATCCGATGGTTTTGTGCTGATGGTAGCGTGCGCCCGCCCAAAGACCCCTGCCCTGAAAATATCGGACCGGGAGTTCAACATGCACGATATAAAGATGCTGTTTCGGCACTTGGGAAAGAACACCATATCTACTTGGGGCAACTACTGGCTTACACCGATGCCCCAGATCTCTGGGATTCAGAAAACGATCATTCCCGTTTAAAACAATACCAGCTTGATAAATATCTGCGTAGTGTAGATAATGGCTGGATAAACCAAAAAGGGCAGTTTTATCGCGGCGCCGTACAAGCTGAAGATGAAGAAGCATCGGGCATTGCATTTTATAAATGGTTATTGGCAAAAGACGAAGTCTTAAAGCGGCGTTTTTTTCTTGTGCGCCAATCGCTAAAGGATATTCCCCATAGTGGTGACGACAACTTTGCCCAACTCATGCGCAGCCAATCAAAAGTAATCGCTGACCAATATCCCCCATTTATGGATTTAAGGGTAAAAATACACGGTCAACCCGAAGCTAGTGATATCGAAAAAGTGCGGGTCTTTCAACAAAAAAACAACACCAAACTAACGGCTTCGCTGAACCAAAAACTCAACGAACTGATTGCCACCATGACTAAGTTCTTCGAACCATTGGACATCAAAAAATTGGGATTAAAAGCTGCCATGCTTAGAGGTACGCCCTTAGGTAATGCCATTGACTTCTATATATCAAAACAGAATGGTTCAACCGACCCCGAACAACTAATTGTAGAAACCGCAAATCTCCTGTTGCATATACGAGAAGGAATTTTAGGCGAAAAAAGACCCATGGCCCGACTCCAGCTTTTAGATATTTCGTTAAAGCTCGAAGCGCAACTATTTAAAAATTCACAGAACTGGCAACCCCAAACAGTCAGACAGCAATTGCGAAAAATAGAGGCTTTGGCAATGGGCTCGGTCGGTGCTGGCTATTTGGAGCTTTGGGAATGGGAACAGATAAAACCTTCCTTAGGTGATTTTGACATGCAGCAAATGACTTTGGCCAAATTGACCGACATACTAGAAACTGCACGAAGTGCCGTTGAATGGAGTGCCGCCATAATTAAGGCAAACTATCAAGAGGAAGTAAACATTTACAATAGTTTCGAACCTAAGGCCTACGCTTTTATCGATGACCTTATACGCGGCTCCATTGCACTGCACCTAGGAAAAAGTGTGGGTGAATTGGGCGATTTTATTTCTAAGGAATCCGCTTTGGTCAATACCATCATGGATATTCCCAACCCAAGTACCGTACGCGGACTAAACCCCGGTTATGCATTTGGTGAATTGGTAGTTATAGCCGGTTCCCCGGAAGATATCGAGGTCTCCTCTGACAAGATTTACATTTTTAGGAGATCACCTTCAGATTTAAAACCCGTGGCCGGTATTGCCACTGTTGCAGAAGGAAATATGGTTTCACACGTGCAATTGCTCGCCCGAAATTTAGGAATACCGAATGCTGCCCTGTCCGATGAAAACCTTCAGGGTCTTCTCAAGTACAGCGGACAAAGTGTTTTCTATGCCGTATCGAATAAGGGCAACGTCATCTTAAAACCAGAGTCCGAGATGACAGCAGCCGAACGAGCGCTATTCGTAAAAAAAGCACGAGGAACCGATAAAATTGAAGTACCTGTTGACAAAATCAAACTTGACCAATCGCAGATTTTGAATCTTAGAAATGTGGATGCAAGCGATTCGGGGGAACTTTGCGGACCAAAAGCAGCAAATCTTGGCCAATTGAAGAAAATGTTCCCTGACAAGGTCGTCGAAGGCCTGGTCATACCTTTTGGAATTTTTCGCACTCATATGGATCAAGACATGCCCGGTCAAAACATGAGTTATTGGCAATTTTTAAAAGCCATGTTCAGCGAAGCTGATGAAATGCGCCGTAAAAATATCCCTGAAGCCGAGGTTGAAAATTTTCAATTGCTTCAGTTACAAATATTGCGTGATGCGATTAATAAAATGACATTAAAGCCGGAGTTCGTCACAAAATTCGAAAAAGATTTCGAAGACATTCTGGGAAAACCACTTGGCGCAATTCCTGTTTTTCTTCGTAGCGACACCAATATGGAAGACCTAAAGGATTTCACAGGTGCCGGACTCAACCTTACTCTTTTTAATGTGGTCGATAAACAAAAAATATTGAACGGCATCAAACAGGTCTGGGCTTCCCCCTATACCGAGCGGAGTTTCAAATGGCGCCAAAAGTACTTATTGAACCCTGAGAATGTCTTTCCTTCCATTTTAGTTATACCCAGTGTTGATGTTGATTATTCAGGCGTTTTGATAACCAAGGGCATCAGTTCAGGTCAAGAAAAAGACCTAACCATTGCTTTTAGCAGAGGGGCCGGGGGAGCTGTCGATGGACAATCGGCCGAAACCTATACCATTTATGATAAAGGAGGGTATCGGCTTTTGGCTCCCGCAAGGGAACCTCATTACAATAGTTTGCCTGAAACCGGCGGGACTGGACGAAAAACCGCAACTTTTGAAAAGTCGGTTTTAAACAAAAAGAATATCGATGAAATCAGGGAATTTGCCAAATCCATTCGAAAAATACTTCCTAAGGAAACCAAATCAGACTATGAAGGGGCTTATGACGTTGAACTTGGGTTTCAAGATGATAAATTATGGCTCTTCCAAATTCGACCCTTTGTTGAAAACAAAAAGGCACTGAGCTCTGATTATTTAGAATCGATTACGCCTAAAATCGACAATAAAAAGGAAATCTTACTTTCAACTAGACTTCAATGAAAAATATACTTATATACACGACACTGTTTCTTTGTTGCTCCGCTTTTACGGCGCTAAACTACTACCCTATTGACGGATACGAATATACAGGAATCAAGCGTCTTAAACGTTTGGAATTAATTAAAAACGGGCAAATCAAAGATGCCACGGCACTTCCGGTCGGAGCTCTGAAATCGTATGATGAGATCGAACTGAATCTTATTTCTAGAAGCAGTGATAGTGTGGATGCCATTTTAAAAAAGGATGAAATTTTTCAATCGGAAATAAACAATTTATTCCGAGGTCTCGATAAGAGTTATTCCCTAACGGTATTGGACATCTCCGATGCCAACAATACCCGCTATGCGGAACGTAACGAAACTGCCGGCTACCAGCCCGGTAGCGTAGGGAAGCTTGCCGTGTTGAACGGACTCTTTGCCCAATTGGCAAAAATATATCCCGATTCATGGGCAAAACGCACGGAACTCTTACGAAACAAATCGGTAAAGGCTGGGGTTTGGGGCTTAACCGATGAGCACACTATTCCCATTTACAATATTGAAAAGAACACCTTAGTAAAGCGGCAGGTAATAGCCAGTGACATCTTTACCTTATATGAATGGACCGACCATATGCTTTCGGTAAGTAACAACGGCGCAGCCAGTATCGTTTGGCGCGAGGTGTTGCTCATGGCTGCCTTTGGGCAAGACTATCCCTCCTTAACAGAGGACGAGGCTTTGGAGTACTTTAAAACAACGCCAAAAAAAGATTTAACGGATTTAGGTAACGATGTGGTCAATCTTCCCTTAAGGGATTTGGGGATTTCGATAGATGAATGGCGTCTGGGCAGTTTCTTCACCAGAGGCGCCAACACCTATATCGGCGCTAAAGGAGGTAGTATAGGTACCCCCTTGGGACTGATGAAATTTTTGGTCCAATTGGAACAGGGGAAGGTCGTTGATAAGGAGAGTAGCCTTGAAATGAAACGATTGATGTATATGACCGATAGACGTATACGATACGCTCAGGCACCGGCGTTAAAGGATGCGGCCGTGTATTTTAAATCGGGAAGCCTTTACAAATGCGACCGCAGTAAAGGAGAGGCTTGCGGAAAATACATGGGAAATGTTCAAAACTTTATGAATTCGGTGGCAATTGTAGAACACTCTGACAATTGTCGCTATTTGGTCGTACTAATGACCAATGTGTTACGAAAGAATTCGGCCAGCGACCATATGTATTTGGCAGGTAATATTGACAAAATTATTCGAAAGAATTAATTTGGGTATGGCATTGCACTTAAGGCTTCCTTTGCAAAGGTCCTTAATTTATAATCATCGCTTTTGGTATACTTTTCAATGATAGGTACGTATTTTATCTCTTTTTGATGTTTTATCAAATATAAAACCGCCAATTTTAACTTAAGGTCATTACCCTCGAGCAACAGTTTAAAACACTCCATCTCAGTTGGCACCATGTGTTTGATTTTGTGCAATACTTCCTCAGAAGAGACATCTAAGGCTGTTTCTTCGACAATGGGAAGCAAGGTTCTTTTTAAATCTCCCGTTAACAAATTATCTAAGAATTCTATGGCGTGGGTTTGGGCCTCCTGTTTACTGCTTAATAATCCTTCATAGGCAATTTCAACGTCTTTTTGTCGATATCTAAGCCCTAATAGCTTGAAAATGCGTTCCAATCCGGCATCCAATCGTCGTTCCAGAAGTTCCAATAGACTGGCGCGCGCATCACGTTCCTCTTCCGTAACCTCTTTTTTTGATTTTTTCCGATTTCTATACGAGATAATAATCTGGGCATGCATTGCGGACAATGTTTTGTGGTGCAGTTTGCATTCCTCCAAAATAAATGCCACTACTTTGTACCTATTGAATTTTAATTCAGGCCTATTTTTTCGTATTTCGCTTAATGCACGTATGCTCTCTAAACGTATTCCCAAATCGGGGTCGTTCAGCAGTTCCAACAAATACCGAACCGCCTCTTGTGAGCCAAAGCCCTTTATAACATTGGGTATATAGCGACATATTTCAATGGGCTCCAATCGCTCCAATACTATTTTGGTCAATACTAAAATCATTTTCGACCCATAATTTTGAAGTGCTGCCTGAGAGATGCTACGATATCTTTTATCGCCCAAAAAAGCTAATAAAGGAGGAATAAAGTCCTCATTAATACTCACTCCAGCTGCTTCAATTGCGGTTTCAACCACTTCAGGTCGGGCGTTTGAAAAGTGATGGGAGATAAACGTATAGTATTCCGGCATGTTGGCCATGCCAATCACCAACAATAGATTTTTTACTTCGATGATTTCATTCTTTGACTCAAAAGTATGTGTGTCGACTCTTTCTTGAATACGCTGCTTTAAATTATAGGTCAATTTCAACATATGATTATCCCTGGCCTCCCGTGCCAAACATAATAGTGCAGCATCTGCAATTTTTTTATTTGGATGGTCTAAATATTGATCATAAATCAGGTTATTATTCTTTCCTGCATGTAAAAAAAGATACTCTAAGGTCGCAGCAGTAAGGGCCTCGTCGTCGGTATTCAACAATTCAATAACATTGGTGATCATTGTCGAGCTATTTAAAAAATATAAATTGCGCATGGCTGCAGCACGCACTTTTGTCGATGGATGCTGCAACAAGTGCTGCACGTCCTCTTCAAATCGCTTATCGTTTATTTCCATTAATTTGCCCAACATAAAAAGAATTTGTGCCTCAGTACCACTTTTAAAAACCATTCGCATGCCTTGCACCGCAGATGTATTTTTCATCGGCGGCCTATGTATCTTTTTCTTTTGCTCCGTCAACTGTTCCAAATTACTACGAAACGTTTTGTAGTACTCTTTACGCACCCGAAGTATAAAAAACACCCAAACACCCACCAATAATAGTATTATGGCCACTATGTATGACGAGGACAAATCAAGTGCCTGAACAATAAAAATCAGCAAGAATCCTGCTATACCAGTGGCCAAGCTATCGACAACTACATCAATAAACGATTTGGTTTTGTTTTTCAACTCAAATGAAAGTGGCAACACCATTAGTTCCGCCGCACTTTTGTGCACCGATTGCTTTAACACCCCATCCATTGCCTTTATGACCACTACCGCGGATAGCTCAGGTAGGATAAAAAAGAAAATGCTTCCGGCAAAAATACCTATTGGCAATAACAGTAGGGAAAAGCCAACACCCCAAATACCCACGATACGATGAGTAAAAAACAGCTGTATAACCAACGATAGCAGATTAAAAGTAGAAAACCAAAATGCAAAAAAGGAGGTCAACTCCTCGGGATCGGGTATGGCTGCGGCAGCAAAATCACTGAATAGATAATCGACCATCTTCGCCACGAGAACGCTCACGGCCACGATACAGGCGATATAGGTCAGGTGTTTTGATTTTAAGATAAGCCAAAAGGGCCGTTCGGAAACGATGGCCGTCCTCTTCTTTTCTTTGAATCTACCCAGTTTTACGACCCGCAATTTCCATATTCTTCGAAGCACTGGGATACAAAAAAATAAAAACAATGCGCCAAGAAATATCATATGATCGTTACCGATGATCGGTGCCAGAAAAGAGGTAAGGTATCCACCAAAAATCCCTCCCAAAATAGCACCCGAACCAATAAATGCGAACAATCGCTTTGCTTCTCGAATATTAAATACCAAATTCGCCAGCACCCAGAATTGAGAAGCGGTCAGCACTGCATAAATAGCGACCCAGACATAAAAGATATACAGCAACCAGCCCGCTACAAAATTAAATTTCAAAAGTATGCCCAAAACAATCATCACCCCGATGGAAATCAAAAGGCTGACTTCGATTATTTTTTGAAGCGAAAACCTGGTTAGGGCCTTTGAATAGAACCATGAACTTAAAACGGCAGCCATCGCCACCAACACAAAAGCAAAAGGCAAATGTTCTACCCCAAGTTCAGAAAGAAACAGGGCATTTACAGTTGGTTTGATTATCAACAAAACAGCGATTATCAAAAAAATATAAGAGAGCATCAAAAGTGAAATTTTAAATTCACCTTCGCGCACATCAAATACTTTCTGTATGGGATTTTGGATCATATATCTCTAGATGCCTGGCTATTTCTGCACCAAAGGTATATTCTTTCTTAGCACCTTTTCGACCGGCTTAACTAAATTTCTAATGATTTGTTCGCCATTTGGGTCATCGACAAGAGCTACCAAGATGTATCGTCGACTTTGGTCTAGGCCCCAAACTAGAACGGAGTCGGAATGATAGGTACGCCAAGATCCCGATTTTCGGAACAAACGTGCATTCGGGGCGATTTCATCCAACGTATTCACGAACTTATGGTGTAGTTCAGGATTTTCCATGATATTTAACATCTGCTTTGACCGTTTTTCATTCACCAACTTTCCGTTGGCCAACAAATAATAAAACCGACATACTTGGGTGACCGAAGCGGCATGGCTCAGATTTTTCAAGGGCTC
>CBDULZ010000143.1:0-9834 GCA_965368185.1 uncultured Kriegella sp.
GCTGCGAAAAAAAGACTTGGAGGAAATGAAAAAGAGTGTGTACCTTAATGCATTCAATGAAACACGTAGATTATGAATCCGAAAAAAGTAGACAGCGGAAGAAGAGATTTTGTTAAATCTAGTGCTACCGCTCTTGCGGGCGGTGCCTTACTGGCAGGGTTACCAATAAATGCATTTGGTATGGGGCCTCAAAAAGAAATTAGAATTGGCCTTGTTGGCTGTGGTGGCAGAGGAACTGGTGCGGCACATGAGGCTTTGAAGACATCGACTGCGGTAAAATTGGTGGCCCTCGGCGAAGTTTTTGAAGACAGATTGAACAATGCTTATCAGAATTTAAAGGAAACTTACGGGGATCAGGTACAAGTGCCCGATGCCAACAAGTTCATTGGTTTCGATGCCTATCAACGGGTTATCGAAAGTTGTGATGTGGTATTATTGGTCACGCCTCCACCGTTTCGGCCACTCCATCTCGAGGCTGCCGTAAAGGCCGATAAACATGTGTTTATAGAAAAGCCCCTGTTTGTAGACATTCCCGGATACCATAAAGTTATGGACACCAATGCGTTGGCAAAGCAAAAAAACCTGAATTTGGGCGTAGGTCTTCAGATGCGCTATGAAACCGGTTATCAGCAGATGAAGGAACAGATCGATAACGGTATTATTGGAAACATAACATCTCTAGATGTGTATTACAACGTTGGTGCACCCAAGATCCACCCGCGGCAACCGGACCAGACCGAAATGAACTATCAGGTGCGTAACTGGCGCTATTTTACATGGCTATGGGGCGGACAGTTGGCAGGTCAGACAATCCATCCTATAGATGTAATGAATTGGTTTATGGATGATTATCCCGTTGTAGCCCAGGGATTGGGGGGAAGGCAAACGTTTTCTGGACCCAACCAGGGGAATACCTATGACCACCATTACGCTGAATTTGAATATGCCAATAAAATCAAGTTACATGTTCAGTCCACAACTATGGACAATACATGGAACAGGGTTGGTTTTCATGTTCAAGGTTCCAAGGGGTACTGCAATGAAAAATTTCAGATTTACAATACCGCCAATGAACCGATTTGGAGGTACCGCGACGAAGATGACACCGTAGGCCCGACCCAAAAATGCCAGTCGGACTTCATTAATTCAATAATCGAAAACAGACCGCTTAATCAAGTAGACTATGGCGCAAAATCTACCCTGACCACTATTATAGGGAGAATGGCGATTCACTCCGGAAAAATAATAACCGTGGAAGAAGCCCTAAAGTCTGAAAAAAGCATTTTACCGACGGAGTTTAAATGGGATGCCGAAATGCCTTCCATGCCCGGTCCTGATGGCAATTATGCCATTCCTATACCGGGCAAGGCCGAGGTGCTTTGAATGGGTTGAAGTGCGGTTTAAGTAATATTCCCAATCGGTATAGTGACTGGTCGCCAAATGGTATTAATTAAAAAATAGAATGATATAATATGCCGACTCCCTCGAAAAAGGAAGGCTCCAAAATACGTGCGTACCTAAAAAGAATTGGCCCCGGCATCATAACGGCGGCCCTGGTATTCGGTCCCGGGAGCCTGACGATAAACACGAAGTTGGGCGCCAGTTTCGGATATTCATTGCTTTGGGTACTCATACTCACGGTAATATTGATGATGGCATTTACGTCCATGTCGGCCAGGATCGGACTTGACAGCTCCGGTTCTTTCATCGACCGGATAAAGAACGAGCTGGGGAGGCCACTTGCTTTTTTGGTGGGCATCGGTATCTTTCTCGTTACCGCCTCTTTTCAGGCCGGCAATACGGTCGGCGCGGCCGTCGCGTTCTCCGAACTTTTTTCTACCTCCTTGGTGCTCTGGATCATATTGTTCACTTCGGCCGCCATTTTCCTTTTATTTTTTAAATCCTTTTATAAAATTCTGGAAAAGTTGATGATCGGGCTGGTGGCGCTTATGCTGCTTTCTTTTTTGCTCACCATCATAATGGCTTCACCCGATGTTTTGGAAATACTAAGAGGGTTCATTCCCTCCGTTCCCAAAGGATCCGAGTACCTTATCATTACCTTGACCGCATCGAGTTTTTCGATTGTGGGTGCATTTTACCAATCTTACCTGGTGCGTGAAAAGGGATGGAAACGGAACGAAGTGAAAGACTGCATGAGGGAAAGTCGTAACGGTATTATAGTATTGGGGCTTCTTTCTACCTTGGTCATGCTCTGTGCCTCGGCCGTGCTGCACCAAAACAATATCGAAGTACGCAGCGCCTCAGACTTGGGAATGGCGTTGGAGCCGTTGTTCGGGCCGTTCACCTCAAGTGTTTTTATGATCGGTTTCTTTGCCGCCTCCTTTTCGTCGATGGTTGGCAATGCCACCATCGGCGGGGTGGTATTGGCCGACACTTTTTTTTCCGAAAGCAACTTGAGCAGTTTTAAGGTTAGGCTGATGATCATTGTAGTGGTGCTAATCGGGGCCGTAGTGGCCTATATATTCGGGGCGCTTCCGTTGGAACTCATTATTTTCGCGCAGGGTATCACCATTATGATCGTGCCTTTGGCAGCCGTTATCATCCTGATTTTTGCAAACTCCAAAAAAATGTCCTTGGGGCTAAAGAATACGAAATATTCGAATTTTATTGGAGCAGTGGGCATTCTCGTGCTGTTGTTGATGTCCGCCTATAGTATCGATTATTTATTTTTAAGATAGGAAAATATGAACTGGCACAGCCGAAAAATACATGTAACTTGACATCGGGAACGCTTAAAAAATATTCATTGTACGCATATTTATATCGGAACAAATTTTAAATAGATGATAATTCAAAACATTCACGACCTTGAGTTAAAATTAGCGGAGACCACACCGGAGCTGATCGATGACCTGAAAAATATCGATGGTGATATTCTAATTTTGGGTCTGGGGGGCAAAATGGGCCCTAGTCTAGCCAAATTGGCCATCAATGCCATTCGGGAAGGAAGTCTGGATAAAAAGGTAATGGGAGCCTCGCGATTCTCGAACAAAGCGATGCGGGATGAACTGGAGGGCTATGGGGTACAGACCATTGCCGGAGATCTGTTGGACGAAAGTTTTTTACAGAACTTGCCCGATTGTAAGAACGTTATCTATATGGCCGGCAATAAATTCGGTACCTCCGGAAACGAGCATTTTACTTGGGCCATGAACGCCTATCTGCCGGGAAGGGTCGCGGAAAAATACAAAAATTCACGGATTGTGGTCTTTTCAAGCGGGAATATCTATCCGTTTATGCCCGTAGAAAGTACCGGGGCTAATGAGCATGTAGCACCAAGCCCTATTGGTGAATATGCCCAATCATGTTTAGGCAGGGAACGGGTCTTTGAACATTTTGCCATTAAAAATAGTACACCGATGCTGATCTTTCGATTGAACTATGCGGTCGATCTGCGGTACGGGGTGCTGAGTGAGGTCGCAAAATCGGTATTCGACCAAAAGCCGATCGATATTACCACGGGTTTTGTGAACGTCATTTGGCAAGGCGATGCCAATAGTTATGCCCTACGATCCTTACGACATTGTTCGACACCTCCTAAAAAACTGAATTGTACGGGGCCGGAAGTCATTCCCATCGAATGGCTGGCCAAAAAGTTCGGGCAATTGATGGACAAACCGGTGAAGTTCATCGGAACATCGGCACCTACCGCACTGCTCAACGATGCCTCTTATTCATTTGAACTCTTGGGAAAGCCCAAGGTAGCCCTCGATGAAGTTATAAAGTGGACCGCCCATTGGGTGATGAACGGCGGGGAAGATCTAGGAAAACCCACCCATTTTCAACAACGAAAAGGCAATTTTTAAACGTATGCAACAAGAATTGAAACCCGAAATAAAGGAACTGCTTTTTAACGGTACGGTAATACCTGCACATCCCTTGGCCTTGGATCTGAACAGACAATTTGATGAGTTCCGTCAGCGCTTATTGACCAGATATTATGTTGCCGCTGGAGCCGGGGGTATCGCCGTAGGGGTACATACAACGCAATTCGCAATTAGAGATCCGAAGATCAATCTATTCGAAAAGGTATTGTCCGTAGCGGCCGACGAGGTTTCCAGAATAGGGCCGAAGCGGCCATTTATAAAAGTTGCAGGGGTCAGCGGTCCAACGGAACAGGCGGTACAGGAAGCGTTGATTGCAAAGAGCCTAGGGTACGACCTGGTATTGGTAAGCATCAATGGGCTGGGCGATTGGTCGGAAAGCGCTTTGCTCGACCGTGCCCGTGAGATCGGGGAACATATGCCGCTCTTTGGGTTCTACCTACAGCCTTCGGTCGGCGGAAAGGTACTTAGCGAAAAATTCTGGAAAGACTTTTCCGAGATCCCAAGTGTGCAGGCCATTAAAATAGCCCCGTTCAATCGCTATCGATCCCTCGAAGTAGTCCGGGCGGTATGCCTGTCCTCTCGATGTAGTGATATCGCCATCTATACGGGCAACGATGATAATATCGTCAACGATTTGTTGACGACCTATCGAATTCAGACTGATAACGGAACCGTGGATAAGGAAATCGTTGGAGGATTGCTCGGCCATTGGGCGGTCTGGACCCAAAAAGCGGTCGAATTGCTTAACCGGGTCAAAGCGATAAAAAAAGGAGGCAATCAAATGACAAGGGCGATGCTTACCGAGAATATCAAGGTGACCGACGCCAATGCCGCTTTTTTCGATGCCAAGAACAATTTTCAGGGATGCATTGCAGGAATCCATGAAGTTTTAAGAAGGCAAGGACTATTGGAAGGGATCTGGTGCCTGGACGGGGACGAAAAACTGTCCCCCGGGCAAAAAGAGGAAATTGACAGGGTATATCGAGAATATCCCGAATTGAACGATGATGCTTTTGTTTTGGAAAATATCAAAGGCTGGATGGGAGACTTATAAGTTAACTCCTATATATTTATAGAAAAAGGAAATCAAATAGAATTCCGAGCGACTCTACAATCCGCTTACCATAACGGTTGTAAAATAAAATAACAATGGATTTGCAAAGCAGTATTAAAAATCTGGCCCAAAAGTATGCTCCCGATTTTGTGAAAGTGCGAAGGTATTTACACCAGAACCCCGAACTTTCGTTTCAAGAGCACAAAACATCGGCCTATATTAAAGAACAATTGCAGAATATCGGGATAACCGATTTTGCTTCCGTGGCTGAAACCGGAATTTTGGCTACGATATATGGTCATGGCCAGGGCGAAACTATATTGTTGCGCGCCGATATGGATGCGTTACCGATACAGGAGGTCAATTCGGTATCCTATGCTTCCCAAAACAAAGGTGTAATGCATGCTTGCGGTCACGATGCCCATAGTGCTTCACTTTTGCTCTGCGCCAAAATTCTATTTGAACTACGGGACAGGTTTCAAGGAAAGATAAAGTTACTGTTCCAGCCGGGCGAGGAGGTTATGCCCGGTGGGGCAAGTTTGGTCATGAAAGAAGCCGAATATCAAGAATTAGGTATACTGCCACATATAGGCCAGCATGTGCAGCCAAATCTACCGGTTGGAAAGGTGGGTTTTTGTTCCGGAAAGTTTATGGCCAGTATGGACGAGCTATTTTTAACTGTAACCGGAAAAGGTGGGCATGCGGCTATGCCCGAACATTTCATCGACCCTGTTTTAATAGCGGCGCACCTAATCGTGGCGGCCCAACAATTGGTCAGTCGAATGGCTTCGCCTAAAATACCCTCCGTGTTGTCTTTTGGTAAAGTGTGTGCCAATGGTGCAATTAATGTAATTCCCGAAAAAGTTACCATAGAGGGAACATTCAGGACCATGGACAGGGCATGGCGTAAAGTGGCTCTGGAAAAACTAGAACATATGATGACGTCGATAGCCGAAGGTATGGGCGGCAAATGTGAACTGCGGATCAACCACGGCTATCCGTGCCTTGATAATGATACGGACTTGACCGAGGAAATGAAGTCGAGTGCAGTTTCCTATCTGGGGAAGGAAAATGTAGTTGTTTTGGATCAATGGATGGCCGCGGAAGATTTTTCCTATTATGCCGAAAAACAACCCGCTTGCTTTTATCTTTTGGGCGTTGGCAATGAAACGGAAAATATCACTTCCGGATTACATACGGCCACTTTTAATATAGATGAAGCGGCATTGGAACTGGGTGGAGGCTTGATGGCCTGGTTAGCGTTAAATCATTTGGAGCAGCACTAAAATTGATTCCTCACTAAGGATGGGAAAATGGGTAGTCATCGTAATGGCATGGGAAAAGAAAGCGATACAGAATTTAGTTTAAGGCGTTTGCGTCCGCGCGATGTTAGAAAAGCCATGCTATTATCCGATAGCGAAAGCTGGAACCAAACAGAAGCCGATTGGTTATTTTTAATAGAAAACCCTCAAAATATATGTCTTGGCATATTCGACAATGAAGCACTTATCGGAACGGTAACAGCGATGAACCATGATGGCATTTCTTGGATAGGCATGGTATTGGTCGATAAAAACTATAGGGGTAGGGGTGTAAGCAAAACCTTATTGTCAAATGTAATCACAGAGATAGGTGCAGGCCGATCGGTTAAGCTCGATGCCACCCCGGCCGGTCAGAAAGTATATGTAAAATTTGGTTTTACGGAAGCGTATGAGATTCAGCGCATGACAGTACCTAGTATTTCTTCTAAAAAGTTGAAGTACCCTAAGGACGACAGTATAAGGCCCATTGCTCCCAGTGACATAGCCAATATATGTGCCTATGATGCAACTGCATTTGGCGCCTATCGAAATGAACTTATAGAATTTCTTTTCTTGAATAATCGAAAAAAATCTTTTGTAGTTGAGAAAGAAGGTGAAATTGAAGGTTTTGTTTTGGGCAGGAGAGGATCAAACTATTATCACGTCGGTCCCCTTATGGCGTCTTCCTTGGAGAATGCAAAATTACTGATTCTAAAGGTGCTGCATGAACCAGAATTTCAACCAACACTTCTTGACATTGTTTCCGATAAGAAGGAATTCATTGAATGTTTGAAAGATCTTGGTTTTAGCAAAAAAAGATACTTTATTCGGATGAATAAAAATGATAATCTAGCATCCGAACAATTAGGGAACCAGTATTTAATTGCGGGGCCTGAATATGGATAAGGGCGTCAGAGCTTATAAATTTGAATAAAATAGTTATGATTACTTTTTACCAAATCAATTGAACCAGGTTCGCAATCAATAAAGACAAAAGAATTAAATTCGGCGAAATAAAAAGAAAGGAGCAAATGAATGTAGACTCTGGCAGAATACCTGTTTTTAGTATTATGTTTTTTATAATACTATTTCTGATTATAGGGTGCCAAAAGCTGAAAACGGAAAATTACCCCGATTCAGTACATAACCCTGAATCTCCATTAATGCTTCAAGGAGATTGGTTTGATAATCCGCATGACATAAAGTTTAATTTACTACCAAAAATTCCGTATGAACATGTGGTTGTCAGTAATGTTCAAGACGATGGGGATAATTCTGAGTATACCTTTTCAGGACACACTTTAAAAGGGGGTGTTAATCAGCACAATTATTTGACTTTCCACGCGAATAAATTTTGGCTCATGTGGAGTGATGGTCCCGGTGTTGAGGATCGGGTGGGGCAAGTGGTGAAATATGCCACAAGTTCGGATGGGCTCGAATGGACCGAGCCTATGATGTTAACGCCTTATCCTCCGAATTCAGGCCCTTCCTCAGAATTTTACAATACTAGAAACCCTAAAGGAATGCGATGGATATCGAGAGGTTTTTGGCATTATAACGGAGATTTTTTAGCATTGGCCTCTTTAGACGAGGCAGCCGGTTTTTTTGGGCCGAGTTTGGAATTAAGGGCTTTCAAGTGGGACGAGGTTGGCGAAACTTGGAAGGATGATGGCTTAATTATGGATAATGCCATCAATAATTTTCCACCTAAAAAAATTCCTTCTGGAGAACTTATGATGTCGCGAAGAGCCTATGACTACAAAGATAAAGGAGTGGATTTTATGGTCGGAGGAATCGACGGAAAGGACAGTTGGACGGTTTTTCCCGTTTTGGGTACGAATAGTGAATTAGCGGCGGAGGAGCCCTATTGGTGGGTACTCCCCGATGAAAAAAACCTGATGGCACTATTTCGTGATAATCGACAAAGCGGCTATTTATATCGGGCGTTTTCCACAGATAACGGACGTAGTTGGTCGAAACCCGTACAAACCAATTTTCCTGATGCCCGATCAAAGTTCCATGGTCTGCGATTAAGCAATGGAAAATATGTATTGGTGTCAAATCCACACCCTAAGAAAAGAGATCCTATTGCATTGTCAATCAGCGATGACGGGATGGTCTTTACCAAAATGGGGTATTTGATGGGAGGGCGACAAATCGATTACCCGAATGTTATTGAGCACGATGGTTATATTTTAATTGCCTTTGCAGGATCGACAAAGCAGAAGATAGAAGTCTTAAAAATTCAAATTTCTGATTTGGATAAATTGGATATGTCTGAATATGTGAATCAATTATGAGATAAGAAGCAATAAGGTTAAATTTTAATTGAAAAGGTTTGTTGAGGAATACAATGGAATCCACCACCGAATTATACGAAAAGGAGAAAACATACCACATTAGATGCCAATTTATAAAAGAGAACATACGAAAAATAAGGGAAGGGGCCTTCTGAAAGTACACTCAGGTTTTATTTAAAGGGAGTCTGGTATACGGTTTTTTTGCCTTTAACATAGGCACAAGTGTTCGGATAAGCAGAATAACCTCTAACCATATCCGTATATTAGTCAAATCGCACACCTATTATTAACAACAAGCCATTTACAACAAACGGGAAAACTTGCCGGTCTGAATAACATACCTGACATATCATTTCAAAGCGAGGACGACGAAAAAGAATTCGAGCTTATTAGTTTATCGAGCTTATTCGCAAAAATGAAGGCGGGTGTAGACCATGATCCCAACTTGCCTCATAGGGTCGGTTTTTTTATTTTGTTGATTGTGACCAATGGTACCGGAAGCCATAACATCGACCTGATCGAATATCCATTAAAAAAAGGTACGGTATTAAAGATAGCGAAAGGACAAGTACATGCTTTTGTAGAAAATGCCGGTTATGACGGATTCCTCATAGTTTTTACTGAGGAATTTGTTCTTAACTACTTTTCGAAATCGTCCATTGAGTTTATATCCCATCTTTACAACTACCATATTAGTAATGCCGCGGTTGATGGCAGTAATTTTAATGAGCCGTTTATCGAACAGCTTATGATAGAACTTAAAACGGAAAATACCTATGCCCAAAAGAATATTGTGGCCACAATGCTCGAATTATATTTACTAAGGTTAGAACGTTTTTCGCAAACGGATGATATACCAAAACAGCACCAAAAGCATTATCCGTTGTTTCTCGAGTTTAAGAATTTGGTAGAAACACAATATGTTACCACCCGAAATGTAAAGGACTATGCGGATAGATTACATATTTCTACCAAACATTTGAACCAAATTGTCAAAGAATTTACCTTGAACACCGCCAAACATTTTATTGATGATTTTGTAATCCTTGAAATTAAAAGGACCATTGCAAGCACCAATAACAGTTTAAAGGAAATCGGTTTTACAGTGGGTTTCGATGAGGTAACCAATTTCACCAAATTCTTCAAAAAACATACGGGTACTACACCAAAACAGTTCAAAACCGGATTATAACGGTTTCGTTCCCACATTTACCATTATTTCCCGACGATTTACCTACCTGATTATTCCGTATTGGGCCAATTTTGTACCAAACTTTAAAATCAAGAAAAAAATGAAAACAAAATTAACTACACTTATTTGTCTTGCACTA
>CBDULZ010000144.1:0-9398 GCA_965368185.1 uncultured Kriegella sp.
TAAAAGTGACCTGGCTGGGGCTCGAACCCAGGACCCTCTCCTTAAAAGGGAGATGCTCTACCAACTGAGCTACCAGGTCAAAATAAATTTCCTATTGCGGTTAGCGGGTGCAAATATAAGATCATTAATTAATTTAACAAGTACATTTGAGTAGAAATTTAAATTTTCTTTGAAATGAGATTAAAATACGCCATTTTCGCAACAAATTAGAACAATGAAAATAGTGCTTTTGGGCTACATGGGAAGCGGTAAAACGACAATTGGTAAAAAAGTGGCCATTAAACTAAAATTTGATTTTCTAGATTTAGATGACTATATCGTTGCGTCGGAAGGAATGGCCATTCGCGATATTTTTAAGGAGCGGGGTGAGCTTTATTTTAGAAAAAAGGAACACGAATACCTTAATGAGATTTTGACCATGGAAAAAAACATAGTGCTTTCTACCGGAGGTGGAACGCCGTGCTATGGCAAGAACATGGAAACTATTCTTAAACACACTCAAAATGCCTTCTATCTTCGTGTCTCGATCAAAGAATTGGCTCAGCGACTTTCAAAAGAAAAGGAATACCGGCCTTTGATAAAAAATATAGCGGATGACGATTTACCCGAGTTTGTGGGGAAACATTTATTCGAGAGAAGCTTTTTTTATACCCAAGCAGCCCATACGATTATGTGCGATACTAAAGAACCCGAAGATATTGTTAAAGAAATAGAGACGCTCGTTACGAGAGCATAGTGCCTGCAGCCGTAAAACTGGTTTTGGGCGCCCACTACCACAAACTGTTTTTATGCTGTTAGATGCTTCCAAGTGAAGCCGAAATTATTCCCACTAAATTATCGGGTTGAAAAAATTGCTGCACATCATGTATTTAATCCAAATAAACCATGTCGTTTTTAGCCTGAAATTTTACGTGAACATGTTCCTGTAACGAGGTGGATAAAGATATTCCCTTGTAATCTGCTTTGACCGGATATTTTTTGTGATTTCTATTAACCAGTACGGCGGTTTTCAACTGCTTTAATGGGATTTTTAGAAAATGATGGGCACCATAGATCAGGGTCGTACCCGAGTTTAAAACGTCATCGACCAGAACCACTGATTTATTGATATACTCCGTCTGGGGAATCGATGTTTTTACACCACTTTCCAACGGGTTGCTTTTATCCATACTTACTTTGCAAAGCGTAATGGTAGCTTCAGTGATTTGCTTTAAAACGGTCTGTATTTTTTTGGCAAATTGAAGGCCGCCACCATCGATGCCCGCGATAATTATCTCTTCCTCCTCCACATTTGCCTCATAGATCTGATAGGCGATACGTCGTATTTTATGCTGTATTTGTTGGTGTGATAATATGGTGTTCTGCATTCAGCTAAAATTTATGAACCAAAGATAATGAAACCCCTTTTAAAAATTAGAGGTCTTCCTTTTCAGGTATGTTCGTAGCCGACTTTTTTTCGTCGGTATCGTTCGAAGTAGGGGAGGTAAGGTAATCGTCTATTTCCCTTCGGTCTTTTTTGGTGGGCCTTCCTGCGCCTTTTTTTCTATAGTAGTCTTTTGAATACTGTAAAAGTTCGGTATGTTCAAAAGCCGAGGCCGGGGTGGTGTCTTTTCGGTAGATGTCGACCAATTTGGCGCCTACTCTGCTTTTGGGAATGTCAAGAACGGTCAACTGGTGGGCTATTTGATTTTTACGAACGATAAGTTTATCCATCGGGTAGACTTCCCGTGAAGGTTTTACCGCATTTCCATTGACCTTGACATGGCTCTTTTTGCACGCTTCCGAGGCTTGGTTGCGTGTCTTAAAATAGCGAATACACCAAAGGTATTTGTCTATTCTCATATTCGGTGACAATTCTTTGTTAACGACTTCTGCAAAAATAGGGAAAATTGTATCTTGCGCCCTTTAAAACCAAATAATGGCAGTATATAGATTTCTTGTTGTGTTTTTTTTGATGATTACCGTCTTGTCTTGTAATAAAGATGATGATTCAGTAGAAGTTGAGCCCCCACGGGCTTTAAGCGAGGTATCGGTAGAAAATGAAGCCGAAATACAAGAGTACCTAAAGACCTATTATTATAACTACGAAGAGTTTGCGAATCCGCCGGAAAATTTTGATTATAAAATTAAAATCTCGGAAATACCCGAGGGTGATACCGAAAAGCTGCCTTTGTTAGATTTCGTAGAAAAAGAAACGATATTACTTTCCTCCGAAGATTTAAGTTTGGAAGATGGGGAAGTTGATGTTCCACATTATATTTACTACCTGCCGGCTCGTGAAGGTGTCGGACCAAAGCCGACGGTTGTCGATTCCATTTATTTGAGATATGAAGGCTCGCGAACCGACGGGGATATTTTCGATAGCCGTATAGGAGAGCCATTGTGGTTTGATCTGCAAGGGACTTTGACCCAGGCGAATCCTGGAAGTTTTGTAAAGGGATTTAAGGTAGGTGTAACAAAATTCAGTTCGGGCGGCGAGATAATCGAAAATGAAGACGGAACGTTTGAAGTAGCTAATTTCGGGTCGGGACTGATTATTATGCCATCTGCCCTTGGTTACTATAACAGTACCAATGTTGGGGTGAGTTATGCGCCACTTATTTTTAATATTCAGATGTTGGTTGCCATTGAAGCTGATCATGACGGCGATGGTATTCCGACAAAAGATGAACTCGAAATTGATAATGAAGGAAATGTTACGCTTATCGATACCGATGAAGATGGCATTCCTGATTATCTGGATACGGAATAAGGCAATTATATTATTCCTTTGTATTTTTTTCGAAACCAAAAAGCCCCGACGAATGCATCGTCGGGGCTTTTTGGTCTGTAAATTATTTTTAAATTTTTAAGGAAAGACTTAATATCAACTGATCAGGCCTAGTATCGACTCTACTTGGTGGAACCGTAGTAATATTGGTATTGATGAATTCTGCCTCATTATCGCTAAAGCCTCTTTCATAGCGTAGGTCTATTCCTAGCTTACCAAGATTTACGCCCGCACCGATATTTAGTCCGACGGTAAAATCATTTTCAACCGTATCAATGCTTATGCCGTCAAATTCGGTGTCAAGTATATACTGGAAAGCAGGTCCCGCAAAAACGTGCAGAGGACCGATTATTTTGGCTCCCAAAAGAATGGGGGCGTCTAATTTACTCATGGTGAATTCGTCACCGTCATAATCTGACTTGGTTCTCGTGTAGACCAATTCTGGCCTTAAGTAAATTTTGTCTCCTAGTTTTCCAAAAAGCCCCACGTGGTAGCCGACGTTTCTGTCAGGGTTTCTAGCGGCATCGCCGGTTGATTCAAAATAATCGCCGTTGGCATTATAATTCAGACCGCCCTTGATACCGAAACCGGAACCGGTTTGCGCAAATGTGGCCGTACCAACCAAAGCGAATACGGCCACAAGAAGTGTTTTCTGTACTTTTTTCATAATGTTCTCGTTTTTAATACTACAATGGTATCAAAAACGATACCATTATCATTTTCTTTTCAATACCCTCAAAACGGCCTTTGATATGGCTTTATTGTTCAGTCCGTATTTGTCCATTAGCTGTTCTGGCGTACCACTTTCACCAAAAGTATCTTGGGTAGCTACGAATTCTTGTGGCGTAGGATGCTGAGTGGCAAGGGTTCTGGCGATGCTCTCACCCAATCCGCCTAAATAATTATGTTCTTCAGCAGAAACCACGCATCCTGTTTTTTTAACAGACTTTAACACCGCTGCTTCGTCGAGTGGTTTTATCGTATGAATGTTTATCACTTCTGCTGAGATACCATCCGCTTCTAAATTTTCGGCGGCGATCAATGCTTCCCAAACCAAGTGTCCGGTAGCAATAATTGTTACATCGGTACCTTCGTTGAGCATCAGTGCCTTTCCGATTTCAAATTTTTGATCGGCCGGAGTGAAATTAGCTACTTTGGGTCGACCGAATCGAAGATAAACCGGACCTTCATGGTCGGCAATGGCCAAGGTAGCGGCTTTAGTCTGATTATAGTCACAGGGGTTTATCACGGTCATACCGGGCAACATTTTCATGAGTCCAATGTCTTCCAGTATCTGATGTGTAGCACCGTCTTCTCCGAGGGTTACTCCTGCGTGTGAAGCACATATTTTCACATTCTTGCCCGAATAGGCAATTGATTGTCGTATCTGGTCGTAGACCCTTCCGGTAGAGAAATTGGCAAAGGTGCCGGTAAAAGGAATTTTTCCGCCAATGGTCAAACCTGCTGCAATGCCCATCATATTAGCTTCGGCAATGCCTACTTGAAAGAAACGCTCCGGATTTTCATCAATGAATTCCTGTATTTTCAAAGAACCCACCAAATCGGCACAAAGCGCCACTACGTTTGGGTTGGTTCTCCCTAATTCGGTCATTGCCGCCCCGTATCCGCTACGCGTATCGTTTTTCCCTTGGTCTATATATTTTTTCATTCAGTTTTGTTTTGATCGATCTCGTAGTTGTGAGCATCGAAAATTAATGATGGTACAGCTTCGTTTAATAGTCACCCAAAGTTTCGGCATTCTGTGCCAAAGCCGTTTCAAGTTGTTCGTCATTGGGTGCTTTACCGTGCCAGGCGTGGGTGTACATCATAAAATCTACGCCATGGCCCATTACAGTGTCCATAATAATACAGACAGGTTTACCCTTACCGGTCCGGCTTTTGGCTTCTTTCAATCCGCTGATAACAGCTTCCAAATTATTTCCTTCCTTGATTTCCAAAACATCCCAGCCAAAAACCCTGAATTTTTCCCCGATGTCGCCCATTGGCAATACATCTTTGGTCGCCCCATCGATTTGCTGTCCGTTTCTGTCAACGGTCGAAATCAGGTTGTCCACCTTATTTCCAGCAGCATACATAATGGCCTCCCAGTTTTGTCCTTCCTGTAATTCACCATCACCATGCAAACTATACACCAGCTTATTGTCATTGTTCAGTTTCTTGGCTAGTGCAGCACCGATAGCCACTGACATACCCTGACCCAGCGAGCCTGAGGCAACGCGTACACCAGGTAGGCCCTCATGTGTCGTCGGATGCCCCTGTAAACGGGAATTAATTAATCGAAAAGTGTTAAGTTCCGCTATGGGGAAATATCCCTTTCGTGCCAAGACGCTATAGAAAACTGGAGAAATATGTCCGTTGGAAAGAAAGAAGAGGTCTTCGTCTATACCATCCATATCGAACCCATCCTTTAGTTCCATTATCTCATTGTATAAGGCGACAAAAAATTCCGTACATCCAAGGGATCCCCCAGGGTGACCTGAATTTACTTTATGCACCATGCGCAGAATATCTCTTCGAACCTGCTGTGTAAGATCTTGCAATTCTTCTATTTTCGGCATTTTTCGGTTTTCATTAAATGATTTCAAAAGTAAAGGCAATCTTTTGCGTATACAAGTAGATGTTATAATATTTTATCAACCGTAGGGTATTTCTATGGAACTTTATTTTTTTCTTAAGGATGTAATGCTCACTAGTTGGTTATATTTGCGACTTTAAAATCTATCTATTGAAATTCACCCTTAATCAAAAAGATTCTCAAAGCAAGGCACGGGCCGGAAAAATGGTTACCGACCACGGGATTATCGAAACCCCTATTTTTATGCCCGTTGGTACGGCTGCATCCGTTAAAAGCGTACATCAAAGGGAGTTAAAGGAGGATATAAAGCCCGATATCATTTTAGGCAATACTTATCATCTTTTTCTACGCCCTAAAATTGATATCTTACAACAGGCCGGTGGTTTGCATAAGTTTATGGGGTGGGATAGTAATATTTTAACCGATAGTGGTGGTTATCAAGTGTATTCCCTATCCGCGAACCGAAAGATAAAGGAAGAGGGCGTGAAGTTTAAATCGCATATCGATGGGTCGATGCACATGTTTACCCCCGAGAACGTTATGGAAATACAACGAGCCATAGGGGCCGATATTATTATGGCCTTTGATGAATGCACCCCTTACCCATGCGATTATAATTATGCCAAGAGATCCATGCACATGACCCATAGGTGGTTGGATCGTTGCATTTCACACTTAGACAAAGTGCCGTATTCCTATGATTATTCACAATCGTTTTTTCCGATTGTTCAAGGTTCGACCTATCAGGATCTTCGAAAACAATCTGCCGAATATATTGCCAATGCAGGTGCCGAAGGTAATGCCATTGGCGGAC
This sequence comes from uncultured Kriegella sp., assembly GCA_965368185.1. Classification (GTDB taxonomy): domain Bacteria; phylum Bacteroidota; class Bacteroidia; order Flavobacteriales; family Flavobacteriaceae; genus Kriegella. Next base: position 6,181 of record CBDULZ010000144.1, read on the forward strand.
TTTCAGTTGGTGAGCCTGCCGAGGAAATGTATGCAATGGCAGAAATAGTTTGCGATATACTACCCGAAGATAAGCCCCGTTATTTAATGGGAGTGGGAACACCGATAAACATTCTTGAAAATATTGCATTAGGGGTAGATATGTTCGATTGCGTTATGCCAACGCGAAATGCAAGAAACGGTATGTTGTTCACGGCCCATGGCACCATCAACATCAAAAACAAAAAGTGGGAAGATGATTTTTCGCCGGTCGATGAAATGGGAATTACATTTGTTGATACCGAGTATTCAAAAGCATATTTAAGACACTTGTTCGCAGCGAATGAATATTTGGGGAAACAAATAGCGACAATACACAATCTTGGATTTTACCTCTGGTTGGTACGCGAGGCCAGAAGGCATATTTTAGCAGGAGATTTCGCGTCGTGGAAAACCATGATGGTAAAACAGATGGACAAAAGACTATAGGGTGACCATTATAGACAAATACATACTAAAACGCTACCTCGTCACTTTCGCTGTCATGTTGCTGTTGTTCATCCCTATTGGTATTATGGCCAACCTCGCCGAGCAGATCGGTAAAATGATCGATAACGAGGCACCTGTGAACGAAATAATTATCTACTATCTGAATTTCACAATATATATAGGTAGTCTGCTATTTCCCATTTTTCTTTTTCTATCGATAATTTTCTTTACTTCCAAATTGACCAGCAATACCGAGATTGTGGCGATTTTGAGCTCGGGCGTTTCTTTTGGTAGATTTTTAAGGCCTTATTTTATAGGAGCGACCATAATAGCCTTACTTATGTTGGTTATGGCGATGTTCATTGTACCCAACGCCAGTCAGGGATACAATGAATTTAAATACAAATACCTGAAAAAAGGAAAGAAAGACCGCATTACGAGCAATATTTTTAATCAGTTAAATGAGACTGATTATATATATGTTAGTAGTTTCGATCCGGCCAGGCAAATCGGATACAATTTTACTTTCGAACGTTTTAATAAGGATAACAACTTGGACTTCAAGATTTCGGCAACCAATATTCGATGGGTCGAAAAAGATAGCTTATACAGGTTGACTTCGTATAATAAACGTCGTTTGATAGGCGACACCGCTATCGTAGAAACAAAACGGAGATTGGATACCCTATTTACGTTCAAAATAGACGACCTCACCCCTGTGTCATACATTGCCGAGACCAAGAATTTATTCGAACTGAATAAATTTATTAGCGAGCAAAGGCGAAAAGGGGCCTCCAATATCAACAGTTATGTTCTTGTAAAATACAAACGCTGGGCATTGCCTATAACGGCCTTTATTCTAACCGTTATTGCCGTGGCAGTATCTTCGGTTAAACGACGTGGAGGAATGGGTATAAATCTGGCCTTTGGTATCGGCGTTGCCTTTATTTATATCTTTTTTGATAAGGTTTTCGGGACCTTGGCCGAACAGTCGGGATTTTCACCTCTGTTGGCGGTTATCATCCCGAACGTAGTTTTTGGTATACTTGCTTTTTATCTACTACAGCAGGCCAAAAGATAACGAAATTCCTGAGAACACAAATCAATAGTTTAGATTGTAGGCAACTAGTCAGAACTTAAGATGAACTAAAGGATCATTTTTATAATTCGCAAATTAAAATAGACATATGGATCGACCGTAGTCTTTTAAAATTTTATATTTGCCTGTACAAACAAACGAAACTTACCAAATTCATGGAATATCTTGATTTTGAATTGCCCATTAAAGAGCTTGAAGAGCAGCTTGATAAGTGTATGGTAATCGGTGAAGAGAGCGATGTAGACGTGTCTGAGACCTGTAAACAAATTGAGAAAAAGCTCGCCGAGACCCGAAAGGAAATTTATAAAAATTTGACCGCTTGGCAACGGGTTCAACTGTCTCGACATCCTAACCGACCATATACCTTAGATTATATAAACGCCATTTGCGGCGATACCTTTTTAGAGCTTCATGGCGATCGAAATGTTAAAGACGATAAGGCGATGATCGGAGGATTGGGTAAGATAGGTGACCAAAGCTATATGTTCGTCGGCCAACAAAAGGGCTATAACACCAAAACACGACAGTATCGTAATTTTGGAATGGCCAACCCCGAAGGCTATCGAAAAGCCTTGCGATTAATGAAGTCTGCAGAAAAGTTCGGTGTTCCCGTGGTATGTCTTATCGACACCCCTGGGGCGTACCCAGGTATTGAAGCTGAAGAACGCGGACAGGGAGAAGCTATTGCCCGAAATATATTGGAGATGACCCGATTGAAAGTGCCAATTATTGTTGTGATAATTGGAGAAGGTGCTTCTGGTGGTGCTTTAGGTATAGGTGTTGGCGATCGGGTCTTGATGCTGGAAAATACGTGGTACTCCGTAATTTCGCCCGAATCTTGTTCCTCGATACTTTGGCGGAGCTGGGAATATAAAGAACAGGCTGCCGATGCCTTAAAATTGACGGCTACCGATATGAAGAAATTGAAATTAATCGATGAAATCGTTCGGGAACCTGCGGGTGGCGCCCATAGCCATCGCGAGAAGACCTTTGAAATCGTAAAAAACAAAATTGTTTCCCATTTTCAAGAGCTGGAAAAGTTATCACCAAAACAATTGGTTCATTCGCGAATGGAAAAGTATGCCGCTATGGGTGTATTTAATGGGTAAATAGCGGTTTTATCAAGGCGAGCTAGATTCACTTAATTATGTACTTCATTTTTTTAAGTTGTTAACAGGTTTTCGTAACTTATCAACAAAGTAATTGTTGATCAACTGTGAACAACGTTCAGACCTTGCTTAAAGTTAACTCAAGGTTAATTGTATACTTTCGTAGTCATGGAAAAATCGAATCCACTTGTTGGTCGTAAGATAGACAAATCAACTATCATAAATCTAGAGAGGGGTAAGATACCACCTCAATCTGTTGATTTAGAGGAGGTTGTATTGGGAGCTATGATGATTGATAAAAAGGGAGTCGATGAAGTAATAGATATCCTACATCCTGATGCTTTTTATAAGGATGCCCACCGATTTATCTACGAAGCCATCTTTACATTGTTCGAAACTTCAGAACCGGTCGATTTATTAACCGTTTCTTCCCAATTAAAAAAAGATGGAAAGCTTGAGTCGATAGGAGGTGATTTTTATCTTATAAAACTTACACAAAAAGTAGCATCTTCTGCACATATTGAGTTTCATGCAAGAATAATC
>CBDULZ010000145.1:0-9362 GCA_965368185.1 uncultured Kriegella sp.
AGTTATTGGACCTGACCTTTAGCAGTGTAAGGGACACCCATAAAATTGAGCACTAATAAAATTCAGGTCTAAAAAAATTAAAACATGAACATAAAAACGATAATTTTTGGACTTCTTTTCTTTTTTACAAGTGGACAAATAGCCTTGGGACAATCCACGGAAATAGAAATGGAAATCACAGCACTCTCGAAGCAAAAATGGCAATGGATGGCAGATAAAAATGCCGATAGCCTTGCCGTTCTTTTCCATGATAAGGCCAAGTTCGTGCATATGGGTGGTACTTGGGGAAAAGACAGGGAGGTAGACATCATTAGAAGTGGATTCATCCATTACAAGAATGCGGATGTGCATGAAGTCATGGTCGAAGTGCTGAATGAGGACACCGTTATTCTTTGGAACCAAATTACACTCTTGGCCGTTGTAGGCAGCAATGAAGTGACCACGCCTTTTATGGTCACCGAAGTCTATGTGAAAGAAAATGACACATGGAAATTGGCCGATTTGACCTTTAGTAAACTTATGACAAGGGATTAGAGGACATTCACATAGTTGGATAACGATTACCGCAATTTGTTTTGCGATTTTCAGAAGTAGAAGCCCTTTAAAAAATAAATTAAAACCCAGATATAAAGCAGCTAATGGTTATGGAGAAGAATATTTCATTATCGGCACCGCTCAAACGAATAAAAGTATTGGATGCCCTTAGAGGGTTTGCCCTATTAGGTGTAATATTGATGCACATGATCCAGCATTTTGGATTTTTCACCCTTCCATCTGAAAACGGGATACTTGAATTCCCGATATTGGATGAAATTATTCAGTGGATCGGGAGCAACATTATAATGGGAAGGTTTATTAACATTTTTGCCTTTCTTTTCGGGTTGAGTTTTTTTATCCAAATGGACAGGGCGGCAAAAAAAGGAATAGATTTTCGTTTACGCTTTGTTTGGAGGATGGTATTATTATTGGTCCTTGGCTTACTGACCCATTCCTTTTTCAATCTCGAAATCATCTCCGTATATGGCTTTTTTGGCCTGATAATGATAGTAATGTATCGGGTTAAAAATTGGTTATTACTTCTACTCGTGGCCTTTCTTATACTTGGCGGGCCACGCGTCTTAAAGGCCATCGACCACAACAGTAATTTAGAAACGGAACAAGAAGCTGAAAATACGGAGCAAGAGGCAAACAATAGAAGAACTCCCCGTGAATTGCAAGCGCATATCGTGTCCCCATCCTTTATAAATTCCGCGGTGTACAATTATAAGGAACGCCTACCCGGAAAACTGAATTATCAATTTGGGTTCATCGGACGGGGCTATGTAACCTTTGGCTTATTTCTACTTGGTTTGGTTATGGGTCGCATCCGCTTTTTTGAAACATTGGAAACACACAAAAAACGTAATCTGCTGCTCTTTTTCGGCTTTTTATCGGCAACGATTTTGGTAACTTGGGTTCAAACGCTGTTCCCACCACAGAACATCGGTATCTTTTTTAGACCCGAAGGACAACAAATAGGTTCGCAGATTTTGATCGTGCAAGCACTGGGGGACTTGGCAATGGTATTGTTCACGGCATCTTTGACCATGGGGTTTGTATCGCTCTATCAAAAAATACAATTTAGGAAATACTTGGAGGTCTTATCCCCATACGGGCGTACCGCACTGACCAATTACATCATGCAGGGCGTAATCGGGGCCTTCCTTTTTGCGCCTTGGGCATTTGGTTCAACCTTTGGTAATTGGGGCGTTGCGGCACTGTTTTTCTTGGGAATCGTCATTTATGCCGTACAGATTATTTGCAGCAAATACTGGCTTAGGGAATACTTGTACGGCCCCCTTGAATGGTTATGGCGCAGTGGAACTTATTTAAAGCTTCAACCATTTAGAAAGAAATGACAAAATCAATGACCAATAACAATTGAAATGAATAAGCTGTTGCTATTTTTTATCCTTTTTTCCTCTTGTTTCCAGAAAGATGCGGGAAAGGAACAATGGCAAAAGTCGGACAACATTCTCATCGTCTATCTATCCCGCACCAACAACACCAAAGTCCTTGCGAAAATCATACATCAAAAAGCTGGAGGTGATTTGGTGGCCTTGGAATTGGAAAATCCCTACCCCGATGATTATGATGCCATTGTAAAACAGGTGGCACATGAAAATGAAACTGGATTTTTACCTCCTTTAAAAACAAAAGTTGATATGTCCAGATACAATACCATTTTCTTGGGCTTCCCAACATGGGGTATGCAACTGCCCCCGCCCATGAAAAGTTTTTTGCATGAAAATAAGCTGTCGGGAAAGACCGTGATTCCCTTTAACACCCACGGAGGTTATGGTTTGGGCAACAGCTTTGAAAAGGTCAAGGAACTTTGTCCCGACAGTAATGTCCTCAAAGGATTTTCCATGAAAGGCGGCAGCGAGCGGGATGGAATTTATCTGGCGATTAAGGGGGATAGAAAAAATAAAGCTGAAAGGCAGGTTGAAAAATGGTTGGGTGAATTCAAACTGTTGAAAAACAAGCCATAAGGCATTAAGAATTAACATTTTTTTAAATAAATCCATTGCCCCATAAGCGATAGGATTCCAACAAAATCGATAACTTTAAGCAAATCATTAGACATCATGGCAACATTCAACTTAAACATCAACGGAAAAACACAAACGGTAGACGTTGATCCCAACACCCCTATGCTTTGGGTACTACGGGATCATCTTAAATTGGTCGGAACAAAATATGGCTGCGGGATTGCAGAATGCGGTTCATGTACTATTCATTTAAGTGGTATAGCGGTTAGGGCCTGTGTGCTTACCGTATCTGCCGTGGGCAATCAAGAAATAACTACGATTGAGGGACTTTCAGATAATGCGGACCACCCGGTTCAAAAAGCATGGTTGGAAGTCGACGTACCCCAATGTGGTTATTGTCAACCTGGTCAAATTATGACTGCGGCAGCGCTGTTGGATAACAATCCCAATCCTTCCGATTCCGAGATTGAGATGGCCATGAACGGTAACATCTGCCGATGCGGAACGTATACCCGAATAAAAAAAGCTGTTCAACTAGCTGCTGAAAGTAACAACTCCTAAAGCCAAAACAATGACACTTATAAAAACAAAAATCGGAAGACGTGCCTTCATCAAGAACACCAGTCTGGCCAGTGGTGGACTCGTTCTTGGCTTTAGCATTTTTAATTCTTGTAAACCAAAGCAAGCTGAAGAAATGGCGGCTATTGAAATGCCCAATGAATGGTTTGAGATAAATGCCTATCTGAAAATTGGTGACAATGGTCTGGTCACCATTTATACGCCCAATCCCGAATTCGGGCAAAATATCAGAACCTCTATGCCCATGTTGATTGCAGAGGAATTGGATGTTGATTGGAAAAACGTACTCGTTGAACAAGCTCCATACCACCCCGAAAAATATGGTTTTCAATTCACCGGTGGTAGCCAAGGTATTAGAAGAAGATGGGAACCCCTTCGCATGGCCGGTGCCACTGCCAGGCATATGCTGAAAGAAGCCGCTGCCGAGGCTTGGCAGGTTCCAGCGGCTGAAATCAAGGCTCTCGATGGGGTATTGAGCCATGAAACCTCAGGAAATTCAGCTGGCTACGGGAAAATGGCTTCAGCAGCTGCACAGTTGCCCGTACCCGAAGCGGTGAAATTGAAAGAAGTCAAGGACTTTACAATTATTGGTGAGTCTACAAAAAATGTAGATGCCAAAGCTATTGTTACAGGCCAATCGATGTTCGGTTCCGATTATCAAAAAGAGGGTATGCTTATCGCTATGATCGAACATCCTCCCGCTTTCGGTATGACCTTGGAATCGGTAGATGGTACTGCCGCAAAAGCCATGCCCGGCATCAAGGATGTAGTGACGATTAAAAGTTTTAAGGATGGATTTGAAAAAGGTGGTTTTGATACCAATGCCTTTCCTGAATTGGTGGCAATAGTAGGCAACTCCACATGGGAAGTAATGCAGGCCAAGAAACAATTAAAAGTGAATTGGAAACCCATTACCGCCCAAACCGAAACTATTAGTGGATTTAGAGGAAAAGAGACAAGAAATATTCCTTCTGGCCTTGAATCCACAGCAACCCATAAGGCCAAAATCGAAGAATTAGCAGCCAAAAAAGGAAAACTGGTTCGTAAAGACGGTAAGCCTGAGGCAGCTTTCAATAGTGCCACCAAAATTTTGGAAAGAAGTTATTCTGCACCATATCTTGCGCATAATTCCATGGAGCCGTTGAACGCTTTTGCACATGTAACCGGTGATAAAGTTAAGATTGCGGCACCTATTCAGATACCATCCCTGATTGTTCCCACAATTGCAAGCAGTTTGGGAATTCCTGCTGAGAACATTGAAATGGAAATCCCACGCATGGGAGGTGGTTTTGGTCGTAAGGCCTATGCACATTATGTGGTGGAGGCAGCCTTAATATCCCAAAAAGTCCAGGCACCGATAAAGTTGATATATACTCGGGAGGACGATATGACAAACGGAATATATCGCCCTACCTATCATGCGACCTACCGTGCAGCATTGGATGAAAAAAACAATTTGACAGCCTTACATGTGAAGGCGGGTGGTATTCCTGAAAGCCCGTTGTTCGCCAATCGTTTTCCGGCCGGAGCCATTGAAAATTATATGGCTGAGGAATGGTCAATTGATAGCAATATTACCATTGGTGCCTTCCGTGCACCTCGTTCCAATTTCATGGCCGGTGCTGAACAAGCTTTCTTGGATGAATTGGCAGAAGCAATGGGCAAAGACCCCATCGAATTTCGATTGGAACTTCTAAAACGAGCGAAGGAAAACCCTGTAGGCGAACAGAATGATTATGATGCAGGACGTTATGCTGGAGTTTTGGAATTGCTTCGCGAAAAAGCAGCGTGGGGAGCGAACAAAGCCAACGTTCATAGGGGCGTATCGGCCTATTTCTGTCATAATTCCTATGCGGCCCATGTCTTGGATTTAACCAATGAGAATGGCAAACCCGTAATACAAAACGTCTGTTGTGCCATTGATTGTGGAATCGTGGTGAATCCCGATGCTGCTAAAAACATGGCAGAAGGAGCCATTATCGATGGTATTGGTAATGCCTTTTATGGGGAATTGACCTTTCAGGATGGTGTGCCCCAAAAGCAGAATTTTGACCAATATCAAATGATAAGAATGGTAGATGCTCCCAAAGGGATAGACGTTCATTTTGTACAAAACGAAATAGCTCCGACCGGAATGGGAGAACCCCCATTTCCACCTATTTTCGGAGCGTTGGCCAATGCCTTGTACAAGGCTACCGGTAGAAGACATTATCAGCAACCTTTTAGTTCCAAAAGACCTCCCTTAGTGGGTTAATTTTTAAATAGCAGCTATTTTATGTCCATTGCGAAAACAAAAATCGGAAGACGTGCCTTCATCAAAAACACCAGTCTCGCCAGTGGTGGGCTTGTTCTTGGTTTTAGCTTTTTCAATGCGTGCAAGCCCAAGGAGGCGGGTAAAATGGCAACGCGGGAAATGCCCAAAGAATGGTTTGAGATAAATGGATATCTGAAAATTGGTGAAAATGGTGTAGTTACAATTATGGCACCCAATCCTGAGGCAGGACAAAATGTGAAGACATCCATGCCCATGATCGTAGCCGATGAACTGGACGTACCTTGGGAAGCTGTTATGGTAGCGCAGGCCCGATTGAATACTGAAGATTTTAGTTTTCAATGGTTGGGTGGCAGTAATGCCATTCGTCGGGGTTGGCCAGGTTTAAGAATGGCGGGGGCCTCTGCACGGCAAATGTTAAAACAAGCTACCGCGCAGGTATGGCAAGTTCCCGTGGAAGAAATTACAACCCATGCCGGTATGCTTCATCATGCAGCCAGTAACCGTTCCATGGGATATGGTGAAGTAGCTTCGGCTGCATCCAAATTACCTATTCCCGAAGAAGTGGAACTTAAAGACCTGAACGATTTCAAGATTATCGGTACCTCCCGTAAAAATGTGGATGGACAAAAAATCGTAACAGGAAAGCCCTTGTTCGGTGTTGATACGCATCGGGAGGGTATGCTCATCGCTATGATTGTGCACCCACCAGCATTTGGTCTTAAATTAAAATCGATTGACGATTCGGCAGCACGGAACATGCCTGGTATCAAGGCTATTTTTACCATAAAGGTTTTTAACGAAGGTTATGAAAAGACCTTTTTTGATACCCGTACCTTTAATGAGGTAGCCGTGGTGGTCGGAAATTCGACTTGGGAGGTCATGAACGCTAAAAAGGTTTTAAAAATTGAATGTGAACCCATTAAAAGTTCCAAGGAAACACGGGATCGTTTTGGGAGAAAGTTCGAAGAGCATACCCCTGCCGGACTCGAGAGTACAACAGATCATTACGCCCAAATGGAAGCCATGGCGGTCAAACCCGGGGAAATCCGTCGTAAGGATGGCAATCCGGAAGCAGCGTTTAAAAGCGCGGTTAAAATTGTTGAAAGCACATTTACGGCTCCTTTTCTGGCCCATAACTGTATGGAGCCCATGAATTTCTTTGCCGATGTTACCGACGAAAGGGCTGAGCTTATAGGGCCACTGCAAAAGCCGGACCTCACCGAACAGGCTGTTTCAGCCCGCCTTGGAATGCCCATTGAAAAAATAGATATTCAAATGACACGAATGGGAGGTGCCTATGGGCGTAGATCCTATGCACATTGGTTGATCGAGGCCGCTCTAATTTCACAACGGATGAAAGCCCCGATAAAACTACTGTACTCTCGGGAAGACGATATGACCGATGGTATTTATCGCCCAGCGTATCATGCCAAATTCAAAGCAGGTTTGGATGCTGACAACAACCTCATCGCTTTCCATGTAAAGGTAGGGGGGATCCCTCAAAGTCCTTTGGCAGCTAACCGATTTCCTGCGGGTGCGGTTGATAATTACCTCGCTGAGGATTGGACTATCGATACCAATCTTACCGTGGGATCTTTCAGGGCGCCCGGTTCTAACTTTATGGCTAGTGCGGAGCAGTCCTTTCTGGATGAAGTGGCCGAATCCGCTGGAAAAGACCCCATTGATTTTAGGTTGGAGTTGTTGGAACGTGCCCAAAACAATCCCGTTGGGGAGAACAATGATTACGAAGCTGATCGTTATGCGGGTGTACTCAAACTAGTAAAGGAAAAATCGAATTGGGGCACATCGGATGCTACGTTGTACCGTGGGGTTTCGGCCTATTTTTGCCATTACTCCTACGCCGCACAGGTACTCGATATGATCGTTGAAAATGGGCAACCCATGGTACTAAAGGTCACCTGTGCACTTGATTGTGGCATTGTGATCAATCCGGATGCTGCCATCAATATGGCCGAAGGTGGCATCATTGATGGGATTGGCAATGCACTCTATGGTGAATTGACTTTTAAGAAAGGTGTTCCCAACAAGAATAATTTCGATACCTACCGAATGATCCGAATGAGCGAGTCACCTAAAGAAATAGATGTTCATTTCGTTAAAAACCAAATTGATCCTACGGGCTTGGGTGAACCGATGTTCCCCCCTATTTTCGCAGCCATGGCCAATGCCTTGTACAAGGCTACGGGAAAGCGACATTATCATCAGCCTTTTCTCGACAATCCTTTAAATAATAGTTAGGGTAGCGGCCATACGCAATCTGCCCGCTTACATTATGACTTTTGCCTTGCTGGATACAGACTTTCGTTAACCTCATCAGTTACCTACCAATTTTTGCACTTCGTCGCGAAAAGTCTCCCCGACAGAAAGCTCCTTGTCTCCCAGAAAAATGCTGTTTTTACGTATCGCTGTAATCGCAGCGACGGCCACGGCATACGATTTATGGATTCTGATGAATTTGTTCGGCGGTAGTTCCCTGTCCAGTTCCTTGAAACTGGTGCGCACCACTAATGGATGTTCGGCACTCCTTAAATGAAACTTGATGTAATCGCCATAGCCTTTCATCCAAATGATATCGTCAAAGGCTATTTTTACCTGACTGTAATCGGCATTTACGAAAAAATGGTCTTTACTCGGAGCATTGGCTTTAGTACCCTGTGCGGACTTGAGTTCATTAAGTTCCTTGGCGCGATTACAAGCTTTAATAAAGCGCTCTAAAGCCACTGGTTTTACGAGGTAATCGACAACGTCAAGATCATAGCTTTCCACCGCATATTGTTTATAGGCCGTTATAAATATCACAAGCGGCTTTTTCTCTAGGCTGGCAATAAATTGGAGTCCGGTCAGGCCGGGCATTTGAATATCGATAAACACGAGGTCCACGGGGTGCTTTTCCATGGTTTCCATGGCCTCAAACGCATTGTTGCAAGTCGCCACCAAATTCAGGAAAGGTACTTTACTTATGTTGTCCTTTAACAACCCTAATGCTAAGGGCTCGTCATCTATGGCAATACAGTTCATTAGGATTCGAGTTTTAGTTTCAGGGTTACGGAATACCATTCGTCGGACTTCTCGATATCGAGGTTATGATTACCACCGTACAAAAGTTCCAGCCTTCGTTTTACATTGGCCAGGCCGATCCCGGAGACCTTGTCTTTGGCTTGGTCATTATCAATATATTTGTTTCGTACCGAAAAAATTAGCTTACCGTTGACCGCCTGCAGAGAAATGGTAATTGTCGGGGCTTCCACCATACCCGTACCGTGCTTAAAGGCATTTTCCACAAAGGGAATCAAAAGCATCGGTTCGATGGCGTGCCAATCTTCTTGCAAGTTCAAATCGACATCCAGATTCAACCGATCCCCAAAACGCAGTTGTTGCAGGTCGATATAGCTTTGCAAATAATCGACTTCGCTCTTTAATAGTACTTTCTCGTCATCGGTCTCATAAAGCATGTACTGCATCAGGGAAGATAGTTTTAAGATTGTTGGTTCCAATTTGTCGCTTTTCATCCGTACCAGGGCTACCATGTTGTTGAGTACGTTGAACAAGAAATGTGGACTGATCTGTGACCGCAAAAAAGCGAGCTCCGTTTTGAGGTTTTCACTTTCCCGTTCCTTCGCTTTGCGTTCCAGCTGCAAACGGTCGCTTACCGTTTTAAAGGCAACGGCTATTAATACAAAGAACAGAAAAGGCAGGGCGTTGTGCCACAGGGCCTTATTGAGCGAGTAGGGATAATCGAACTGTAGTACATCATAGACCAATCGGTTGATCAAGAGTATACCGGCCAACATTCCCAAGTTCACCGCCAGATACACCAAAATGTTCCTGCGATACAATAAACGGGGAATGAAAAATTGGGTATTTAAATAAAAAGTTACTACCCAAAAGATGTTCATTACGATATTCAGGACGAGGATCTTATGGGCAAATTCCGTAGGCACTCTGTCCCCTTCCCA
>CBDULZ010000146.1:0-9343 GCA_965368185.1 uncultured Kriegella sp.
CCTTCTGCCGAAAGCAAAACCACTCCGATACTGGTGTCTTCCTGGGCATCATAGAACGCCTGATACAATTCACTAGTGGTCTTAGGGCGAAACGCATTCCGTACATTGGGTCGGTTAAAAGCAATACGGGCTACGCCATTGCACTTCTTATAAGTAATATCTTCAAATTCTTTGGCTGTTTTCCAGTCAGGTTTTTGCATGTGTTTTTGGTTTAACTGAATTGCAAAATACTATTATTTGAGGAAAGACAACCGCAATTTGACAAAGTGTTTTTGCTTATTCCTTAGATATCCCCTTTTCTAAAAAGTGATGTTCACAAAGGGAATAATCGGACTGGTGTAGACGCTTTCATCTTTATCATACAAAATATTGTATTTTGCACCAAGAGAAATCTTATCGGTGATGTTCAAGCCAGCACCGACAAACAATGCAGAGTCCCAATAATCTTGTTTAGTATCTCCCGTTACCGCTTCCGTTTTAGTATTTACTTTTAGCTGGGCAAATTCCAATAGCATGGTCAGTTTTTGAATCGGACTATACTGGCCTAGTACATTGGCACCAAAAGTAGTTGTCTGCTGTAGGTCTTTGATCGAGGTATAGTTTCCCTGTATTCCTACACCAAAATTTACTTTATCGTTAACACTGTAAACGAGGTTCGGAGATAGCCCGATATTGGTGCCTCCAACAAAACTCAAACCAAACCCACAACCAAATTTCAACCTCCTATCTACCTTTGCCATACTATCTACAACGGCGATTTCGGTGACTTGTGAAAACGTATTTTCGAAAGAGATGAACACTATCACTATTACAAATTTTAAAATTAATTTTTTCATCATGGAGCAAGTTTTTATAGTGGTTATTTATCCAAGATATGGCTTTTTTATGAAATTGTGCGTTTTTTTCATATTAGGAACTAAGTCAATAAAACGATGCCCTTTAAAGCAAGGCAAAGGTTCTAATACCATATTATTGGTAAGAGATGATTACTTTTCTTAATCCGATAGTTGTTGAAAATTAAATCAGGAAACTTTCAAACTGGGCAATTTGATAAAAACAAGTTGGAATAAGTATTTTACTCTAAAATATAGGATACCTAGGGCCTTGTTTTCTAATTTTTTTCATGTAAACTGGTACTTTCCTATTTTGGGTCAAGTATACAGCACATCATATTCATAGTAAAAGATAAATAACCTAATTTACAGGAGGTCATCCCAATTTAAGCTATTTTAGTAGAAATTAAGTACACAAACCGCCGAATATATATCACTTTTGTTAGAGTATTAGTTATATCGGAGTAACTTATTTCCTGTTAATTATTGTATTAATAGTGATGCCTATGGGTGACAGAAATCATAAAAATAAAACAATAGCCATCTCAATAGACGATGTAAATGCCATTGCACGAATAGGTGCTTGGGAATTGGATGTTAAAACAGGCGTATATACTTTGAATAAAACAGCTTGCGAAATTCTCGAACTTCCGGAATTTACCAAACTCAAGAGGAATGAAAACAACTTACTGCATACAAGCGACTATTCTAAAGACCAAATTGATACAGGAATTAATGATTTAATAGAACGGGGCATTCCATTTAACCGTGAAATCGAGCTGCAGACTATTAAAGACACCATCATTTGGGTTCACGCAGTCGCAAAGGCAAGCTATAAAAATAGCGTGTGTATTAAGGTTCACGGAATAATACAAGATATTACCGAACGGAAAAAACACCAAGATGACCTACTAAATAAAAATCGATTGTTCAATGTTGTGCAACGGAGGGCACAGTTGGGCTATTGGCAATGGGATTTCAAAACGAATTTAATAAGTTGTTCAAAGAATATTTACCCAATGCTTGGGATAGCGGAAAATACCAAAATCTCCCTTGGTGAACTCTTAAAAGATGTTCACCCTGACGATCTGGACAGTGTTCACTTAAACATTGAGAAATCAAAAAAAAAGAAATCTTTTAAGAACTTTTCGCATCGCATTATTATAAATGGGGTTATCAGATATATTAAAGTAAGCGGGAAAGTCATTACAGATAAAAATGGGGAAATCACAAATATTTTGGGCATTTCACAAGATGTTACAGCACAAAAAAAAGACGAGAACGAGATTCTAAAAAGAAATCATCTTCTGAATTTTGCCGAACAGATTTCAAAAATAGGTAATTGGCAGTGGAACCTCACCACGAATGTGGTACAATGGTCCCCGAACCTATACCGTATTTTTGATCATGAAGTAAATTCGGAAATAACTTTTGATACTTATTTCAATTATGTTCTTGTGGAAGATAGACCAAAAGTTACCGCTTATATGGAAAGACTTTTAAAAAGTAAATCTTTTGAAAGTATCGTACATGGTATCGTTTCAAGAGATGGAACTGTCAAAACTGTCGAACTTTTAGCCACAGCCATTGCTGGCCCTTCGGGGGAATTGGTTGAAATGTTAGGCACATGCCAAGACATAAGCCAGCAACGGTCTGAAGAAATTAAATTTAAGGGGCTATTAGACTCCGCACCCAACGCCACGGTGATTATAAATGAAAGTTCGACCATACATATGATCAATAAGCAGGCCGAAAAATTATTCGGTTATACTCCAGAAGAATTGGTGGGACAATCGATCGATATGTTGGTCCCATCACGTTTTGGAGAGAAGCGAAAGCAATACAAAGAGGCATTTTTAGCCAATCAGCACGTACAAAACATGGATATTGGGGAAGACCTTCATATGATGAATAAACAGGGAGACGAGATGCCTGTACAGGTGACACTTGGGCCATTACAAACGAATGATGGACTTTTGATATCGGTAGCGATACGTGATATAACTGAAGAAAGGTTGGCAGAACGAAAGATTATTGAAGCTAAGGAACGTTTAGAAGTCCTGACCGAAGAACTTCAAACCCAAAACCATCAACTTGCGGATTTTACGCAAATAACCTCCCATAACCTTCGAGCTCCCGTAAGTAATTTAAATACCATATTAGAGTTCTACAAGCTTTCTGAAAGTGAGGATGAACGAGCCGAGTTATTTGAAAAGTTTGAAATTGTTGTCGAACATCTTACGCTAACATTAAATTCATTAATCGAAGCATTAAAGACAAAAAATGAGGAATCACATGAACGCGTAGCGGTCTCTTTTACCAAAACCCTAAAAAAGACCCAAGAAATACTTATCGCCCAAATTTCGAAAACGGGTGCTATTATTACAGGTGATTTCTCTCAAATTGACGCAATTCCCTACAATCAAATTTATCTTGAGAGTATTTTTCAAAACCTCATTGGAAATGCCATAAAATACCGGCATCCTGATCGTACACCAAAAATTGTGGTGTCTTCAGAAATAAAAAATGGTACCATATCCTTAAAATTTAAAGACAATGGCCTCGGAATAAACCTAAAACGACATGGGCATAAATTATTCGGCCTTAACAAAGTTTTTCATAATCACCCTGAGGCCAAAGGCGTAGGGTTGTTTATGACAAAAGCCCAAGTAGAAGCCATGGGCGGACAAATTACGGCACAAAGCGAGGTAGACAAAGGTTCTACTTTTAGTATTGAATTCTGAATAACTTTATATGAAAAATCCATTACATATCTGTATCGTTGACGACGACGATATTTATAGGTTTACCCTAATAAAATCTATAAGGCCCTTATTGTTGGGCAATAAAATTTCCGTTTTTTCAAATGGAGAAAGTGCACTAGGTTATATTAGCCATAATCAAATAGATGCCGCAGCGCTTCCGGATATTATTCTATTGGACATCGATATGCCGGTTATGGACGGGTTTCAATTTCTTGAAGAGTACGAGAAAATAAAAGATGACCTGGCTAAAAAAATTACCATACATATGGTCTCTTCTTCGGTGGACCCAAGAGATATTAAAAAAGCTAAAAGTTTTGGGACAGTCACCGATTATATAATAAAACCACTAAAAAAAGACATACTTAAATCTCTTATAGAAAAGTAAAAGAAATTGGTCTTAACCTCTAAAATCCAGACAAACCAAATGGTCAAAAATTTAATGCTAAGTATTTTTTTGCGCTATCCACTTCGAAAGGTACTTGGTGCCCTGCATTGTTTGATGTTGCAATAGGCTTCCAATAAAATTTCTGTTGCGATGTGCAGGTAAATCACCTTTCAAACGCTCCAGTACGGACTCCAACAATTCGGCCAATATTTTTTTATCGTATACGTTTTTTATAATATTAATACCGTTTTTTTGCGCTATTAACCATCTCTGCCGATCTCGATACAAGTCTATTGCGGACTTGGCGAACTGGATCGGGTCATCTTCTATGCCTCCGTTCCAATCGAGATTACCGTGCATACTCTCCGCCCCTATCGCTGTTGTTACCGAGGGGGTACCGTACTGCATAGCAACGACCAGCTTTCCTTTAATACCCGCACCAAAACGAAGCGGTGCCAAAAGCACCCGGGTCTTCGACACCACCTCTGAAACTTCTTTTACCCAACCTTCCACTAAAAACCCCTCTTTTACTTGGTGCATTTGATGTATTTGTTGCGGTAAATTTGCGCCATAAACATGCAACTTGGCGTCAGGCAGTTCTCTGCGGATCGTCGGCCAAATTTTAGTTTTTAGTTGAATTAGTGCATCTACATTGGGCGCATGCCCGCCAAAACCAATAAACATAAAGTCGCTGCGTTTTTCAAAGGATGGCCAACCATCGCTTTTAGCCGGAACAATAGGATCCAGCATAAAAGGCAGATGAAGAAGTAGTTCTTCATGGCCCTGAATGATAGGCCGCAGCAATTGCATTTCATAATCTGAAATAATCAATGACAAATCTGATCGGTAAATACTGGCCACCTCTCTTTTGGTCTTATCGCTTTGCAGCCAGCCTTGGGTGGTAAAATTGGTATCTGCCTTAAGGGCCTCGGCCCTACTTGCCCTTAAAGAGTGCAAATCTTCCGTATCTAAAATACGGATAGCTCGGGGTGCATGTTCGGCCACACGCCATCCAAACTGCTCTTCTGCCGTAAATTGGTCAAATAAGACAATCTGGGGGTCTAGATCGCGAACGAAAGCATCGAAACTTTTGTGATTCAATTGAATTTTCACCCTATTGATATCTTTATCGTTCGATGAATGCTTTAGGAATTTCTCGGCTGTACTGGCCAATGTAATTAGGTAATCCCGTTGTTTGAAGAAGTCTATTAGCTGAAAGAGCCGAACCCCGGCAGCTGAAAAGTTAGGTGCTGGCCAATTCAATGTAATTACAAGAACCTGTTTTTTCACTGCAGTACTTTAAAAATATCAAAAGGTGAATAAAGAAAATTATACATTCAAGGTGTAATCGCTCCTCCGTTCGAAATACCACGAAATACTAAAGGAAATACCTAAGTTGGTTGTTTTGCTACAGCCTCTCTAAACTACATGCGTTGCGCAAACTTTCTAGAAATGGAAGAACGTAGTTTCCGTCCATAATCCTCTTCCAACCATTCCTTATAGTTTTTGGTGTTGTTCATAATACAATATGAATATTGTCGAATGCGGTACGCTATTTCTTCTTTAAGTTCTTTGGCCAAAATTCGGGCATCAAAAACATCTTCGGCATTTTCAATACATATTTGGGCGTGTTGTTCGATACTGCGTTCCAAAACAATTTTCGATTTAAGACCTTCGGCGAATACTTTCTTATACTCTGCCTTGACATCAAATTCGATATTCGTTGATTTGGAAAATTTTTCCCTGAGGTCTGGTGGCATTTCATAGACGAACTCCCGTTCAATTTCCTCATCATTCTTGATATTCTCTAAATAAAAATCGGGAAAATGAAAAATCTCCTGCCAATCGATGGGAGAATCCCATGGGCCAAAACGTGCCAGATTATTACCTAAATCTACTACGTTAAACTCCTTTTTGTCTTTTAAGATACGTGAACCCCTTCCTATCATTTGAAAATACAAGGTTAACGAACGTGTGGCCCTATTTAAAATGATCGTCTCCACAGAAGGTTCATCAAAACCTGTAGTCAAAATACTTACGGAAGTTAAAATAGCATCCGGTGTATTGGAAAACCAATCCAATATTTCACGTCGCTCTGCAGCATTATTCTTATTGTCAAGGTGTCTTACATTATATCCCGCCCTTTTAAATGTTTCATAAACATAACGCGAGGTATTGATACCATTGTTAAAAATTAATGTCTTGGTACCCTCAGCAATTTCTTTATAGGCCGCCAATAATTTGCCCAACATACTATGGTTACCGTAGAGTTCATCGGAAGACTTTACCGTATAATCACCACTTATGCCTAATTTGAGGCTCTGCAGGCTAACATCATAGTTATATAAATTGGCCTTCGCCAAAAACTTACGCTTGATAAGCGAAGCGATAGACTCGCCGACGATCAACTTCTTATAGTTGTCTTTCATTGGGAGCTTAATGTTCGAACTTAGCGGTGTTGCGGTCACACCGAGTATGGTAGCGGTCTTAAAATGCTTGAAAAGTTTTCTGAAGGAGTTATAATGGGCCTCATCGATAATAACGAGGCCGATGTTGTTGATTTCGATTTTCTCTTCCTGCAACCTGTTGTTCAAGGTCTCGACCATGGCCACAAAGCACATGAATTCATCTTGATCTTTAAGCTCTTTGACTTCGCTATTAATAACCATGTTCTTAACACCAAAACCGGTCAACATATTCGAGGTTTGGGAACTCAATTCGATACGATGGGTAAGTACGACTACCTTCTTTTTTGTTTCTTCGATGTATCTTCTGGCAATTTCGGAAAATACGACGGTTTTACCTCCGCCCGTAGGCAATTGATATAATAAATTGGAATTGACATGGGATTCTTCCAAATGCTTGAAAATAGCATTCAGATCATCGATCTGATAATCGTAAAGTGTCTTTTCCGTGGTATCTTTTTGTAGTTCCAAACAGTAGGGTATATCTTAAATTTTAGTCTCGTTCGATTGGGCCGTTGCAGCAAGTTCAATTTTGCAAAACTAATCGAATTTTATCCCCGACCGAAATTTATTACGTGAAAAGTACCCCAATTTTTCCCAAAACATTGCATAACAGGAATATAGGTTGGACAAGATTTCTCTAAGATTTTTTTTGCACTGTAGCTCGAAAACGACCCTAGTATCATTAATCTATCAAATCCAAAGCCCTAGAGAATGCTTCGCCATGAAGCCAATTTTCGTCTTGTGTGATCTGGTATACTTTTAAAATACGGGACTTAAAATCATGCAACAATCCGTTTACAGCTACATAGTGTACTGCTTCATTGAATGAATTAAGCATACTTTTATAAAAGGCGTCGGGCACGTTGCGCTCAAGGGCAAAAGATTGTGCCACTTCTAGATTGTACAGCATGACATCGGCTACCAAATGGGGATCGACACCCAACTTAACAAAAAGTTTTATCCTATTTTGTGCTACGGAACGCCTGGCTTTTGGTCGCTTTCTTTTAATGGGAAAGTATTCGTTCGATATCTTTGATTTGGCCTCCTGCACCAACTTATCTTCCTTCGGATTAAAGACAAAATCATAATATTGCTTAACCATGGGAAAACGGTTGTAGAGATCTAACAACTGCGCTTCCAATTCTTTTTTAGGTAAATCCGATACGTACTTTTTAAGTGCTCTTTTGCTCATATTTTAACCATCTAAGGGCAAAAATAATACAAGTATCAACAAAACTGATTTTGTAGGGCAATAAATCATAAACTTCTCATAAATTATGTATAACAATACTTTATCCCTTTGGAAAAGACGCAATAAAGATGTATACTGTAAGCTTGTAGAACTTCAAAATCCAAAATACATATATGAGGCAACTAAAGATTATCAAGCAGGTAACGAACCGTGAATCTAAATCGTTGGACAAGTACTTGCAAGATATCAGTAAAATAGATTTGATCAACGCTCACGAAGAAGTGGAACTGGCTCAGCGCATAAGGGCCGGTGATCAAGTAGCCTTGGAAAAATTGACCACTGCAAACCTTCGTTTTGTGGTTTCGGTGGCCAAACAATATCAAAACCAAGGATTAAAGTTACCCGATCTTATCAATGAAGGCAATTTGGGGCTTGTCAAGGCCGCCAAACGTTTTGATGAGACGCGGGGGTTCAAATTTATATCTTACGCCGTATGGTGGATCAGACAGTCCATTCTACAGGCATTGGCAGAGCAGTCGCGCGTTGTGCGATTGCCGTTGAATAAAATTGGGTCGATCAACAAGATAAAGAAAACTTTTTCCTATTTAGAACAGGCACACGAGCGACCACCTTCCGCGGAAGAAATCGCAAAAGAACTTGAGATGACTGTTACCGAGGTAAAACAATCCATCAAGAACTCTGGAAGGCATGTTTCGATGGATGCACCGCTTCGGGAAGGCGAAGACTCGAATCTATATGACGTCTTGCGTTCGGGTGAATCTCCCCGACCAGACAAGATATTAATGCAGCAGTCTTTAAATACGGAAATTAACCGTGCCCTTGAAACCCTATCACCCCGAGAGGCCGATGTAGTCAAGTTATATTATGGAATCGGAGACCAACAGTCAATGACTTTGGCGGAAATCGGACAGACTTTTGATCTAACGCGTGAAAGAGTTAGACAAATACGGGAGAAAGCGATTCGAAAATTACGCCACAACTCTAGGAGTAAATTGCTCAAAACATATTTAGGCTAGACACTTTAGTATTCGATAAAATAGAAAAAGGGGGACAACTTTGTTGTCCCCCTTTTTCTACAGTCAAATTTGACTATTTAAGAATACTTTAATTTATTGATATCGAAGTTGATAAGAATATCATTTAAACTTTCGATAAAATTTAAATACGCCGCGTTGTCTTGATTTTGATTTGCCATGATCTGGGGGTTTTAAAAGTTATTTTATCTAACTACATATAATCTAATTCGGCTAATTCGTTTAAACTTAAAATTTCATTTAAATCTTGGAGGAACGCCAAGTACTCTTCTCCGTAGGTATCGTAAAGCATAGTCTATAGGTTTAAATTAATCTCGATCAGTCGAGATGATTTGGGTTTCATTGCTTATATACCGTAAACATAAAAATAACGGGAAGTCGAAACAATTAATTGTGGTGTACCCCCTTCTTTTCGTTGTATAACATTCGAAATTTGAGGAATGTGCTTTTAGGAAGTACAAAATCTTGCCTTATCTTGACCAAATACTCAAACCATTAGGTCCATTAAAATTTAAGCTCGTAGGATATTCCTGCAGAAACAGACCAAGTGAATTTACCCGAGTCAAAAACCAACTCTTGTCGATTGACACCGAGACTGGCCTTGTAGATATTGGGGCTTGTTTTTCCAGTAAACTGATACTCCAT
>CBDULZ010000147.1:0-9157 GCA_965368185.1 uncultured Kriegella sp.
GAACAGGCCAAAGAATCGCTGTTGAGCGGAAAAGGATTGCGTGCATTGAAAAAATTACAGGAATTAAGTAAAAATTAAAAACGTCGTTACGAGCGAAGCAAAGTAAGCCGTCTAAAATGTGACGTATGGCTTCAAGCCCGCAATGACAACCATATTAAATGAACATTCTTGATAAAATAGTAGCGGACAAACGCAAAGAGGTCGATTTAAAAAAATCGATTATCCGCGTTTCACAATTGGAAAACTCCGTGCTTTTCGACCGTAAAAGTCCCTCTTTGGCTACTGCCTTACGCAATAGTTCTACGGGTATTATTGCCGAACACAAACGTAGGTCGCCATCAAAATCGGAAATCAATCAAAGTTTAAATGTACAAGATGTCGCCCGTGGTTACGAAGATGCGGGCGTCTGCGGTATGTCGGTCTTGACGGACGGAAAATATTTTGGTGGATCCTTAGATGATCTGCTATTGGCGCGGGCTTCGGTGCAAATGCCCTTGCTACGCAAAGAATTTATAATTGACGAATATCAACTTATTGAAGCAAAGGCGCACGGTGCCGATGTCATTCTATTGATTGCCGCCATTCTGACCCGGGAAGAAATAAAAGCCCTTTCAGAAACCGCAAAAGGGTTAGGCCTCGATGTGCTGTTGGAAGTGCATAACGAAGACGAATTGCATAAATCGATCATGCCAAGTTTAGATATGTTGGGCGTAAACAACCGGAACCTAAAAACTTTCGAGGTCAGTTTGGAAACCAGCAAGTCGTTATCGGTATTGATTCCCGATGAATTTGTCAAAGTCTCTGAAAGCGGCATCAGTTCGGTCAGTGCCATTACCGCTTTAAAACCCTATGGTTACCAGGGCTTTTTAATTGGGGAAAATTTTATGAAAACGGACAATCCCGGAGCAAGTGCCACTGCATTTATCAATGAATTAAAACAATGACGCCATTCCGAGGAACGTAAGGAATCCGTTGATTATTCCTTCGTACCTCGGAATGACCAAAGAAAATGACACTTATTGTAAATGAAAACAGATCCTAAACATACGAGAATTCAAGCTCCCTTCCCTTTGGGGAGGGCTGGGGTGGGGATTAAGGTCTGCGGAATGAATCGAAACACCTCGGAAGTGGCCGCATTGCGACCCGATTACTTGGGTTTTATTTTTTATAAAAAGTCTTCCCGTTTTTTCGAAGGGGAAATGCCGTTGTTACCACACGGAATCAAAAAAGTAGGGGTATTTGTCGATGCTTCCATCGATGAAGTGATGGAAAAGATAAGTCGCTTCGATTTACAGGCCGTGCAGTTGCACGGTAGTGAAAGTGCGGAATATTGTAAAACATTGAAACAGCACTGCGCTTCGGCTGCACCCCGAGTGCAAATTATCAAAGTATTCTCCATCAAAGACGACTTTGATTTTGACAAATTACAACCCTACGAAGCCGTTTGTGATTATTATTTGTTCGACACCAAAGGGAAACTCCCGGGCGGTAATGGCTATGCTTTTGATTGGAAGGTGTTGCAAGACTACCCTTCGACCAAGCCCTATTTTTTAAGTGGCGGTATCGGTCTCGATGAAATCGAAGCCATCAAAACCTTTCTACTACAACCCGAATCGACATACTGCGAGGTCATCGACGTAAACAGTAGGTTTGAATCGCAGCCGGGATTAAAGCAAGTGGAAAAAATAAAAGAATTTAAAAAACGACTGGGCGTATAAGGGGTTTAATAATCAATGATCATATACAATTGTTGGCGTTAATTTAAAAAAACCGAATGAAAATTTGTTTGGCACAGACGAAATCGGACAAAGGAAAAATCGACAGGAATATTGAGAACCATAAAAAATGGATTGAAATTGCTGTGTCCGAAAAGGTGGACTTGATTGTTTTTCCCGAATTATCGCTTACCGGTTACGAACCTGAACTTGCGGAAGAATTGGCGACCGACCAGCATGATTCGAGATTGGACGAATTTCAAAGAATCTGCGACCAAAGCAAAATAGCCATCGGAGTCGGTTTGCCCACCAAAACGGAATCTGGAATTTTAATAAGTATGGTCGTTTTCCAACCTGACCGACCACGACGGACTTATTCAAAACAAATACTGCATTCGGACGAAAAACCGTATTTCGTAGAGGGTCGCGAACAAGTTATTTTAACAATCAAGGACATGAAAATTGCCCTTGCCATTTGCTTCGAATCCTTACGCCCTGAACATTCGGAATACGCTAATGGACTTGGAGCGGAATTATATCTTGCCAGCGTAGCGAAATCACAGGACGGAATTGAAAAAGCCAACGAACATTTTCCAAAAATTGCGGACAAATATTTAATGCCCGTCTTAATGGCCAACTGCGTCGGATTTTGTGATACTTTCCAAAGTAAGGGACAATCATCGGTCTGGGACGAAAACGGAATTCTAGTCGGACAACTGGACAGCCAAAACGAGGGAGTAATCATCTACGATACAGTACTGAAAACGACCAATCGAGTGGAAAAAACTAACGCCAACCATGGCTATAACAAATAGGGCGTAAAGTGCAATATTTAATGGTTTGGGCGTGTTTGCAAAGTCCGCTATCTCGAAAACTATTGGGATAGGGATTAGCTTTTAAAAAAATAATTATACGAATAAAAAAATGACAAAAAGGCTACATCAAAACATACTGCTACTATTCGTACTGACCTTATTCTCATGTAACCATGCAGAACCCGAAAAATCGCTAAACCCATCACTGATGCTATGGTATGCTGAGCCCGCTGCGAACTGGACCGAAGCCCTACCTGTCGGAAATGGTCGTTTGGGCGCTATGGTATATGGAGGCGTAGATAAAGAGGTCATTCAGTTTAATGAAGAATCCCTTTGGACCGGCCAACCCCATGATTACACCCATGAAGAGGCTTCTGAAGTTTTGAATGAACTCCGCCAGCTACTCTGGGATGGCAAACAAATTGAAGCCCAAAACCTGGCGAATGATCGTTTTATGGCACAACCTTTTGGGCAATTCTGTTACCAGCCTTTCGGGAATATATTGCTCGATTTCCCCGACCACAAAGCGGTTGACAATTACAAAAGGCGACTCGATCTCGAAGATGCCCTATCATCGGTAGTTTATGAAATGAACGGCGTAAAATTCAAAAGGGAAGTTTTTGCATCAGAACCAGACCAAGCCCTTATAACCCATATCGAGAGTTCAAAAAAGGGGGAATTGACCTTTAACATCGGGCTAGATTCTCCACATTCGGAATATAAGGTTTCCGTTGAGGGCGATGAAGTTGTTTTAAAGGGGAAAGCCAATAATTATCCCAAAGCACTGGATTTCCAAAACAAACCCTATCCCGAAAGCAAACTGACCTTTGAAGCACGCTTAAAAGTGGTCAATGATGGTGGAGAATTGGTAAAGGAAGGCTGTGTCATCAAAGTCATTGATGCCAACAGTGCAACCCTGTACCTTGTAGCGGCAACGAGTTTTGTCGACTATCGAGACATCAGTGGCAATCCCACGGAACTATGTAAAAAGTACCTCGACAACCTAAACGGCAAATCATATCAATCAATAAAGGAGAAACACCTCGCAGATTTCCGGGAACTCTTCAATCGGGTAGCAATAGATTTAGGAAAATCGGAGATTTCAAATCGGCCGACCGACGAAAGATTGATTTCGTTTCAACAAGATGAAGACCCAAATTTGGTATCCCTACTTTATCAGTATGGGCGGTATTTATTGATTACGTCATCAAGAACTGGTACACAGCCCGCCAATTTACAAGGTATATGGAACGATAAATTAGCGCCGCCTTGGGACAGCAAATACACCATCAATATCAATACTGAAATGAATTACTGGTTGGCTGAAATGACCAATCTTTCAGAACTATCCGAGCCATTGCGCCAGATGGTAGAAGATCTATCGGTTACCGGAAAAAATATAGCCCAAGAACATTACAATCTCGATGGTTGGGTCGCACATCATAATACCGATATCTGGCGCGGTGCCGCACCGATAAACAACGCCAATCACGGAATTTGGCCCACTGGCGGGGCATGGCTAAGCCAGCATCTCTGGTGGCATTATCAATACACCAATGACACCACATATTTAAAAAATAAGGCGTACCCCATTTTAAAAGAGGCATCACGGTTTTTTGTAGGATATCTGGTTCCCGACCCGAACAATTCGGAATGGCTGGTAAGCGGACCAACGAATAGCCCCGAGATTGGAGGGCTGGCCATGGCAACAACTATGGATCATCAAATTATCAGAAACCTTTTTGCCAATACCATAGAAGCGGCTGAAATTCTCGATGTAGATGCCGATTTTATAAAAATAGTGAAAGAGAAACGCGCTAAAATAGCACCGAATTTAATTGGTAAACACGGGCAATTGCAAGAGTGGCTCATTGACCAAGATGACCCTGAAAACAAGCATCGACACGTCTCCCATTTGTGGGGGCTGCATCCGGGCAATGAAATTCACCCTTCAACAACACCAGAACTGGCAGAAGCAACCAAGGTTACGCTATCACATCGTGGAGATGGTGGCACGGGCTGGTCAAGGGCATGGAAAATAAATTTTTGGGCACGACTATTAGATGGTGATCATTCCTTTTTATTACTTCGCAATTTAATGGTGCCCTCAATCGAACAAGGTGTTGAAATGAAAGATAAAGGCGGGCTCTATCTTAACCTGTTCGATTCGCATCCACCTTTTCAAATCGACGGGAATTTTGGCGCCACTTCGGGGGTTACCGAAATGCTGTTGCAATCGCATTTAAGGGATGAAAATGGCGACTATTTTCAGGATATTCTTCCTGCACTGCCCTCAGCACTTTCCTCAGGAAAGATTTCCGGAATAAAAGGAAGGGGGGCTTTTGAACTCTCCATCGAATGGAAGGATGGAACATTAGTCGCCGTGGAGGTTAAATCCCTAACAGGAAACAAGCTAAATTTACGATATAAAGGGAAATCGATTTCACAAGAAACAATCGAAGGAAAGACATTTACTTTTGTCCCTGCTGATTTTAAATAGATAAGATGATACGATCCAAATTACTAATTGTAGGCCTTCTAAGTTTGATCGCTTTGGCAAGTTGCGAAACCGACAAACCCCAAAATACCAGACCGAACATCATACTTATCATGTCAGACGATATGGGCTATTCCGATATCGGATCCTATGGCGGGGTGATAAATACACCCGTGCTCGACGGACTCGCAGCAAATGGCTTGCGCTTTACCCAATTCTATAACACAGCGCGTTGTTGCCCTACCAGGGCATCACTTTTAACGGGACTTTATCAACATCAGGCAGGTATAGGCCATATGATGAGCGACCGGGGCAGCGATGCCTACCGTGGTGATTTGAGCAAAAATGCGGTGACCATTGCCGAAGTTTTAAAACAGGCGGGTTACGCGACCTATATGTCAGGCAAATGGCATGTTACTCCTTATAAGGCCTCGGAAGAAAATCCGTCCAAAGACAATTGGCCTTTACAAAGAGGATTCGATAAATTTTTTGGTACCATTAACGGAGCCGGAAGTTTTTTCGACCCAAATTCCTTGACCCGTGGCAACGAGTTTATCGCTCCATCTAAAGATTTTTATTATACGGATGCCATTTCCGACAATGCCGTTAAATTTATAGAAGAACACAATACCGAAAAGCCATTTTTTATGTACCTGCCCTATACGGCGGCCCATTGGCCCATGCATGCCAAACCGGAGGATATCGCAAAATACAAAGGCAAATTCGACGAGGGTTGGGATGCGCTGCGGCAGACCAAATACGAACAAATGCTTAAAATGGGTCTGATCAAACCCGAATGGAAGTTATCGGAAAAAGACGGTATTCCCGATTGGGAGCATGCAGAACGTAAAAGTTGGTACAGTTCGCTTATGGAAGTGTATGCCGCCATGGTCGATTGTATGGACCAAGGTATTGGCAGCGTAATGAATTCACTGGAAAAGAAAGGGATAAAAGAGAATACCCTGGTTTTCTTTTTACAGGATAATGGCGGATGTGCCGAAGAATATGGTTTTGTCGATTCCATTGCCCCCCATTACCGTGATATCGATCCCGATGAGAAAAAACCCATGAAAGAAGGTGAATTTCAAACCGATATGGTTCCCAGGTATACCCGTGACGGAAGACCCGTACTGGTCGGAAAAGGCTTGGAGCCTGGGGGCGACGACACCTATCTCGGTTACGGAAAACCGTGGGCAAATGCCAGCAATACGCCGTTCAGAACCTATAAACATTGGGTACACGAAGGTGGCATAGCGACACCCCTGATCGTACATTGGCCTTCGGGAATCGCCGCAAAAAACGAATTCCGGCACCAACCCGGGCATTTGATAGACATTATGGCCACATGTATCGATGTTGCCGGTGGAGAATATCCAGATACGTTTAGCGGCAATACCATCACCCCCTTGGAAGGAATTAGTCTCACGCCCGCATTTAATAATCAAGATTTAGCGGATAGGGCCATTTTCTGGGAACATGAAGGCAATAAAGCGGTTCGGCTTGGTAAATTCAAATTGGTATCGAAATGGAAAAAAGATTCGGAATACAACTGGGAATTGTACGACCTTGAATCGGACAGAAGTGAATTGAACGACCTCATCGAGCAAATGCCAGAAAAAGCAACGGAGTTGGAAACCTTATGGAAAGGTTGGGCCCAAAAAGTAGGTGTTTTAACGTGGGATGGCAAACAGCCTATTGTAAAGAATTAAGAGAAAACAGAAAGATTAAACAGAACAGATTTCCGTTTTCACGGAAATAAAAATGATAAAATGACATATCAAGCAGACGAAAAAGGATATTACGGAGAGTTCGGCGGTGCTTTTATTCCAGAAATGCTATACCCGAATACCGAAGAACTACGCCAGAACTACATTCGTATCATGTACGAACCCTCGTTCAAAAAAGAGTTCGATCAACTTTTAAAAGACTATGTAGGCCGACCAACGCCATTATACTTTGCGAATCGCCTTTCGGAGAAATACAACACCAAAATTTACCTAAAACGCGAGGACCTGTGCCATACCGGTGCCCATAAAGTGAACAACACCATAGGACAGATATTGATGGCCAAAAAACTGGGTAAAAACCGGATCATTGCCGAAACCGGTGCTGGGCAACATGGTGTCGCCACAGCCACGGTCTGCGCACTTATGGGCATTCAATGTGTGGTATATATGGGGGAGATCGACATTGCCCGTCAAGCACCGAACGTAGCCCGTATGAAAATGTTGGGTGCCGAAGTTCGGCCGGCCCTTTCCGGTAGCCGTACTTTAAAAGATGCGACCAACGAAGCAATTCGTGATTGGATCAACAACCCCGTCGATACCCATTATATTATCGGTTCCGTGGTGGGTCCGCACCCCTACCCCGATATGGTGGCACGGTTTCAGTCGGTTATTTCCGCCGAGATCAAAACGCAGTTACAAGAAAAGGAAGGTCGAGAAAATCCCGATTATGTGGTCGCCTGTGTAGGTGGAGGTAGTAATGCCGCCGGGGCTTATTATCATTATCTAGACCAAGAAGACGTGGGTATCATTGCCGTAGAAGCCGCTGGTAAGGGCATCGATTCGGGTAAGAGTGCCGCGACCTCCGCATTGGGAAAAGTCGGAATCATTCACGGTAGTAAAACCTTATTGATGCAAACCCTTGACGGACAAATTACCGAACCATACTCCATTTCCGCAGGATTGGATTACCCTGGGGTTGGGCCCATGCATGCACATTTGTTCAAATCGGGGCGTGGTGAGTTTATTTCCATCACCGATGCCGATGCCATGCAAGCAGGGCTCTTGATGTCAAAACTCGAGGGCATTATCCCTGCCATAGAATCATCGCATGCTTTTGCTATTTTGGAACATCGTAAATTCAAACCCGAAGATATAGTGGTCATCAATTTATCGGGCCGTGGCGACAAAGATCTTAACACCTATATTGAATATTTTAATCTGTAAACTTGTTTTATCCTTCCCGCGAATGCGGGAAGCTGGCTTTAGTTAAATCATTGCTTATGGACTATGTTATAATCGGCATCGGACTTCTTTTTATTGGTATAGGCTATCTTATTACCGAGAAAAATGCCAAATACCTCCTCGCGGGTTACAATACCATGTCTAAAGAGCAGCGAGACAAAGTCGAGCTAAAACCATACCTGGCGCATTTTAGAAAGTTCCATATTTTTTTAGGGCTTTCGTTTATGGTCATTGCATTGGCTTTAAACTATTTGAGTCCGAATATTGGTGGAATTTTCTTAGTGGTCTACCCCATTTTAGCCTATAGCTATTTTATGTGGACAAGCCGCGGGTATTTTAAAAATGTAAAGTCAAGTCGAACCCAGCTTAAAGTAGGAATGGCCATACTTATTGGAACCATAGTATTTGTGGGCGCCATCTTCTATTTGGGATATCAGGAAGACGAGATTATTTTTGATAAAAACCAGATTACGCTCGAAGGTTTTTATGGCGAAGAAATCGACCCTTCGGAAATACAGTCGGTTGAACTGGTTGAAGAATTACCGGAAATCAAAAAACGGACCAACGGATTTTCTTCCGGTACCGTGCACAAAGGATATTTTAAACTAGAAGATGGAAAACGCGTCAAATTGATCCTGAATTCAGAAACTAAACCCTATATATTGTTTACGACCAAAGGAAGAAAAAAAATCTATTATTCTTCTAGAAACACATCGAATCAAAAAATTTATGACCAATTAAAAAATTTGTTTCCCGACCTAGGATATAGGCCTTAATGTTTGCTTTTTCCGCGAATGCGGAAAACTTTTAAATACCCTGAAATGCCAACTAGTGAGCCTAAATTTTACGTTTACATTTTAACGAATAAAAACAACAATGTACTGTATGTAGGTTTTACAAATAATTTAAAAAGAAGGTTAAATGAACACATCAATAGAACGAACCCAGGCTTCACCAAAAGATACAATGTCAATAAATTGATTTATTTTGAATCAACACCATATGTCAACAACGCTGTAAAGAGAGAAAAGCAAATAAAAAAATGGAATCGCCAATGGAAAATTAATCTCATCAATGACATGAATCCCGATTGGGAAGATTTGTCTTGGATGTTGGGAGATTAACCCTTGGAAAAATACAAAAGATTCCCGCAAACAAAGA
>CBDULZ010000148.1:0-9094 GCA_965368185.1 uncultured Kriegella sp.
GGGTGGCTTTCGTTGATACCGCTCGCGGTAATCTTTACAAATTTGCCGTTTTCCTTAAGGTCGGAAATATCTTTGGCACCACAATATCCCATACCGGCTCGTAGCCCCCCAACGAATTGGTGTATACTTTCATATAGTTCGCCTTTATAGGGCACGCGACCCACGATGCCTTCAGGCACCAATTTTTTGATATCGTCTTCCACATCTTGAAAATAACGGTCTTTACTCCCTTCTTTCATTGCTTCGACGGAACCCATACCCCGGTACGATTTAAATTTTCTTCCTTCGTAGATAATCGTTTCTCCTGGGGATTCTTTGGTACCGGCCAACAATGATCCCAACATTACGGTATCGGCTCCAGCCGCAATGGCTTTGGGAATATCGCCGGTGTAACGGATACCCCCATCTGCGATAACGGGAACCCCACTGCCCTTAATGGCCGCTGCAACTTCCAACACGGCCGAAAACTGGGGAAAACCTACTCCTGCCACAACCCTTGTCGTGCAAATAGAGCCAGGTCCAATTCCCACCTTTACCGCATCCGCTCCGGCTTCGACCAAGTATTTTGCGGCTTCACCAGTAGCGATGTTTCCTACGATAACTTCTAAATCAGGAAATTTGTTCTTTATATCTTTTAAGATCGTTACCACGCCCTTGGTGTGGCCATGAGCCGTATCGATAACGACTGCATCAACCCCGGCATTGACCAAAGCTTCAGCCCTATCCACAGCATCGTGGGTTACCCCAACGGCAGCTGCGACGCGCAAACGACCGTATTGATCTTTATTGGCAATCGGTTTTTGAGTCAATTTGGTAATATCTCGAAATGTGATTAGTCCGACTAATTTATAATCTTTATCAACCACTGGTAATTTTTCGATTTTATTCTCTTGTAGAATATCTTCGGCTTGCCCTAAAGAGGTACCTTCACTAACAGTTACCAATTTTTTTGAGGTCATTACCTCGGAAATCGGACGGTCATTATTTTTTTCGAAGCGTAAATCCCTATTGGTGACAATACCTAACAACTTTCCGGCTTCATCGACAATGGGTATGCCCCCAATACTGTATTCTTTCATGTAGGCCTTGGCGTCACGCACCAAGGAGTCTAACGGAAGTGTCACAGGGTCAATGATCATACCACTTTCGGCACGTTTCACCTTTCGCACTTTCATGGCCTGTTTTTCAATGCTCATGTTTTTGTGCAGTACACCGATACCTCCTTCTTGGGCCATGGCTATAGCCATTTGCGATTCGGTCACTGTATCCATCGCCGCCGAAACTACGGGAACATTGATAGTAATATTACGTGTAAATTTCGATTGAATGTTAACCTCGCGCGGCAGTACTTCCGAAAATGCGGGAACCAAGAGTACGTCATCATAGGTGAGACCTTCTCCTAAAATTTTATGTGTGTGGGCTTGCATGGCAATTAAGGATTAATTGCGTGCAAATGTAGTGATTTATTTCGGATAATTTTAGAGTCGTGGTAAAGGTTTCAATGTCAACTGATATAGCACCAAAAAAGCCGATATCGTGAAGGTCGCCGTCATTACTATTCCTGAAAAAAGTACCACGTATTTCATCCAAAGCATACCGGCCCAAAGCATATAAATTCCCCCGAAGGTCAATATAACGGATAGAAATGGTTCAATGGTCAAAAATAACTTCCAGTTTTTTGGAAGCTTGGTAAGCCACACCAACCCCCCCAATAGAAAAAAGATAAAGGACATGGAGAGTATATGCGTATGTATAATGGTCAACATTTCACGCTCGCCTTTCTTAAATTTCATTTCAGTTACTTCATCCTCTACTCCAATATCTAAATCATTTTCTTCGTCCTCGTTACCCAAGTAATTTTCTTCAATACCGGTTGGTGTGTTTGTGCTCGTCTGGCCCACAAATAAAAGTCCGGTGTAGAACCCCAAAGAAAGAATTAAAACAAAAGATCCGATAAAGACCTTAATTTCCTTGGGAAAAGTAGAAAGCAACCCATTGTACTTCATTTCAGAACTTTATTTTCCTGAAGTATTTCAATGGTCTGTAGAAGATTGTCCATGGCCTTAGTCATAGAACGCACGGAAATCGTAGCCCCAGAAATTCCGTCAATATTGGTCCTCGGGTCTAACCGATCCCCACCTGTTTTGCCTAAAAACTGTTTCAGCCATCTTTTGCTTCCAATTTCTCCGCCATATTCTTCCCTGTAGATAAGTACTTTTGAATTGACCACAACAAGATTCGCATCGAACACGACCAAATAGTCGAATTCTGCCGTTTTGCTTGGGGCTTTATCAATGAAGGCATAGCCCAAAAGTTGGTCATTATTATTAATCCGATAAAAATTATCGGCGGTTATTTTGGCTGGAAGTTGATTGTTCAAGGTACTAGGTATAGTAACCGCCTTCCATGAAAATTCAGCAATCTCAAAGGTTTTTTCAATTTCTTTTTGCACCCTTTTCTCCAAATTCTTTGGAAGTCCGAAACCGAGCAAGAAAAATGTGGCAATCAATAAAATTGCAGAAGTTTGTTTTCCATATCGCATGGGCAAATATATTAATTTAGACTTAATCTCAATAAGATCCAGCCAAATAATTTATCGGTCCCTTTGCGCCTTCATTGAGAAATAAATAGCGAAAACTAAATCGCGGCTGTACGTAAGTTTGAGCAATCCAATTAAAAAGCCAATTGATGACTAAAACCAAACCCCGATGCCAAAATTCAACCTATTTTTTACATCGCCACCATCAAGTGCGTTACTGCGAAATTGATAATCGCCCTTTACCACAACACCAGAAACAATGTGATAGGTCAGGCCGGTGGTGACGTCGGTACGGTCGTAAGCCTCATTTTTAACCAGAGAGCCTGCCGTATCGGCATGGGTATCATATTGCTCATAGCGTGCAAAAGCAAACAGTTTTTGCTTCTTATTGGCTGGAAGCAGGTTATAGCCCCCCTCGACATACCAACCCTGAAGGGCACTGCCCAGGTCCCTACCAGTTGCAGTATTATAGGCTTCCGTGTCGGATAGGGCGGCATGTATGAACTGGCCTCTTGCCGTAAAACGTTGATATGCATAACGCGCATCAAATCCCAACATGGAGATTCCCACATTGGCTCCGTCGATTTCTTCAACATTATCGGTTGCTTGGGTCTTTCCAAAGTATCCCGAGAGCCCCAAACGAAGTCCTGGAATACCATAATAATCCAATTTAGCAGAAAAATTAGGGTTATCGACAGTAGATTTTATACCCTTTTGACGCCCCCCACGCAAACCACTGGAACCGCCTAAAAAACCTGAAAGACCACCTTCACCATCGGCTTCAGTTGATTTAAAGCCGTTGAAAACATACGCTTGGTATCCTAAAGAAATGTCGTTAAAGCGGCCGCTTACGCCCACACCCAGCTCACGCCATGTGGTCGGTACAATTGCATTGTCCATCTCAGGACGTTCGGTTCCATTAAAAGTGGTCGGCTCGTGGTACTCGTTTATAATGCCCATAGGCACCAGCATCAAACCACCCCGCAAGTTCACATTATTGGCAACATTATAATTTACAAAGGCCTGCTCCACATATACTTCCTCAACATGTTCAAACTCGATTTCCGTAAAAAACTGCACTTCATCGCTAAACCGGTATCCTAATAGCAATACCAATCGCTGAATATCCAATTCTCCATTATCACCTTCCGGCTGATTGTACAACATTTCGCCGTAGGCACCAACGGTAACCGCCGAACCGTAGTTTCCGGATAATATTCTCTGGGCGGCGTTCAGTTGTTTTTGGGGATCCAACATGATTGAATCGGTCTTGGTTTGAGATAAAAGGATTGAAGTACTCAGGAAAGTGAAAAGAAGAAAAGCATGTCTCATAGACTGGTTAATTTTATTTAGACTTGTTTCAGATAGTTGATAAAATTCAGCGGCAAATTTAATTCCTAAAATGAATCTGACAAATTTATTTTTAATAAATCTAAATAACTTTAAGGATTTAACATTTGGAAGAATTGTCATTTAAAAGAGCTCTGCGCTAGCCTAAGCCTTGCATTCCATCAAAAAATACGTACGAGAATAATTTCAAATGGCTAAGAATCAGGAAGAAGCAAATGAATCATAACCAATATTCAGCTTAGTACCTAAACAAAATAATCATATTATTCCCATTGAAAGGCAAAATACATACACTGTTCGTCACCCACATTTTTAATGGCATGGGGAATATTTCCGGAAGCAAAATAAAAGTCCCCTTCTTGGGCCGTAAATTTCTCATTCCCTATTTCCATTTCGGTATTTCCCTTTATCATCAATATGATTTCTGAAGCTTTGTGAGTATGTGGTTCATGACTTTTTATTCCTGGGTTCAAATTGGTTACGTGCATTTCGTAATACGGGCACATAGCCGTGGCGAGATGAAAATAGTTTCGAATTCCGCCTTTATCATGTTCTTTAAACTTCAGTTCATCGAAATCGACAATGAAAGAACCACCGTTCTTTTTTCCTCGACGTAGGTCCATCGGTCTTTTCGAACGATAAACCATGGTATAGTAGGCCGCATTTTCCGATGCACAGGAAATCGATCCATTATCCCCGGGCAATAAAACCACTACACTATTGGGGCCAATGGTTCTTTTCTTATTATTTACGGAAACCTGAAGTTCACCTTCCTTTACAATAACAATTTGTTCGTTTTTTGGATCCCGCAAATTTTCGTCAGCGGATGCCTTAGTTAAATGGACAGTCTTTAATTCCATATCGGAAAAATAAAAGGTTTCACCGGCCATCATTACCTTATTTTCATCCTTTTTTGGGAAGGAATAAACTCCTGAATCGGCAATCTCGGGAACTACATCGTTCCATAGCCACTTCAAAGATTGCGGAAGAATTGCCCCACCATGATTGCCATTATGTGCACCATTGCCTTTGATAAACTTATAGTCATACTCCTTAAATTTCAGGGCCGATTCCATTTGAAGGTTGGCCAACCACCAGTTGCCATATTGGTTGTCAAGATCATGGGATCCGTCTTGTAGAAATACTTTTATATTCTTTTTATCTTGCTTTCGAATCATCGATGGGTAGGCATGCCCGCCGCGTATATCTGTAAAACTACCGATGTGGCTCAAAACCTTGTTAAAATGGTGGGGGAAGAACCAAGCCGCTGAAAAGGCACAGATTCCACCTGAAGAAATACCGCCGATACTACGCTTCCTTGGATCATCGGAAATGGCATAGTTCTTTTTCAGCTCGGGAATCATTTCCTCCAACAAGAACCGGCCATAGACATCGGAAACCGCATCATATTCCATACTTCTGTTGGAGGATTTCCATGGATTTTCGGGTGTGGGCATATCTTTGTGGTGTCCGGGATTGATAAACAAACCTATGGTGACAGGCATTTTTTGTTGGACCATTAAGTTATCAAAAACCGTAGGTACCCTAAAGTCGCCATCTTCTTTTACATAGGTATGTCCGTCCTGAAAAACCATTAGCGCCGCTGGCTCCGAAGGTTTGTATTGAGCTGGCACATATACATAGTAATCTCTGATGGTATTGGCATAAATGGTACTTTCCCAAGTATGTTTTGTAACCGTTCCGTGTGGAATGCCTTCATATTTTTCGGAATCGGGACCGTGCAAATATTCCTCTTGAGAATAAACCATGGAAGAAATCAAAAAACCAAACAAAATTAAAGTCTTCAAACAAACTCTTGTAATAAAGTGGAAGTCCCGATGGGTACATAATATTCGCATAGGTTGAATTTCAGATGGAAACATTTAAATATAGCCATTATATAAACAAGATGGCGCACTGCAGAATAACCAGATTTCGTAATGAAAACTGCCGAGGGGTATATATTTTACTGTTTATATTTTGAAAACAGCTCCGAGGCTTTATTGTAGGCTGCTTCGAAAACCATCCAATTTACTCCCGAGTCGACTTTCTCTGAAGTAAAATAGGAGAGCATTTTTTCTGTAGGCATATTTCCCGTAAGTTCATCTTTGGCC
This sequence comes from uncultured Kriegella sp., assembly GCA_965368185.1. GTDB lineage: Bacteria > Bacteroidota > Bacteroidia > Flavobacteriales > Flavobacteriaceae > Kriegella. Next base: position 6,004 of record CBDULZ010000148.1, read on the forward strand.
ATGGGGCAGCCCCCAAAACCCTGGACCGCACCATCGAATCTTCGACAGCCCGACTTGTAAGCCGCATTGACTTTTTCATGCCATTTGGTGGGTGTTGTGTGTAAGTGGGCCCCGAATTCAATTTCTGGATATTTCGGTATCAAATTCGAAAAAAGGTAATCGATAGTCTCGGGGGAAGAGGTTCCGACCGTATCTGAAAGCGATAATATTCGGGCACCCATGTTGGCCATTTTTTCGGTCCACTCCCCTACAATCTCAACATTCCAGGGATCACCATATGGGTTTCCGAAGCCCATAGAAATATAGGTCACCACTTCTTTATTAGCGGCATGTGCAAGCTCAAAGATTTCTTTTAAGATTTCAATACTTTGCGCAATGGTCTTATGGGTATTTCTCATTTGAAAATTCTCAGAAATGGAAAAAGGATACCCCAAATATGAAATTGCATCGTGTTGGCAAGCGTCTTTGGCTCCCCGTACATTCGCCACAATAGCCAACAATTTGCTGTTTGTTTTTGATAAATCCAACCGTGAAAGTACCTCGGCGGTATCCACCATTTGCGGAATTGCCCTGGGTGACACGAAACTTCCAAAGTCAATGGTATCAAACCCGCACCCCAACAACGACTGTATGTATTTTACTTTCTCCTGAGTAGGGATAAAAGTCTTAATGCCCTGCATAGCATCTCGCGGACACTCAATAAGTTTAACTTTTTCAGACATAGACCATAAAACTACCGCTTAAAATTACTACTAATTATTCGATAACAAGATAAAGATGCCAATACCGATAAATACGAAGATTTGAAACCATTTTAGGTACCCGGCCATATTTTGGTTTCTTTGTACATAGTCTGAAATTGTGCCGGCAAGCACTGCGATAAGTCCGAAAACAAAAAAAGAAACTATGATAAAAAGCAGACCAAGAATGTAGAATTGCGCTACCGTGCCCAAACTATCACTGAACAAAAAACCGGGAAAGAAAGCCAAAAAGAAAAGTGCCACCTTTGGGTTTAGCACGTTCATAACAAACCCTTGTCTAAACAATGACCAGACTCCCTTTTTGGGTACGATATCATCGGATAATTTTAAGCTGACTTCACTCTTTAACACTTGATAGGCCAAGTAGAATAAGTAGAGTGCCCCGAACAGTTTAATGCCGAAAAAAAGGCGTTGATTCTCTCGAAGTATTGCGGACACGCCAAAAGCCAGTAAACTTGTATGCACCAAACAGCCCGAAAGTAGCCCGGCAACGGTCGCTAATCCATACTTTTTGCCGTGCGCCATCCCTTGCATCAACACATAGATATTATCCGGGCCCGGGGTGATGGCCAAGGCGGCGGTAGCCAGAATGAAAGTGTATAAAATTTCGTAATTCACTACAAGGATCTATAGTTTATGTGGTTATAGCCCAAAATCCAATGCTCTTGATTCTTGGCGTCTTTTCTTCCGCCTTTAAATCTACAAAACCCAAGAGAGTATTCATCATTTTTTATATCTTTCAACACACTAAAATAACAACAGATGAAAAATTTAGGTTTTGCCCTACTATTTATGATATCGTTTTCCGTATTTGGATTTTCGGGAAATGCAGTAAAAAATGATATCTCCACAAAAAAAATAAAAAATTCAATGGTTCAAGATAGTCTCTTACGTCACGTCGTACTTTTTAAATTCAAGGAAGGAACAGCCCCTGAAAAAATTAAGGAAATTGAGGATGCCTTTGTTGCATTGCCAACTAAAATTCCACAAATTATTTCTTTCGAATGGGGATTGAACAACAGTCCTGAAGGCTTAAATAAAGGCTTGACCCATTGTTTTTTCTTGACTTTTAAATCTGAGGAAGACCGCGCGATATATCTACCACACCCTGACCACAAGGCTTTTGGGGCCCTATTATCAGGTCATTTAGATGATGTAACCGTTGTAGACTATTGGGCTTCAAAGTAAGGGTTTGTGGTCAAAGTAAAATTTAAGGACCACTAAAAAACCAAACCTAGTTTTCCTGTTGCTTTAAAATCGCCTTATTTATTTTTTTGATAAGACTCGGACCTTCATATATAAAACCTGTATAAAGTTGTATCAGTTCAGCACCAGCCTCCAATTTTTCAAGGGCATCTTCTGGGGAATGAATTCCCCCCACACCAATTATCGGAAACGCCTTGTTACTCTTTTCCGCCAAGAACCGAATAACCTCGGTACTTCTTTGGGTCAAAGGTTTACCGCTTAGACCTCCATTTTGCTCGGTTAGAACCATATCGGACTTTAGCCCTCTGCGCTCGATGGTGGTATTGGTCGCGATAATTCCATCTATTTTTGTCGTTTCGACAATAGCGATGATATCTATCAACTGACTTTCAGTGAGGTCTGGCGCTATCTTTAGAAGAATTGGTTTTTCCTGTACTGATTCTTTAACAGCCTGTTTTGTATTTTGTTTTTTAAGTTCGATCAACAATGCCGTAAGTGGTTTTTTATCTTGAAGTTCCCTTAAACCCGGGGTGTTCGGTGAACTAACATTTACCACGAAGTAGTCGACATAGTTGAAAAGGGCATCGAAGCAAATCAGGTAATCTTTAATCGCTTCATGGTTCGGGGTAACCTTGTTTTTGCCAATATTACCGCCCACCAATACTTTGTGTTCTTTTTTTAGACGCTCTACGGCATCAAAAACACCCAAGTTGTTGAACCCCATTCGGTTGATGATAGCCTCATCGACCTTTAATCGAAACAATCGTGTTTTAGGATTTCCAATTTGGGGCTTTGGGGTCAAGGTGCCGATTTCGACAAATCCGAAACCGAAATTTGAAAATTCATTGTACAATTTAGCATCCTTATCAAAACCTGCGGCTAGACCAACGGGGTTTTTGAAAGTCAACCCAAAAAGCTGTCTTTCCAGACGTTTATCCTCTATTACAAAAAGTGACCTGAAAAGACCGGAAAAACCCAACCTTGAAAGAAACTTAACCAGTGAAAAGGTAAAATGGTGAGCCCTTTCCGCGTCTAAGAAGAATAGAAAAGGACGTACAAAAATTTTATACATGTTATGCCGTAAGATTTTTTCAAAAATACAAACTTAAGTAGGGTAATCTTGC
>CBDULZ010000149.1:0-8928 GCA_965368185.1 uncultured Kriegella sp.
ACGCTTATGAAAGCAAGAATTGATGAATATCAGAGTTGTGCAACGGCCACGGCCGTTTTACGGGACGCCAAAAATGTAAAGCAATATCTTTTTAATAAGTTCGAAGTATTCTGTAAATATATCTTAAAGTATATCTTCTCGTAGTGTTGCAAATAGATAGCTAACGCCGAAAAAACCTAAAAAAGTCTGTCTTGAATTTATTGCGTGAAGGCATTTTGTATATCCAATCAAATTGGTCAACCAACAGAAAAAAGTAAATTTGAGAGTTCTAATATTGAAAAGTAATTAAATGAACCGCTAGCATACAATAGTGAAACCATTAAAAATATAGAATCCGACGTCGTGGCTAACAATGGGCGACCTTGATGTCAGACATTTACTCGACCTGGATTTTAACCGTTAAGTAGGGATGCAGAGAATTGAAAAATGGACCGAGACTTATGTACGGCTCTTGAAAGCCGGGCGGGAACACGCCCTAGAACCCAAGGAGTTGGAAACACATGCGCTTGCAGCTTACCTGACGGGTAGGGATTCCGAAAGTTTTCAGATTCTGGAACGGGCCCATCAGGTCTATCTAGACCGGGAGAAAACGGTACAGGCTGTACGTTGTGCTTTTTGGCTGGGCCTGATGCTGATGAATGCAGGGGAAAGGGCAAGGGGCGGTGGTTGGCTTGCCAGAGGGGAAAGACTGCTCGATGACGAACATGGACCAGAATGTGCGGAGAAAGGATTGCTCCTCATTCCTACGGCATTGGGGGCGCTCTACTCAAGTAATGCTGCCAAGGCACTGCAACTTTTTGGGCAGGCCACAACTATCGGAGAACAATTTAGCGACGTTGATTTGATGGCACTTGGACGGCTAGGGCAAGGACAGGCAATGATTCAACAAGGGGAGGTAGCCAAAGGAATAAAACTACTCGATGAAACAATGATTACCGTAGAAACCGAACCAGTCTTCCCTGTCGCATGTGGGATTATCTACTGTGCTGTCATTGAAACTTGTCGTAAGGTTTGGGATTTGGCCAGAGCACAGGAATGGACATCGGCATTGGCCCGATGGTGTGATGCACAGCCAGACATCGTCCCCTTCAGGGGGCAATGTTTGGTACGTAGGGCCGAGATCATACAATTTCACGGTGAATGGAATAAGGCCCTAAAGGAAACCAAGGATGCGTGTAAGCTATTGGCACGACCGCCGGGAGAACCGGCAGCCGGAGAGGCATATTACCGCAAAGCCGAGTTGCTCCGATTACTGGGAGCTTTTGATGAGGCCGAAGATGGCTATCGCGAAGCTGCTAAATGGGGCAGAAAACCACAACCCGGCCTTGCATTACTTCGCTTGGCACAGAGACAGGATGATGCGGCGGAAACTTCCATAAGAAATTCTTTAATGGAGACAAAGGATACAATAAGACGGGCGGAACTTCTCCCTGCGGTCGTACGTATCATGATAGCTGTGAAGCAAACAGAAGAAGCCCTAATTGCTAGCGAGGAATTATGTAGTATTGCCAACGAATTTGACGTGCCTTATCTCTATGCCATGTCATCTTATTGCCAGGGAGCTGTTTTTTTTGCAAAAGGGAACATCTTACTTGCTCTGGATCATGTACAGAAAGCATTAAAACTTTGGAAAATACTAAATCTACCCCATGAATCGGCACTTGCCAGTGAACTGAAAGGTCTTGTATATAGGGAATTGAACGATAAAGACAATGCAATTGTGGAGTTGGCGGCCGCTAAATGGATTTTTGAACAACTACAGGCTAAGCCCGATTTAGAACGGATCAATCGATTCTTCGAAGAGAAACAGAATAACGATACACATGGCCTAACACTTCGTGAGCTTCAGGTATTGCGCAGTGTGGCATCGGGAAAAACCAATAAATACGTTGCCGGTGAATTGTTCATCAGTGAGCGGACCGTGGATCGCCATGTAAGTAATATTTTTAACAAACTCGGGGTATCGTCGCGGGTAGAGGCTACCGCTTTTGCCCTCAAGAATAAAATCTTGGATAACCAACTTTGATGAAAGCCAGTTAGCACCCCATCCTGATAACCTTTTGCTCTCACGTCGTTATTATTCCTTTATCACCTTTTTATGGGTAGAATTACCCATTTTTCATCTTCTACAAAATTGGGTAATCACACCGATGCGGCATAGCGTTGAACGTCATAGTTTTACGCTGTATTTAATTGCTTAATAATTGTAATTGATCGCTAAAATAAATTAAAATGATTACTACAGAAGCATTACAGATCCGTACATCTTGGGACGCTATTGCTGTTAATTTCGACAGGTATGTCACCCCCACCGCTAACTGGCTTTTAGCCAAAACCGTCCTTGGCCTGGCAGGTCTTAAGGCGGGCATGGATTTTTTGGATGTAGCTTCGGGAAGTGGGGCCCTCAGTTTACCTGCCGCCCGTCTCGGTGCAAAAGTCTTGGCAGTGGACATCTCTCCGGTGATGATTAATCGATTAAAAGCGAGGGCAGATGAAGAGGGTCTCTACAATCTAAAAGGGCAGGTGATGGATGGGCACCACCTCGATTTGAATGACAATACGTTCAAGATCGCCGGATCGCAGTTCGGGGTGATGCTCTTTGCCGATTTCCAGCGGGGAGTTAGTGAGCTGGTAAGAGTAACTAGACCTGGTGGAACCGTATTTCTAGTGGCGTTCGGGCCCTTGCAAAAGGTTGAATTTCTAGGTCTGTTTATGCAGGCCTTACAAGCGGTTGAGCCAAGTATTAAGGGACTTTCACCAGACGAACCTCCAAGGCCATTCCAGGTATCGGATAAAGATGTCCTGCAGCATAAAATGGAAGAGGCCGGACTCAAGAATGTGCAGGTGAAACCCGTCGCCCACAATATTTCCTTTTATTCTGGCCATGAGATGTGGAATTGGGTGACGAGCAGCAATCCGATTGTGACACAGATGATTTCCGGTTTGGATGTCGCGCAGAGAAATCAGGTTAAACAAATTCTGGAGGTAAGGATACGGGAACGCTCCGCTGGGCTGCAACCGGCCATTCTGGAAGTTGCGGTGAATATCGGAATTGGTACGAAGGTAAAATGAACAAGTAATCCATTGGGTGGTTGGCATGAGATATACCATTTAAAGGCATACTTCAATATCAACACTAAAAATTAAAAATGTAATGCCATGAAAAATCCAACAACAACATTCTTCATTATTTTAATAGCCCTGAACGTTTATTCCCAGGCTGATCGTGAAGTTCAGGAACGACCTCCGATTATTGATATGCACATGCACACAGGACTTCCTCACGAGGTACCTGCCGGGACTCCATCTCTTTGTCGTCCTGAGCCATGTAAGGGTGACGGCCAGGCAACGGTCGATCCGGCAGAACTGATGGAGAAAACCTTGGAGGCCATGGACCGCTACAACATTGTCAAAGGATTTCTTAGCGGTATCGGTTGGTCAACCGTCCAAAAATGGGCAAAGGAAGCGCCGGGACGCTTTATTGCATCACCTTTCATTCTGAAAGCCGAAGGCTCGAACCTGGAGCGACTTAAACTGGAATATGAGTCGGGGCGATTTAGCGGCATGGGAGAAATCGGAGCACAACTCAACGGAGTACCGCCGAACGATCCTTCCCTTGAACCCTATTTCAAGCTTGCCGAAGCGCTTGATCTGCCAGTTCTCATCCACACATTAGGAATCGGGCCTTATATGCCTCACTTTAGCGCTGCTGCCGGCAGCCCCTTGCTGCTTGAGGACGTGCTTGTCAGACATCCTAAACTTCGGCTTTTTGTGGAGAATGCCGGGTACCCCTATCGGGATGAAATGATCGCGATGATGTACCAGTATCCTCAGCTCTATGTGGATGTATCTACGATAACATGGGTGATTCCACGTACAGCCTTCTATGACTATCTGAAGGAATTAGTCCGGGCCGGCCTTGGGAAGCGAATCATGTTCGGTTCCGACCAAATGGTATGGCCCGAAAAAATTAGTGTAGCGGTGGAAGCGATCAAACAAGCGCCTTTTTTAACGCATGGGCAAAAGCGGGATATACTATATAATAATGCCGCACACTTTCTACGTCTTAAACAGGATGTAGTTAATTAGAATACAGTGCACCATTGGTAAATTTTTAAATAATTATTCGGTTAATCAAAAAATCATAATCATGAAAATACAGCACTTAATTTTTGCAATACCACTTTTGTTACTTTTAGGTTGTAGCAAGAATAACGCTGTACAACCCTTAGAGGCAGATTCCCTAAAAAGCAGCGAAAAACAAATGCTAGACTTTCGATTTACGGGAATTGAAAAGGATGGTATAACAGTGGACATTCCAGCGATAATCGATGAGAGCAACAAGGCCATTACGGCAGAAATGCCCAGCGGCATGGACGTGAGCGCTATTGAGCCAGAAGTGGAGATTTCGCACAAGGCTATTTACGAACCAAAAGGGCCTCAAGACTTTAGCAAACCTATACACTATACGGTTACGGCAGAGGACGGCACCAGTAATACTTATTTAGTGAGCGTAGGGATAGCCCTTAGTCAGAAGGAGATTTTACTGAAAATCGCAGAGGCCAACCCTGGCAAATTGGATTGGAAGGAAGAGGACAATCTAGGTGATTGGCGAGAGGTGACTATTAATGGGGATGGGCAGATCATAGAAATAAACATGTATTTAAAGGGGTTGACCATATTGCCCTCTGAGATTGGGCAACTCACCAGTTTACAGAAATTATACTTGCGTCGAAACGACCTGAGTACCCTTCCCTCGGAAATAGGACAGCTCATTGATTTACAAAGACTAGAAATAGATGGAAACGATCTAGAGACCCTTCCGCCGGAGATCGGCCAGCTCAGCAATTTGCAATTTTTAGGATTGCCGTATAATAACCTTGTCGAACTCCCCACTGAGATTGGGCAGCTCTCTAGCCTACAAGAACTAGATCTGAGCTACAACCAATTAGCAAATCTGCCGAGTGGAATAGGTGGGCTGTCCAATTTAGAGCATTTAGATTTGGATTTTAACAAACTATCTACCCTACCTCCCGAGATAGGTAAATTGCAAAGTTTGCGGTCATTGGAATTGTACACCAACATTTTGAGCACTATTCCATCGGAAATAGGACAATTGGTAAACTTGGAAGTATTGGTGATAAACGATAACAACCTAATCGAAATCCCACCTCATATAGGTCAGTTAGACAATTTGAAAAAGTTAAAATTACAGAATAACAACCTCAACATAGATGATATTTTGCCTTTGTTCAGGGACCAGTTATCCACCTCATGTAAAAGTGGACTGGAAGAATTGCAACTGATAGGCAACGAAGGTCTCAAAACACTACCGGGCTGCATTTGTGAATTAGATCTTTTATATGGCGGCACTACCGATATAGACATCGTAGAAGAAGTAAATAGTTGGGCTGATTGCGAGTTTGTGGGTACAGGGAGAAGGTAAAGTGATTAAAATAAAATTAGAATGGAGGCAAAGCATTTATTATTCGCAACGGCACTAGTGCTCTTATTGGCTTGCAGCAAAGATAATGGTCTTGTGAACCAACCTGATTTAATGGAACAGCCTGACCCGAAAAACCAAGCCCCGGAATCGTTCAGTCTAATGAACGTGGCCTATGGGTCAGTGGGGACGTGCGACCGAACCCAGCCTTTTCCCGGAATGCCGCTACCGACCCCGATGGGGACAGCGTGACCTATGATTTTTTTCTCGACACCCGGGCCGAACCAGAAAACAAATTGGCGGAAGACATCGAGATCACGACCTTTAAGTTTCAAGCCCCCCAAAGATAGCAGTCAACAACGGGCAATTATACCATGTCCCTATCTCGAAATGGGCAAGGGACAACCAGCTTTGTTAAATGTCAAGATGGCTGAGGCATTCCCGCATTTAAATTAAATTCCACGGTATCAATTTTCTTTTTAATTTTATCTTATAAAACACACAAAAAAACTGCGTTTTTTAGCTACTATTTTTCCCAAGTGTCCATTTCGGATTGTATTTATTGATGTTATTAAAATACTGAAAATGATACATCTGTAACGATAGGATGCATACTGCTACCCCTTGACTTGATTGCTCATTATAGTACCGCCATACTTGCTATACTTGCTTGAGAAAGTTTAAAAAGACCCTCATTTTTTGTATTTTGGAGCACTATACCCGTCAAAATTAATCGTGTGACCGCTGGGATGCATCTTGAACTATTTTATAGGCATCCGGACTGCCTAAATCCCTATAAAGGTTTTTGATCCATTCGAATGTCTTGGGCTGATTGCCAATAACCACCAATTCATTTGGAAACATCAATCCCGCCACTTGCGGTAGATCGGTTATCCGTAAACAATTTAGCATTTCTATGGCTTCCCCCTTACCTGTTGGGTCGCTAGGCACATCTTGAGTTGCTGGTGGGTCTTTGAGCAAGAGTGTTTTTACATTACCGTCCAAAAGGGCCGAATAAGGGGCTATGGCCGCCATTTCACCCTTGGCAAGAATACTGATGTTGTCAAGGTCAACTCCTGGAATTGTTCGTAAGGCATTCAGGCACCTTAGCACGTCATAGACCCGCATTGAGGCGATTGTCCTTCCCGTCCAGGCAGATGCTCTTCGAATATGCCATTGCTGCTGAGGGGACCAGCCCGTATCTCCAATCCCTCTGGCTTCAAAATAGGCGACGATCAAATTTTCTGACATACCGTTGGTCAGAGAGGCCGATTCATAACGTTCCTCATTCGGATTTTTTAATACCAATAATAATGGTCGGTCTTTATCAGTTGATTGGCCGGTATGCAACGACACCTTCAATCGCCAGCCCTCCTCGGAAACAAAGCTATAATCTTTTCTTTCGTTGCGGGAATTGCTCGATGACCTAAAATCCAATCGCATATCCAGTGGTGCAGGCTTTACGGGAAATGCACCGAACGTCCTTTCCTTTAAAAAGGCTTTAACTTCCTTTCTATAGGAATCGAGTTGGTCAACCGATTCGATTGTAGGTGGCGTAGCCAGCTCGACGAACGAATCTTGAATGGTCTTGGTTCTGTCGTCTTTGGGAACGCCGTTGACATACGCTTTTAATTCTTCCACCGACAATTCTTGGGTTATATCGATTTTATCAAGCGCTTCCGGTCTGATTTGAATTCCTTTTAACTCTTTTAAAAAAAAGGATAAAATTTCCGGGCGTAATTCTTCCTTTGATCCATAGCTATGTCCGCCAGAGGCGTCGACCATGGTTAAATTTTCGGGTTTTCCATAGTAGGAGTAAATAGGTTTGATTTTATCATATAAAGTATGTACCGCCTCGATGGAGTAGTACAGGTCACGATCAGGTTGCGCAATCATAAAAGGTCTGGGTGCAATCAATGCACCGATGTCGGAGAAGTCGATGCCATAGGTATTGATAGGCATCATACAATCGCAATGGTCATCGATTGTCTTTTGTGTTATTTGACCTTCCAGCGAACCTGCGCCTGCTACTGCCGCAGAGGCTTTAACTCTAGGGTCGGCTGCCGCTAGATACCAGCTTTGGGAGCCCCCTCCAGAAATACCGGTTACACCTAGATTATTTTTATCTACTTCTGGCATGGCCGATAGTAGATCCAAGCCTCGAATGCCGTTCCATACTTCTACTCCCGCAGGATTGTAGCCGCGACTGTACCAGTGGAACCATCCATTCGATTCTTGTCCTAAATGTTCTCCTTTTACCTCCCCTCGCTGAATGGTTTCAATAATCAAGCATACAAAACCATTTTCTGCAAAACTTTTCGCATGTGATTGATAATTATGCTTTTGTGTATGGGAATGACCGCAGACATACAATATGGCCGGTACGGGTCTTTTAATTCCATTGGGAATATAGAGGTTTGCCGGTACGTAAAGACCCGGTAAAGATTCGTAGTAAAGCTTTTCTATTCGATAACCTTTTTTTTGAATTGTACCCGTTTTGGTTATGTTGAGCGGAGATCTTTTTCCCTCAAAAGGCTTTCCCTGGAGCCCTAACATTTCTATAAATTGTTCGTGTCGCCGCTTACGAACAATTTCCCAACTCACATGATCATTAATATCTTTTAGTGAATTTTGGGTAATACTACTGGCTTCTTTACATAGGTATTGGCGTATATTGTTTGGTTGATCGAAATCTACTACTATTTTCTTCTCAAAAGTTTGTGAAAAAGTCACAATTGACCAGAATGCTGAAAGAATTATTAAAGTGGATTGCCTAATGATTAAATTCAATTTTGTCTTTTTTACTATACCCTATTTTTTTCTGACCAAAGCGAAACTCAAAAAAAAATTGCGGATTCAATGGTAATACGCAAATCTTCAGCTATTTTTTTTGGAGTAACTTGTTGTTCATTCTCAAATATCGCTATATTTAGTTGGTCACATTGTTTCTCTAATTTAAAATTAATGAATGAAAAATCATAATTACGTTGTCATTTTAGTAGGGGTTTGCGGAATTGGGAAGAGCGCGATAGGTCAAAAAGTAGCCAATAGGTTGGAAATTCCGTTCTTCGATGCGGATAAATTGCTTGCTTCCGAAGTACAGTCCGAAGGTGAATTCTCGCAAAATAAAAATCTTGAAAAGTGGTTGATATCGATTAAAGAATTGATAATTGCGCAATCGACTAAAAAAGGTTGTGTGATTTCCTGTTCGGTATTGAAGAAGGAAGATCGTAAAATGCTGACGGCTACTGTCAATCAGGAATTGGATTGGGTATTTATTAACGGTTCGTATGAGGTGGTTGCGCAGCGCGTAGAACAGATCGTAGGTCAAGACCGGTCTCCCACATTACTTAAATCGGATTTTGAAACTTTAGAGGCCCCCAAAAAGGCTTTGACCATTGATATTACGAATTCTGAACAGGAAATTGTTGATACCATCTTAAAATATTTAGCTCGCAAGTATGGCTGATTAATTTACAGAAATT
>CBDULZ010000150.1:0-8861 GCA_965368185.1 uncultured Kriegella sp.
TATTCCCCCGGAACGGGTAAGTAGGCCAGTACTTCTTCACCAACATATTCGGTACATTTATAGCCCCAGATGGTCAAGTCCCTTATTTTCGTGGCATAAGGAAGTTCTTTCTTTCCCTCCGCTTTCAATGTGGCCAACATGACTGGGGCAAGATCTTCCGCCATTAGGTCACTGGTTTTGGATTTCCCGGAAGCTTTTAGGGCTTTGCCCGCCAATTGATCCAAGGTTGATGTAAACTGGTCCTGCTGTTTTTTCTCCATGACCTCATTGGCAAAGCTGTCTAAAAAAACATGAACGTTTACTTCGGAAGCGGACTTGGTATCGGTTTTTGGGAGTATGGCGTCCACCAGTTCCTTAAGAACCGAACCTTGATCTTGCGATAAGAATTCTGGTGTCCACAATTCTTTTTGATCGCCTTGGCAACCTTGAACAATACCCATGAATGTCGGGGCCGCTATTATGTAGCCCATCGACATGCCCATTTGCATCAATGCCTTTCTTCTATCCATCATATGTTTCCTTTTTTAAGTTCTTTTGCCGCGTGATTGGCCGCCCGTGCGGTAAAGGCCATATAGGTCAAAGATGGGTTTACACAACTGGCGGAGGCCATAAAGGCACCATCGGTGACATACACATTGGGAACGGCATGTATTTGGTTATGTCCGTTCAAGACCGATGTCTTGGCACTTCTTCCCATTCTGGCAGTACCCATTTCATGAATTCCATGACCTATATTGTATGTGCTATTGTAGGTTCCAATGTCCCTAAACCCTGCTTTTTTCAACATTTCTGCCGCTTGGGTAACAATGTCTTCGCGCATTTTGAATTCGTTGTCCCTTATTTCGGCATCAAAGGTCACGGTGGGTAATCCCCATCCATCCAATTGGTTATAGTCAAGGGTCATACGGTTATCTTCATACGGAAGAATTTCACCAAAACCACCCACGCCCATTGTCCATCCACCGGGTTTTAGAATGGCCTCTTTCAGAGCAACGCCCATGGATAGTTCGGCAACGGAATCTTTCCAGTTTTGGCGGCTCGCACCGCCCTGGTAACCGAAGCCACGTATATAATCCTTGCTTTTAGATTTTGTATCTATATTTTTAAACCTGGGAATATAGATTCCGCCTGGTCTTCGGCCTTTATAATATTTGTCATCATAACCATCGATTTTTCCATTTGCTCCGGCACCTAAATGATGGTCCATAATGTTTCTTCCGACTTGATCGGAATCATTGCCCATTCCGTTGGGAAAGCGGTCCGATCTGGATTGTAATAGGATTGAAGCCGATGCGATGGCCGAAGCACATAAAAAGATTACTTTGGCATTGAATACCAGTTCTTCTTTGGAAAGTCTGTCGATTACTTTGACCCCGGTGGCCTTTTTAGTATCGGGATCGTAGATAACCTCCGAAACGATAGAGTCTGGTCTTAAGGTTAGGTTACCTGTGCGCTCGGCTGCGGGTAGGGTAGAGGAGTTGCTGCTGAAGTAACCCCCAAAAGGGCAACCTCTTGAACAGCGGTTTCTAAACTGGCATTTCGTACGGCCTTCGAAGGGTTTGTCGCCAGTTATGTGAGCAATTCTACCCGCGGTAACAATTCTGCCATCTAGGTTTTCATATACCTTATCCCTAAAATGTTGCTCGACACAGTTCAATTCCATCATCGGTAAAAACTGACCATTGGGCAACTGTGGCAGACCCAAATTTTCACCACTGACGCCGATATAGGTTTCCACCTTGTCGTACCATGGAGCTATATCTTTATAACGTACAGGCCAATCGACACCATGCCCGTCGTTTTTATTCGCCCCAAAATCAAGATCGCTCCAACGATAACTGTGCCGGCCCCAGGTTATAGAGCGCCCTCCAACGTGGTAGCCACGCATCCAATTGAAAGGCTTGGTCTCGTTATACGGATGGTCAAGATCGTTTACGAACCATTTATAGGAATCCGGGCTCTTTCCTTTATTGGTCCTACTTTGTTTGGGTCGTTTTGCCTTTTCGGCTATCGAAAGTTCATTACCATGGGGGAAGTCCCATGGATCCATATTGGCAGTGGTATAATCTTTAATGTGCTCGACCATTCTACCCCGTTCCAGGATCAAGGTTTTAAGTCCATTTTCGCAGAGTTCTTTGGCCGCCCAGCCACCGCTGATACCGGTTCCTACCACAATGGCATCGTAGGAATCTTGTTCTTCGTTGAAATAAAATTTGCTCATTTGTGGTTTGTTTTATACTGAGTCATTATTGAATGCTTCTTTTGCGATCCATCGCGAGCTCAAGACTTTTTCTTCGCTTTTTTCTGTTTGGCCATAAGCCCGATTACGGGTCTAGGCACTTCTTCCGACGCGGCCCGCATCACATAGGCCTCCCATTCGGCGCGAACTTTTTCCCATTCTTCTAGGGTCTTGGTCGGGTACCATGCCGGCCAACCTACGGCATTAAAATCGTAGTTTTCCTGATTTTTGGCTACCCATTCATCTACCGTGGAAAACGGGTTTTTCTTTGGAAAGACCCCATCGGCCCTGAATTCATCTGAAACCCCTTGGTCTTTTATGACGTTCGTACGCCAATTTTCAAGTTCGGCAAGCAACTCTTCCTTGACCTTGGCATATTCGGTATTTTCGGCGACGTTATGTACTTCATATGGATCTTTCCGTAAATCAAATAGTTCGATTTCCGGTTTTGAGGGAGCAAAAAAATGGGATTGTTCAGGGGTTAGTTGTCCTTTCAAGTTCATGATGTTCATTTCCGCCAAGACCGGATAAGAACTTTCTTTGTATTGATTGAACTGAAGCCATGGCCGTTCCGGCATGAGGTTTAAAATCAACTTGAACTCCTTCGACCTGATTGCACGCATGGCATCGTGGGTCTCGTCCATTTTATCACGGGCCGCGAAGGTGTATTTTCGGTTCTTGACTTCTTCGCCCAATAGGCTTTTACCATGTAGCGGAACGGGAGGTTTAATAGCCGCCGCTTCAAGAATAGTGGCATCGATATCAATTGACATCACCATATCGTCATTCACTTGCCCAGGCTCCACTTTGCCCGGCCAGCGCATGATCATCGGAATTCGAATGCCTCCATCATATAAAAATTGCTTGCCACGGATATGGCAACGGCCATGGTCGCTAATAAAAAAGACGATGGTATTGTCGGCCAAACCTTCGTCATCCAAACGTTTAAGGATTGCACCGACCTCCCGGTCGACCAATTGCATCTGTTCGAGACCGTTGGCCCAATCACGGCGTACAAAAGGCGTATCGGCGTAGTAGGGTGGCAGTTCGACATCTTTAATGTCGATGGGGCGTTGTGGGTCGCGTTTCCAGGCGCGGTGGGTTCCCCCAAAGGTGATCCGGGCAAAAAAGGGTTGGCCCGGTTTGCGGTCCGTCCAGTCATTGGTATTCATAAAAAGATCTTCCGGGGTGTCGGGAAGAAAGTTCATATCGGTCTTCCAGCTCATGAGGGTGGTAAAATAGCCGGCTTCCTCGAAAAGTTTCGGAATGGGTTTGATTCCGTAGGGTAAAGGCTTTTTGTGATGTTCACGGTGCTGGTTGGCACCAATGTAATTTTGATAAAAACCGGTCATCATGGCCGAACGTGATGTAGAGCAGACGGGGGAAGTCGTGAAGGCCCTATTATACCTTATTCCTTCCGAAGCGAGCTTATCAACATGTGGGGTAGCTATGCCCTTGGTGCCGTAGCACGACAGATCGGGGCTCCAATCTTCAATGGTAATCCAGAGGATGTTAGGGCGATTGTCATAGGTTTCCGCTCTGTTTTTTTTGGTGCTCTCGCCGCAGGCCGTTAAAATCAATAAAGCCAAAAACGGTAAAATAATGTTTTTGTAAAGTAGTTTTCTTAGGATTGCCATGGTCTCTTAGGGTATTTTTGATATGAGTTCAAAAGAAATTCAATTTTATGAAATCAATGTATTTTTGAGTATATACAATGTTTCTCTGCGTACATGGTTATGGTACTTTTTTTGCCCTTTTCATTTGGATACCTTTTTCTATTATAATATCGACCTTGAAATTTTATAGTTGTCGTTGACAATTAGGTTGTCACCAGTTTTTGCGATTCATTCATTAAAGGCACCCTTGTTCTTTGTAATATGAATCATGGTATTATTGTCAAATTGTTTGATCGGAAGCGACCATGTAAAACCGCTGAAGGTGTTTTTCGTTATTGTTACGTCTTCGCAATAATCCAAACTGATCGAGGGTAGATTAGAACCTGTTGGATAATCGGTGCTAAGGTCTATCGTATTGCCTTCAATAAGCAGGCCCTTTACGGATCGAGCATGCACCAACAGTCCATTGTAACTTTTAAGTATATTATTGGTAAAGCGAATGTTCCGATGGTATTTCTCGTCGCCCAAGCGCTGTTCATCGGTAAGCATGGGCGAAACGAAAAGCGGATAGCCCTTGCCATCACCAAACCCGATGTTTACGAAGGTGTTGTTGTTAATGGTAATGTCGCGAACTCCACCGGATTCATACCAAGCTTTGTTATCGCCTTCGATAAGAATGCCGTTCATTTGGGAAGAAAAATAATTGTCCTCGATCAACACCTTTCCCTTGGTCGAAATAAGGGCACTTCGTGCCCGGTTTTCGCGAACAATATTCTTGGTCATTATAAGATCGGGATTCCAAGTAATATTTTCAAAGGAGAGTGGACCCGTTGGCAGGTTTTCAGGAACGTCGGACACGGTGATCAACATGCGATTAGCATTTAATATTTTTATGTCTTCAACAGTGGTAGCGGAAATCGGCAAGACGGTTTCACGGGAAGTAAACATGATTTTATCGCCCGGCCTGGCAAATATCAATCCCCATTGCTGGCTATGGCTAATGGAACACATAAAGGTGTTATTCCCTCTGTTTTCATCGATATTCACATAAGCGCCGTGTACATTTATACCGTCATCGAGCATATGTTCCAACAGGCAATTTTCTACCTTGATCAGGCCCTTGCAACCCAAAAAGTGTGTGGCATCGGCACGTGTCGAAAAATTGCGGTCTTTCCGTGAAGTTACCACCAGTTTATTTACCGTAATATTTTCGCAGCGTTCAGCGATCAGGGCCATGCCTCCTGCGGCATAGACTGTTACATTTTCGATAAAGGTGTCCTTTGAATTGGATGCATGTATGGCCTGTGCAAATCGATTACCGCCCGGGCTTGGGCCATATGTGGCAAATATTGTGCCTATGGGGGGAGTTTCTTTGGTAATGTTCGTAAACTTAGCTTTGATATTATCCAATTTGACGATTTTCACGTCGGCCCCCGAATTTTTTAAGAAATAATCTTTGGTATTCCAAATGGGTGCCTTTGTATTTGGGTCGAAAGCGATATTCTGGCCAATAACATCTTGCCAATCGTAATGATTGAACAGGATTTCGTTATCCTTTACCTCAAATCCGAATTTTGGATCGGCAATTTCAGCGATAAAGGAATTCTCCTTCGGGTCATTCTCGATTGCCTTTAGTTCGTTGACAAAGGATTTTTCCCAATCGATGCTGAAATTTTTCAAAACGGTATTGGTAGAACCGTCGATTATTATGGGAGAGATCTTTCCATGGAACATGAAGGTCGATCCGTTGCCGTCTAAGGTGAAATTCTCAAAACCGAACAGTGGAAAAGCCATACGTTTCAAACTATTGTCATGATTGGTTACCGCACGATAGGCCTCCACGGCATTTTCAGGGTAAAATTCATATCGGCCTTTTGGAAAAAACAAGGTCACGTTCTTCTTCCCATTTAGAGATTCCAGCAGTTGGTTGACTTCAAGGGTGACATCCTTACCCGGATGAATTCCGTAATCACTTACGTTTATTTGCTGTGCGTGAATTATGCCGCAAAGACAGAAATAAACTACTACCGTATATAAGATTTTGGTCATTTGATTCGAATGTGATTATTAAAATTATCTCGTTAATCGCGAATTGGGTGGCAGGGGAACCTGATTCTTAGCGCGCCATTCCACCAATTCTTTGGTTAATTGTTTTGTGATCAAGGGTCTCGCTTCTACAAGGTTATTGCTTTCGAGAGGATCTGATTTCAGATTATATAGTTCCAATTTGCCATCGGCCAAAAACTGGATTAATTTATAGTCTCCCTTTCGGATTACGGAGCAGGTGCCGTGCTTATATTGGCTGGCAAGGTGCCAAAAAAGAGGTCTAGTGGTAAATATTTCTGCATCTTCGCGGAAAAGATCGGTAAGAGAGTTGCCGTCCAATTGTTCCTTATAATCGATGCCGGCTAAATCCATTAAGGTAGGAAAATAATCAACGACCGAAATTGGGGCTGCGGTTCTTCGCGGTCTAATTTTACCAGGCCAATTTATTAGTGCAGGTACTTTGATACCGCCTTCATAAATTTCGCCCTTGGCACCCCGCAATAACTTATTGTCCGAAGCTATGGGATGGTAGCCGTTATCCGAAGTGAAAACGATCATGGTGTTCTCCCGAAGACTATTTCGATCTAAATAATCGATGATTTTTTTCACATTTTCATCCATAGATGCTACCATAGTGGCATAACTTGCCATACGTTCTTTGTTTTTGCCCAATCCTTGGCCCGTAATGGAATCACCCGGTTTGTGCTTATATTTTTCGAACAAGGTCTCGTTCCTATTTTTAATGGGCCGATGTACGGCATAAAAGTGAAGGTTTACGAGAAACGGACCGTTTTTATTCGCTTCCATAAATTCAATGGCATCACTGGCAAGGCGATCTGTAAGCCACTCGTCATCGGCCTTGGGAGCTATGAACGGATTACTAAAAGGAGCTCGGTACCCACCGCTCTCACTATTATATCCACCTTCTTCCAAAGCAGGATCGCCGCGAAAAGTGCCTCCTACATTTCTTATAAAACCCCTGCCTTCGGGATAATATTTTATAACAGCTTTTGTTCTATGGTTCTTTACCCAACTAAAATCTCCCGGTTCTGGTTGGCTTAGTTTTTCCTTAATGGGCCAATCCATTGCCAGTTCTTTTTCGGGAAAGGGGCCGACAATATGCCATTTGCCCAAATGAATGGATTGGTAGCCAGCGGTGGCAAGTGGTTCTGCATAAATCGGATGTTCCCGGCCCACTGTCCATCGTGAGAAAATATTTTCCCGTGCATCGCCTTTTTCCAATACGGGCACGGTATAGACCCCAGTACGAAAAGATTGCTTGCCTGTAAACAAGGCCGTTCGTGACGGGGAACACGTAGGATACATATAGGCATTATCAAAGACCAGGCTTTCTTTGGCCAAGGCATCAATCGCAGGCGTTTCGAAATACGTCGAACCGTTAAAGCCAACATCGGCATAACCGAGATCATCGACCAGTACAAAAATAATGTTCGGTGGTTGGTCTTGCCCATGCATTGAGAAACTTAACAGCACAGACAGATAAAATACGAGGGCGTTACTTATTTTCATTTGCTCATGATCTATTTTTGTTTAACATAATTGAGGGCCGGTAAACGTTTGCCTGTCTTATAATCCAATCGCTTTCCGTAGTAAATATAATTATCGAAAACGTCTCCCTTACCCAAGGTGCGCGGATCCCCTTGCGCTACAAGCTCTTTTTCCATGGTAGCCCTGAGTTGTTTCATTTCTTTGGCATATTCGGGCAAGTCGGCCAAGTTCTTTATACAATGCGGGTCTTGTTGTATGTTGTATAGTTCTTCCTCCGGTCGCTTGTCGAAGTTCATTTCGAAAAAATGGTATTCGGCATCGTCAGGTTTTAGGTCGGTCAGGTAGCTTTTGGTAGGGGAGCCATCACAGTTCATAAAGTTGAATTCCGGATTTCCTACTGGCCACCGTTCGGGTTTGATATTGTGTACGTAGAGAAATTTGGAAGTGCGAATGGCCCGAACAGGGTATCCCAGATCGATCCCGTCTTCGTTTGAGCGACCCACATCGTGACGCTCCTTGGCTAATAAGACATGGTCTCGTGAGGGGTCGATCTGCCCAGATTTTTGGGAAGTTAGAATGTCTTTAAAACTAGAACCCGTCATTTGTTTATGGGGCTTTGCCCCAGTGACTTCCATAAATGTAGGAGCCAGATCGGAAAAACTGACAAAATCATCGACCGAACGGCCCGAGACAATTTTGCCTTGCCAATAAGCGATTAGGGGAATGTGGAATCCTTCTTCATAAATCTGCCCTTTTACGCGGGGGAAGGGCATACCATGGTCGGATGAGATAACAACGAGCGTATTGCTCAACAATCCTTTTTGCTCCAAAATCTTTATTGCCCTGCCCACTTGGGTATCAAACCATTCCACCTCGTTCGCATAGTCCAAAAGGTCACCTCTGATAATCTCGTTGTCGGGGTAGAAAGGAGGCACATCGGCTTCTTCCAGCTTTTTTCCAGCTTTTTTCCAAGAATCCAATTCATAAAAACGATGGGGTTCTTTGGTCCCCAACCAAAAGCAAAAAGGGACATCGGATACGTTTTTATCCAAAAATGCCTCGAAGTTACCGCTATAATCGATATCGCTGATTCCCTTGTAGGGAGGGCTAAGGGTCAATTCATTATACTCGGGTCCCGCGGGATTGTCTTTCGTATCGTAAACGCCCGGCCCCCATCCCTTGCCGGTATAACCAACATGATACCCCTGTTGTGCCAGCAGGTCCGGATAGGTCTTGAACTCTGACGGAAAACGGCCATTATGGTCGGCGGCTTCCTTTAACTGCCAACTGTATTTACCGGTGAGTATACATGCACGGGCTGGTGAACATTTTGGATTTCCATTGTAGGCATTGGTAAAAACAATGCCCTGGGCGGCCAAATTGTCGATTGCCGGGGTGTCAATAAAGGTATCGCCGTAGGCACCAAAGCTTTTCATAGAGGCATCGTCAGC
>CBDULZ010000151.1:0-8411 GCA_965368185.1 uncultured Kriegella sp.
AAATTTACGATGCTTCGTTATCCTTAAAAAAACTAAAAACACTTCCGCCATATTTTCTTGCGTTCGAAAAATGGGCAATGTGACTTAGGTCGGTATGTTTTGAATGTTCAATAATCAGCATACCATTTTCTAGAAGTAAGTCTCGGGCAAATACCAATTCCGGTATTTTTTCGAAATCGGCTAAGGGCATATCGTAAAAGGGATCTGCAAAAATAATATCGGCTTTAACCATCGACTTCTCAAGAAATTTGAACACGTCGCTTTTTGTGGCATCAATTCCAAAATCAAAAGATTTGGCAGTTTGATCAATAAACTTTACACAACCAATGTCTGCGTCTACCGCTGTGATTTTTTCAGATCCCCTTGAGGCAAACTCGTAAGCAATGTTTCCGGTGCCTGAGAAAAGATCGATAACAGCGAGATCACTAAAGTTGTAGTGGTTGTTCAGAATATTAAAAAGCGCTTCCTTGGACATGTCGGTAGTAGGGCGCACCGGTAATTTTTTTGGTGCGGTAATTTTTCTTCCCTTATATTTTCCCGAGATAATGCGCATTACAAAGCGTTTAAAACCGTAAAATCTATAGATGCATTCCCTAAATCAGCTACTGGATATTGCGATGAGCTAGATGGAACAAATATGGATACCCATTTTATATATTGATAACAGAGGCGATAAATATCGTCGTCTTCATCGATGGCGCCGAAAAGTTTTAATAGTATCTGTTCGGTATCCAGTTTCAACTGTTCCAATGTGAACAGTAAATAATAAGCGAAATCTTCTTTGGTGATGTATTCGAAACTGTTGTAAAGCAATAATTTCTTTTCCGAAATAATGGTGATGTCCATTTGATTATCGGCCACATGTACGTAGCATATCGGTTCTTTGGTGTTTGTGTGACCGTTTAGCAACGATTCTACCATTACGGTACCGCTGTGTTTGAATTCGAACTCTCCGAACAAGTCGTAAATGTAATTGTTGATGTTAACGAAAGGAACATAGACATTTACCATGTCATAGCTTTCTATTTCATCGTAAGCCAAATGGTCGTTGGCGAGAATCTTGGCATTAAACTTTAAATAATTAGGCAGTTCGTCGGCATCGAACAACGACTTTGGAACTAGACTGAACAAGGTATTGCGGTGAATGACGATAATTTCGGAAAACCGATCTTTGGAAACATCGTTCTTTTTAAAAACATCTTGCAACTCTTTCTGTACCTCATATGGTGTACATTGCTTTTTAAAAAAGATGTTCTCGGAAGCTAATATGGTATTGCGAATAGTGTCTAGAACACAAAAAGAAAGTCCATTCAAGCTAACCTGAATGGACAGTTTATAAAAATTTTGGGTAGTTTCCCCGTTATTGTTGTTCACCTTTTTTGTCATAGATAGGTGGCCAGTTACCACTTGTACTTACATCTTCCAAAGAGCCCACTTTTATTGCGCTTCCGTTTACCTCGTCAACGCCTATTTCAGCATTTTCCTTGGCTAAGAGATCTTTCGGTTGATCACCTAGTATAACATTCTTTTCAACTTTCACCTCAAATACCGGTGCCTTGTAACCACTGCGTTCAATAACTGCCGACTTCATTTCGAATTTTTCTCCTCCAGTTGCATAAGGTACGTTCATCATACTCTTATAGCGATCGTCATTCTTGAAAAGCGAATCTTTTACGGAAACGAAGCCTAGGGTATCGATAAGCACTGTATCCTTAGGCATATCGATTTGGAAATTTTTGTCAAAGCGCACAAAAGAAGAATCGCGTTGCTGTGTAATGATATACTTTCCTGTATCAACGAAACTTATTAAGTCATTAAAATCCTTTGCGTACTTTCCGTTAACTGTTTTATAAGCTTCCTGGGAATTTCTAATGTCCTTTAAACTCGAAACTACTTTGGCAAAGCGTTGCTCCTTAACCTTATTGAACTCTATTGGCCCGGTTACCGACTTGTAAATTAGGTAGCCCAAGCCGATGCAAACAATCCAAAGTAAAATTTGTGCAATGGTCTTCATTTCTTACGTGTTAATTAGATTTAGTGGTCATCACAAATCTACAATTTTTTTATAAACCTCCTAATTTTTATAAGAGGATTTTGTTTTGTGCAGAATTGAGCGGAAGGGCCGTTTTATACTTCCGAACCATTAAAATACAGATGATCAGCGTTTTCACTCTTCAAGCGAGCACAAGGCTATTGGGCCAGCTACTTTTGATTTTTGACCACAGGTCAACGCTATTCCATGTTTCTCTTAAAATGATGCCTATATTTACAATCCTATGAAGAAGATGAAACCGGATTCTTTTTATGCCATTCTTAAAAATAATTTTCCCCATATGCCAACCCTCAAACAGACGGTGGCACTACAAAAAATGGCGAGTTATGTGCTGTCAGAAGAAAAAGACCATGTTTTCTTGCTGAAAGGTTTTGCCGGTACTGGAAAAACGACCTTGGTCGGTACGTTGGTCAATAGTCTTTGGAATACTAGAATGAAAACGGTTTTAATGGCGCCTACCGGTCGTGCTGCCAAAGTCATGTCGAATTATGCGAAAACGCAAGCGTTTACAATTCATCGAAAAATATATTTTCCGAAAAAGCAAGGGGGTGGTGGCATTCAATTTGTGCTCGCTCCGAATAAGCATCGAAATACAATATTTATAGTCGATGAGGCGTCGATGATTCCTGATGCACCCACAGATTCGAAACTATTTGGAAATGGGTCTTTGTTGGATGATTTGTTGATGTTTGTATATTCCGGATTCAATTGTAAGCTGATTTTGATAGGAGATACGGCCCAATTGCCACCGGTACACTTGGATCTTAGTCCGGCCCTTGATGCCAATAAATTATCTTTGAACTATAATAAGGAAGTAATTCGGTTAGAGTTGGATGAGGTGATGCGACAAGCCGAAGATTCTGGCATATTGGCAAACGCCACCCTTTTAAGGGAGCAGCTTCAAGAGGAATTTTTCGAGTCGTTTCAATTCGACGTTACGCCATATAAAGATATTGTTCGACTTGTCGACGGCTATGAGATACAGGAAGCCATTGATGCATCATATGCCCAGAATGGAAATGAAGGTACCGCATTGATAGTGCGCTCGAACAAACGCGCCAACCTATATAACAAGAATATTCGCTCCCGGATTTTATTTCTGGAAAATGAGATTGCCGCCGGAGATTATATGATGGTGGTGAAGAATAATTACTTTTGGTTAAAACCTAATTCAGAAGCCGGATTTATTGCTAATGGAGATATTATCGAGGTCTTGGAAATTTTTGCAATCAAAGATTTGTACGGATTCAGATTTGCAGAGGTAAAAGTGCAGATGGTCGATTATCCCAATCAAAAACCTTTTGAAACGGTTTTGTTGCTAGATACCATTGATGCTGTAACACCTTCTCTCTCCTATGAGGATGGGAACCGACTTTATGAATCGGTGATGGAAGACTATGCCGACGAAAAATCAAAGTACAAGAAATTTCTCGGGGTAAAATCAAACAAGTATTTTAATGCCCTTCAGGTGAAGTTTTCGTATGCCATAACGTGCCACAAATCCCAAGGTGGGCAATGGGATACGGTTTTTGTTGAGCAGCCCTATCTTCCCGATGGGATCGATAAAGACTATCTTCGTTGGTTGTATACCGCAATTACAAGGGCTAAACGGCAGTTGTTCCTTATAGGTTTTACCGATGATTTTTTTGTTGGTACGGAATAGATTAAATTCGTAGCGCCAAAAAAGGACGGTTTACACCTCTTTGATGATTGAAATAAGCGGAGGTGAGCGACTGTGTTTTGATAATAGGAAAGTTGCACGAAGTGGAATTGTAGTAAGTGAGCCGATTCAGTTTGCGGTTATCATCCGCGGCCCTAGCTACGTTCCCAAAACAATAAAGATGACCTCTGAAACCATCATAAGCATATTTTTAGGTATTGGGCTGGCAGCTTCGGTAGGCTTTAGGGTGTTTTTGCCTTTATTTGCACTTAGTCTAGCTTCATATTTTGATGTATGGGAATTGAACCAGAGTTGGCAATGGATTGGAAGTCTTGCTGCAGTAATCACTTTGGGTGTAGCAACCTTATTTGAAATATTCGCTTATTTTATTCCTTTTGTAGATAATTTATTGGACAGTTTGGCTATGCCTTTGGCGGCAATTGCAGGGACTGCCGTTATGGTGTCTACCATTGCCAATTTGGATCCGGTTATCACCTGGTCTTTGGCAATAATTGCGGGAGGCGGTACGGCAACTGCTATAAAAGGGGCTAATGCATCAGGGCGCTTGGCATCAACCACCACGACCGGCGGTTTAGCTAATCCGGTAATCTCTACTGCTGAAACGGGAACCGCTTTGGTTGTTTCGACCACTTCTATTTTTGCTCCTATTCTTGCAGCTGTTTTAGTAATCATCATTCTGGTCATTATATTTAGAATATATCGCAAATTGCGTCCTAGAATAGATAAATAAGCTTTAAAATAGAGAGTTTGGGAAGGTAAGTCTCGAATTACCGAAGAGAGAATGGATTTACCCGATATGAAACATTTTTAAATTGAACAAGTAAACGAAAATAAGTGAAAACGATAGCAATGATACCCGCCCGCTATGCGGCATCGAGATTTCCTGCAAAGTTGATGCAAGATTTGTCGGGCAAACCTGTGATATTGCGAACCTATGAAGCAGCGGTAAATGCGCAATTGTTCGACGATGTATATGTGGTCACCGACAGCGAGGTGATTTTCGAAACCATTTCAAATGCTGGCGGACAGGCAATAATGAGTATAAAAGAGCACGACTGTGGTAGCGATAGAATAGCCGAAGCGGTGGCTGATATGGAGGTGGATGTCATTGTGAATGTTCAGGGAGATGAACCTTTTACCGAAAGAAAGAGCTTGGAAAGCCTTTTGGCCGTTTTCGAAAACGATACCGCAAAAGAGATTGATTTGGCTTCTTTAATGGTTCGAATTACTGATCAAGAAGAAATAAGTAATCCGAATACGGTAAAAGTAATAGTTGACAACAGAAACTTTGCGTTATACTTTTCGCGTTCTCCAATTCCTTACCCCAGAGCGGAGGATGTGACGGCTGTTTACTACAAGCACAAAGGCATTTATGCCTTTAGAAAAAGTGCGCTTATGGATTTTCATCGATTGCCAATGCTTCCTTTAGAAGCTACTGAGAAAATCGAGGCCATTCGGTATTTGGAATATGGGAAAAAAATAAAGATGATCGAGACCACTGTCAGTGGTATAGAAATTGATACACCTGAAGACCTGATAAAGGCGAAAAAAGCATGGAAATAGATTACAGTAACATCAAGGTTATCGCTTTTGATGCCGATGATACCTTATGGGTCAATGAGACCTATTTTAGGGAAGCAGAGGAACAGTTCGCCGATTTACTCGAGAAATATGAGACGAAGAACAAGATAGATCAAGAGCTGTTTAAAATGGAAATGAAAAACTTGGAACTTTATGGCTATGGCGTAAAGGGGTTCGTGCTTTCTATGATAGAATCGGCCTTGCAATTATCGAACAACCGGGTTTCGCAGTCCACTATTTCAGATATACTGGAAATTGGGAGAAAAATGATCTTGCATCCGGTAGAACTTTTGGAAGGTGTCAAAGAGGTTCTGAAAAAATTGAATGGAGATTACCGCCTTATCGTTTTGACCAAGGGAGATTTATTGGATCAAGAAAGAAAGCTCGAAAAGTCGGGCCTTACAAAATATTTTCACCATGTTGAGGTTCTAAGTGACAAAAAGGAAGAAAACTACATAAATTTGCTCGATCATTTAGAGATTGATGTAAAGGAATTTTTAATGATCGGGAATTCTTTAAAATCAGATGTACTACCCATTGTGAATATTGGGGCAAAGGCAGTACATGTTCCTTTTCATACCACTTGGAAACATGAAGAGGTGTCAAAAGAAGATGAACATGACAACTACCTTACAATACATAAATTGACAGATATTCTGAAGTATTTTTAAGATGGGTTATGGAGATGAAAAGAGAATTGTATATGGCGGCAAAGCAAGTTTTACCAAAGCACGGGAAATTTAAGAACTTTCCCATGGTACCCCGTGTCATTTTTGGTAATGGCAGTTTTGATCAATTGGGTGAGATATTGTTGCCGAAAAGAAGGCATTCCGATGCACCGTTTATTTTTTTGGTCGATGACGTCTTTGAAGAAAAGGAATTGGTAAGTAGAATTCCCCTTATGTTCAATGATCAGGTTGTTTTTGTTTCTGCGGAAGAAGAACCTAAAACAAATCAGGTAGATGCACTTGTAGCCAAGATAAAAAGTGATTTTGAGGAACTTCCGTCTGGAATTATTGGTATCGGAGGCGGTACCTTATTAGATTTGGCTAAGGCGGTTTCCATCCTTTTGACCAATAAAGGAAGCGCTGCGGAATATCAGGGGTGGGACCTCGTACAAAAACCCTCCATTTATCATGTAGGGATTCCGACCATTAGTGGAACAGGTGCAGAGGTTTCACGCACTACGGTACTGCTCGGACCGACAAAAAAATTGGGAATAAATTCTGACTATACGACATTTGATCAAGTGGTGCTAGATCCAGATCTTACACGGGGCGTCTGCAAAGAACAATGGTTTTATACGGGAATGGATTGTTTTATTCATTGCGTAGAATCGCTTGACGGCACTTTTTTGAATGCTTTTAGCCAGAGTTATGGTGAAAAGGCTTTCGAGCTTTGTAAAGAAGTCTATTTAAATGGGCTCCCGGCCAGTGAATCTCGTGAAAAATTAATGATGGCTTCTTGGCATGGCGGGATGAGTATTGCATATTCCCAAGTGGGGGTGGCACATGCCATGAGTTATGGGTTGTCATATCTTTTAGGTATACGACACGGAATTGGCAACTGTATGGTCTTTCAGCACCTCAAAGAGTTTTATCCCGAAGGGGTCGAATTGTTTAATAAAATGCTTGAGAAACATCAAATAGAAATTCCTAAAAATGTTTGTGCCAATCTTACGAATGGTGATTTTGATACAATGATCGAGGTAGCGTTGAAATTGGAGCCACTTTGGGAAAATGCATTGGGTAAGGATTGGCGTACCATCGCCACTCGGGAAAAGCTGCGGTCCATATACCAAAAAATTTAATAGCTCTTTGTAAGGGGATAGATTGAAGCTTCTAGAACAACTTATTTCGAATGTATATGAAGTGCCTTGCTAGGATTATCTTTGCGATGTTTATAATGGCTTTAATCAGCAGCTGCACTGGTGAAAAACCCAAAATTTTGATAATTGGAGATTCGATCTCCTTAGGGTATACCCCGTTTGTCAAAACCCATTTTGCCAATAGGGCCGTTATCGAACACAATCCTGGAAATGCCCAACACACAGGAACCGGACTAAAAAAAATAAAGGAATGGATCGGCGACGAAGATTGGGATATTATTCAGTTTAATTGGGGCTTGTGGGATTTGTGCTATCGGCATCCCGATTCCAAAGTGCAAGGTAATCGCGATAGGATAAATGGGAAGATTACATACAGTATCGAGGATTATAGTGCGAACCTCGATTCGATTGTTTCCATTGTAAAAGCGGAAACCGACGCAAAACTTATTTTTGTTACAACATCGTACGTGCCGGAGAAAGAGGCCGGAAGGTTTAGTGGTGATGCCTTAAAGTATAATGAAGCGGCAAAACGAATCATGGAAAAGCATGGTGTTGAAGTCAATGACATTTTTAAGAAGTCGGTTGTGATACACAAAGAACTTGGATCAGGACCAGATAATGTGCACTATACCAAAGAAGGGTACAAGGCTCTTGGTGAAGCAATTTCCGATTTTCTTTCTAAAGAAATAGAATAATCGATTGATTATAAACAACTCTTAAAAATGTTACCTTACAGGTATATTTCCACTTTAGCCTATGCAAAAATTTGCCAAATTCGTATTCTTCAAATTGTTGGGCTGGAAAATGGAGGGTGTTTTTCCAGGTCATCTTGACAAATTCGTTATCATAGTAGTACCGCACACAAGTTGGGTCGATTTTTTTTTAGGCTTATTGGTTCGCAAAGTGTGGAACGAGGAAATAAACTGGATTGGAAAAAAGAGCCTTTTTAGTCCGCCTTTCGGTTGGGCTTTTAAACGATTGGGAGGTGCGCCCATAGATCGCAGTAAAAATAACGATACCGTGTTGGCTACGGTCAAGATTTTTAACGAACGCAAAAGATTCCGGTTGACGATAGCCCCTGAAGGAACCCGTAAAAAAGTGGCTCAATGGAAAACGGGGTTCTATTATATTGCCAGAACGGCAAAAGTACCTGTTGTTATGGTTGCCTTTGATTTTGGCAAAAAGCAGATAAAGGTTTCTGAGCCCCATACGCCAACTTATGATATGGAGGCTGATTTTACAGTATACAAGTCCTTTTTTAAGGGCGT
>CBDULZ010000152.1:0-8245 GCA_965368185.1 uncultured Kriegella sp.
ATGTCATCGGAATTGATAAAATTCAAAGGACTTCCACCGGAGCCGGTACCTGCCAACCCGAGCGGAAATCCGTCTAAAACAAATAAGGGTCCAGAACCCTGCCGGATGGTTCCTTGTCCACGTATAACAATCCGTTGTCCGCTTCCAGGCTCACCACTGGAAGAGGTAACATTTACACCCGCTGCCTTACCTTGAATAAGCTGGCCCGCATTATTGACGACTCCCTTGTTGAAGTCTTCGCTGGTAACACGTTTAACGGCACCCGTTACATCTTTGATTTTTTGGGTTCCATAGCCCACAACCACGACCTCGTCTAATTGTGAAGCATCATCTTGAAGTTGAACGTCAATACTGTTTTGTCCGTTGGTAGGCACTTCAAGTGTTGCGTAGCCCAGATAAGAAACTACTAGCACGGCTTCTCCATTAGCAACTTGTATCGAGAAATTACCGTCAAAATCGGTGGTCGCACCGTTCAATGTTCCTTTTTCAAGAACCGTAGCCCCTGCCAAAGGTACGTTCTGTGTGTCGGAAACCGTTCCGGTAACCGTAATTTGCGCCAATGAAATAGTGGAAGAACCTATTAAAAAGGCACACATCAAAAATTTCAGTTTTTTCATAGTGTTTGAGTTGGTTAATAAAAATTCAAAGAACGTGGTACTCGTGTAAACAAAACATTAATCTATGTAAAAGAATTGCTATGCTTTGACCTAAATAATTATGATATATTTACGAAATATTTACAATAATTATAATTTTGTTACAATTTAGCAATTTTAATGATACCTTAAAATAAAATATTGCAGGGATTAACCCTCTGGTTGGCAAGGAAGTTATTATGTTTTATCCTATCCTATACATAGTATCAGAATCGGATTGATTTAATCGGTCACTTCGATTTTTTATATAAAGTTTATAAATACATTAGATGGTGCGGAAACAATTCGAAACTGCAATAGTTCCAATCAGTTGACTATTTTAAATTTTCTATGATGAAATATATTCTTATCCTATTTTTCGTTTTGGGGCAAACAGTCAGAGCTCAGGACCTGACCCAATTTCAAGTGCACTCCCACAACGATTATTACCGTAATATTCCGTTCTGGAACGCTCTGGCGTCAGGAGCAACATCAATAGAAGCCGACGTGTTTTTAAAGAATGAGGGCCTCTATGTTGCACATTCCGAAGATGAAATACAGAAAGATCGAAGCCTTGAAGCGCTTTATATCAAACCGCTGCAACAAAGTGTTTCGCTTGGGGCCGTGACCGATACCAAATTACAATTGCTTATAGATATAAAATCTGAAGCCTATTCCACTTTAGAGGCTATAACCAACCTGTTAGAAAAATATCCGGCACTTACAAAACATGGTAATATCTCTTTTGTCATCTCAGGAAATCGTCCCAAGCCCGAAGAGTATGTAAACTATCCCGAGTTTATCTTGTTCGATTATCAAAGTTTGGATCCGATCAATGATAAACGTATAGCTGATAAAATTGCCCTTGTAAGTTTAAGTTTTGGGAAATTCTCAAAATGGAACGGACTCGGTCGATTAACCAAAACCGACAGCACCGTAGTAGTCAATACCATAAAAATGGGACATGCTTTAAAAAAGCCCTTTCGTTTTTGGGGAACACCAGATACTAAAACGGCATGGCAGGCATTTGCAAGTATGGGTATAGATTTCATCAACACCGATAAACCCTATGATTGTTTCGATTATCTAAAAGACCTGGACAATCGAACTTTCAGCATGAGTAAAAATTATTCAGAAGTATATATGCCGACCTTTGTATCGGATGGTGCGCAAAAACCGGCTAAAAACATAATTCTTTTAATTGGTGACGGTAACGGACTTTCCCAAATTACCGCTACCCAACAAGTAAATAAAGGTAATCTTTCAGTGACGCAACTGAAAAGTATCGGACTTATAAAAACGCAAGCGGCAGATGACTTCACTACCGATTCCGCGGCCGGCGCTACTGCCATGGCCACAGGACAAAAAACAAACAATAGGGCAATCGGCACAGATAAACGTGGAAAGAAAATAGCCAATCTTACCGAAATACTTTCAAAAAAAGGCTATTCGACCGGAATCATAACAACCGACGAGGCTACTGGGGCCACTCCAAGCTCATTTTATGCGCATCAAGTTGATCGTTCACAAACCGAAGACATCTTAAAAGACCTTTTTAAAAGTTCCTTAAATTTGGTTATTAGCAAAGGGGATTATAAAGACGAAAACAACGGGTTTTTTAAAATAGCCGAGACCCCTTCCAAAGTAGGTCAAATGCCACTTGACCGAACGGCTTTTTTCTACGGTGATGATACCTACGGAACGGCACCAACAGATTTTCTCGCCACCCTAACCCTGCAGGGCCTTATCCATTTAAATCAAGAAAAACGGCCATTTTTCTTGATGGTAGAAGGCGCCAACATTGACTCGTATGGTCACAAAAATTCGGTTGAGGGTATCGTTTCAGAGGGAATCTCTTTTGATAAGGCGATAAGTGAAGCGCTCAAGTTCGCTGATCAAGAACAAAATACCTTGGTGATCATTACAGCGGATCACGAAACTTCAGGATTTAGCTTGCCACACGGTTTAAATAACGACTATTCTATTGAAGGCGACTTTGCATCGACAGATCATTCAGGATCTATGGTACCGCTTTTTGCTTACGGACCTCAATCACGTGAATTTGCAGGCGTCTATGACAACCATATGATTTTCCAAAAGATACTGCAGGTATTGAAAGTAACCCTAAAAGAATAGCGTTTTTATTCTAATGAGAATCGTTAGAATTTTTGGGCAAGGTCTATAGTAGTATTTAGTAAATTTTGCTTCTTTTCAATGACTTTGCCAATGGCAGCACCAATAGACAAAAGGTCAGTGCTTTCTTCATCAGTGAAATCATAGGAAACAGGTTTTGCTACACCCCATACCCCGTATAAAGTTCCGTCAACTAGCACGGGAACGGCAATAGAACTTTCGACCTTGATTTTTTCAACTAGAGTGAACATTCCATAAGATTAGATTTAAATCCTCAATTTTATGGAAATAATATCAATTATTGCTAAATTACATATACACCAAAGGCCTTTTTTAATCCTTTCATCCCATGACAGCTCGAAAAGAACTTTCCATGAACGAGTCTTTTATACAAAAGGTGGAGGAAATAGTTCTTAAAAATATTGAAAATGAAGAATTCGGCGTTAAAGAATTGGCGCTTCAAGTCGGAATAAGCCGTTCCCAGCTTTACAGAAAACTAAAATTCCTCAAGTCAAAATCGATTAGCCAATTTATCCGTGAAATTCGATTGAAGGAAGCCATGAAACTTTTACAAGATGATGTGGCTACGGTTTCCGAAATATCCTACCGGGTAGGTTTTGGAAGCCCTTCTTATTTTAATAAAAGCTTTCAAAAAAAGTATGGTTTCCCACCTGGGGAAGCCAAACACAAATATGTGGAAAAATTCCAGGAGAAATCGGCAGGCGAAAACGTGATACCATTTGATCAATCATTGATAAAAACTAAAAAATGGCCCTTAAAGCTTAAATCATTTTTAGCACTTGGCTTGATTGCAATAATGGCCATCATCGCTGGTTACTTAGTCTACCAGCGTGCCCCGGCTCATAAATCAATTGCCGTGTTGCCTCTAAACAACTTCACTGGTGATCCTGAACAGGATTACTTTGTTAACGGATTCCATGATGCCCTAATCGGTGCATTAGGACAAATATCTGCGCTTAGGGTCATATCAAGAACGTCTACTCTTAGATACGATGGTAAAAATATGGCCTCGATCCAAGAAATTGCCAGAGATCTTGATGTTGAAACATTAATTGAAGGATCGGTTATGGGTTCAGGGGACCGTATTCGTATTCAACTACAATTAATAGAGGCTTTTCCAAAGGAGCGGCATTTATGGGCCAAGGAGTATGACCAAGACTTGCGCAATATAAACGTCTTACAAAGTGAGGTGGTCAGAATCATAGCAGAAGAGATTCATGTCGGATTTACGCCGGAAGAAGAAACCCTATTAAAACAAACGCCAGAAGTAAATGAAGAAGCCTATAAAGCGTATTTAAAAGGAAAGTTTCATTGGGACAAACTTACTGAAGAAGACCTTAATATCGCAATGGACTATTTTGAGCTGGCGCGCAAAATAGACCCCCAGTATCCTTTGGCCTATGCCGGAATTTCACTGGTATGGTGCGGAAGATTACAGCAGGGATTGACCTCCTATTTTGAAAGCGGCGCTGAAATGAAGATGGCCGCACTCAAAGCCAAGGTCATGGAACTTGAAAAAACACCTCCAGAGGTATATTTTACTTTAGGTGCCATGAGCTGCTGGGTCGATTGGGACTATGCACAGGCAGAAGTATATTTAAATAAGGCCATAGTACTTAATCCAAACTACTCGGCCGCAAGGGCCTATTTATCCCATGTGTTGAACATACTGCATAGGCCTAATGAGGCTATGGAACAAATCGATATGGCTCTAAAATTAGATCCTTTCAACCCCCTCTACCAAGCACTTTATGGTATGGATCTATTATATGCAAGGGAATTTAACAAAGCGATTAGGATACTCAACGAAACCTTAAAAAAAGCACCTACCGACCCTGTTGCCCTCGCTACCTTACGAACGGCCTATCATATGAAAAGTATGTATACCGAAGCACTGTTCATTTGGAAGTTATCCTATGAGGCCAAAGGAGACCAAATAGCTGTTGATGCCTTACGAAGAGGAGAGCGTACCAATGGTTATCCCGGGGCCTTGGAGAACTTGGCCCAATTGCTCATTCAACGTTCAGACACCACATATGTTACGCCTTGGCAAATCGCAACGCTATACACCAGAGCCGGAAACAAAGACAAAGCCATTTCCTGGCTACAAAAAGCTTATACTGCACGTGATAATAATATGCCCTATCTCGGTGTAGACCCTATTTTCGATATTTTTCGTACCGACCCTCGATTTCAAAATCTACTGGAAAAGGTGAATTTATCATCAATTCAAGAATCCTCGCCATAACCATAATCGCACGATTTCATAAATCCAATCTGCATCGTACAACATAAGTACAATTGAAGTCTTCATTTGTTAATTTTGTACACTTCTTTACAACATAAATGATATGTCCCGCCCATCATTTTTCTCCAACTTTGGCATAGGGTTTTAAGAAAAAGAGCGCTCAAATAAATCCCTTAAATCATTGTGTAATCAGGCCGTATAATGGCCTATAAAATCAAAAGATTATGAAAACTGGGCAGAATAATTTTCAAGCATTATTTGAAGAATACTTGATAAACCAAGTGGAACTTAAAATTATAAAATATATCGGTGGCGACCACCCCAGAGGTGGAAAGAAATTAGGATCAAATTTTGATACGGGTGAAGTTCACTCCTTTGATATCAAAATTACTAATAAGGGCGAACTTGGAATCTTAAATATGGCTTTAAGCATAAGTGCCAATCATGGAAAAATTAGCGGCAGTTATTCAGGTCATGTTAATATAGTAGGGTCCCATTGGATATCACCGTGGAACAAAAACTGGATTTCAAGAAAATTTAATCTCAAGGCAAAAAAAACAATTATACTTCAGCACGAACGTAGTGGAGGTCACTTGTTCGGTTATTCAATTCAGGAACCGACCAAAGGAGGAGGAGGGGGTAGTTATGAAACCGAAGATTTATTGATTGCTGAAGTTGCTTATTGGCAACCGGACGTAAACAGTCTAATGTTTAAGCCTAAGAATAGCCCATCAGATAAATTGCGCGGTTATATTCAGAGAAACTAACCTAGAATGTAGTAGGTTCAAATTCTTTTTGATGCAAATAATCAAAAAGTAGAAAGTCTAAACTTAGATTCAAAAAATCAATCGACATTAGATTATGGTAGACCGATGGTGGGAAAATTCGGAAGTTATCAAAACCAGGGTGGCTGGTGTTTTTGAAGGTGGTGGAGCGAAAGGTGTTGCTTATGTAGGGCATTAAATGCTATGAAGAGAAGAAGGGATGGTGCTGGTTCAATGCAGTAGCCGGGGCTTCAGCAGGTGCCTTAACGGCACTCACCATCGCCGCCGGCATAGAACCCAAGGAAATTGAAGACAAATCGGCAGAATTAATGGCGGGAATAAAATCAAAAAATATCCTGGCCAGTTTGTGGAGTTTATACAAAGACAAGGGGTTCTTCCCTCAAAAAAAAATGCGCCAGCTACTGAACAAAGTAGTTGAAAAATCAGTTCATAACAAAAGAAAGAGGATGAAGAAACTGTAGACCATAGAAAAGTAACATTCAATGATTTGCACAACTTCTATGGTTCTTGGAAAGGTGGAGAAAAGAGAAAAAAATAAGTACCGAGGCCTATAATTTCTCCGAAAGTCGACTAAAGTACAATTCACACAATAAAATTTCCTTGTAAGTAAAAAGCTTCGTATTGGTGCTTTCCTATATGAATGCTCCATTTCAAGAAAACCAATTTCTTATCATCACTGTTGAACTTGAACACTATTTGGCCAAAAATTGTCTGTGAGAGGGTAAAGGTCTCCGATTCTCTTTTTTCCAAAAAGTATGGGTTCTAAGAAAAATATAATCCGCCTTGCTAAGGCCTATGTAGTGAAGTGCTTCCATTGCTTACCAGGGTTTTCCAGGAACCTGAGCATTTAGCGGAATTAGACCTTGGAGACGAGCTTACAGCTGCAACCCTAAGGAAAGGTGAACGTGATATTGGGTATCCCGGAGCTTCGGAATAATTGGCAAATTTATTGATTAAGCGTAGTGATACTACGTACATTACCCCTTGGCAAATTGGAACGTTGTTCACTCGGGCAGGCAATAAGGAAAAAGCGATTACTTGGCTTGAAAAAGTGTGTGCCATACGAGAAAGTAATATGCCCTATTTCGGCATGAACCCTATTTTCGATATTTTTCGTACCGACCCTCGATTTCAAAATCTACTGGAAAAGGTGAATTTATGATCAATTCAAGAACCACTGCCCTAACCATAATCGCACGATTTCATAAACCCAATCTGCATCATACAACATAAGTACAATTGAAGTCTTCATTTGTTAATTATGTACACTTTTTTACAACATAAATGATATGTACTGCCCATCATTTATTCTCAAATTTGGAATAGGATTTTAAGATAAAGAGCGCTCGTTAAAATTCTCGAATCAATGTATAATCAGGTCGTATAACGGCCTATAAAATTAAAAGATTATGAAAACTTCTAATGTTTACATACTAGTTCTTATAGCGTTTCTAGGTGTATCGATTTCTTGTGAAAAAGCGATGTTATATGGACCTTTTCATCGCAAAAATAAGGGCAAGATCAGCTTACCTTTTAAGGCAGAATTTTTCACAAAACGGAACTTTAATGCTGTAATTGGAACCTGTGATGATGCCGATTACCAGGGGTACAACTATCAAGTAGGCGAAGGTACAGCCACGCACTTGGGCAAATTCACAGCGGAATTATTCTTTTGTGGCGGCAGCGACGGCTACAAAAATGGTGAGGGTGTATTTGTGGCTGCCAACGGGGATGAATTATATTATAGTGTACCTTCTCCCGGGGAGATAGGGCATGTCCTCCCATTACCCTATACTGACCCGCTCTACGAAGCTTATTTTCAGGATCCCTTTACTTTTACTGGTGGAACCGGCCGCTTTGAAGGTGCTTCCGGCGGTGGTTATACCGACAGCTATGTGGATCTCTTTGTAGATGGTGATCCTAATCAATTCATAGATGAACATCAAACGGATCATGTTTGGACTGGAACCCTGATATTACCAAAACGGAGGAGGTAATAAGCTAGTTCGGTTAAAATCAATTATGATACGGAACCCGCATGCCAGCATGGGCATTGAAACAGTTTGGCTTAAAGAGGGCGTTTAAAGGTGCAAAATGACCGTCAGTTTGAGCGTAGTCGAAAACTTAACACTATTGTATACCAAGACATTTCGACTACGCTAAATGTGACATTCAGGCATTCTATTTATTTTTTAGACGCCCTCATTAATGTCTAACTATAACAACTGTTTCGTTGCTATTAGATAGAATGCTTAACGGAATCCTGATCTCCAGACAAGGTGTGTAGAATTTTTCCTTAGAAGGATAGATAACTATATCGGCTAGAAGAATGAGTCATTATTCAGCATTGCGACGGCCCATAGCCTCGCCTATGGCCAAAAGACTTTCAACTTCTTCTTTTGTAAAATCGTAGGGCACGGGCT
>CBDULZ010000153.1:0-8149 GCA_965368185.1 uncultured Kriegella sp.
TTGGGTTTTAAGGCGATTAGTCTGTACGATCAAAGTTTTTTACGGCCAGATCGTTGGAACGAAGGATATATAGATGGAAAGGATTTTGACAATAAGCCATTAAAGTTAACATCTGGAAATAAGTCGCACAAAGAATTTTCCGAAATGGCAGCTAAATATGGGATTACAATAGGGAGGACACCGATAACCACCGCATTGGCACCTGGTACCAAAGATGCCAGTCCAATTCCGAGTGATAGTCTGTGTTACCAGCAGAAGCGCTTGTTGGTGAAAGGCATCAGTCCAACGGATAGCATTATTATCATTGACGACCCTAAATATATGGAAGAGATAGCCAGCTGGGAAGGCCATGCCGAAAATCTGAATATGGTGAAGATCGGCAAAGAACTTATCCATTACCTTGGTATTTCCGACGAGGAACCACACCGACTTTTAAACGTGCAGCGCGGCTATTGGGGAACCACGCCCACAGCGCACGCAATAAACGATACGGTATACAAACTGCAGGTTACCATAAATTATGGCTATGACGGATTGATACCCAATATGCAACTACAAGATAAAATAGCGGAATACTATGCAGATGTAGCCTATATAAATGGTCTGGGCTATTACGATTTTGATGGGCAGGAGTTTTTGTTCAATAACGGACATGGGTATTACTCGGCCAAACTTTTTTTTGGAAAAATGTTCGAAAGGGCCACATCCCATGGAATTGACCCAATCCGTTTTACCGGAGCTACATTATCGGAAGGTTCATGGCATTATCAGAGCATTTGGAATGTAGGAGGAGGGAAAAACCTTTATGATATGGAAACAAGGGAATGGGGCAGTACCACAAGCCAAGGGAAGGATCTTAGGGATGTTACCTACGCCAATTATTTCCCAGTTGGTATGGGAGGAAATTTCCCGATCAATGCCGATTCAACGGTTGAGCAGTATGAACACATACAAGCAATTTCAGTAGGACTTGGAACCACATATAGTCTCTACTTAAATCAGAATGATGTGGAAAGCTGCCCCCAAAAGGAGGCCATATTTAAGGTAATCAGAACCTGGGAAAATGCCAGGGCCGCCAATGCATTTCCGCGTGACATAAAAAAACTTCTTGTCAAACCCGATAGGAATTGGAAATTGGAAGCGGTCGATCAGAATAATTGGAACTTATATCCAATTGTCAACAATACAAAGGGGGCCGCTGTAAAATTATCCAGGGATGTAGCCGGGGGATATTAATTTCAGATATATAGTGACTAAGCCGCAGGCCTACCTTTTAACCGCTTTTCGATTTTTTGTTTTTTATCGGTCAGCCGCTTCATAAGATTCATCAGATCTGCATCTTTTGTTTGCTTATAGATTTCGTTGATTGCCAAAATCAATTTTTTAGCTTCGCGAGAGGCCACAACCCTATCGCTTGTAGACATATTGCTCATCTTCATCTGCTCGAATTCGTGTGCTTTTTTGAGTAAGTCCATTTTTATTCAAATTTATTGAAAGATAGGGGTATTCTGCTTTAAATCATGGCATAACAGATTGTATTTGGTTATAATTCAATAATGTTTCTCTATGACAGTAAGCAGGCTTTTTAGCAAATGGAGGGGACATCTTAGGTGATTCCTAAAGCTTTAGTCTGCAAATAGAATCCAGATTTATGGTAGAAAAATCACGTTGTTTTTTTTTAAAACCTGTCCAAAGCTTTGGAAAAAAATCTGCATTTAGCAATGACCTAAAACTGGTAAGGCAACATAACGGGTAAGGCTGCACACACACACTAATTTACTAGACTAAGAAAATGAATTCGACCGGAGGTTTCCCCAAGTACAATTAAGTTTTTGTCAATTAATTCATAGCAATAAATTTGGGAATGTACCGAGAAGGTACTTAGTAGTTGGTTTTTTTTGAAGTCAAATAAATTCAGGGTAGTTGTGGAGGTAATAAAGAGAATCAAAGTGCTGCGTGGAACAATTTGAAGCTCTTGTATGTTCTTGGCATTTATTGTTGCCAATTTTTGTTGTTTATCCAACAAATAATTCCAACGATACAATATGCCTTCCCGGTCAACGGTCAGGATGTGTTTTTTGTCTTTTGAAATTGTATAATAGATTATCTTCTTTTTGTCTCCAAAGTGTCGTATGATCTTTCTAGATTCAAGATCCCATATACAAAGGGCCTCGTTTCTTAAATAAGCAACCCCATTTTTGTTATCCAGCAGTTTGTTTACGGTGGATTCCCTTAGTTTTTTGGACAGCTGCATTCTACGCCTCCTTTTACCTGAAAGATGAATAATAGCATAGGGTTCTGAAGGGTTTGGATACGAGTTCTTAGTCCAATCTGAAATGAGAATTTTGGTTTGATCTATTGACATCTCGAATCGGTCAACCGGTAAATGTCTAAGATAAGTGGTCCGGACCAATTCTAGATCAGGAACACTCCACCAACTTAATCTAGAATTTTCCGTCACACTAATAAAAAAATTGGTATCAACCTCATAAGACAGAAAAGTGGCAAAAAATTCTGTGTTATTGGCCTCTTTTTGACGAATCTGATTGGTTTGCAGATCCAAACTAAATACCTTTTCGTAGGACGTTATAAAGATATATCGTAGATCGGAAGTTATTTGAAAATCCTTTAAATAATCATCTCTGCCCAAGTGAAGTTTTATGGAATAGGATACTTTTTTATTTTTAGTTTCCCATATGGCCAATTGCCCGTCAACAGAACCGGATAATAATCTTTCACCATTATGTATCGGCAATAATTTTATAATGGAACTTTGATGCAAACTATCCTCCGTTTTTCTTCTAAGAATTTCTTTTAAATCCCAAACTATAATTTTTCCACTATCATCCCCGGTATAAAAATATTGTCCATTCTGACTGACTTTTACGGCATGGACCGCATCGGCGTGAACGCTTAAAGATTGAACAAGACGCCCATTTTTTAAATTCCATATTTTAACAAAGCCATCTTGTGAAACCGAAATTATATTTTTGGCATCCGGAGTAATGGCCAGATCACGAATAACCTGATCATGTGCTTGCCACCAATTCCGTATCTCAAGATCAGCGGCATTACAAACGGCAATAATCCCGTCACCATCCGCGATCACGAGGATTTGGCTATCCCTATTGATGTCAACAGCACGTTGTAAAACACCGATAGGGTGATTTACTTTTATATTTATTTTCCAATTAGATGTGCTTCTCTTAATAATACTACCATCCTGTGATACGGTATAGAGAAAATCACCCGTTGGGTCAAAGCACATTTGCCAAATGAAATCTTTGTGCCCTTTTCGAATTTTTATCCTTTTTTCGGAAGCAATATTCCATACCCAAGTCGTTCCCTTGTTTCCCCCGGTTGCGGCAATGGGTAGTTTTGGATGGATAGCGACAGACAAGAGCCCTTCTTTTGTTTGCACCTCCCAAAGTTTTTCATACGATGTAGCACTCCACTTTATTAACGTGCCATCACCGGAGACTGATAGAATGGTTTTCTGGTCAGGAGAAATGGCAACAGCATTCACCGCGCTGGTATGCCCCAAAAGTATCCCCACGGTAGTTCCTGTGAGCCTATCCAATATGCGAAGCATGCCGTCATGATGCGCTGCAATAATCCTATTTCCGTCATGAAACGAATCAATTCCCCAAATCCTGGATGAAACATCCCCACTTTGATCTTCCGTAAATGAAGGGGAGACACTTTGATCAAAGTCAAAAACCCTCACAATGAATACCGAGTCTTCAGTTTGCGGGCCAGGTTGTAAGGGTAGGTGTTTGTTCTTTTTTTTGAGTGTTTTGATGATGTTTTGAAGGGTCGCTGATTTTGCGGTGGATAGTTCCGACAGGAGGTGAACCGTAAATTCTTGGGGTTTTCGAGTCAAAATATTGGCATATCTGTTCAGGAATTTGTTGATTTGCCATACCGCGGAACCTTTTTTCCGAAATCTCGGGAAATCAATCGTTGCCAATGTATAGTCTTCGATGAGTTTTTGAACGCCCAATTGATTGATCTTGGCCTCCATAAAATAGGCATCCAAAATAGTTTCATCAAGGGAGGCTATTAATTTAGCTTTTATTTGATGATAGGGGCATTCCAATAAAAAGCGCAAATTTACGGGGGAATCAGTCGATTTAGGTGTGGAATGATGCAGGGCAAAGCAATTGGCCAACTGGGCATGGACTGTCTTTTTCGTCGAGGGGCCTATAGATGTACCCACTACGTCCAACCATACGTTATGGAAGAAGGAAAAAACTTCGTTTCCACCCACTTGCAATGTTTTTATGTAGGGCAACAAATCGTAATACAGCCTGAACCAGAGGATAGGAGGGAAGTCAGGGCCGATGGTAGGGGAGTGCGGATGTCTCCTGACAACTTCCTTCATTGCGCTTTCGTCACGGGCCAGTAATTTACAGATCTCGATGTGTGATAGTCCGAAGCGACTCAGGGCTATCCATTGCTGGGTTTTGCTGACGATCAATTTCCCATGGTTTTCTTCTTCTGATAATTCCTGTAATAGGATCTTGATGGCGTTTTGGGGAGAATTGCCAAGGGGATTGGGTTTCTCATAAGAAGTCCACTGCCTGGCTCTTTGAAATGCGATATACAGGAAAAGAGGTGATCGGCATTCTCGAAAACCAATTTCGATCATGGCTTTTTGGGCTCTTGTCAAATGGGTTTCATACAAATGGCAAAGGTTTTTGATAATATTTCTGGCATCTGACAAGGACAACGCCTGCAGTGCCAAAAACTTTTGGGCGGGGATTCCTTTTTTTTGTAGTAGTTCAAGTTTTTTTCCGGGGGTTGTAGATATGATCATTTTGACATCCTTAGGTATTACTGGCGGAATCCAAGTAAGGTAACTTGATTCGTCG
Source organism: uncultured Kriegella sp. (assembly GCA_965368185.1). Taxonomy (GTDB): domain Bacteria; phylum Bacteroidota; class Bacteroidia; order Flavobacteriales; family Flavobacteriaceae; genus Kriegella. Next base: position 4,875 of record CBDULZ010000153.1, read on the forward strand.
TCATAGGTTAGCTGATCCAAAGCATCGATAAGGATGATCAAAGGAGTTTTTACCATCAGCAATAATTGTCGGAAATTTTGCGCAAGTTGAAAAGTACTAGCTTCTGGTGAAGGAGGATTCACCCTCAATAGTTCTGACAATTCCCGTAGTAAACTTTGCAGTAGGGAGCGACCATCCGAGGATTCAGGGCTGGCTCCAATGAACCTATATATAAGTCGCTTTTTTTGACGAATAGAATCAGTCCCTATTTTAGCCAAAATGGAAGATTTTCCATCCCCGGAAGAACCGTGTATTATGAGAGGGCTGGTCGATGGACTAGTAAAGTATTGCCCCACTTTTTTCATAATAACTTTTCTTCCAACAAAACCATTACCTCGTGTTCGCATAAACAATTGCTGTTGGGTTTTTTCCATTTGCAAGGATGTAAGCAGCGAATTTTGTTGAATTGAGGATGCTATGGCTGCCGATAGCTGTGCGAAGACCCCTTCGCAAAATCGCTTCAGATAGGCCTCACCGACTTTTTCGTCAATAAGGTCTGTCCGAAAAGTTGTAGTGTTTCCTGCTTTTTTTAATTTTCTTTTTAGGACCTTCAATTTTTGCAACGCTTTTTCGTCGATATTTACCTCTTCGTTCATATTGACCCAAGGGAAACCTAGACTATTCCGTTTCGACTTTTTTATCTCCCTAAAAAAGCAATGAACCCCATTGGTCGGAGAAGAATTGTCGGTTAGGCCCGACAGGATTTCCAGTTCTGTTGCCGAAGCGAGTAGCTGGACCGGCGGTTCATCTTCCGTTGCATTGATTCCTTCTTCCAAGCAAGACAATAATTCTTTTGAGGATACGGGCCATTCCGGTTCGGGCTGCAGCCGGTAAACCGGTTGAAAAGGATTCTTATCTAATCGATAGCAGCGCTTTACATTATTTGCTAACTCGTGGGAAAGACTTGAGATAATTTTTTGAAAGATAGCTCTGTCAATTTTTTCCGGCACCAATTGGGATCCATATCGATCCCCAAGCAATACCAACATATAAGGACCTAAACTCAATTCCCTGCATCGCTGTAGTTCAGAAAGACATATTTGAAGAGTTTCTTTGTTCTCGGAGGCCTTTTCACTCACGCCCCACCTCAGGTCTACAGCTTCAAACCTCAATCCTCGTGACTGACAAAAGGTTTCTAATTTTGGAAAAACATTTTGATGAAGAGAATCTCGTTCGGCTTGGAAGTCGGCAAAAGTGGAGGAAATAAAAAGTCGAATGACATTTTGTTTCATGGTTGGAACGCTCAATAATAAAGAAAGGAATGAAATAAACCACTTAAATGATTCAAAATACTTAAACTGATTAATCACAGAATTTGTCAGTTCCTTTTAAGATAGCGAAATACGGCAAATTTTCAAATAAATTATTTGGTAAAACTAATGAGGTTCCAATACTCCAAGGTTTTTCCGATCTGTCGAAACAGGAGGTTAATCACTTTTTCCATGTAATGGGAGGAGGTCAATGGCAACATCGTAATTAAGTTATTGTGAATTTGCAAAAAGAACCATTCGTACTTCGTCGGGTTATTCCATTTCGACATTACCACGGGTTAATTTTACAAAATTTTAGGTACGATAAGGGAAGGCTTGTAGACTAAATAACTCAAATGGCCTACTACGGTGAATTTCATTTTTAATCATCATAGCTAATCCGGTCTCGAATACCGCCACTTTCCCGGTGAATAATGACATCGGACTTGTATTTCCGAGCTAAACGTTTGGCCTTGTTGATGGCCGTACTCTGTTTGCGATGTTTGCTCGTTATACGTTGGTTGCCCTCGCGACGGACAGCCCAGCCCTCTTCGTAGGGTACCACATGTTGGTGCCAAGTCCGGCCGCGTTTGTTTCGCTGCGAGCTGTTAAAAAAGACTTCGATGAGGTCTATAAGGGTTCGTAACCAAGATTTGACGTTTGACATATATGCTTATTGTTGTTTCGAAGATACCATTATTCCTTGTTTTTCGATTAATGAAAAAGAAGCGTTAAAATGTATAGTGCACATTTTAATGAAGAAGCGAACAGGAATGACGTCGTGAAACGACATGAATAAACGACAAACCCACCCGAAGGGATTTTTAGAGTGGAAATGGAGGGGTTACCTTCGTTTTTCCCTCTTTACCAACATTACAAATAAAAATACCCATTGCAGGTGCAGTATTGTGAATACATATTTTTTCTGGGTTCTTTTTCAATTCGGTATACCGTTGAAGACTTTAAAAAAGGATAAATCTTCAATTCCCCAGGTTAAAAAGGTACACTATTAGATAGTTGCGTATAAATTATTCGAATTTCTATACAGAAAATTCAAAACTCTGCCCATTACCCTTCTCCCAAAAACCAGCGGAATCGGTCAAAGCCATCATTTAAAAGGTCTTGAACACGATTCATTTTCGAAAATAAAAACGAATGAAGTTCGCTGTGATAATTATATCTTTAAGTTGAACTTTAAAAATATAAGAGTCTTTGAAAAAATCGGTAAAAACAACAGCTATTATAGGTTTCATTTCAAAGGGCTTTATTTATCTGGTGATTGGACTGCTCACCCTTTTGGCTGCTTTGAACATGGGAGGTGAGAGCTCGGGCACCAATCAAGCCTTGAAGTTTCTAAAAAGACAACCTTTTGGCCAAGTGCTGCTGTTGGTTTTGGGCACAGGTTTGCTATGTTATTCGTTTTGGATGTTTGTACGATGTTTTAAAGACCCCGAAAATATTGGCAATGATAAAAAGGGCAAATTGATGCGTTTCGGGATTTTTATTACTGGGCTGGTCTATACCTTTTTGGCATTCCTTTGCTTTTACCATTTATTTACGTATTCTCCGGAAGGAAGTTCGGGTTCCCGTTATATCGATCTATTGGGACCATCGCTAATATCGATTCTTTTTATTGGTATTGGCGCCATTTTGGTGATTCAAGCCATCATCCTAATAGTGGGTGTCATTAAAGGCGGTTTGTTGGACCAATTTAACCTTGAAGGCCGAAAGGGATCACACATTATGCGATTTGTGGGAAAATTCGGTTTTATTTCCCGGGCTTTCATTGTGGGCATCATTGCTTATTTCTTTTTGCGGGCTGGATTGTATACTGGAAGCCACGAAATAAAGGGTGTTCAAGATGCTTTTTCGTTCTTGGACCAATCGCAGTTCGGTACAGTTTTGATGGTTTTTACCTCGGTGGGGTTTATTTCGTACGGCTTGTTTTTTATCTTTCTTTCCAGATATAGAACCTTCGAAGACTGA
>CBDULZ010000154.1:0-7874 GCA_965368185.1 uncultured Kriegella sp.
AATTTTAGTAAGCCCAACATTGGGGCTGGTCTTAAACACGACTATTTTTTAACTTTTAATGGATGCTTTTAGTTGTTCCGCGGAATATGAAAAATGGTAGGTGCCCGATCCCAATTCGAGTTGTACACCATCATCGGTCTGTTTCATCGTCTTTTGCACTTCCGGTTTTATTTTTCCATCGTTCAGCGAGATATTGCCCAGTTCGGCTTCCGGAAGGGTAACTGTTGCCGTAGTATTGGCTGGTATTACTACTTCGTAATGAAACTTTTCATCCTTGATTTGCCAATCGGATTTTATCTTTCCGTACAACGATAAGAATTCTGCATTGGCCGATGTCAATCCCCCTCCCGGATGAGGGTCAAATATAATATGTTTGTATCCGGGATTTTTAGGATCTATCCTCAATCCGCCTACATGGGTATAGAGCCATTCCCCGATGGCACCATACGAATAATGGTTAAAACTGTTCATGCCCTCAATGATGGTTCCATCAGGTTTTTGGGTATCCCATCGCTCCCAAATTGTGGTGGCTCCCATGGTTATGGGGTAGAGCCAAGAAGGAAATTCCTTTCGATTTAATAGCATAAAGGCCAAATCATCACGACCTATTTTTGAAAGTGTGGAACAGAGTAGGGGAGTCCCTAAAAAGCCGGTGGTCAGATGTCCGAATTTTTCTACATCCGCTGCAAAATAGGCCGCCGACTTTTCGATTAAATTTTCGGGTATCAAATCGAAGGAAAGGGCCATGGCATAGGCCGTTTGCGTATGGGATACCAAACGACCGTTGGGTGTTATATATTCTTGTATAAAAGCCTTTTTTATGTTTTTGGCCTGTTCGGCATATTTGCCGACATCTTCTGTTTTTCCAATAATGGAAGCTATTTTGCCAAGGAGCGATGTGGAATAATAGGCATAGGCAGTAGCGATCAAATCTTTTTCGGTAACCGACCCGTTATAATCGGGTTTGTCCGCATTGTAGGCCAACCAGTCGCCCCAATGCCAATGTTTGGGGTCGTTCCACAAATAATCGCCACCTGATTTTTTGGCCATGTAATCTACCCAGCCTTTCATGCTGTGGTATTGCTCATGTAAAATACGCTTGTCTCCATAGGATTGGTATACCGTCCAAGGAATAATTACTGCAGCATCGGCCCATCCGGTGGCACCTCCTTTGGCACTTACGCCTTCACCTCCGGTTAGAATATCCGGCACTACATTAGTCACCGACCCATTCTCATGCTGGTCTAAGGCTAAATCTTTCAGCCACTTTGTATAGAATGCCGCAACGTCGAAATTATACGCGGCGGTCATACTGAATACTTGGGCATCACCTGTCCAACCTGCCCGTTCGTCGCGTTGTGGGCAGTCGGTGGGAATATCCAAAAAGTTATCCCGCTGTCCCCATTGGATATTACTTTGCAGTTGATTGATCATGGGGTCGGAAGTCGTAAATTTTCCGGTCGGTGAAATATCCGAATGAATGACTATTCCCGTAATGTCATCAGGGTTTAACGTTCCGGGATAATTGATTACTTGAATATATCGAAAGCCATGGGAGGTAAAATGGGGCTCGAACATTTCCTCACCTTCCCCCTTTAAGATGTAAATGTCCGTTGCTTCGGCAGCACGCAAATTGGTGGTGTAGAAATTACCGTCCTTATCTAAAACTTCCGCAAATTTCAGGGTGACCTTATGCCCTTTTTGACCGTTAACCTTCATTCGTGCCCATCCGACAATATTCTGACCAAGGTCCAATACAATTTCCCCTTTAGGCGTTGTCATAAGTTTTTTGGGTTTGATTTCTTCAATGGCTTTAACGGGAGGCCCTTGTGGCGCCACTAAAATATCCTTGGAGTGGTCTAGAATTTTAACCTTTTGCCATTGGCTGTCGTCAAATCCGGTTTTGGCCCAACCGTCCATCTCTAATCGGGCATCGTACTTTTCACCGTTGTACATATCCGATTCCAATATGGGCCCGTAGGAAGCTTTCCAATCTCCGTCACTGACAATGGTGTCCCTGGTACCATCGGTATAATTGATATGCAATTGAACCAATAGGGCAAGTTGTTTTCCATAAAAGGCATAGTCGCCCTTCCAACCAATATTGCCACGGTACCACCCATCGCCCACAATAGCTCCGAGTGCGTTGTCGACCTTTAGCAGATTCGTAACATCGTATGTTTGGTACTGCAGTCTTTTGTTGTAACTGGTATAGCCCGGGGTAAATAGGTCGTCACCCACTTTTTCCCCGTTTAGGTATAGTTCATATACTCCTAAGGAAGTTGCCTGTACCGTGGCCGATTTGACTGTCTTTTTCGTTTGAAACCCTCTTCTGAAATATTGGGATGGATGTGATTTTTTCTCAGTTGTAATATCGTCCATGGCAATGTATGAAGCCGTCCATAGGGCTTTATCTAAAATGCCCATTTCCCAAAAAGCGGGGGTGCTCCATGCAGATGCCCGGTTTTTGTTGTCCCAGACCCTTACTTGCCAATATACGCGCTGCATAGATTGGAGTGCAGGCCCCTTGTAAACGACATTAACGGATTGGTCGCTTTCCACTTTTCCGGAAGTCCAGATAAGGTTTTTACCCTTTTGTAGGTCCTCTTTGGAATCTGTTACCCGAATTTCGTAAGCGGTTTGCAATACATTTTCTTCATCGGAGTTTAATTGCCAACTTAACCTTGGTTTTTCCACATCGATACCGATGGGGTCGGTCTTGTATTCTGTGACCAATCGGTTTACTTGAACTTTATTTATTGAAAACGATGCGGTCAGTGCCAAGCACAGGAATAGGATGCCGAATTGTATACTGTTTTTCATGGGGTCAACATGTTTGTTATTTGCAAAATACCGTTTTAGGTAGGGAGGAAGAACATGAATAGGTGAACGAAATTAAAAAAGCTAAAAAATGGGGCAAAAGCGTTCATTTACCCCATTTTCGTAACTAACTCAAACAACTCATAAAAATATAATATTGAATCTGATTTTTAAATTACATTCGGTATTGAAGATCAGCGATACCCATTATTTGTGGGATCTGATTCCAACAAGGCCGGGTTTAATTCCAGTTCTTGTAAAGGAATGGGTAATAGCACATGGTAGGGTTTGATATTCACATTTGGTTCCCAGAAGCGGTATTCCAGGTTTTGTACCACATCCAATAAAATTCCCCATCGAATCAGATCATACCTTCTATGTGCCTCTCCGGCCAGTTCCCATTTACGTTCATCGTAAATCGCTTCCCTAAACCCCTGTTGGCTCAAACCGACAAGTTCCCATTCGGCTTGAGTGGCATAGGCACGCTGCCTTATGGGATGAATATATTGGTAGGCATTGGCGGGGCCATTAAGCTCATTTTCACATTCGGCGGCCATCAAATACACATCGGCCAAGCGAAATACCAATCTGTTGTCTTCGTGGTTGAAACGGGGCGAGGTATCTACATTTAAATTCCAGAATTTAGGCATATAGGGAAAATTCAATTCAAATCCCAAATAAGTGTCAGCGATATTCAAGGGTCTCCTCAGGTCGTTCAGTGGAAATTTTTCAGCAAAATCTTTTGAAGCTACTTGCAATCCCGTACCGTTAAAGGCTTCGCCTCGTGCACTTAGAGCATCTCCCAGGGCGCCTCTTTCATCGGAGTTCTTGGGCTCATCCCTTAAACGCGGACTAAACATACTGGGCCTCCAGTTTCCATTACCAAAAACGGCAGGCAAGGTGCCATCTTCTCTAACCGTGCCCTCTTCGAATTGGCCCCTGATATCTTTAGCAAAGTCTAAAGACCATATAATTTCAGCATTGTATTCATTGGCAGGATCAAAAACTTCGGCGTAAGTAGGCAGTAATGAATGCGGAGATTCATTAATGATCTCAAGACATTTACTTAAACCTGCCTGCCAGTTCTGCTGCTTCATATATATTTTCGCCTCAACAATGGCAGCGGCCCATTTAGTGGCACGACCCCTATGATCGTCAGGGTATGAAGATTGCAAATTGGCCTGTGCAAATTGTAAATCTGCCAAAACGCCATTTATTATGGTCGCTTCATCGGTTCTGTCCAAGACCCTGACCTCATCAAGCGTCAAGGGTTCGGTATAATAAGGTGCAGCGCCCCAGAGGTTGGTTATATGCCAATAGCATAAAGCGCGCATAAACGTCACCTCCGCAATCATATCTGTTTGTGCATCTTGACCAATGGCCTCATTTCCCGTAACCCTTTCAATAATAATGTTTGCATTGAAAATAATTCGATAAAGGTCTTTCCAGGTATCCGAAACACTCATTTTTTGAACGGACACATCCGCCAGAGCCTCGTTCATTGAGTAGTTGCCAATGGGTTCTACAAAATTTGCAGAACGGTTGGGTTCTATAATATCGGCCCCATTGTCGTAGAAGTGATCAAGGCCCACTTGGCCATAAATGGAATTATTCTTTAAAATGGCATAGATGCCATTGACTGCCTGTCTTGCGTCATTTTCCGAAGCAAAAAAGGTTTCTGGGGCAATAAGGGCCCTAGGTTCTTCTTCTAAGAATTTCTCACAACCAAGGCTTGAGAAAATAATCAGGGCGTATAAAATAATATTTTTTGTTTTCATCTGAGTTTTTGATTAAAAAGTTACGTTAAGACCAAGTGTTAAAACTCGTGGATTGGGATATTCCCCATCAGAAAATCCCTGGGCTATGTTGCCGAGCCCGGTTCTTCCGAAATTACTGGTTTCCGGATCTATCAATCTGAAATCGGAGAACAACAATAAATTGCTTCCCGACACATAGAGGGACATGTTCTTTACCCTGTTCCCCCATCCCATTTTCTCAACAGGAAAATTGTAGGCTATTCTAGCTGTTTTAAGGCGTATATGTGACCCGTCTTCCACATATTCCGAGTTAGGAGGCGTGTTTGTTACAGAATCCCCTCCTGCCCTCGGAATATCCGAAGTAGGATTATTTATTGTCCAGCGGTCGCGTAAATCACCAAATTTGGTTGTCTCGCCACGATTGAAATAATGATTGCGCATTCTGAGATTATATACCTCATTCCCTGTTGTTCCTTGAAAGTAAAACGAGAAATCCAAATTTTTATAGGAAAATGAATTTTCGAAACCAAAAATCAAGTCGGGTAGCGGACTGCCCAAAACAACGTTATCTTCAGTAGAAATAATACCATCACCATTTAAGTCCTCAAATCGGGACCCTCCAACAACTTGAGGATCTGTCAAACCAGATGCATCAATTTCTTCTTGACTCTTCCAAGTTCCCAAATAGCGAACCCCTGTAAACACAGGAACCGATTCACCTACGATCAAACGAGTATTACCTGAACCTAAAATTGCATCTACCGTAACATCAATAAAATCTACCCCTCCAAGATCCAATATTTTATTTTTATTGGATGACAGGGTCAATGTGGAATTCCAATTGAAGTTATCAGTGCTGATATTAGTTGAATTTATAAGAAATTCCCAACCTTTGTTTTCCAAAGACCCAACGTTTTGCAATTGACTGGTAAAGCCCGTTTGCCGCGGTATGGTGACATCTAGCAATAAGTCATTTGTCTCTTTTTGATAATAATTGAATTCAGTAAATAATCTACCGCCGAACATTGATGCTTCAAGTGCTATATCGAGCGAAGTGGTAGTTTCCCATTTTAAATTTGGATTTGAAGGTCGGCCCAGTGTTAAACCTGGTACCTCAGCTCCATTAAGTGTAGTGTTCGCTTCGGTCAGGACACCTAGTGTTCTGTAAGGGTCAATTGCCTGGTTACCGGATTTACCGTAGCTGGCCCTTAACTTCAAATCCCTGAAAAAGCTTTGATCTTGCATAAACGACTCTTCACTAATTTTCCAGGCTCCGGCAATTGATGGATAGAACTCATATTTATTTCCTTCTGCAAAAACAGAACTACCATCTGTTCTACCTACCAAGGTTAATAGGTATTTATCTTTATACGTATAATTTAGCCTTCCGAAAAAAGATGCAATTTGAAACCCGGTAAAATCGCTACTAACTACGGATCTGGTAGGGTCGGAAAAACCAAGGTTATTAAAGCCGGCGGCATCACTGGTAATACCAAACGCTTCTGCTTCGGCTATTTCGGTCGATACTTTTTGAAATGAGGCCCCGGCGAGTGCCGTTACACTATGATTTTCACCAAAATCGGATTGATATTGTATCGTATTTTCATTATTCCATCCCGAACTGGCCACTGTTCGTACACTGGCCCTGCCAAGGTCTCCTACCTCCAGTAGATCAGGGCTTTGACTTGAAGTAAATCTATTTTGTTTGATATTGTTAAATTCCGGACTAAACGTCGACCGAATCATCCACTTTGGCCATGGACTATACTCCAAATAAGCCGTTGCCAACAAGTTATTGGTAAATGTCTCGTTCGTATTTAATTGGGCATTTGCTATAGGATTCGACCAAGGGGAGCCTACAATTTCGTCAAACCCATTAAATGTTCCGTCATCATTATATATGGGTTGCGTTGGAAGGTTTGCAAAGACATTGCCATAACCGACCACACCATTATCTTGATTGATCCTGGAGTAATTGATTCGGAAACCTGTTTTCAATTTGTCGCTTAACTTTAAGTCAAGATTTGATCTAAAAATGTATTTTTCAATGCCAGTGCTGATGATAAGACCATCTTGATTGAAATAATTTAAGGAGTTGTAGTAATTGACATTACCGTTTTCCGAAGTACCTGCAATAGATATATCCGCATTATAAATGGGTGAAGGATCCATCAGTAGGTCATACCAGTCGTTGTTGGGATAGGTAGAAGGGTCATTAGGAAATGGTATTGCAGCCGACCTAAACTCCGCGCTTTCATTGGTAAATGCAATTTGTTCCGCTTGGGAAAGCATGTCTGGTTGTTCAGGTACCATTTGCATACTGGTATAGACGCCCACACTTACTTGAGGTCTTCCAAACCCGGCACCAGCACCATTCTTGGTAGTTACCAATACTACGCCATTCGCCCCTCTTGAACCATAAATAGCGATAGAGGAAGCATCTTTTAATATCTCGATCGACTTAATGTCGTTGGCGTTGATATTATTCAAGTTGAAATTAGTACCTACGACGATACCATCAATGACCCAAAGCGGTTCATTGCTTCCAGTAATTGAATTGCCACCCCTTACTCTTATCACAGTACCGGCGCCTGGTGCACCGCTGGTTTGGGTTACCTGAACACCGGCAGCCCTACCCTGTAAGACTTGATCAACCCTTGATGACGGAATTTGTGTTATCTCTTCAGAGCTTACCGTAGATACCGATCCGGTTAAATCTGATTTCGTTGTGGTGCCGTAACCAATGACAACTACCTCATCGAGTTCGTTGCCGGCTTCAAGCACGACATTAATTTGGGTCTGACTACCTACTTTAACTTCTTTTGCGGTGTATCCGATGTAGGAAAATTGTAGGATATCGTCTGGTCCCGCTTCGATTGTATAATTGCCGTCGAAGTCGGTACTAACTCCCCTTGTGGTACCTTTTACTACCACGGATGCCCCTGGTAGGGGTCCGTCATCTGCTAAAACCGTGCCGGTAATACTGGTGTCTTGCGCCATGATCATATTACTGCATAGGGTTATGGCAAACAATGTCAAAAGCCATTTGAAACGCTCGGAAATCTTGTTTTTCATAGTTTTAATTTTTAGAATGTGTTTCGTTATAATAGCGGGAGAAGAACATGCTATTCTCAAGTGCCTTTGGCATGCAAACTGGCATATGCATGGTCGTTAACGTTATTTTAACATACCAATAATACGCGCTTCTCTGAAAGAAACTTTCCTGTACTATGCTGGAAAAGAGGTGTTTCGAACTTTTTTCCTCCTTTAGTGTATTTTTATCCACCTTTTGCTATT
>CBDULZ010000155.1:0-7874 GCA_965368185.1 uncultured Kriegella sp.
TTTTTTATTTTCTAGAGTCCATAAAACCTATACATAACAATTTCATTCCCCATTTCATAAGTTCAGTAGATTCCTTGTTGTTTAATCCGCAGACATCTTTGGTAACTACAAGCGGTTCTATGCCCATCAAAATCGTAAAAAGGTTCGAGAGGTCTTCTTTTTCTTTATATGTAAAATTTGTTTGCTCAAAGAGCAACTGCAATGTTTTTTTTCTTCTAGCACCCCTTTTTGGAGTAGAAATATTCAAATCCAACACGGTGCTCAAGTATTTTCGAAATAATTTTTCATGGTCTATGACAAGGGTATTGTAGTAGTCTTGTATTTCAAGAGCCCTATCTACCATGCTCGTTCCCTTAAGGTTTTTACAAATTGTTTCTGGACTTTTAGGGATTATATCGAGTGCGGCCTCTGCGGCCAAAATATCAACATTGGGAAAGTATCTGTAGACTGTTGCTCGCGAAATTTTTGTCCGTTTTGCGATATCCTCAAGATTGAATTCCAATCCATTGTTCAAAAAATACTGGGCACTGACCAAAATTTTGCTTCTGGTTTCTAATTTCTGATTTGTACGACCTGAATTAACGTAGTTTTCGTTCATGAGACAAATATCTCATAAAATTTGGAAAATAAAAAATGAACGCTTATGTTTGTGAGACAAATATCTCATGAAATGGAATTAAACAATACAAGATGGGTGTTGGGTCATAAAGTGACAGCTCATGAAACGACCGGCGATTACGACCTTATGATAGCTGAAACTCCTCCAAAAGTACCGGGGCCACCACCACATTTTCATAATTCGTATAAAGAAACGTTCTTGATGATTGAAGGCGAAATGGAGTTCATGGTAAATGGTGAGACAACCATTGTAAAGGCAGGCGAATCAGTTGATATTCCCCCAAAGACTTTACATACCTTCGGGAACAAAAGTGATAAACCATGCAAATGGATAAACATTCATAGCCCGAAAGGTTTCAGAAATTTCTTCGAACAAATGGGTATTCCTGCAACTGAAGAAAATGCAACTGAAAAATCGTTAGATCCGGCCATAATCAATAAAGTGATGACAACAGCATCGGAATTTGATATGATAATAAAGGTTTAAAAATCCAGATGCTTATTTATTTGCTAGACAACTTCGCAAGAAACCTGAAATTGGTTGTTATCGCTGACTGACATCAAATAACCCGTTTCAGAAGGGGTATATGAAGTTATTTTTTTGAATTAACGGACGGTATTTCTTAATCGACAGGATATATAATAAAGCTATCATGAACTTCTTTTGTTGGTTTATCTCCCAATAGTGTTAGAGCACTTGATAATTCTTTTAATGTTAATACACTTAAAGGAAGTTGGTGTTCTTTCGGTTGGTAAATAGTTTCAATTGGGTATTCAACTCCGGGTGTTTGAGTCATTTCTATGTGGTTTCCAAGTATATATGAAATCTCATTATTGTCGGTGAATTTCTCAAGACGTTCAATACTCATTTTAAAAGCATTCCAATCTTTTACATACAATCTACCTGGATAAAAGGTATCTCCAGTCAATAGAATTTTCGTTGATGTGTCATAAACGGCAATGGATGAAGCTTGGTGCCCGGGAATCGGAATTATTTTCATTAATCGATTGCCTAATTCAAAATCTACAATTTCTTTAGGCCAATTTGAGATATTATAAAAGTTTTTTAAGTCTTCAACTTCCAGACCAACAACGGTTGTATTTGGTTTTCCTTCAAACTGACCATCCGCTGCATAGTGGTCACCATGTTTATGCGTATGTGCCACAATTAATTCAATTTCTCCGTTTTTTTCAGACCAATCGCTAATTATTTGTTTTACTGTTCTATAAAGAGGGAAGATGTCATCATCTTTTGTTGCACCAGTGTCCATCAATAATGCTTTGTCTTTTCCAAAAAATAGAAACATGAAAGGTGCTTCATAATTTGCACATTTGTTTTGACGTAAAATCCAAGTAGTACTGTTGTATTGAACTACCTGAATGGGTGGGTCATTATTATCATCACAGTTTTCAGCACCATGAATCCAAATTTGGGCATTTAAGTCAACGGTTTCTTCAATTGAAGGTTTACAAGACCATATAAAGATGAGAGCCGAAATTAATATTGTAACTTTTGTTTTCATAGGTTGGTTTGTATTGGCTCTAACGTGTTATATCGACACAAAATATAGCTTTATCCCTCTTTGATCCAGGGATAAAAAATGGGGAAGTCTTGTGCTACAGTTTAAAAATACACTAAAATTGATAATATAACCGGTCTTTTAAGGGTGGGGTTATCTGAAGGTAATTTTTAGGGGATGAACAAAATGATTGATCGTACAAGGGCAATTTCCCCTTCCGCGAATCCAAAGGAATTAAACCAAAGGTTATTATGGCTTTTCGCGTACGCCCTCCATTAATTTTGTACTTAATTCTTTGCCATCGGCATCCGAAGATTTATGTAATACCGAAATATCACCCGTTGATTCCAATATTACGGCATGTACCTGATCAAAATTTAAGACATTGGCCTCCCTTAATTTAGCGATTAATTGCGTCCGTTCTACTCTTGCGTGTTTTAAATTGTCCTCCAATATCTCGCTTCCCCGCATCAATAACAAGGGTTTGTTTGAAATCAGTGAGCTTAAAGCTGGAAAGATTTTCTGTAATGTGGAGAAAATATAAGTCAACACCAATAAACTGGCAATCGCAACCGAACCGTGAACAATGGTCGTACTTGAGGTCAAAGTCGAAGAGATAATGCTTCCGATCGCAATGGTAAAGGCAAAATCATAGGCTGTGAATTTTGCGAAAGACCGGAGGCCAATAATTCTAGTAAGCGCAATCACAACGATGAACAACAAACAAGTTCCTGCCAATGTTGTTAAAAGTGGGTCGTTCGGTAAATATATCCAATCCATAGTATTTGTTTTAGTTAAGGTAAGTTTGATGCCAAGCGGTTTATATCGCTGTAAAATTAAGCCGTTTGTCCCGCTATGTGGAAATCATGATAGGATTGGCTCGTTTTATGCTGTTTAAAAGATACACTAAAAATGGTAATCTAAAAACCGGTTTTAGGTGAGGTTATTGGAGGGTGATTTGCAGGGCATGCCCGCGTTTAGCTGCAAATAATGCCCATTTGGTAAGGCTTGGAAAATGAATTTTCCCATGCTACCCTGACCCTGAAAAAGCCTAAAGCGGCTTGTGCGAAGCCATATCTCTTTGGTAACGGGTTGTTCAACGGTTGCCTAGTTGTGACAAGTGCTTTTATTCTTTTATTTCGGTATATCCCGGTAAGCCGTGTAAACATTTTATGACTTGATTTTCACCGGGTTCACTTGCGTGGTAATGGTACCCTCTAACCTCGTCAAAATGTCCACCGCATTCGTCTAGATCGTTGGGTTTATTTTCATTCGTATCTGATAAGGCGTAAATTCCAAATCCGTCAATAGCATAGCCTATCATTGGAGCGTGCGAATTGGTTTGAACAATTTCTTTTGTTGAGCCTGTAGCGGCGTGGTAATGATAACCCCCGTGCGGGTTTACATGTCCTCCGTGGTCATCTAAAGGTGCGATGGTATGGGCGGCTAAAATAGCGTGTACCGGGGCGGGCGGGTCGAAATTAACGCCGTTGAAAGCAATTCCAATGCCGCCTCTTCCAAAACTTTGTGTAGTATTTAGATATTTTGGGGTTGCGGGAATTACAAAGGTTGTTTCCTGATCTTTAAAGTATTCGGGCAAACATTCAACGCAGTAATTGTTGTATTCTTCCTCTACATTAGGTTTAGCGGCCGCTAAACAGCCCTCTTCGGTATCAGTAACTCTTATCGTTCCGTCATCTCTATATAATTTCCACTTGTCATCTTTATAGAATTCATCTAATTTGGCAATAAAGTGTCCGGATACATCATAAACTTCTCCATCTCTAAACCATATACCCGCTTTTTCCATTCCATCCTCAATATGTCTAGGACACCAAGGCCCCATTTGATGTTCGGTTGCTTGTGAATTTGTTTTAATGACATAGCAAAGTGTTTCAACCCCATTTAGTTCAATTGTTTGTTTTTGAATTCCACCGATGATGTTCTCCGCAATAAAATATGCTGTATTTACAGGAATCACTTTAACGGAAGAATTAATCTCATTTGACAAATCTTTATTTTCTTTTTTTTGCGGTGATGGTCTATCGCCTTTGTTTTTCGCTATGGCATTAAGCTCTTCCAATGTCAAAACGCCATCATTATTGCTATCGATCTCTGTAAAATCATCGGCTAATGGTCCTTTGGTCTCACTTTCGGATAATTTTCCGTCTTTGTTACGGTCCATTTCCGAAAGTAATTGTGCCGAAGAAGGTCTTTGTAAGTTTGGTTGCTGCCGTCCGTTTTTTTCTTGATCGGGTTTGCAGGAAATCAAGCATATAGCTGTTAAAATCAGGAGCGTGGTATTTTTCATTTTGATTGATTTTTAAATTCGTTTGATGGCATTGTCCATTAGACTGATTGTTTAAAAATGATTGCCTCTATTTTATCAGTTGCCCAATTTATTCTGCAACAGCCTACACATTTTTTTAAACCAACACAAGTACAGCCCACTTTCAACGTATTAAACGCTTGATACTATATTTCTAAATAACGCCATCATTCATCAAAATTGGGGATGCTTTTATATTCCCCACCCTTTAATGCCGATTCATGGGCGATAATGCCCGGAGCGGTATAGGCCAAGGCTTCATAAATATTCACTTCCGGTTCTCGATCCTCGATAATCGATGAAATAAATTCGTGTGTAATAAAGGTATGCGAACCCCCGTGTCCGCTATTGTGTCGCATCGCCTGCGGCAATGCATCGGTTTCATACCATTTTTCTTGATCGTAAGGCTTTAGTTCGGGGTGGGCTACACTAAAGCCACCGTCATCTTTTACCAGTGTATCACCGGCATGAACCGTATGTACCGGTTCGTTTTTATAGCCCATATAGTAACTCATTTTATCACCGCGCCATTCCCCTTTTTCGCAATGGGATAAGGCGCCGCGCCAGCATACTTCACCTGTAAACGAATTTCCACGATTGGTTTTAAAGAAGGCTGTTTCGTTCCAAAAGGGATTGTTATATGGATTTCCCTTGAGGATTGGGTCGTCATCGCCCCAACCTAAACCGGTCACGTGGGTCAATCGTTCCCCGGTAACGGCAATCAAAAAAGCAGTGACGTGCGTGGGGTACAACATGGGCGGTAATCCATGGCGCCAGGTAGCGGAACCATCGGGATTGAAATATAATTCTTCAAGTCCTGGATGGTAATATTGGGCGGAACTACTAAAAATGGTACCGAATTTCCCGGCCTGATACATTTTTTTGGCCGTGATGGTTTCTTGTCTATACGTTGAAGTCTCGGCCATCATATATTTCTTTCCGGTGGACTTAACGGCTTCCAAAATTCGATAACAATCTTCAATGGTCAATGCCGCAGGTACCGCACATAGCGCATGTTTTCCTGCTTTGAGTGTCTGAACAACATGATTGGCATGATCTGGGGCAGGGGTGAATATTCCCACGGCCTCAATTTTTGGATCTTTCAGCAATAGCTCCAACGAATTATACGCTTTATTGCATTTATAGGTGCTCATTAACGCCGCCCGTCGGTCAGCCCTCAAATCACTAACCGCCTCGACGATGACATTCGGGTGCTCGTTAAAGAAAAACTGAAGACCGAATCTTCCGCCGACGACACCAACTCGAACTTTTCGCGTTGAAGTCGGAATGCCCGCAAAGGCGAACCGAGGTGAAAGAACGAGGGCCGCACCCGTAGCGACGCCGATGCCCATAAAATTGCGTCGGGAGTATTTTTTGTTGTTTGGATGGTTCATTGTTTTCTTTTGGAATGGATGTTACAAGATATATATTCTAAGTTACACCCGATGGCAGGCATAAAATGCTTTGTTATAATGTTATTAATAAATTGGCGGCCTTTTTACCACAATTATTTGGATACTAACGAAATCGTTAAAATTTGAGGCGTATGGCAAAAACGCCGATTGCGTCGTCCGCACTATTCGGTGTATACTTTTACCTCGTTAAACATAATGGGATTATCGCTTAGTGTCAAGTCCTTGCCACTGTCGGTGGTGACATTCTTAAGAACGACTTCACTCGTTCTGATATAGGGGAACTTCTCTTGATAGGTAGCATCGGTCATTTCTGGATTGAAATCTTTAAAAATGGTGGGGCCTTGGTAATCTTCCGGAGGATTGGAATCATTGATACGAAGGTTTTCGATGGTAATCCGTTCGGGTAAATAGCAGGGGTACCCGAAATCATGCAGCCCCGAATAGGAACCGCTGATAAGATTGACAGTGGTAGGATTTTCGCCCGAAGGCACAAAAACACAGTTGCGAATCACGATTTCTCCTTGCCAGGTACTGCCGTAGTCCGATCGGAGATTGACTAGGCTCCTTCCGTTGATTGTGGTATTCTCAACGGTTAACAACCCACTTCCAATCGCATTTATTCCCATATGTCCTAAAGTAGAGTTGCGAATGGTCGCATTGGCAACGCCCTTATGCGCATCAAATCGTGAAAATGTGCAATTGTCATAGACAAGGTTCTTGGAGTAGTTTGAACTCAT
This sequence comes from uncultured Kriegella sp., assembly GCA_965368185.1. Taxonomy (GTDB): domain Bacteria; phylum Bacteroidota; class Bacteroidia; order Flavobacteriales; family Flavobacteriaceae; genus Kriegella. The sequence goes on from CBDULZ010000155.1 coordinate 6,620, forward strand.
AATTCCCCAATAGGTGCGATCGTTGATATCATTCGTTTGGGTGCAGTTGATAAACGATACGTTTAGGGCACGATTGACTTGAAGGTCATAAGTGCCCATGGACACAGGTTTTCCTGCCGAGCCAATAGTTTTGTACGTTTTGTGTCCGGTAAAAATGGAGTTCTTGACCGTTACATAGGCACAGTCACGCACATTGATAAAGCCGCCATAGGGAGCCCCGTGGTCGCCTTCGCCGCTGATACGGTGTTCAATGCCTTCCAAAAGCACATTGGAACGCCTAATCGCTATATTTCGGCTATAATAGGTGTATTTGGATTCGGCTTTATTGGCAATGGTGGTAAAACGCCCACCCGTGATTTTTAGGGTTGTCTTGTCCAAGGGTAGGGCTGTAGCCTCCGTAATTTGGTCAAATCCCCAAATAATGGGAGCGTCTAAATCCACATTGCCATTTTTATCTACGACAAAGATATCTGTTTGCTGAGATCCATTGTCTTGGTTCAGTCCGAATCGGATATAGTGTTTTACATTGGAATTGGTAACCGTTATAAGACAAGCTTCGGGTAGGGAGATGTCGATTTTCTCTTGGTTCCTTTTTAGTGAATTTATCCCCTCAAGTTTAAACGGTTGCAGGCTAGAACTGACCATAAACACGGAAGCCCTGTGGTTTTGTACTTCGGTATCGTCAATGATAAAGACCGCTGTACCAAAATCGGTATCGGTTTGGATCACCGCTGTACGCTCTTTTCCACTAATGTAATAGGTATACCCTTCGTCGGCTTTCACGGTAAGTCCGTGCTGATTGGCGAAGGCATGGGTCGCGGCAATTGCGTCCATATCATCGGTTTTACCATCGCCACTGGCACCAAAGTCACTATAACGCACCAATCCACGGACTTTAAATTTGAGGACGTTTCGCGGGGATACATTTACATACAATTCCCCATTTTCAGCTGTGCGTACTTGGGTTTTTTTCTTGGTGGATGTAATCGTTACGTTGTCAAACGGACTTTTGGTTTGGCCGATTGCGACAAGTGAATAGGATAAGAAGCAAATCAAAAAAAAAGAGCATTTCATCATGAGCATGTATTTGGTTGTAGTAAAAAAATAGGATTACTGTCTGTCAGTAAATTTCATTAAAAACTGGTTAATGTCAAGCGGAAAGGCAAAAACATTTTATCGAAGTGTACTCTTTTTCGCAAAATAGGTAATGGAAATTTCGAAAAAGCAGTAAAAACCATGGAATTTTTGTTTTAGT
>CBDULZ010000156.1:0-7795 GCA_965368185.1 uncultured Kriegella sp.
GCCCAATTTTTACTGGAGACCCTATTGGATTATTTTAATGCGCGCCACTATGACGATCCGGTTCCAGAAGAGCTTAATGATGTGTTCGATACCGAAGAATACCAAAAGTCACAGCAATATAAAAAGACCAATTACAGGTTCGGTCTCATTACCTCTACCTTTTCACTACTATTGACACTTGGGTTTCTTATTTTCGGTGGATTTGAATGGGTCAATTCGATTGCTAGAAGTATTACCGAAAACACCATCGGAATAGCCTTGATTTTCTTTGGCATCATCATGCTCGGAAGTGACATTATCAATACTCCATTTTCTTATTATGGAACTTTTGTCATCGAGGAAAAATTCGGTTTTAACAAAACGACAAAAAAAACTTTCTTTTTCGACAAGATAAAAGGTTGGCTTATGTTGAGTTTGCTGGGAGGCGGCATGTTGGCCCTTATTATTTGGTTTTTTCAATGGGCCGGAACCAACTTTTGGATTTACGCCTGGGCCCTTATCACGGTCTTTACAATTTTTATGAACCTGTTTTACAGCAAGTTGATCGTGCCGCTCTTTAACAAGCAAAAGCCCTTGGAAGACGGTTCGTTAAAACAAAAAATCGAGGCTTATGCCCATAAAGTAGGATTTGACCTAAAGAACATCTTCGTAATCGACGGGTCAAAACGCTCGACCAAGGCCAATGCCTATTTTTCCGGGTTTGGAAAAGAGAAAAGGGTAACCTTGTACGACACCTTGATCAATGATTTGGATGAAGATGAAATTGTGGCCGTATTGGCGCATGAGGTCGGTCACTACAAGCGCAAGCACATTATTTTCAACTTAATGGCCTCGGTATTATTGACAGGTTTAACCTTATTTATATTGTCCGTATTTATCAATACACCCGAAGTTTCATTGGCAATAGGGGTATCACAACCCAGCTTTCATGCCGCTTTGATCGGGTTTGGCATTCTATACAGTCCGATTTCTGAAGTCACGGGACTGATTATGAACTATTTGTCACGTAAGTTTGAATATCAGGCCGATGATTATGCCAAAACGACCTTCGCCCGTATGCCCCTAATTACATCCCTTAAAAAACTTTCTAAAAACAGTCTGAGCAATCTTACCCCGCATCCGGCGTATGTATTTATGCACTATTCGCATCCTCCTTTAATCGCACGGGTCCGGAATTTGATACGCTAAAAGCGCGGAAGAACATTAATAGCTTCTAGAGTCTATACTTTTTCGGTCTATTATTTTGATATTCAACAACTACCCGATTTTCAAGGACGTTCGGGCATAATTTTTGTTGTATACTAGAAAGTATTATGGTAATTTAGATTCAATGACTCAAGCAGCGCTAGAAAAGGAAAATAAGGAAATTGCCAAGCAGTATAAAGAATTGCTGCGCATCAGTTATCAGAATTTGTCAGACGACGATAAAAAGGTGATACGCGCGGCTTTTGAGGTTGCGCTTGATGCACACAAAGACCAACGCCGCAAATCTGGGGAGGCCTATATCTTTCATCCCATTGCAGTTGCCAAAATCGTGGCATCAGAGATAGGCCTCGATGCCGTCTCGATAACCTCCGCACTCTTACATGATGTTGTAGAAGATTCAGAGTATACCTTGGATGATATCGATCGTATGTTCGGGGAAACCGTAGCCCGAATCGTTGACGGACTTACCAAGATCGCCCACCTGAAGAAGGACATGAGTACCTCACAGCAGGCAGAAAATTTCCGAAAAATGCTATTGACCCTTAACGACGATGTTCGGGTCATCATTATCAAAATAGCCGATCGGTACCATAACATGTTGACCATGGATGCCATGCCCGAGCACAAACAGGTGCAAATGGCGTCGGAAACCCTCTATATCTATGCGCCGCTCGCGCACCGAATCGGACTTTACAATATCAAGACGGAACTCGAAGACCTAAGCCTTAAGTATACCGAGCCGGAAGTTTATAGTGATATTCATGATAAGATTGAGGACTCAAACGAGGAACAACAGGCGTATATCGATGCATTTTCAGGGGTCATCGACGAATCATTGAAACGCGAAGGACTGAATTATACTATCAAAGGGCGAATGAAATCAATTTTTTCCATCCGGAGAAAAATGAAGGCCCAAAACGTCACCTTTGACGAAATCTACGACAAGTTCGCTATTCGTATTATTTATAAGTCAGATCGCGCCAACGAAAAGTTTTTGGCATGGAAGATTTATTCCATCGTTACCGACCACTTTACCCCTAACCCTGTTCGACTTCGTGATTGGATTTCCTCCCCCAAATCCACAGGCTACGAAGCACTACATATCACGGTTATGGGACCCAAAGGCCGGTGGGTCGAAGTGCAGATACGCAGTGAACGCATGCATGAAATTGCGGAAAAAGGATACGCCGCGCATTTTAAATACAAACACGGCGACCAAAAGGAACAAGGTATCGAAGTATGGCTCAACCGACTTCAGGAAGCGCTGGAAAACTCCAATGCCAATGCCGTTGATTTTGTAGAAGAGTTTAAGCTGAACCTGTATTCCAAAGAAATTTTTGTATTTACACCCAAAGGTGATCTAAAGTCATTACCAAAAGGAGCCACACCACTTGATTTTGCCTTTAATATTCATACCGAAGTGGGCATGCGTACCCGGGGCGCCAAGGTCAATGGCAAACTGGTGCCCTTAAATACGACCTTAAACAGTGGTGATCAGGTCGAAATTATCACTTCGGAGCAAGCGCGGCCCAACCAAAACTGGCTTGACTACGCAGCCACCGCAAGGGCAAGGGCAAAAATAAAATCTTCGTTACGGGAAGAAAAGAAATCGACGGCCCAAGAAGGCAAGGAAACCTTGCGCAGAAAATTGAAGTCGCAAAAGATTACGCTCAATGAAGATGTGATAAACAAAATGGTTATCTTCTTTAAATTAAAGACCAGTTTAGACCTTTTCTATCGCGTGGGCATTGGGGTGATTGACAATCAAATGATCAAAGATTTCACATCTTCATACAGCAATGCGTTTATCAGTTTTTTTAAAAACAAAATACGGCGTAACCCTGTTCCTGAAAATATTAATAAAGACGAGATTACCTCGAAATACGATATGATCGTATTTGGTAAGGAAGAGGAAAAACTCGAATACAAGTTGTCGCCCTGTTGCAATCCGATTCCCGGTGATGATGTCTTCGGCTTTATCAGCGTAAAAGAGGGTATCAAGGTGCACAAGAAAAATTGCCCCAATGCAATAGCGCTTCAGGCACACTACGCCTACCGTATTATCAGCGCCAAATGGATAGACTCGACCCAACAAGAATTCAGGGCGGATATTCAACTTACGGGCATTGACAACCTTGGCCTGATCAGTGAAATCACCGAAGTTATTTCCGATGATATGCATGTGAATATGCGCAATATCAACTTTAGTACCGATGGGGGCACTTTTACGGGAAGGATTACCGTAGTGGTCAAAAATAATTCGATTATAAAAAAATTGATCGAAAATTTAAAGGAGATCAACGGAATCGATAAAGTAAGCAGAATTTAAATTTTAACTGTACCTTTGTACATTGATCGACGTAGGAAAAATAGTTATGGCTTCGAACAAGAACCAAGAAATAGTTAAGAATGTATTCACCACCTTTTTGGGGGAAAACGGGCATAGAAAAACACCCGAACGTTACGCCATACTTCAGGAAATTTATGATAGTGAAGAACATTTCGATATAGAATCGCTCTATATCAATATGAAAAACAAGAACTATAGGGTAAGTAGGGCCACATTATATAATACCATTGAACTTTTGTTGGATTGCAAACTGGTCAGAAAACATCAGTTCGGTAAAAACCAGGCACAATACGAGAAATCGTATTTCGACCGACAACACGATCATGTGATCTTGACGGATACGGGCGAGGTTATGGAATTCTGTGACCCCCGAATTCAATCGATAAAGAAAACCATTGAAGAGGTTTTCGATATCAAGATCAATACCCACTCACTTTACTTCTACGGTACTAAAAACCAAAAAGAAAACACAAACAGCTAACCAGAGACACGTATTCATGGCAGTAGATTTATTGTTAGGGCTCCAATGGGGAGACGAAGGAAAAGGAAAAATTGTTGACGTACTTACCAAAAATTATGATATTATAGCCCGCTTTCAAGGAGGCCCCAATGCAGGACATACCTTAGAATTCGATGGTATCAAACACGTGCTACATACCATACCATCAGGTATATTTCATAAAAATGCCATGAACATCGTGGGTAACGGGGTGGTTATCGACCCTGTGATCTTTAAAAAAGAACTCGATGCCCTCGCAAAGTTCAATATCGACATAAAGTCGAAACTCTATATCTCACGTAAAGCGCATTTGATATTGCCGACACACCGTTTGTTAGATGCCGCTTCGGAAGCCTCCAAAGGCAAAGCCAAAATCGGATCTACTTTAAAAGGAATCGGCCCCACCTATATGGATAAAACCGGAAGGAATGGAATGCGTATCGGGGATCTTGAACTTGACGATTGGAAAGAAAAATATAGAGCCCTGGCAGACAAGCACGAGGCCATGATCGACTTTTACAATGTAGAAATCGAATACGACCTGAAAGAATTGGAAAATGAATTCTGCACAGGTATCGAGGCGCTAAAGAAATTGACCTTTATCGATAGTGAAGAATATCTTTTCAGGGCACAAAAAGAAGGAAAAAAAATACTGGCCGAAGGCGCACAAGGGTCGTTGCTCGACATTGATTTTGGCACATACCCTTTTGTTACTTCATCCAATACTACAGCGGCTGGCGCTTGTACCGGCCTAGGTGTCGCCCCCAATCAGATCGGGGCGGTAAAGGGCATTTTTAAGGCCTATACAACCCGTGTGGGCAGTGGCCCCTTCCCTACCGAGCTTTTTGACGAAGATGGGGAGACTATGGGCCGCGTGGGCAATGAATTCGGTGCGACTACCGGTCGCCCAAGACGTTGTGGCTGGCTCGATTTGGTAGCGTTGAAATATGCTGTACAAATCAATGGGGTCACCGAACTGATGATGATGAAAGGTGATGTTTTAAGTGGTTTTAAAAAAATAAAGGTCTGTACCTCCTACAAATACAAAGGTGAGGAAATCAAACACTGGCCTTATAATATTGAAGCGGAAAACGTAAGCCCAATGTATACCGAAATGGACGGTTGGGCGCAAGACCTTACGAAAATGACGAATGCCAAAGAATTACCGGCGGCCTTAAATTCGTATATTGATTTTCTTGAGAAAGAATTGGAAGTACCTATCAAGATTGTTTCGGTAGGTCCGGACCGTACCCAGACGATTCACCGTTAAAATATTAGTTGGGTCAATAATAGACCCTAAAAAAAAGCACTTTTAGTGCCGATAAAAACAATGCCCGTCAGAACAAGTCTGACGGGCGTTTTTGTTGTAAGCGACCGAGCATCGCCAAAAAAGCACACTACGTTACATGCTTTTCAAATAATTAATTTTAATGTATTTTTAATCGGAATACGAGTAGGTTTCCCAACTTTTAGACCCCGTATTTGAGTTATATAGTTATAAAATACATTCATAGAATAAGTGGATGCAAGCAAAATAAATAGCGCTGTAATTCAATTAAGACCCGCCACCCTTAACGACCTTGAGTTGCTAGAATATTGGGACACGAAACAACACGTTATTGACTGTGACCCTGATACAAAATGGAATTGGGAAATAGAGCTTGGCCGAAACCCTGAATGGCGCGAACAGTTAGTGGCCGAACTAAACGGTGAGCCCATCGGATTTGTACAAATCATCGACCCCTTTTTGGAAGAAACCCAGTATTGGGGATCGGTAGCGCAAAACAAGCGAGCCATCGACATTTGGATAGGTGAAGAACATAATCTCAATAAAGGCTTCGGAACAACGATCATGATCCTTGCCATCCAAAGATGCTTTCAAAATCAAGCTATCGATGGCATTCTTATCGACCCTTTAAAATCAAATCGTAAAGCCCATCGGTTTTATAAGCGACTAGGATTTGAATTTGTGGAAGAAAGGGTGTTTGACAATGCAGTTTGTTATGTATATGAATTAAAAAGGAAAAAGCCTGTAGACAACAAAGGTTCGCACCCTAAAAAAGCAGGACAATAACAGCAACTTATAAGATTACGAATTTAAAGTATTTTTAATCGGAATAAAATCGACTTCCCCAGTTTTATCCCTTTAAATAAGATAGATAAAGATCCAATTTTAAGCTATATTACATTCCATGGTAGCATTAAATGAATACAAAACACCATACTGAAATGGCAAAGAATAAAACAACAGAAACTGAAGTCGACGTCACTGAGTTTGTTGAATCATATGTGGACAATATCCAAAAAAAGGCTGACACTTATAAATTAATTGAATTGATAAGTGAATGGTCTGGGTTTGAACCGAAAATGTGGGGACCAACTATTATAGGTTTTGGCAGCTATCATTATAAATATGCTAGCGGACATGAAGGAGATGCTCCTATGCTCGGGTTTTCACCACGTAAAGTACAGTTTTCATTGTATGTTTACTCCCAAACTGCTAAAAGCGAGCGTTTATTGAAAGATTTTGGAAAATTCAAAATGGGAAAAGCGTGCATTTATGTAAAAAAACTTTCTGATATTAATATTCCAATCTTGGAACAACTATGTTCTGAATCGATTGACTATCTGAATGAACACCACGAATGTGCCTGTAGACATTAGCACCAAAAAGACAGCAACGACCTGCCAACATCGTAAATAAAATATTGCTATTACAGGCTTTCCGAGAGGTTTATTTGTGTTTGGAAAAACCGCCAAATTTTTAACTCAAACTTGTTATTAAAATTTTACCACATGAATGCACTGCTTAAGCTACATTTCCACTACCTTTCTCTGTCACTTTCATTGATACTAGTTACGGCGTTCGCTTTCGCCCAAGACAGCGAACCCAATGCCACACCATCCTTGTTACTTGGTCAAGGCGATCAACTACCCCGAGTAAAAGCAGGACTTGCGGCGGGCAATCCTGATTTAGTTGCGGCCTTAAAAGAAATCGTCAAAGACGCCGATGCTGCACTTGAGCAACCAATCGCCAACGTGGTTGACGAGGGTGCCCTGCCACCGAGCGGCGACCCTCACGACTACTATAGCTATAGCCCCTATTGGTGGCCTGATCCCGAAAATGCAAATGGTCCCTACATTTGGCGTGACGGGGTGACCAACCCCGATCGGTATACCTCCGACGTCTCGCGGCTTGAAGCAATGCGCGATGCGGTCACATCACTTGTTCCTGCTTGGTATTTCACCGGTGATGAACGCTACGCCGAACGTGCGGTGCAGCAACTTCGCGCTTGGTTTCTGGATCCTGCAACAAAGATGAACCCCAATGTGCAGTTCGGTCAGAAACGCCGTGGCCACAATTATAATAGCCCATCGGGAGTCTTAGAGGCATGGCGTATGGAGTGGGTTGTCGATTGCGCGATTCTACTGGAATCCTTTCCAGGGTGGACAGTAGAAGAAGCAAACGCATTGCGAAGTTGGTTTAACCAATTCGCAACTTGGATGGTGGAAAGCCCTGAAGGTATCGAAGAGTCGATGCAACCGAACAACCATGGTTCTTGGTATAATGCCCAACTCATTCTTTATGCGCTCTATAGCGAAAACTTCGATTTGGCGCGCAAACAACTTGACGGTATGCCTGCACGCATATTTTCCCAAGTATTTATTGATGGACGCCAACCGCAGGAGCTCATCCGCACTCGGTCGCTAAACTACAGCATTTACAATGCCCGGGCTCT
>CBDULZ010000157.1:0-7752 GCA_965368185.1 uncultured Kriegella sp.
AAAAACCACATTTCAAAAAGGAACTATTATTCTTAAAACAATTTGGTTCAAATATGAAACTAGTTTCATATTTGAACCAAAAATAATAAAAATATTTACATATCGGCATAAAGCACCATTATTTTTTATAAAATTCTTGAAATCAGCAGTCTGAATTAATCAATCCGCCATTATTTGGTTACTATCCCGCATTGGAAGAAAGCTCGAAGACTTAAGTAAAGTAGGGGTATTACACTATAATATTCGGCAACTAATTAGCTATTTAGTCAGGGTGTAAAAAAATTACCAACAAACAACACGCGAGCATGCGATTTAAATCACGATAGTTATAGAAACGAAAAAATTCTGCGGAAAACACGAACGAACGCTCTCTTGGTACCCCTCATCTTCAGATTTGTACAAGGTGCCCTGGAAATTAGTTTTGCGCGGCTGAAAGGAGGGAAAGACTTCTTATTGTGCCAAATATCCCAATTTTGCCGATATTTCCCTGGCATACTTGGCCACTACAGTTCCTTTGAGATCAAATTCGGAAATTGGGAGTCTGCCATAGGGTGCTGTAATCCAAAGTGCGGCAACAGGGTAACCGTATTCATTAAAAATAGGTGCCCCTACACAATTAATACCTTCTATATCTTCGCTGTTATCAACTGCATACCCTTTTTTCCTGACCTCTTCCAGCACGCTCTTAAATTTCTTTTTTGAAACGATGGTATTCTCGGTAAATCGTGCCAATGTCTTTCCTTTCAATATTTCATAGGCCTCTTCTTCCGGAAGATTTGCCAAAATGCATTTACCCCCGACCGAACTGTGCAAGAAAAACTGTGTGCCTGGCTCAACAAATAATTTTACCGGGTAAGAAGACGGTACTTGTTCAAGAATTGTACCTGTTGACCCAAGAATAACCCCCAACATAACGGATTCCTTCAATTCATCACGAAGTGCCCGCATCACATCGATAGACATTTCGACCAAACTCTGCTCATTCATAGACGAGATGCCTAAAGAGAGCATTTTTCTAGAAAGCGTTATCTTTTTGGTGGTTTCATTTTTCTGTAAATAATTTTTAAATATCAGGGTACTTACAATACGAAACGCACTTGATTTGGTAATGGATAGACTTTCGGTTATTTCGGCCAAGGTCAAACCCTTGGTTTTTGTAGCCAGCAACTCAATAACGGACAATCCCCTTTCCAAATTAGGGACATTATAAGTCGATTTCAAATCTTCTTTAGCTTTCTTCATGTTTCTCAATCTATTCGAGGCTAAAATAATACTATTTATGAAACCTAAACAGCGACAATACTTCTCCACTCCATAATTTCAACAACAATTACCTATAGATATTTTTAATATTATTTCCAAGGACTTCGAATTTATGGGAAGACGAATAAATATCGTCCTAAATTTTAGTTGCCAAAAAGTATAAAACAAACCCAGGTTTAACGACCAAGTGGTTGTTTTATATTTTTTCTCGGTCAACTAAGTTCGATGTAGTAACTTTAGCCGCTAATCAAACCTATAAATTATTATATGAAACGCTTCTCTTCGAACCACAGTTTACCAACATTGGTGGCAGTCTCTTTATTAGGCCTATTCCTCTGTCAATGCAAGCCCGAGACCAAAAAAACAGAACCCGAAAAAACCCAGGCTATACTAAATGAGACAAACATTCAGGTCCCAGATGGTTTTTCGGTACAAATAGTCGCCCAAGAATTGGGCAACCTAAGACACATGACCGTTTCAAATAATGGGGATATTTATGTGAATCGTTCAAAATTAAAAGATGGAAAAGGAATTATAGCCCTGAAGAACATTAATACGGAAGGAAAAATAGGAGAAACCCAAACTTTTGGTGACTTGCCGGGAACCGGGATATTGTTTCACAAAGGATTTCTATATGCTTCTTCCAATTCGGGAATCTTTCGCTATAAATTGAATGACGATGGTCACGTAATCGATACCGACAACCCTGAAAAAATTGTTGACGGATTGGCAGACCACGGACGAGACAATGCAAAATCGTTCGTAATGGATGAAGATTCCAATATTTATGTTACCATAGGGTCCTGGAATGACTCAGGCCGAGAAGAAGGATCAGGTAAAGCCATAAAGCCATCGACTGTTCTAGATTCAGCAGGAGGTATCTGGAAATACGATGGCAATAAACTAAATCAGACCTTTTCTGACGGAACACGCTATGCCACAGGTATTAAAAATGCCGTTGCAACAGACTGGAATTTTCAAACCAAATCGTTGTTTGCCGCCGTGCATGGGCGAGGAGGTTTCCATGACCTGTTCCCCGAATACTACACGGCAAAGAATAGTGCAGAACTACCTGCAGAAACTTTGTACGAAGTACATGAAAACGATGATGCTGGATGGCCATACATTTATTACGATCATTTTAAAAAGGCAAAGATTCTTGCACCTGAATTTGGTGGTGACGGACAAATAACAGGAAGGGAAGATGCCATAGATCCCCTAATGGCTTTTCCGGCCCATTTGGCCCCAAATGATTTATTGTTCTATACCGGGAATATGTTTCCTGAAAAATATAAGAACGGTGCGTTTCTTGCTTTTCACGGCCAGTCGCCAGAACTTAAAAAGGGGTATTTTGTTGCATTTGTCCCCTTTAAAGACGGAAAACCTAGCGGTGATTGGGAAATTTTTGCTGACAATTTTTCAGGGATAGATTTAGCCAACCCGACCGGACCGGTGCAACATCGCCCCTGTGGTTTGGCCGAAGGTCCCGACGGAGAACTTTATGTCTGTGATGATTTGGGTGGTTCGATTTTTAAGATTACACATTAACCGTATCAAATTTAGATATCTATTATAGCAATCAAGTGCCATTCTTAAGACTTTAAAATTTTGAGCCGAATAGCAAAACTATTCGGCTCACTTATTGAAATGGCTAGCAAAAAGTCGATCGTCGAAATGGCAATAGTCTGATGACCAAACCCCAATGTTATACAACGAATCCAATTAAAGAAAGAAGAAAACACTTGTCAAAAAAATCATCAATTTATGATTCATCGAGATTATCAGTTATATTAGTGATGCACAACCTCTATAATCTGAGCGATTTCCAGATATTCTTTAAAACTGATTTTCATGAAATACATCAGAAAAAACCTATTTCAAACTATAGTTTTGACGTTGCTTTGGGTTCCGTGTTTATGGGCGCAAAAAGCAGCGTCCTTTCAATGGCCAAACGGTAATACCATGGCCGTGAGTCTTACTTGGGACGATGGCCGAACCAGTCAAGTAACCGTTGGAACACCAATTTTAGACGACCATGGGGTCAAAGCCACCTTTTATGTAGTTCCCGCCGCCATCATGGAAGAACTGAAAGGCTGGCAAACCGCTGTGGCCAATGGTCATGAAATCGGTAACCACTCATTAAACCATCCGTGTTCGGGAAATTTCTTATGGGCCCGTGACAAGGCGCTAGAGGAATACACTTTGGAACAAATGCAACAGGAATTGTCACAAGCGAACGATAGCATTCAAAAGATTTTGGGTATTGCCCCAACCGAATTTGCCTACCCATGTGGTCAAACTTTTGTTGGGCGTGGTGCCAATACCGCCAGTTATGTGCCCGTCGTGCACAATCAATTTTCATCGGGAAGAACATGGTTGGACGAAGCACCCAATGACCCTTCCTATTGCGATATGGCACAATTGACAGGTGTAGAGATGGACGGCAAAAACTTCGAACAAATTTTAGAACTGATTGAAGGTGCAAGGGGTGCCGGTTTATGGCTGGTGTTGGCCGGTCATGATATTGGGGATAAAAACCGCCAAACCACTGAGGTTGCAATGTTAAAAAAGCTACTGCCCTATCTTACCGATCCAGACAATAAAATATGGACAGCGCCCGTAGGCGAAATTTCTGCCTATGTAAGAACACAACGAGGGCTCTGACATTAAAACAAATGTTAGAACAGGAATAGTTTAAGACAATATAGCCCATGAACGTTTTTCATTGTACCATTAAAACAATGGCAATTTGTTTTTTGACGGCCGCACTCTTTCTACAGGGCTGTACATCAAAAAATTTAGAAACTCCCAAAGGCTTCCAGATCCACCCCGAATTTACAATGCAATTGGTTGCCTCGGAACCTTTGGTTTTCGACCCGGTGGATATGCGTTTCGACGAACATGGCCAGACCTTTATTCTAGAAATGCCAGGTTATCCGGCGAGTGATGCCGAGAGCAGATTGGTACAATTGATCGATTCAAACCATGATGGTATATATGACAACCGCAAGGTCGTTGATGATAGTCTGGGTGTCGCCACCTCATTTATGCCCTATAAAAATGGGTTTTTAGTTGCCGCCCCGCCACACCTATTATGGCTGATCGATGCCGATGCAGATGGTACAATCGACACGCGGAAAAAATTGATGGACGGTTTCAGCACAGGAAACCTGCAGCACAACTTTAACGGTCTTACCTATGGTCTCGACAATTGGATCTATGCCGCCAACGGAGGTAATTCAGGTAAACCCTTTTTTGAAAACAAACCAGATAGCATCTTGAACCTCCGCGGTAGAGATCTAAAAATGGATCTTGGAAATGAGGTATTGAAAGCGGTGGGGAAATCTTCGGGAGGGTTTAAAATTACATTTGACGATTGGGGGCACCTCTTCGAAACACATAATTTAAACCATGTTTCACATCTGGTCTTTGAAGACCGTTACCTGGAAAAAGTACCGGTATCCCCTACGCATGCCCTAATGAATATTTCCGATCATGAAGAAAATGGCACATCACGGATCTACCCCATCGGCGAGCAGGAAACACGGGTGAACCACCCCGAGCAATCGGGTTATTTTTCGGGCGCCTGTGGGATTACGTATTATGGTGGCGGGGCATTTCCTGATGCATTTAATGACAATCTGCTTGTTGCCGATTGTGTGCTGAATTTAATCCACTTCGATATATTGGCCAACGACGCTAGTACTTTCAAATCATCACGAATGCAAGAAAAACGGGAGTTCTTGGCATCTAGTGACCGCTCCTTTAGACCGGTAAACATGGAAATAGGCCCAGATGGCGCGCTGTACGTTTTAGATATACATCGCGAAGTAATTGAGCATCCTGAATGGATACCTGACGAAATAGAGGCCAAAATGGATTTAAATGCCGGAAAAGATAAAGGAAGAATTTATATGATTTTACCAAAAAACAATTGGTCTCCCGTCAAATTCGATTTAATACCAGATGATCCCGAAAGTCTTGTATCGGCATTGAACAGTATCAATCAATGGACCCGTAATACGGCACAGCGCCTTTTGGTAACAGCAAAAAAAATGGACGCCATTCCGCTGTTGAACGAACTTGTCGAGACTTCAAATAATCCCTTGGCGCGATTGCATGGCCTATGGACTTTAGAGGGACTTCATGCTTTAGAAACATCACTTTTAAAAAAGGCTTTAAAAGACCCGGAAGCGGGAATTCGCGAAAACGCAATAAAAATAGTGGAAATTCGATTGAATGAAGAATCGTACCTGGCGGAGGCATTAATACCTCTTTTTCAAGATCCAAATGCTCGAGTCCGAATGCAGGCGGCACTCTCCTTAAGTACGTTGAACGATAGTAATTATTACGAATTACAGGATACTATTGCCAAAGCGGCAGCCGATATGCTAGCGAATTCAGAAAACGATGTATGGGCAATACGCGCATTGGCATCTGTTATAGTACCGCAGGCACTTTCATTTTCGCAATTACTCCTAAATGAAAAATCAAAGGATCTCAGTGCAAGGGATACGGAGTTGTTATCCATTCTTTCCGAGAAAATAGGAAGCCATGAAACCAGCAAACACCTATTATCCTTTCTTGAAACTATCAACAAAACACAACCTCAAAACACCGCCAAGACTATTTTGGTCGAAGCTTTGGCCCGCGGAGTTAATAAAAACACCCTAGAGAATTTGGGCTATATCGAAAGACAGGCCCTGATAAAAGCTCTAAACCGTATGGAATCGCAAAATGACCTAAATCTTATTGGGGCGACAGGAAATCTACGCAACGTAACCGGGCTTCCTATATCCACAAAAATAAAAGGTTTGATACGCGAAGCCTCAAAATCGGTGCTGAACAGTAAAGTTTCATCTGACGAACGTTTGGCGCAATTAAAACTGATCGGTCAGGATGATTTTACAAATCGCGAAGAACTCCTGTACCGTCTATTGGACAATACACAACCACTGGCCCTACAATTAGAAGCCCTTTCACAATTACAGGAGGCCAACAACAAAAAAGTTGGTGAACGATTGTTACAACTATGGCCAACACTTGGCCCGAGAGCACGAAAAAAAGCTACAGACATTTTACTATACCAATCCCACAACCACGATGCCCTGCTCACGGCAATGGAAAAAAACGAAGTGAGTCTTGGTGAATTTAATTTAGATCTAGAGCGTCGTCGAACCTTGCTTTTTTGGTCTGAAAAAGAAATACAAGAGCGTGCGAAGTCCTTATTTTCAGATGCTGGAGTCGTAAAAAGAGCCGATGCCATCGAAAAAATGCGCCCCGCTTTGGCAATGGCAGGTACAATTGCTTCAGGGTCAGAAATATTTAAATCGCAATGCGCCCAATGTCATCGATATGGTGACACGGGCCAAGATGTAGGTCCCGTACTCACCGAAGTCAATCGCAAAAGCAAAGAAGCACTTTTGTACGATATTCTAGACCCCAACGCCGCCGTCGACACCGAATATCTCAACCATAGCTTAAAAACCAAAGATGGCACCATATTGACCGGTCTAGTTTTTCTTGAAACGGATGAGGAAGTTGGAATTAAAATGATAGGAGGATCCGAAAAAATAGTTGCTAAAACAGATATTGAGCAGTTTGGCTCTTTGGGAAGTTCAATGATGTTCGAAGGTCTTGAGAATACTATCAATCATCAAGAGATGGCCGATCTTTTGGCTTTTTTACAGCAATAGCATTCAATCAAAAAACCGCTATCGGTTTTTTTATGTCCCATCCATATGGATCTTAAAAGAAAAACAGTTGGTTGGCACGGATCGTATTGTCTTTCTTGGGTTGCCCCACTATTTTGAAATACCTATACGATGCTTCCGGAAATTTTAAGGAGACTTCACGAAGTTTGTCCAAATCTTTCTCATTCGCCATATTCGATTTTTTTAATAATTTCCAATTTTCCTTATCATTGGAACCATATATGGCCACAAAATCAAAGGGGGAATTATTTTGATTTCCCCGGAGGCCACAACTCAGAACAATTTCTTTTATTTTCGGATTTGAGGCACTAAAATCAGCAATAGCTACAAGTGGTTTAATATTGAAGGATGCCCAAAATTTGGAATAGTAATACGTATTGGCATCATTCTTAACATCATCGTTCAATATTTTTGCAGCCTCACCCGTATACGAACTTAAAATTCCGGGATGAACAACTTCCAACGCATCGGGCACTAATCCTTTATCATAAAACACAAAGGAGGACACTTCACTCGGTAACCACTCTTCTTTGTATACAATTGCTTTAACCGTTCTAGACCTTTTCCCCTCTAAATCCAATACGATCCCAGACTCGTAAAGCGTAGACTTTTCCGTCGGTTCGGTTCCGTCTACAGTATATCGAATATTCACTCCGCTCATTTTATGGCCCAACGAAATACGATCACCGGAACTAATAATATTTTTTTCCCCAATCAAAACGGGCGGCGTTAAGTTTAGTTTTTCATCAGGATTTGGAATATACCCTTCGTTTAT
>CBDULZ010000158.1:0-7682 GCA_965368185.1 uncultured Kriegella sp.
TGTTACACTTTTCTTTTTGATCCTATGTAATTTTTGTTCCAGCCATGCGATACAAAAATTCCCCTGTGAAATGCTGTTGTTGTTTTTCGGGCAGTGGATGAAAATTACTGGCCTGCACGTCCCTAAAGAGCTTTTCCAGTTCAAGCCCCCTATAGAAGCTCTGGCCGCCAACCGTTTCCATGGCCTTTGCCACGGCCGCCTTACATGCCTCGGCAACCAATGTTTTTCGGGTAAGCATAGCAACGCCTATTTCATCCTTGGGCAGAAAATCGAAGTTGTTGGTAAGAGCCACCATATCTTTGAGCATTACTTGTGCCAAGGTCAGGTGATTGTCCATTTCTCCCAACAAAAAGGGCGTCTGGGGTTGACGATTTTCTTTTTCCCGTATGCATTTTATGGCAATTTGTGCTGCTTTTTCAGCAATACCAAAATATACCGACATGATCAAGGGCATGGCCACCGTCAAAACCACATTCCAGAAAACATGATATTCCCCTTTGGTCCGTTCCAATACAATGGAGGTTTCGGGAACGAACACTTTCTCCAATTTCACGGTCTGGGAACCTGTCCCGCGCATTCCCAAGGTGTACCAGTTGTCCATCACCTGTACTCCGTTGGAATTCATAGGCACTCCAAAGTGCAAGACCTGCCATCCTTTTTTAGGATCTTCAAATGGGGCACTGGTGACCAGAACATCCCCGATAACGGATTGGCTGGCGAAATGTTTTTCCGCTGAAATCAAATATCCACCATCGACTTTTTCAGTATTTCCGTTCGACTCCAACCAGTCACGAGCCCCAGTACTTATCAAGATCAGTTTTTTATCGGCCACTTTTTTTAGCACGTCCTCGCCACCTTTACCATGTTTGTATTTCCAGATATTGGCAGCCAGAAGGTGCTGGTGCATGGAGAGTGCAAGAGCCGTTGAAGGGCAGTAGTGTGCTATTTGCTTTAACAATTCGCACATTTCTTGGTGCGAAATACCGTATCCACCCAGTTTCTTGGGAATCATCGCGGACAACAGCCCCATTTCCTTAAGCAGTTTGTAATTGTCCTCCACGAAGGTGTCTTTCTTATCGTGCCGTTTTCCATTTTGTGCCAGTTCCTGTCCCAAGTTTTCGATAAGCCCGGACCAATCTTTTGATCGGACTCTTTTCTTCATAGTTGTTTCCATTCCTATTATTTTGTTTATGATTAATAACAACAAAATTATGGGATGAAATGTGGCCCGACTTTTCTTAAAAGACCTAAAAACGTACTTAAAGGTCCAAAGTCAACGCGTGGTTTTCGAGCTGTTTTTTATAGGACAAAGGGGTGACACCATTCTTTTCTTTGAATGCGCGCGTAAAATGGGAAGCGTTCTCAAAACCGGACTCAAAGGCCACCTCGAAAACCTTCTTATCGGTGGTCTCCAATAGCCGTTTGGCATATTGTAGCCGCCTTTCGGTCAACCATCTACCGGGAGAGGTGCCATAGGCTGAATGAAAATCACGCTTGAAGACGCTAAGGCTGCGGTGCGTTAATCTTGCATATTCATTAATGGAAAGATTGTACATGAAGTTATCTTCCATAATGTATTTGATGGTGGTATTTTTATTTTGTGCAACTTCTTTAAAATAGTTGCTTATTCCCCGGTTTCGAGACGATGAAAGAAGATTATATATAAGCTCTTTAAATTTTATTTCTACGATGTGTGACAAGGGTTCACTCTCTGAAAAAAAATAGGCGTATAACGAGGTAAAATAAGAACTCAATACTTTATCCGATTTAATAGGGATAACACTTTCAGTCGCCATTTCGTTTCCGAGCTTGACCGTCGTCGGAGATTGCACGATCAAATCACGTATAAATTCATCTGGCACAAAAATTATCAATGCGCAAAAATCTTCCTCAAAGTACTTATGGATAATGTTCGCTCCCTTTTTTACAAAAATCGCGTCATTGGATTGCAGCACATAAGTGTTCTCAGTGGTCAACCATTCCATGTGACCCTGTAACACACAAACGAAATAATTGGCATGTGCCCAAGCCGCAAAAATTGATCGGTCTTCCATGCATTTGTACTCCGTGAATAACACGGAGGATGCCTCGATTTTCTTTAACCGGGGCGTACTCATGGCTATATCGTAAATATTGTCCATACCTACTTAATGACCTTAATAAAGTTAAATACAATACTTTGATACCTATTGCTTTTTAACTTTTTATTTAGGGGCTTTTTCCAATTCATACCACTAGGCCAAAATGTTTATTCGACCTCATTTTTCAATCCAAATGATGTTTATAAAAATAGCAACCCGATCCAGGGTCATCAATTTTCCAATGCCTAATACTTGTAGTTGAGATATGATTAAGCCTGGACTCTGGTTCAAAGAACAATAATTTAGACCAGAACCGAGACATGGCTAGACAAAGATACTTTCAAGTAAATAGTAGTTTCTTAATCATTGTTAAGCTTTAGGCCCATAGAATTAATCTACATGTAAACAGAGGCACTTCTAACGGTTGTGCGGTTGAATGGTTTTCCACTAAAAGGGGCACCACCTATTCGTTATAATGGCCAGAAATAAGGCACAAGCCACATTATCAATAAAAATAAGATCAACGTCAATGGCACCCCTGCTTTTATAAAATCCATAAACTTGTACTTTCCAGGACCATAAACTAGAATACAGGATGGTTCAAAAGGAGTTATCAGCGACACCGAGGCACCAAGCATAATGGCTATGGCAAAGGAACGTGGATCGGCATTCAAAATTCCCGCAGTCTCCAGGGCCACTGGAAGCACAACTAAGGCGGCAGCGGCATTCGACATGGGTTGGGTAAGAATAATAACTAAAATCACAAATCCGCCAAGCACGTAACGGACACCAAGACCACCAAGAAGATTAATTATGTTGGTGGCCAAAAATTCCGAGGCCCCGGAATTTACCATCGCCGTACCGAAAGCACTCATACCCCCAATAAGAACAAGCAGTTTCCAGTCCATAATCTGATAGGCACGCTCAATGCTCAATGCACCTACCAACACCACGAGTAATGCGGCCGTTAAGAAAGCGATTGATAGTGGAACCAGCTTTAGTGATCCGGCGATAACCGCAATGCAGAAGATAATAGCCGATAGTATTCCTTTGCGTTCTTTATACATATTCACTTTGAAATCACCTATAAATGAAAACTCGACGGAATTCCGGTTGGCATTCAATGCTTCTTCGGTACCCTGTATCAAGAGTACATCCCCGATTTTAAGTTTGAGATCCCCAATGGTCTGTGAAACAGTTTCTTCAAGACGGTGTATAGCGAGAACAACTAGGTCAAAATTTTGCCTGAACCGGGCCTCTTTCAGTGACCGGTCGAGCAATGTGGAACCCGGGGTTATTAGCACTTCGGCCAACCGAATATTCCCACTTTGTACTTCATTATCGGTAATCGTATCGGCCCGTACTTCCAAATCGGTCGACTCTTTTACTTTAATGAGGTCTTCCATCTTGCATTCCACCAATAGAATGTCGTCTTTCTCTAAGCGGCTGAAGCGGTTAGGAATAAATTCGTTAGGACCCCTGATTATTTTTAGGATCCTGACCTCCCATTTTGAAAGCTCGGACCGGAAAGCGGGCTGACCTATGAGTTTTGATTGCCCTGAAATAACTATTTCCGATAAATACTGTTTGATCTGATACTCTTCAATATAACTGGCTTCCTTATGATCGGGGAGAATTCTTTTCCACAAAAGGAGAATGTATAGGATGCCCGTGACGAACAAAATCGAGCCAATGCCAAGAATTTCAAAAAAAACCAAAGGTTGTAATCCATTATTTGAAATATAGCCACTTACGGCGACATTGGTAGAAGTACCAATAAGTGTACAGGTACCTCCCAGAATAGAGGCATAGGCCACTGGAATCAGGACTTTGGAAGGACTTACTTTAAGCTTTCTGCACATTCCGACCACAGGTCCTGTAACCATGGCTGTTACCGTGGTATTGTTCATAAATGCGGACAGAAAACCGGTAATGAGCATGGTATAAATAACAAAAAGTGTTTTGCTTTTCACCAGTTTTATTAGCTGATAACCGATTTTGTCTAACAAACCTGTTTCAGACAACGCAGCGGAAATCATGAAAATAGATGCCAAAATAATCATAAAATCACTACTGAAACCTTCGAAAGCCTCTTCTGGACTGAGGATGCCCGATAACGTAAGTATTACTAAGAGGGCAAGGGTAACAATGTCAACGGAAAATTTTTCTATGGCGAAAAGAACCAGAGCAATAATCAGTAACCCGAGAACTATAGCTATTTCCATATAAAGGGCCTTGTGTCAACAATTAAAGATAAATAAACAGGCTGATATGCTGTTCGCAGGAAGCCACATATTTCTATCTATTTCTTCAACCGAGGTCACACCTAGTATAACCCTATAAATTCACCGTTTTGTCAGTCTGGTATCAGACCATATGTTCTTCAATCGCCCCTTTGCTCAATTTTAGATACAGCTCATACGAACTTCGTTCGACCCAACATTCCGAAAGCCTATTGCCACTGATTTTCCAAATTGCTATTCCCGTAAATGAAATAAATTTAAGGTCGGGGGTCAGGCCGAAAAGACCATTGTTCAAGCCTGAACAGACCCATCGTGAAACCACCTTGCTTTCCTGTGCGTCATAAAAAATATCCACATTTTCGGTTTTGGCATCCAAAAGCAATTTTTGAAATGTGGCAACCCATTCTTTAAATTTGTCCCTTCCCTTTATTTTAGTCCCACCGGTGGTAATGGCGTAATCTTCTGTCATTAATTCGTCGATCGCATCCAACTCATGCGGGTGGTGCCAAACCCTGTCTAAAAATTCCAGGACAAGTTGATCGGGTCTTATTTTTGAACTTAGATGCTGTTGCTTTTTCATGATTGAAATTTTATGTTGTAAAATGTTTACTCGAGTTTAATACAGATTTTCCCAAAATGGCCACCGTTTTTCAAAAACAAAAGTGCCTCGGGTACCTGCTCAAATGGAAAAACAGTATGGATGACAGGTTTGACCTTATGCAAGTGCATTGCGGCCAACATTCTTTCATACATTTCGGTCGATCCGGTTTCAACGCCCTGAATTCTGGCGGCTTTGCTCATGATAATTCCGGTGTCGATCAATCCATTGGTTCCGGCGATAACGCCTACCATGCTTACAACTCCTTGACTTTTTATACATTTTAATGATTCGGTAATATGATTTCCACCGACTACATCGACCACCTGATCTACGCCCTTTTCCTCGGTCAGCGATATTACCTTTTTTACCCAATCCTTATTTTTTTTATAATTGATAATATGGTGGGCACCCATTGCTTTTGCCTTCATAAGTTTTTCATCACTGCTTGATGTCAGAATGATTTGATACCCCGCCAATTTTGAAAATTGTAAGGCGAAAAGGGAAACCCCTCCCGTTCCTATTAATAAAACGGTACTCCCTAATTTTAAAGTAGATTGTTCTATTAGGGCGTTCCATGCAGTGAGCGCAGCAACAGGAAGCGTCGCAGCTTCTTCATAGGATAAATAGTCAGGAAATCGGGACAGGGCATTTTCAGGGAGCGCCACGTATTCTGCCAAAACCCCGTCACGTGAAGCACCACCTAATGCGCCATGGAGTTTCTCAGGTGATAATTTTCCCGATTTCCAATTGGGGGCGATCAAACTGGTCACCCGATCACCTATTTTGAATCTTTTGATTGAACTTCCGATTTTCACGACCTTCCCGGCACCATCCGATACGGGAATTCTGTTTTCAGTAGGTTTCCAACGGCCAATTCCTTCGGTTACCAATAAATCCCTATAATTCAATGATACCGCATGCATCTTGACCAATACCTCATTCTTATGTATTGACGGTATTTCTTCCGTCACTCGGGTCAGAATACCTTTTATAATTTTATATGAATTCATATTTCTGTAGTTTCAGGGTGCTTTTTCATGTTAATGCAAATGGGCAGTACCGATAATCATGGCCTCCCGTATATAAAGGCAACGACAAATGCCAAAATGGAACCTATAATACCGATTATAAAGAAAGTATAAGTATATCGTAAAATAGTGTATTTCATGGCCAATACTTTGCCCAAAAAATAGAGGTCTTTGGTAAGTATTCCGTATATATATTCTCGGTCGTTCAATACTTCTTTCATTGCCCATTCAAATTCTTGAAGTTGCATTTTGTGAAAATTTCCGAAAAAGATAATATTGACCTTACGCTGCACAACATCGTCTTTTGAAAATTTTCCAGTTGTAATACGCGGCCTTGTAACGGCAATGGACAAGATCATCGAAATTACTGCGGCCATAAGTAATACAATGGTCGGATAGATGAGATAATTGTTCGATGGGCTATCTAACTTGGGAAATAGTACGGAGAGTGCGATCGAAACAATAATGGCATTCACCGAAAGTATCGTATTTGCTTTTTTATCGGCAATATCACCGAGGGTTATATGATTGGTCGTGGTAATCCTAAAAAGCGTATCGATTCCTCTTTCTGCTTTAGCGTTTTTATTTTTTTTTGCTTTTTGTTGAATTTCCATGTTTTCTTCTTATTCGTTTTTAGTAGATCTAGCATTTCTTTATGGCCCTGATATATTGCGTTACCTTTATGTTTTCCATTCTTTCGTTGCATATACGGGAGGTAGGATTCCGATTCATAACATTAGAATGCGAAACTCAACGCAAAAGTGAACCTCCCACCCTCATCAGTGGTAAAATAGGCCAAATTGGCCGTATTGAATCCGGCTAAATTAAAGTACAATCCGCCGCCCGGTGAATTATGCCACTTGGCAGAATCATCGTTAGGCAACCACACCCTGCCATAATCAAACCCGCCGTACGCCCCATAGGAAATCGGTATGATGGAATTGCGAATTCTACCTAATGCCAACCGGAGGTCGGAACTTTGAACATAGGAGTATTTTCCACTAAAACGCTGTTGCCGGAAACCTCTCAACCCATCACCATCACCAATACTCGCCGCTTGATAGAATTCATAGCCGTTTCCGAGATTGAGATGCCCTTTAAACCTGGTTGCATAGACGAGCCTTTCGGTTTTATCCAATTTTGTTGTCACCTGTACTTCTGGAACCAAGTAGGCATAGCCACGGTTATCTTCTAAGTTGGTCTTATATCCGGCGCTCAGTCCAAGACCAATACCCTTTTTTGGAAGGGATAGGTTGTCAAAATTCTTGTAGTCATAGCTTACCTCGGTTCCAATAAACTGCTGTCCCTCGAAAACCGCCGGATTTACTTCCGCAGTTTCTATAAACCGCCCCTGTGTGCGTTCCACTTCTAGATTTTCATAGGATACTGCCAATTTTAAAGTACTCCCATAATAACCTCTTAAAATCAGTGAAGGCGAGAAGAAAAATGTTCGTAACCGTATCCTATTAAAATCAAGGTCATCATCAAGATTTTCGGTCTCGTTTCCAAGACCAAAGAAATTGTAGGTGTAGTTCGGGCTGCTGTATCGCGCCGCAATCCCCAAATTTACCTTGTCAAAAAGATTGGCAAATTCGCCCGAATAATTAACATCGACTCCTGAGTTTTCCATAAAATAGACGGCCTTAAAACTGTGATTTTGCGTAAACGGATTTCTCCATAACGAGTTTTTGGTATAGCTATAATTTGCACCTAGGCCCAACCCGTTATC
>CBDULZ010000159.1:0-7457 GCA_965368185.1 uncultured Kriegella sp.
AATGAAATCGTAGCAACAAGGCCCGTATCTTTTCAAGCTTCTCTTTTCCATGTGGAATAATGGGCGAGGGATAAAAACTGTGCCTGCATTGCAAATAACTTTCTACAGGTTCCAATTCGGCCAATAGCAGGTGTTTCGGAAAAGCGTCTACATCGGGACAGCATACTGCCCTGACATCAAAGATCAAACATTTGATTTCTTTGTAGGTATCCAATAAATCCAATAAAACATCATAACGGTATTGGATATCCAGCGGAACATTTTTCGCATTAAAATTATATAGTTCATCAATTTTTTTATTGATGTTGGCGCTTTTTATTTCCAAGGAATCTGTTTCCAACAATCTTGCAAAGTCGGTAAAAAGTTTGTTCACCCCGTTTTTTAACTGTGCCAATACGCCGGTTTCCTGAATAACTTTTCTGTAGCTTTCCTTTAACCGGATATAATCGGCCGTATTCGAGTTTTGCGATATTACCTCTTCCCCATTGGCATTGGTGATATAGCTGTTTTGGAGGATGACCCTTTTGATATCGATTTCGGGTAAATCGATGTATTTTTTTGTATTGTTGTGCTTATCGAATATGGGATCGTTGTCGGCATTGCTGATCCGTCTTGCATTTTCTTTTGAAATCAACAATATTCTGACCTTGGCGGCCTGCTCTTCACCTTGGGCATCACAATCGGTCGAGGTACAGGGCGTTTCTTCGGTCGCATAATATTCTACATAAAGCACGGCAACCATAGTAGCGAGGTTCGAAACGGTATCGAGGGATTCGACACCACTGACCTCAGCCTCATCATCCGTCATAAGTTCCAAAAGCGGAATCCCGGTAAAACGATCATATTTGGCCTGGGTATCCTCGAAAACCCGTGCGTTTGTGAAAACGGCCCCTTTAAAGGAAACCAAATCCCCATCGGTAGTCAGCGCACAACCCTTGGTCACCTCAATGGAGGTTTCTTCATTATATCTCACCTGCAATCCACATACGATACCCACCCCGCTGAGGCATATGCGTGACAAGCGGTCTTGACGTTCAAAATGATCCACAACATCGTTCAGCTGTGAAGCCGTGAGCACCTGATCAGATACAAATCTCCTATATGCGGGTTCTTTTCCTTCCTTGTTCAATTGTGTTGTCGCCATGATATTACTCTTTAAGGTTGCCCATATTTGTTCTACCTAATATTATTTTATTTCCTTTGGTCTCCGTGTCGTCATTATCGCAATCGTGCAGCTTTCCCGATCGGTAGATACTATGTATGCCGTTCAGGCATGGAATAAGCGCTGCGAGCGTATTTCTATAGGTTGCTATTTCATCGGAATTGGGGATTCCGTCCCCACATTTCAGTTGCAACTGCTCTAAAAAAAGTCTGTACTTTTCCTGAATTTTAAGCATGTCGTTTTCGCTGTCGGGAACTACACCCCTGACATGTCCGACCCAACATATTTTTGCCAATATGTGGGCCGGAAGTTCTTCCCGAATAATTCTTTCCATATAATTTCTAAAATCGGTGTTGAAAAATCGAAGGGACCATCCCGGAAGAATTATGGAAACCCTGAATGAATAGGGGTCCAATGGGCCACAGGTCTCACAGTCCCCGTCGAGACAAGAAGGCATAAACGTTTCCGCGGGAGCATCAGGAATGCTATTTTTTGAAGGAAGATTTTCGCCCTCCTCACTTGCAGCATTATGGGTGTCGGGCCGCAATAATATATGCTCGACAAGATACATACCCTCTTGATTGGCACTGAGATCCTTCAAATACGCAACGATTTCATCCCGTTTTTGTATAGATGTTTCTTCCGCAGCGGTATAGGCGATTCTTCGGGCCACGATTCGATCTTCACTTTCAATATCCTGAACAGCAGGGTTCACTATGTTGAAGTAGGTTCTACCGTTTTTGGTCTTTTTCAGATCGTAATTGGCTGTATCCTTTGCCAATTCGAACGATAGAAAAAGTTCCTCAAAGGCATCGGTCAGCGAATGGTAGTGTTTGCTAGAAGATAGTAAAATAGCATCCCCGTTCTTGATTCTCCAACGATATTCCGTAAGATTGTCCTCAACTTTATCGGTTTCGTCATAAACCTCCATCGCATCGGTCAAAAGATTTCTGCGGCTATAATCGGAAACTCCTGTAAGCCTGGCAATTCTTTTTTGTGCACCTGATACATTTTCCGTGTCCCACACCGTGGGGTCGCAATAATTGAATCCCGCTCCCCTTTCACAGCTTATTCCCTGGTATTCTTCGACGAACTTGGTCTTTGCCTTTAAAATCTGGTGTTTCGAATTGCCTTCACCATAGATCATTTTCATTATAAAAGTATAATCACTGAACTTTTCCGCAAACCGTGCAATAAGGTGGTCTAAAAATTGATTTCTCCTATCATAAAAAGTACGGTCCTCCCCACCTTCTGCATTATCCTTTAGGGTATTACTGAGCCCTACCAAAGTTTCATCATACGAGGCGGTATCCAACAACGTATCGATATCTGTTATATCAGGAACGCCTTGTGTAAAGTAGGTCTGCTTTTCGATTGCTGTGAGCTCGGAAAGCGTATTTACAGTGTACAACTTTCTTAAGTTATCATCGACCGATAGCAAATCTTTTGCCTTCGAAAGATGTGCAAAGTAATTGGCCAATACCTGATCAAAAAACAATAGGTATGCCTTTAATTGTTTGGCCTTGGCCCTTCTTTCCTTGCTCGCCCGACCTGGTAATCCGACTTCGGAAATACCATAGGTTTCAGGAAAATCATTTTGTATAGTAGTATATTCGCCGGCATCGGAGAAAGTACCCAATGGAAAGGAAACATCTTCAGTCGAAATTGAGGACAATTGCTCTTTTTCTTCCTGTTCCAACTCATCCAGAATTTGTGACACCCGTGTTTCATTCACTCCGATAGGTAGCAGTCCCTTACTAAAGTTAAAAACACTTTGGCTACAATCTGAACATTCTTCATCTTCAACTTTCCAACACAGCACAGGTTTATGATTGGGTTTAACACAAATAATCCATGGATCTTGCGCTTCCCCGTTCTCGCCACATGTTTTTATCGAAATGTCCTTAATGGTCAGAACACCTTCAATCTTCATAATAAGTTGTATGATATCCGAAAGTCGTACCTGGGTTCTTAAGTCTGCGGCCTTAAGGTCTTCATTGTCGACAAAACCTCCTTGAAAATTATCCGGTTCGATACAACCTCCGACAAAGGGAACCGGACCTTCAAAGATTTGGTCTGTTGTATAGCCCTTATCATACATTTGCTGTAACGAATAAAAAGGAACCGAAGGGGAAAGGTAATCGCCAATGGCTTTTATAATCAAGGCTTGTATGCGTTCTTCGTCTGCATCAGGGGCAACATCCAAATACACGCAGATGTTTAGGTGTTGCTCAGGAATTTCGCAGATGTTCACAAGATCTTCGCAAAGATTTCTATTTTGATGATAGATTTCCCTGACCCTCTTAAAAACTACTTCGGGGTCTTTAACGTTTTCCTCAAGATCCAGATATATATCGTTCAATCCCTGAAGTGCAAATTCCTTTTGGTCCTTTTTATCTATTTCGAAGGGAGTGTACGACATAGTGTGATCCTTGCAATTGAGGTATACTTTTCTATCGTGTTTAAGTATCCAGGCGTTTTTTACCTCTTTCAAATGCACAAACAACTTGCGATAATCTAGCGCGGTCACTGGTTTTGAGGGAAGTATGTTTACAGCCGAAATAAACTGCTGATGCATTTTCGAAAAATTTTCGGTTTCCGAAGCCAACAGATTTTCTATGGGCATCTCAATACGCTGGGAAAGATCGGTAATGGCATAACATAGCATTTCCAGCATAGTAATGCCAGGATCGTGTACGTTGTAGTCCGTCCAAATCTTGCTACCCATATTTTCAAGATAGGTAATGCCAGCCTGGCGCAAAAAGTCGAAATCCAAATCGTCTTTGGTAGCAATATTCTTCGGTATGGTAATCGTTTCGCTCATATACTTATCATTATGCGGTTACACATTCATCTATGCCGATGGCTTCGACAAGGTGCAGCTCATATTTAACCGAGGTCAAAATGGTCTTTGAATTCTTGGGTATTACCTTGTCCACGCTTTCATAGACCACGTCGCCGTTCACATCCAACCTATCCGTGGCCAATTGCAGCTCGAAATCTTTGATATAGTCTACATACCCCAATTTTTCTATATAAAAAATGACAATGCTCTTATGTAAGGTTATTCCAAAATTGATTTCCGCGGTTTCTTCATAGGCCCATGGAGCCAAAAACTTGGCAATATCCTTTCGAAGTTCCTTGGAATAAAAGTTCGCATCCTTTCCTTCGTGGAATTTTACCTTTAGGGAAATCCTGACTTCCTGATAATCTGGATTTTCGACCAGGGCATTCACATGCAGCGAATTCAGCGAATTGATAAATTCCTGTATTTCATTTCTTTTGGCTTTGCTAATCCTTGGTTTATAACTATCAAAGACATTCTGATCCACTATATTGGGGATGACGATAACAGTCACACTTCCTGGCGCCAGTTCGGAGGTAGGGGAAGTGTGTTTTAGACAATTTACTTTATAGATGTCGGCAAAATGTTCTAGAATCAGTTGTTCGTAATCGGAAATGGTGAGCGCCCGTTGCTTGTGGCGCAATCGTTCGCTTACCCGTCTGTAAAACTTGTCATCGTTCTCTTTGGGCACTCCGTCGGAGGAGCTATGCGGTTGTGAAACCCCTTTTAAGGTAGCGATACGTTCAACCAATTTAGATATGGTACCCGCTGGCAGTCCGGTCGCCAAATGGGAAACTTCATTATTATTGTTCTCAAATTCGGCCAGGGCGGCCTGGGCATTGATGCTTACCGCTTGGCAGACCGTGTCGAACTTCTTGATATTCTTGATTTTTAGCCAAAAGAAATCTCCCGGCAACCTCGTGTTATTCTTGGTCGCCTCCCTAGGAATAGAAATGCGGACAATACCCGATTTTAAGAGATTATCAGTGCCATTGGAAATTATATAGTCTTGATTCAAGGGTTTCCATTCCTCGTTGCTTAAGATCAACCACTCCAATTTTTCATCATCCTGAAAAGTATCTATTCCTTCATATTCCGGATTTTCACTACCTTCGAGTACTTGCACCAACAGTGCCACCTGTTGTAGTTGTTCCGCATTTTCGAGAGCCACATAGAGCTCACCCTTTTCATAATCGGGAACCAACGTACATCTTTTATCTTCCTCCTTAATGAAATCATGAGTTAATTTCAAATAGGTATGCTGTTCTGATTGTCCGAAGGGGTGTTCATGAAATAGCTCCAACGATTCATCGAGGTAGTCTGCAAGATTCGTTTTGGCACTACTTGTATCAGTATTTAAATCAAATTGTTTGCTGACCGAGGCATCATAACTTATTCGTAGGGTATCTACCAAAGGGGTATAAGGTTCATTGGGTACCAGCGCACTAACCTCAAACTGGGACAAGGCTACGGCATAAATTTTTGGATAAAGGGAATGCAAAAACGATTGTTGTAGCGACAATCGAACAAAGCCCTTTTTTGCGGTCGCTGAAAAGTTCTCCTGCTGTACGGCATTATCGAACAACAATTGGGTACCTCCCATAATTCCCTGCTTTAAATCGAAAAAGGTATTGTCAAAAAGAACATTGATATCATTAATTATTCCTTCGGTAGTTTTCTTTGAAAACCCTTTGGTGTTTTTGGTAACACCATTGCTGAACTTCGTTGTAAGAACATTCCTTGAAGATGAGGTGTTCTTGTCCTCTTTTGGTTGTTCCACGGATAATGTGGTGCGATACCCATCGCCATCTATCTCAAAAAGGATTCCATCATTTTCGACCGTTCTGGGCTGCCAGTTTCGATTGTTCAGCGTTTCCACATCAACCTTAAAATCACTATCGTTTTCAATGATCAGACCACCATCCAAAGAATCGGAGTTTGCTGCAGTAGTGAGCGTATACGTGCTTTTGCCTAAATTGTTCAAATGATTTTGGCGATAGGCATGATAATGCTCTACAATATTTTGATCAACTCCCTCATAAAATGGGGTATCTTTCCATTGGATGTCGATACTTATATTGGTCCACGGTTTGTTCAACGCTTCCTGGCACCCGATATAAAGCTTTGATCCTTTGACCGGCTGAGGCCCAAATGGTAGAAATGGCTTGGAAGCATCCAGTCTGCCTAAATCGTTCTCCAAAATCAGTTCCTGCATTTCCGCAACTTGAACATCAATGCTGATTTTTGCCAATTTATGGGTTCTTAGTATATTATAAAGTGTATACCCCTCATTTTCATCTTTCGATTTAAATAAAAACCGGGCTACCGGGTTGGTAGAGTTGAAGTTTTCCAGTAACACATCCTTATTGTAGGGCAGGACGGCGTCGAGACCCTCGGAAAGTTCTACTACCAACACCATCTTTTTATTCGACAAAGACGATTCTTCGGTCTTGACGGTCGCGGGAATCCATTCCTTTTCACCGCTAAAAAGAACTTCAAGTGCATCATCGAAAACCGCATTGGAAAAAGTTGCTTTCAGATTTGCGTCAAAATCAAACGTAAAGGTAACCGTACGCATTCCTTCCTTTAGCAACAGGATAGGAGATGCAACGGCAAATCCCAATTTGGCATTGGGAAGGTCGGGAATACTGTCTTCGCTCTCAAAATCGGGATGCCCAAAAGGCCACCACTTTATTTCATTATCGGGAAATGCCTCCCCCAGACCATTGTAAGAATTGGCTACCTCTGAATATTTCACTGCCTTGCCCTCTTCATGAAATACATTTTTTAATGCCGCTACCTTGGCCTTGTTTACGATCAGTTCTTCCGTAGTTTTGTATATTCTTTTAGCACCAAGACCGTCTTTTCCCCCATCCAAAGCGGTTTGTTCCACGACCCTGACTTCCGATGCATTTTTTGCCAATTCAAAAAGCACATGTACCTTATCGGGAGTTGCCGCCTTATGGTCTAGGTTCAGTACTTTTTTATAATAGAAGTCCAAATGCTTTTTAGAAAGATTATTCAGTCGCTTTTGACTTAATTCGATAAGGTTTAAGAAGCATACGAACAAAGTCAAGTGTGGATTTAAATCCTTATTGATCTTCGCATTGGCAAGTAACGTTGTGAGCTTATCCTTTTCCATAAAGAACTGCTGCCAATTCTCGCCGTCTACTGTATTGGTCTCCGTTTTAAAATAGTTTATATTACGCGCAAAAGCATAGGCAAAAGCCATCCAGTCTTCTATACTTAAATCATGAAGTTTCACCGAATCGGGATCCAAGGCAGCAATAAACCGCTGATTTTGGTCCGTTCCGTTCCTTTGAAGAAGAATGTCGCTATGGTTACAGGTTTTCCCCATATTTAGGGTTTTCGTTTATGATTTATAGTTGATTGTTTCTGGTATCTCGTTGAATACTCACTGTTCATTGTTCACTATTAATTGTTTACTGT
>CBDULZ010000160.1:0-7323 GCA_965368185.1 uncultured Kriegella sp.
GGAGATAAGTTGGGCAATCAGTTTTCCCGTAGCGGGGCCCAAACTCCAGCCCATCATGGCATGGCCCGTAGCAAAAGTCAGATTGGTATATTTCTTTGATTTTCCGATATAGGGTAAGCCATCGGGGCTTACTGGGCGAAGTCCGCTTTTCGCAGCGGCCATTTCTTCGGCAGTAATTTTGATATCGGGGTAAAAATCAGCAACCGCCTTGGCAATGGCAGCTACCCGTGCTGCCCGAATGGTATCGTTGATCCCGGAAAATTCCATGGTGCCCGCAAAGCGCGTAAACCCATTCATTGGCGTTACCGCTACCTTGGCTTCCATCAATATCGCTGGCATTGAAATACCGGTTGGCCGTGCAACATCGATACGGTAGCCCTTCCCCGCTTGAATGGGCAGTTTTATATTCAATTTTTTGGCGAGGCCCTCACTCCAAGAGCCTGTTGCAATAACGACCTCATCACAGGTATAGCTGCCCTTTGAAGTAATCACTGTTTTTACCGTGCCCTGATCTAACGAGAAATCGAGGACGGCTTCGTTTGTGCTGACATTTACCCCGGCATCGGTCAAATAGCGCTTTAATCGGGGCATGACTTCCGTTGGGGTGGTATGCCCATCGCATTTGTAGTGAATGGCCGCCTTGGCATTGATAGCCACATCGGGTTCGATCGTGCGGAGTTGGTCTTGGTCTAAAAAATCTACCTCCAACGCCAGCGCCTTGGCCTTTTCCGCTACCGGCATTTCGTGCTGTTCTTCCGTATCGGTTTGATACAACATTAACAACCCTTTGCGTTCCCACTGAAAATCACCGAGATCACCCGATTGTAAGATATCGGTATACAGCCGGTGGCTCATCAGGTTGATATCTTTAATTACGGGTATCGCTTTCGCCACTTTCTCGGGCGTCGAAGATTTATGAAAGTACCATGCCCATTTAAAAAAATCAACATCCCATCGGGGTTTCATATAAAAAGGACTCGCAGGACTGAACATCCATTTCATACCCTTTACAATCATACCCGGGGCGGCCAAGGGAATGATATGGCTCGGGGTAATATAGCCGGCATTGACAAAAGAAGCTCCGGCCGTGATATCCGATTTATCGATTACGGTAACCTGATGGCCTTCCTTTTGCAAATAATAGGCCGTGCAGAGGCCAATAATACCCCCGCCCACAACAATAACGTTCTTCCCCATTGTTAAGAGACTATTTTGAAATATGTCACTAAATCACCTGAAACCCGTGGGCATACCGATCTTCATCGTCAATGGTAATCGTATTATGCCCATACACATGTGCAGCACCCTGAACAGTGGGCACAATAGCGGAAATTCCTCCAATTGTAGCCTCTTTCAAGACCCGGCCGATGAATTGCGAGCCAATAAAACTTTCATGAACAAAATCCTCCCCTTCTTTAAGTTTGCCCTTGGCATACCATTGGGCCAAACGTGCCGAGGTGCCCGTACCACATGGGGAACGATCGATGGCCTTATCGCCATAGAAAACAGCGTTTCGGCCTGTTGCCGAGGGAGAAATGGTATCGCCAGTCCAAAGCATATGGCTGACATTTCGAATAGTATCATCCAACGGATGCACAAAAGCATCGGGATATTTCCGGTTTATTTTCTCCCGTAATTCTTGACTAAACTGTACCAATTGCCCTGCTGAAAAGTCTTGTATGCCCTGAAAATTTGGTTGTGGGTCTACTATCGCATAAAAATTGCCGCCGTAGGCCACATCAAAAACCAATGTACCCAGTTGTGAGCTTTCGACAATCAGTTCAGACGCCGCCAAGTACGATTTTACATTGGTCAAACGTACCCAGTCGACCTTATCCCCCGTTTTTTGATATTCGATCTCAATGAGTCCGGCAGGGGCTTCCATGCGCACTTTACCGGGAGTTTTTGGCGATAAGAGTCCCTCTTCCAAAGCAATCGTAATACTGCCAATAGTGCCATGACCGCACATGGGAAGACAACCACTTGTTTCAATAAAGAGTATGCCCACATCATTTTGGGGGTCGCTGGGCGGAAACAAAATACTACCACTCATCATATCGTGGCCTCGGGGCTCGAACATGAGTCCTTTTCGGATCCAGTCATATTCCTTAAGGAAATGCTGTCGCTTTTCACTCATGTTACGGCCCATCAATTCAGGGCCGCCATGTGCCACCAATCGTACAGGGTTACCCGCGGTATGGGCATCGATACAGGTAAACGTATGCTTCGCCATTGGTTAAAAAATCATAAGACCACTATGCTTGTGTCAAAGACAAATTTTTATATGCCGGCAATTCTGGTCTCGTGGCCAAGCCGTGGGCAATAATATTCAATACGCGTTCGCGCTCTTCACCTATCAAAGGCAATCTTGGCGCCCGAACATGTTCAGTACCTATTTTTGTTGCTAATTCGGCCAATTTGATATTCTGTACCAATTGGGGACTGATGTCAAGTTCCAATAGCGGAAGGAACCAGCGATAAATGGCAAGGGCCTCTTTAATTCTTCCGGCCTTGACCAGTTCGTAAATAGCAACGGTCTCGGCAGGAAATGCACAAACGAGTCCGGCTACCCAACCATCGGCTTCCATCAAAAGGCTTTCCATCCCTAAGGTATCAACACCAGTAAAAGTTTTTAAGCGATCCCCAAACCTATTCTTGATGCGGGTAATATTGGAGATATCGCGCGTCGACTCTTTGACCGCCGCAATATTATCATGTTTTAAGAGCACTTCTAGCATATCAAGGGTAACCTCGATACCATAGTCAATAGGGTTGTTGTAGATCATTATAGGCAAATCGGTGTTTTTCGCCACCTCACTGAAATAAATCACTGTTTCATGCTCGTTCGCCTTGTAGCGCATCGGCGGCAACATCATTAAACCACTAGCACCTTGTTCTTCTGCCCGATGGGCCGCGGCTATGGCTCCTTTAGTAGTCTGCTCGGCAATATTGATGATTACAGGCACCTTGCCAGCAACAAAATCTACTGTTTCAAGCACGAGTGTTTTCTTTTCATCGTCGGTAAGTGTACTGGCTTCGCCCAAGGTTCCCCCTAAAATAAGGCCGTGTACCCCTGCATCAAGCTGGGCCTTAATATTCACCTTGAACATATCCATGTCAAGCTCGTCCTCAGCTGTAAATTTTGTAGTAACTGCGGGCATAACGCCCCTCCATTCGATTTTCATAAGCCTATTGTATTGAATTATATGTTTTAACAAGCCCGGTTTTTCATGGGCCAATTCCTATAAATGCTATTAACGCAAACTAGATCACACTCTGGTTTAGCACAAAATTAAAACAGATCGCAGCATTTTTGTTAATAATATTTTACCTGAAAATAGTACTATGTTACCAAATATAGCATAGTAAAATAGTATTTTCGGCATATATACACGCAGTAATGAAAGTTTTTCCGTTTCAAATTCCGAAATCTCCCGCAGAGAACCTGATTGTTCAAATTGATCAGGAAACGGGGTTTTATGGAAAATTACACCAGCATGAGGAAATTCAAATCAGCCATATCGTCCAAGGGCGTGGAAAGCTGGTCGTGGCAGATAGCGTTCACTCGTATGGCATTGGCGATTTTTTTGTTATTGGTTCCAATATGCCGCATGTATTTCAAAGTGTTGAAAAGGAACAATCGCATATGGTATCCCTTTTCTTTTCAAAACGTTCTTTCGGGGAAGATTTTTTCAACCTTCCCGATCTCGTAGAAATCAAAAGTTTTTTCGACCACTCGGACGTTGGGTTTCGCCTGACCCAAAGAGATCCGGAAATCGAAAAGTTGATATTAGGGTTCCCCCATTTGGATAAATTCTCAAGATTCTTGAAATTTCTAGAACTTTTGCGAACATTATGCCGTGCCGAAAGACAATCTTTGGCCGGTTTTATCTATCAAAAAAAAATCACCAACGATGATGGGGAACGGTTACGGGCCATCTTTGAGTATACCATGAAAAACTTTCACAAAGAAATCACTTTAAAAAAAATAGCGAAACTCGCCTTTATGACCCCCAATGCCTTTTGCCGCTTTTTTAAACAACGAACCAACAAAACTTTTTTTGAATTTCTTATCGAGGTACGTATCGCCCATGCCTGTCAGCTTTTAATCGAAGACAGCGACCTGACTGTTGCAACGATTGCCGAGGCATCGGGGTTTTCTTCACTATCCAATTTTAACCGGAAGTTTAAAAAATTGAAAACCGCTACCCCTTCTCAATTTGTAAAAAAGAACAGGGATTTCAAACAGGTTTAGCCTAGTTCCATTCAAAAATGGATTCAGGTACCTTGCCTGTCCATGATTCGGGAAGGCTATCACGGCCGAACAAACGCGCTAAGACCAATGCCGTATTCTTATTGCTATTGTAGTCTTTAAATGTACTCGATTTTTTGATTCCCGGCCCTTTGATACCCCACGGTACATTCATTTCTCCCGGGCTCATCCCTCCATGACCGGTTCCTTTTCCACCGTGATCCGTGATAAGTAAAAAGTGGGTGTCTTCATAAAGTCCGTCTTTCTTTAACGCGTTGATCAGCGTCCCTACTTTAATATCGGCCTCCTCAATGGATGTAATATACTCTGATGACATCCATTCATGGTTATGCCCTGCATGGTCTACGTGCACACTATATAAAAAAATAAGTGTGGGGTCGTCTTTGTGCTTTAAGGCAAAGGCGTTTGCCTTTTTATAATTTTCCTCGTATGCATCGTCTTCCAGAAAGTTTACTTCGTCAAGATACTTTTGATTGATAGGATTTATAAGATTGCCCCAATTATAGTAATATGCCGTTTTAATATTTGGCATTTGATCTTTAAGCACTTTAAAAATGGAAGGAAAATACCCATCGGAATCTTTTTCCAACCCTGGTAATTGATGGTCTGTCAGGGTCCAACCATTATTGTCGACACCATGCTCTTCGGGGCCGCTTCCCGTAAGATGGCTCGTCCAGTTCGGCAATGTTACCGATGGCATTACCGGTCGTGTGGTAAATGAAATTGTTCCGTCTGCAAACAATGCATCCAAGTTCGGATGTTTCGCGGTTTTAAAACCATCGACACTTAAGCCATCAAGACCGAGTACAATGACCCGTTTGGCTAATTTGGAATCATTGGGTTCTTCCGTTTGTTTGACCTGATCTTGACAACTCGTCAGCTGCATCAACAAAATTAAAACCCCGACTCGAATACACTTCGTCATATTATTTATTTCGTAATTGTTAAATAAACTTTGCTATCACACCTCACCTTTAGATGATACCGGCGCAGCTTGCGGCACCTTGCTTCGGCTAAAATAGAGCAAAACAAGAAATACCAATATCATGATCGGTACGGCTGCCTTGATGTTGATATCGATAAAAAAGTCGACCCACGAGGTGTTATATCCCACAACTTCTTTAAGCAATAAAACACTTACACTGCCCAAATAGCCCATAGCATCGGCCGTATAAAAAAGAAACCCAACATTTCCGTTGTATTTAAGCAAGGCAATCAAGCGTTCGAAGATCAGGCAATGGTATAAAATATAGGGCAAGTACACACCCACCCCCGTACTGATCATCCACATCACCGGGCTAATAAGGGATTGCTTAAATAGCAAGGTCGACAACAAAATGACCAAAGCCCCAAACCCTATCATATACATGCCAAGATTAAAGGCCAATCGATTTTTACGTATCAATATGCCCAAGGCCGCGATTACAAGCACGATTATAGCGACAGGAATTTCGGTAAGCGTAATCAATTCCGGTTCCCCGCCATACCCCAGTTCTTCCCAGAACTCTACAATAAAATTATCCCTAAAATCGCGTATGATTGTGAGTAGGATGTAAATGACCACCAAGCCAGCAAAGCCAGCACCATGCCTTTTGAGAAAATCTTTTCGCTTGGCCACATCCATTGTCGTACGTTCGGTACGCTCTTGTCTATCAAATTCATCAGGCGCCTTTGACCTGTTCAGCATCCATACGGAAAGTAAAAATATGGGAAGGAAAAGCAACCCGGTGGCAAATGGCATGGCATATTCGCCGACCCCATAATTCTGGATCAACAGCACCCCAACAGTCTTTACCAGTCCTGTAGAGAAAATAAAAGTAGCACTCAGGGCGGCGGCCAAGAGTTCCGTATTTCTTCTGCCTTCCAGATAGGAAAACACAACCCCGAAAACCATCCCCAAGGGCAATCCATTGAAAAAAAGCGTGACCATTTTCCAATTGGGAGGCACTATGGCAAAAAGGCCCAACATGCCCAATCCGAGACCGACTAGCCCCAATAACCAGTAGACCCTTCTTTGAGGCGGCATTTCCGATATGATCTTGATACCAACGAACTTCGAAAGCATATAGCCCAACACCTGACTGATAACCAGAACGGTTTTGGGGTCCATTCCAAGGCCAATGTCCAAGTCTTGGTATTGCCCGGCCAAAAACGACTTGCGCACCGCGTACATACCCGTATAGCATAAGAAAGCCGCCACCATGATCCAGACCGAAGACATGCCCGGAATTATTGATTTTCTTGGTGTGGTATTCGTTGTAAGTGTTTGAATCGGATTCTTATTTTCCATCAGGCAAATGTAGCGGGCGGAATACCTCGATTAAATTAAGATGATGTAAAGCTATGGTTATGTTTTTTCAAAGAAATCGATTTTCTTTAAAAGAAACTATATTTGCTACTCACTTTTTTTAACAAATATTCACAATTTATACGAGTTTTAACAGTAAATCGATAATTAGCAAGTTTTTAATAGGAATATGGCTAGTGTAACAAAAATTATACATGAAACCATACTTTACCTTTAACTCGAATAATGTATTAAACCGCGCCCTTAAAAAGAAGATAACTATGACAGCAAAAGAAATGGCGGAAGCATTGGTTTTCCACGAAGCGGAAAAGCCTTTTACCATTGAAAAAGTGTCGCTTCCCACACCACGATCCAATGAAGTTTTGGTGAGAATAGCGTACACCACGATCTGCACAAGCGACTTACATACCTATTACGGACGAAGAACTTCCCCATGCCCAAGCATTCTAGGCCATGAAATTATCGGTCGTGTAGTTTCTTTGGGGAGTGCCATCAACACCGATTATAAGGGAGAAGCACTTCAGGTCGGAAATCTGATCACTTGGTCGGTCTATGCCCATGATGTACATGGAACCATGGCCAAAAAGGGATTTCCCCAAAAATCTCAAAACCTTTTTAAATACGGACACCAACAAATGGCATCCGATAAACCGTTAAGTGGTGGGTTCGCAACACATTGTTTGCTTCGGGAAGGCACGGCCATTTTCAACCTCTCCGACCGCTTGAACTATAAAGAGCTTGC
>CBDULZ010000161.1:0-7316 GCA_965368185.1 uncultured Kriegella sp.
TCAACACAACTGTCGTTCGACACCGCGCCGTTGACATCAACGACTTCGGCCAAAATACTCTTCTCTTCAATGTAATATTTAAGCCAAATCTGGTTGTTGCTATGTGCAATTCGAAAATGCACTTTTGGGCGATAGGAAAACGCATCCCAATTGATTAAATCAATGTCATGAAGTTCCGTTTGGTTTTCAAGCAATTCTGAAACTTCCTGCAAACTGGCATCGCCTGTATGTTTTATTTCCTTTACTTTCAAAGTTCTATCGTCTTGGACCGTGAAACCACAGGCAATACCCATTGCCCAAACACTACACAGTATGAACAGTTTTGAATTCATTTCCCTTTAAGAGACTGTTTTAATGAAAGTACAAAAAAAATCAGTTTAGAGCACCCCTAATTATTCTCTTACCAACTGATTTTTAAATATTACGTTAAAAGCACATAACTACAGACTATTCCCTTTCCGAAACTATTTTGACATCAGGATTTTCCTTTTTTAGCATCGATATACCCTCAGGAGAAGTTTTAGTCTGCCACAAGTATATTTTTTGAAGTGCTTTCATCTTAGGAATCAAAGGCCGCACGCCGTCTGAAACATTAGTGTCAAATAAGTTTAGGGACTCCAAATTTTTAAGTTCGACCAAATGATGGAGACCGGCATCGGTGATGGCATTGCCACTTAAATCCAATCGCACCAAGTTCTCCAGTTGGCCAATTTTATCAAGATGCTTGTCGTTTACATTGGAATTACTCAGATCAAGCCAAATAATTTGTTCCTTCAATTGTACCAATAATTCGACATCGGAAAGCGCTAGGTTTCTTTCGCTCAAACTAAAGTTAGCCCCCATAAAGAAATTGTCTCTCATCAATCGATTTAAAACAAAACCACGACGTCTAAGGGAGTCGACAACCGCTTTATTCGGTGGCTCGACGGCCCGGCCATACAACTGATTCTCTCTATCGAGGCCAAAGAAATTTTCCGCCATAGCAATAACTTCCTTTTCCGGCTTCAATTGTGTAAAATAGCCATCAGGTGGCGCCCCTACATTGATCCACCATTCTATAAGTTTCACTTCATTATCCGTTAAGGGTCTTTTTCCTTCGGAAGGCATAAAATCATCATGGTCTTCAGGTAAGGTAATCCGCTTAAAAAGTTCGCTATTCAGCGCATCTCCCGGAATTACGACTTCACCTCCTTCACCACCTTTCATTATCTCATTATAGGTCGTTAATTTCAATTTACCCTTCTTTTTTCCATCGTTATGACAACTGGTGCATTTGTTAGCGAGCATAGGGGAAATTAAATCTAAAAAGACATCGGCCGAATCTAATTCGGTCACTTTTTTTCGAGGTTGCACTTTGGGGGGCATACCGGCCAAACCTCGAATAGTGTTCGGGGCATACTCCAATAAGTAGGTCGAGCCATGGGTCAAATTACCACCTAAATGTCCTGTAATAAATATGGATATTGTGGCGAGGGCCGTAAAAAACCATTTGGCATAAAAAAAAGTCCTTGTTGGTTTTTTGGTGGTGTAATAACAGATTATCGAAAATAAAAGTACGGCCACTCCCATCCACTTATGCCAAAACAAGGTGTCTGCATCATAGTCCCCGGAGAGCGAAAGCAAATAGCCAAAAACTACGGCAAAAAATGCGCTGAGCGCACCGAGTGCCCACACATAAGGAATAAAAGGTATGACGGCTTGAAATTTAGGCTTTCTAGACGCAAATTGCGTCAAAGCTGCCAACAATAAAAACCCGATGGGCAGATGTACCACCAAAGGATGTAGTCTTCCTAAAAAGATAAAAATATCGGCAGGGTCGTCTAAAAACCCAATGCTACTTAGAATACCCAGCATACATTTATTTAAGCGGAACGCCTCTCAAAGGTTTGCCATTGGTAGTCAATATCTGAAAATGATGCACATTATGCCCAGTATAGCTCCAAACCATATTTTTATGGACATCCACCTCTAAAAGTTTAATCGGACCTTTGGCCGCATAGCTGGCGATAACTGTGTTGCCATTGGGCAGCCTTTGAGCGCCACAAGGATCCGCTAAAGGTTCGCCTTCCAAATCATCATTCGTAAGCTTCCAAACCACTTGCCCTTTCGAATCTAGTTCTACGACTGTATTTCCATGTGTCAATGTGACTACGGTATTTCCGTTTTTAAGGCGGATGGCCGTGAAAGGCCAAGTTTCGGCTTTCCGACCTCCTTGGCTAATATCATCAGTCTTAAAAACGTTGACTACCGAACCATTCGGTTGGTATTCCTTCACAGCAAAAGCCAACAAATGGGGAACCAGATAGTTTCCATTTTTAAGCTTTCGGGCCATACGGGTCTGCATGTGTATGTTGTCGGTCTCGGGTTGTAAAGGCACACTTTTAATTACATTCCCGTTCTTGTCGACTTCAATAAGTCTAGGGCTTGTTCCCGATTCGGTAATCAGGGTACGGCCACCGGGAAGGCGTACCGCTGTGCCCAATTCCATGGATTCTTCAGCTCTTTTATAAGAAAAAATAACCTCTTTCCTTTTATTATACTCGCGCACCTCATCGGCCCAACAAATCAGAATATTTCCGTTTTTCAGAACATAACCATCCCTAGCCCGTGGCTTTTTACTATCCCAAACAACTTCCCCCGATTCTCCAATAATACCGGTAAACTTATGCCCGGCCATAAAAAAGGAATGTGCTATTTCAGCCGATGGTTCTTGGGCCATCGCAGCCAACGGAAGCAGTAGCCAAACTAATATCGTTCCCTTTTTAAACAAGCTTTTAATTTGCATTTATTCTTTTTTGTGTTACGCTAATATATCTTTGATTACATGGCCATGCACATCGGTCAACCGCATATCGCGACCACCAAAGCGAAAGGTGAGCTGCTCGTGGTTGATTCCCAATAAATGCATAATGGTAGCATGCAGGTCGTGAATGGTAACTTCGTTTTCTATAACGCGATAACCGTAGTCATCGGTTTTTCCAAAAATGGTTCCGCCCTTAATGCCGGCCCCTGCCATCCACATACTAAATGCCGATGGGTTATGATCACGGCCGTTTGACCCCTGTGCAAAAGGCGTTCTACCAAATTCACCCGTCCAGACCACCAAGGTCTCCTCGAAGAGCCCCCTTGATTTCAAATCTTTTAAGAGTCCGGCAATCGGCTGATCCACTGCATGGGCATTACGTTCATGGCCATCTTTTAAATTGCTGTGCTGATCCCAACGATCTGCCGCTACCTTAGGGCATGTCAATTCGATAAAGCGAACCCCCCGTTCTACCAATCTTCTGGCCAATAAACACTGTGAGGCATACCCCCTGGTGTGCGGGTCATCTGAATCAAGACCGTATAGTTTTTTGGTAGCTTCGGATTCAGCCGCAAACTCGGTCAATTCGGGAATGGAAGATTGCATCTTATACGCCAGCTCATAGTTTGATACGGCAGATTCCACAGCATCGACTTCGCCGATCTTTCCGATTAAACTTTGATCCAATTGCTTTATAAACCCTAATTTTTGCTCTTGCAAATTTTGGATGGATTCCTGCGGTCGGATATTGGCTACCGGTTCGGCTCCGGCCCTTAAAACAGAGGCTTGGTACGAAGCCGGTAAAAAGCCGTTCTTAAAATTGTCCAGCCCTCCAGGTGGAATCAATCCACCGTCGAGCACCACATAACCCGGTATGTTTTTATTTTCACTTCCTAAGCCGTAAGTCATCCAAGAACCCATACTCGGGCGCCCTTGAATGCCGCTACCGGTATGCAGGAAATAATTTGCGTTGGTATGTTCGGGAAAATTGGAAGTCATCGATCGGATGAGCGCAATATCATCAACACAAGTGGCAATGTGCGGGAACAACTCGCTGACCGGCATACCGCATTCGCCATACTGTTTAAAATCCCATGGGCTTTTTAATATTTTACCGACATTATTAAATTGGGTGGCGTCTACTTTAAATTTTTTATTGGGATCTTCCCCATTTTCTTTTGCGAGTCTCGGCTTCGGGTCAAAAGAATCTACTTGCGAGACCCCACCATCCATATACAGGAAAATAACATTTTTCGCTTTGGGCAAATAATGGGGCCCTAAATACAGATCTGAATTGGCAGCGATACCTTTTTTTGGCCTTTCACAACCCAGTAAAGGAAAACCTCCGAACAAGCTTGCAAAAGCCAACGTTCCAAAACCACCCTTACATATGCCCAACATCTCACGGCGCGAGAGGGGTCGTTGCATAAAATTATCATACTTGCCCATTATATCAGGTATATAAATTCCTTTAAATTAAAAATACTGTGGCAATAGTCTTTCCAAATACTTGTTTCCTTGTCAAAACCTTCCTCCTCCGATTGATTTTCCATTCCACCTAAAACTTCAATAAAAGTTGCTGCCTTTACTAATTCTTCAGCACTCGGTTTGCGCGAAAATGTGCGCATGTAAATCCAAGCTATTTTTTCATCAAAGCTCAACTCTTTCTGAGCCAACAGTTGTTTGGCCATACGTTCGGCCTGTTGCGCCACAAAGGGATCGTTCATAATAATCAACGATTGGGAAGGCACATTGGTCACATTGCGTTTTCCGAATGTACTGAACGGTATAGGACGGTCAAAAGTGACCATCATAGGTTCTAAAAAATTACGTCGCACCTCTTGATAGATACTTCTTCGACCGGCACCATCTAAAGGCCCTGATTTCCCTGGCCTACCCCGGCCTTGCATAAACTCGGTCAGATGTGTTTTGACCGGCGGCCCGTACAAGGTGGAATCCATACTTCCCGAAACGACTAAAAGTGCATCACGGATAGCTTCCGACTCCAACCTTCGTACAGGAAAC
The DNA here is from genome assembly GCA_965368185.1 of uncultured Kriegella sp. Taxonomy (GTDB): domain Bacteria; phylum Bacteroidota; class Bacteroidia; order Flavobacteriales; family Flavobacteriaceae; genus Kriegella. The sequence continues at coordinate 4,829 of CBDULZ010000161.1, forward strand.
GAAGCCAAATATATATTGGTAGGATCTTTCTCCGTCAATGCATCACTTCTGACCGCGCTTCTTTTAAAAACTTCGGATGTAACGATGTGTCGAATCATTTTCTTGATCGACCACCCGTCTTCCTGAAATTTTACGGCAAGATAATCCAGTAATTTAGGATGTGACGGAAGCTTCCCCTGCAGCCCAAAATTATCAACGGTTTCAACGATGCCCTTCCCAAAAAGGTGGTGCCAAATGCGATTGACCATAACACGCGAGGTGAGGGGATTGTCTTCGTTCAGCATGGCCTCTGCCAGTTCAAGACGACCGCTTCCTTTTGATTTAAAGGGCACATCACCCAAGGGCAAAGCCGAAAGGAATCTGCGTGGTATCTTCTCTTCGGACAGTTCTTGATAGCTTCCTCTATTAAAGATTGGACTATTGATGCCAAAGCCATCATTTACGCCATAGAAAAAAGAAGTGTTCCTCAAAGACTTTTCAAGACTTTGAATGCTATCCCATGTTGATTTCAATTCTGGAATTCGATTCGGCAATTGTCCCCTTTGAAGTTTTCCGTTCAAAGACGTAACAAGTTGGGTCGAAAGGGCTGGTGCTTTACTGCTATCCCGAGCCAATGTACCTTTTGGTATTTTATGTCGTACTTCCTTGGGCCATAACGAGTCAAAAGCAATGACATATTCCGTTTCGACATAAGCATCTTCCGGTAATAGGTAATCATGCCTATTGTATTCACCGGGCAAAATTTCGATGTATGCCTTATGCCCTTTCCATGGGCCCACGTTAAAGGTATAATTGTTCCATTTCGATTCGCCGACCTTTTGCTCCATGTTTCCGTAAATCGGATTTTGAATCAGCTGAAAGTTGTCGATCACGATACGCACAAGGCTGTTTTGACCTCTAGCCTTGACGCCTATAAAATCAGTATCTAAAACCAGGTCGGGCGAACGCAGCACCCCAAAAACTCCAGTGCCAAAGGTTTTACTGCTTGCACGGCCCCCATCCAACCCCGTTAACCTTCCAGTGGCTTTGTCAACCAAGGGATTTCCTAAAGTCGTTTTGTGTCCAAAAGCCAGGCCGTCGCTTACCCAATCGCCAAAATCGGTATTTCTGAAGTCTCCTAAAATTCGATATTCGGTAGTATCTTCTTCTGAAACAGCATTTTGTGCCAACGCTTCTTTTTCAGATGCCTTCAGACCATCCGACCATTTATCGGCTACCATTTGATTCATGTAAGCTTTTAAATCATTGACCGTTTTTACGGTCTTTTCATCTTTCAGCGATAAATCGGAGGGAACCGGTGAGAATCGTGTACTTTCCATGATGCCATAGAAAGCATAATAATCTGCCGCTGAAATAGGATCGAATTTATGATCATGACATTTTGCACATGAAACGGTCAAGCCTTGAAAGGTCTTGGAGGTGACATCGATCATGTTATCAATGCGATCCGCCTCATCTTGACGAACATCAACAGGACTGTGTGTGCCTTCTCCCATTGCGTAAAAAGCGGTACCCAAAGGTGATTCCTGATTTCCGGAAGCGGTATCGTAGCGCTTTTTTTGCATAAGATCGCCCGCCAAATGCTCTTTTAGCAGCTGATCATAGGGCAAATCTTCATTGAATGCCCGAATTAAATAATCACGATATTTCCAAGCTCCGGTGATCGCGTAGTCAAATTCGTGCCCTTTCGTCTCGGCATAGCGCACGAGGTCCATCCAATGTCGTGCCCACCGTTCGCCATAGGCTGGGGAATTCAAATAGCGATCGACCATTTTTTCATAGGCTTCCTCACTATTGTCTACAATAAAAGATTCTACATCGGTCGGTGAAGGCGGCAAGCCAGTAAGCAGGTAGGCGACTCTTCGCACAAGTACGTTCTTATCGGCTATGGCCGCTTTTTCCAACCCTTTTTGAGTCAGTTGTTCATCAATAAGCTTGTCGATGGCCAGCGTATCACCAGTTGCCAAATCATTGGCCGGTTTTATAAATGCCCAATGTTCTTTCCACTCGGCGCCTTGATCGATCCATTTCTCTAAAAGTGCCTTTTGCCTGTCGGTGAGCTTTAGATTCGAGTCGGGTGGCGGCATCATCATATCCTCCTCGGTATTGTTTATTCGTGCTACGAGCAGACTTTTTGACGGTTTGCCGGGTACGATCGCATGACCTCCCTCTTCCAATTTGGCAGTAGCACCTTCTAAAATATCCAATCGTAAATCGGCTTTGCGGCTACTCACATCAGGGCCATGGCACAAATAACAGTTCTGTACCAAAATGGGCTTGATATGAAAATTAAAATCGACAGTTTCGGGCAAGGGTTCTGTAAATTCCTTCGAATCACCACATGAAATTTGTAGCGCAACGAAAAAGAAAACCAACCACCCAAAAAAACTTCTTTTGCCGTAAAATAACATGCTCTAGCGTTATGAATGGTTTCAAATATACATATTAAAAAACGAATATTCCAAAATATTGACTTTAACTTATATGA
>CBDULZ010000162.1:0-7145 GCA_965368185.1 uncultured Kriegella sp.
TATCATAAAAGTGAAAATTAAGATTCGAACTAGGGGATTGTTCGGTAATTTATTACTTTTTTTATATCCCTTTTACATCGAATACCACTTTTCTAAAGGTTGGCCTATTATTCGAATTACTTAATAGTGTTTACCCGTTAAAAGCACTAAAAGATTCTAAACTAGTTTAAAAATCCAAACAGGTCTAAGTCGATATACCAGTTGTTGCCTTTGGGGACTGGTTTTTTTAAATGGAATACTGGAATACAATATAATTGTCATCAAAGACCCAATACCGAGAAGAACATATCTTTATGGCTTTCCCCAATGGGAATACGTATATCATTGATTACAATTCTATTACGTTGCACCGTATTTATATAATTTACGTTTACCACAAACGATTTGTGTACCCTTATAAACTGGTTGGGCGGAAGTCTATCCAACAGCTCCCTAAAACTCATAAGTGTAAGTATGGCTTTGTTGGTATTGGTGATATGTATTTTTAAATAATCTTTTAAACCTTGAATATATTCAATATCATCCAGGTTGATTTTGATACTTTCATACTCTGCCTTAACAAAAATAAATTTTTGGGATTCGTTGGTTTCCCCGTGTGAGGAGAATATGTTGTTTTCCATAGGTTTTTCATGGCTTGTCAAAAGTTCTTTGCTTCTTGAAACAGCCTTTATAAAACGATGGTATGGTATCGGTTTTACCAGATAATCAACAGCGTTCAGCTCAAACCCTTCAACGGCATATTGCGAATAGGCCGTAGTAAAAATAAATAGCGGCCTATTGTCCAGTGAATTTATAAAATCAATACCGCTGATCTGCGGCATTTCGATATCGCAAAATATCAAATCGGCCTTTTTCTCCTTTATAACGGCAATAGCCTCCAACGGATTGGTAAAGGTTCCCAGTACCTCCACAAAATCGATTTTACTACAATAGTCTACCAAAATTTCAATAGCAAGGGGTTCGTCGTCAATGATAATACATTTCATCTGTTCGTTTTTGTTAGTTTATAAGGGCCTGATAAAATCCTCCAATCCATTTGCGTCGTATATCGCACCATCAGGTCCGACCCATTTTGTTACTTACTGTCTGAGGGTCAAACTGACCGAATATGTATTTCCATCGTTATTAACAATCAGTTCATGCGCTAAAGGATATAATAGTTTCAATCTATTTTTAATATTCTGCAAACCCACACCCGAACTTTTCGTAGGCTCTTTGAAGACTCCTATTTTATTTGTCACTCGTAACTGTATAGACTTGTCTAGTATTAAAAGGTTTATTCTCACATTGGTCTTTCCTTCATAATCCGTTCCATATTTGAAGGCGTTTTCAATGAAGGATATAAACAATAACGGGGGAATGACTTTATTCTTTTCTTCACCCGAAATTTGCAGGGTGACATTCTCGCTATCAGACAAACGAAGGCGCTGCAATTGTACATAACTTTTTATGTATTCCAACTCTTTGCTCAGGGGTACCAGGTCTTTATCGGCTTCATAGAGCATATAGCGCATCAACTCGGCTAAATCGACAATTGCCAGTGAGGTGTTCGGTGATTGTTTCACCGAAAGGGCATAAATGGCATTTAACGAATTGAATAAAAAATGTGGGTTTAACTGTGTTTTTAAAAATTGAAGTTCCGATTGTATTTTTTGCTTTTCTACAACTTTGCGGAGGTCTTCATTTTTCTTCCATTCCGTATACATGCGAAGCATTGCACTTATGATGTATGGGATTCCTATAAAACTAATAGACATAAAAATCCGTGGGTTCCACATATCACGCCTGCGTTGCATTCTTGACCTTAATTTTTCCGGAAAGTCTGTTGGAAAGTCCAAAGGAATTTCGGGGGGAATGGTTAAATTGACAAGCAGGGCAGCCGCAATTATCAAGCAAACAGAAACCACAATGTAAATTTGAATGTTCCGCTTCAATAGCATTTCGGGAAAGACCAAAAAATAATTTACATAAAACAAAAGCATACCCATTCCGAAAACCGCTATTAAATTAGAGGGTACGGGTCTTGACTGGGATATTATGGGATAAATTATCAAAATACAAAAGCACCCCCATATAAAAATATGGGCTGAAACTTGAGAAATGTTTTTCTTTTCAAAAGCCATCAAAGATTTTATTGTCCTTCCAATATAACAATGTTCAAATCGTCAAGTTCGCTCGATGCTACTACCGGACTTCGGCCTTTCTTTAATTTGTAGACTACCAAATCGGCGAGCAGCTGGGCATCTTTTATCGTTCCAAATGCTTGTTTTGTATTGATTGCAGGAATGTATTCTTGCCGTATGATAAGTTTATTATTTTTTGAAACCTGATAGCCATAGCCATCTTCGACCACGATAATTGTCGTTTCAAAAGAAGGGGTGTCAAGTATTTGCTCAGGGGCAAACTTCATTAGCCCGAAAAATGTTAGTCCGACAAGAACCAACATTCCAATATTCAGAAAAAATTTCATTTTAGGCTGCAATTTAATTCATAATTAAAATTCTATTTCCTGAGTTTCCTTGAACGTTATTAGCAAATCCTTTTTTCGTATGAAACTATTCCCTAACAAAACGCTCGAATTATTTCTACTTAAGCCAAAAAACATCTTGGTTTTAAAATGGGGCCAAACACTCCTGCATGACCCCATTCAACAACTAAAATCACTCAATGAAAACTCTTAAACTTCATCTTTTATATTCATCGAAAGAGAGAAAGTAGTCAGAAATATTTTGATCGGTTACCCCTTCTTTCCAAACTATTGAACACTCTGCACCTTCATAAGAACCTAGGAACATTTTATGTCTGTCTTTAAAATGGGGCCAAACACTCCTGCAAGACCCCATACATCAACTACAATCACTCAATCAAAAACTTTCAATCTTCTTCTTCATATTCATCAAAGGGAAAGAATTCATTAATATCATCCAAGTACAGACTTCCTGTTCTTCCCATTCCAATAAACGCCCGACTTGAATTTGAAAAGGCAATGGCATCTTGACGTGACGATCCCTCGAAGGGAGTTTTTAATTCCCAAGTATCTAACGATGGATCATATTCCCAAATTGAATTTGTCGGACCAGATCTTTCACCACAGGCTATATACCCATACCCATTCATCTCAAAACCGAGGGAATTACTACGTGTAATCTGATAGTCATCCTCTTCGTCGAGGTCTAACTTTTTAGTCCAGCTCTCGGTGGAAGTGTCAAAAGACCAAAAATCATCTAAATAAATCCCATTGGAGATTCCTGTTCCCAAATATACCTTGTCGCCAATTGTAAAAGTGGTCGCGGCCCTTCTTTTATCTCCTCCAAAACCTTCCAATTCTTGCCAAGTATCGGATACGGGATCATACTTCCAAAAGTCCTTCCGGTCATTATCACCATCAAACCCGGTGCCGAAATATCCAAATCCATTGGCTCCGAAAGCTACGGCATTCCTTCGAGGTGTTTCGAGGGCTGCGATTTCCTTCCAAGTATTCGAGGTCGGGTCGTAAGCATAAAAATCGCGTAGTTCAGTAAGCCCATCATAGCCGGAGCCAATATAGCCGGTACCATCCACTTGAAAACCTACAGCCGCATTTCTAGCTACTCCTGGGAAATCTGCCTTTTGAGACCAATAGTCACCTTCCATATTATACGCCCATACCGATGTCAGATAATCATCACCATCATACCCAACGCCCATATAACCCGTATTGTCAATGGTAAACCCTGAAACGCTACTTCTAGGGCTACCGTCAAACACCGACCTGTCCACCCAGTTGCCCAAGTCTTCCTCTTCATCATCATTCGAACAACTGGTGAGGAACAGAATCAATACGCTAAAAAGGGTTATCGTTTTAAAATTATCTTCAATTCTTTTCATTCCGTTCAATTTATTTTTTGATCTTAATTTTTTATCAAAACTAAAACGTGTTTCGGCCTTTAAAAAACAGAATAGATCAAAGCGGGGTTTTAACATATCAAATGGACAATTTTATCTACGAACGCAGCTACCAATTTCATCGTGAGAATTCAAGGATTGATCTTAAAAGAATAGGTGTTGGTCTATTCGGGTTTTGAGGCTTGTTCTTGCATTCTACCTTTGGGTCAAATCAACAAAAAATGACAAGGAAAATCATAAAAAAAGTCTGCACGGTACTACCTTTTATAGGCATCATCTTTCCGCTGATGTTTGCCGCATGTAACGAAGATGCTATAGATAGTTCTGAATTTGTTGCGGGAGAAAAATTTACGGAAAGTAATATTAGAGTGATACGCATTGATACCGCCACCGTTGCTACATCGACTATCAAATTCGACAGTCTCATAACTTCACAATCATCACGGATTTTGGTGGGCAAATATGTAGATCCTGAATTCGGCACCGTACGATGTGCGAGCTATTTTGAACTCGTACCTTCGAGTTATACTATCAATTCAGAAGCTGAATTCGACAGTATCGCACTGTATTTGAAGTTCGACAACTATTATTATAACGATACGCTGCGACAAAACACTATTCAAATTAAAGAACTTAATGAAACCTTGAAAGCCTACAATGGAGACGACCTTTACAATACGGGGAGTTTTGAGTATAAAGAAGAAAATCTCGGAACATTAACGTTCACCCCTAGACCTATAAAGGCCGACTCTTTGGAAATTAAGCTTTCCGACAGCTTGGGACTGGATATTTTTAAGAATTTTCAAGAAAAGTCGATTACGAACCTTGCCGAATTCAGAGATCGTTTTAAGGGCATTGTATTACATCCCGGTGAAACGGATGACGGGTCTATTATTGGCTTTTCATACGCATCGGAAGATAGTTATATGCGCCTTTTCTTCAGCACTGCAGAGGAGGATGAACGTGTGTCAAATCATATAGACTTTACAATCAATACCACCAGTTTTCCAACACCCTTTTTTAATCAAATAATCACTGAAGAGCCTAACCAGTATTTAAAAACCCTTACCGATAGAGAAATGGCTCTTGAAAGTTCAGATGCCGAAAATCGAAGTTTTATACAATCAGGTTTAGGCATTGCAACTCGAATTCAGTTTCCACATATCAAAAGTATTTACGACATACCCGGGGAAGGGACTATTTTGAATGCCATATTAAAAATAAAACCTTCCAGTCAAAGCTATGATGACCATTTGATTCTAAGGGATAGTCTTTCAGTCTATCTAGTCGACGTAAACAATGAATTGACCGAACAGCTATCCGACATTGCCATATTAAATAGGAACAATCAAGAATTCAATGACATTTATTATGAATTGCCCTTAAGTAGCTATATCGAAAAACTGCTAGTGACTGAAAGGTATACAGGCGAAGCACTAATACTACTTCCTGACGACTACAATAGTACCGTTGACCGCTTTGTACTTAACGGAAACAACAATTCAGATTACAGTACCACTTTAGAACTTACCTATTCCATCTACGATGAATTTGAAAACTAAAATCTTTTTACTTATCACAGGTCTAATTTCAATGTCGACATTCGTTCAGGCGCAGTCCGAGGGGTTGACCAGTTCGCCCTATTCACTATACGGTTTGGGCATTATAAATCAGACCAGCATTGGCAAATCGAATGGCCTGGGGTATACTGGGATTGGTTTAAAAACTGAAACTGAAATCAATAACTTAAACCCGGCCAACTTTGCATTGGTTCCACAGAATTCCTTCTTTTATGATATAGGTGTGACAAGTGAGTACAACAATTACAGTAATAGCGGCACTTCGGAAGGGCGTACCAGCCTTAATTTTTCAAATTTTGCTTTTGCCTTTCGAATAACCGAAGGTCTAGGGGCGGGCATAACAATGGTTCCCTATAGTGATGTTGGGTATACTTTAGTCGGCATACAAAGTAATATTGAGGGAACAACGGAATTCTTCGAAAGTAATGTTGCAGGTGTGGGAGGATTGAGTGATCTACGCTTAAACCTGGGTTACGAGATAGTCGATAATTTACGGCTTGGATTGTCAACCTCCTTTTTATTCGGAAGCATAGAAGAAAATGAAGACTTTCAAATCAGTAGCAGCTCTTTCCAATCAACTGAAACTACAAATTATAATGGTATACGCCTTGGTTTTGGCCTCCAATACGACCTTTTAGAGAACGTGACGGTAGGTAGTACCCTTCAATTTCCAACGGTTTTAAATGGAACTCTAGAGCGCTATGCTACCAAGAACATTGATGCCACCGACATTATTGTTGAAGATAACACGACAGCTGATGCTTCAAGCTATACAATGCCCTTGGAAGTTGGTATAGGCTTAAGTAGCACGATTTACAAATCGTTGACCTTGAGCGCAGATTACAAAAAGAACTATTGGAATGCTACCGAACAAAGTGAGAATTTGGGCCATTACGTCGATCAAGACATTTATGCTTTTGGTTTGGAATACATAAGAAATCGTGATAGCTACAAACTATCGCAACGTATTCGATATCGTGCCGGATTTAATTACGACAATGGCTATTTGGCCATCGGCGGCACGAGAGTGAATGGTTTTAACCTAACCACGGGCATTGGAATTCCACTAAGTACGGGTTCGAACTCACTGCTTAACCTGTCATATAGCTACGGTTCGAAAGGGCAGATTCAAAACATATTGGTCAAAGAAGATTACCATTTGGTTACGCTAAACCTAAGTTTGGAAGATTTATGGTTCAGGAAGCGAAAAATCAATTGATATTCTTAAAAAGAACGAAAAATACCACCAAATTTTAAACACATCATTAATGGGAAAAAGCATTCTAAAAAAAAGTATTTTTATTTTGTGCTTGTTAGCTATGACCAACCTCTATCCGCAAGAGAAAAAAAAGAATCAAAACAATGACACATACAAAATATTTAAACGGTTGGATACCGATCATGATGGCGTGATTAGTAAGGACGAAGCAAAAAAAGCTAGGAAAAGTCTAATTTATGCCGATTTCGAACTTATAGACACAGATAAGAGTATGACCATTACATTAAAGGAATTAAAAATAATCAGCGGTGAATCCGTTGAAGGAAGCGAGTGATGATAAAAGCACTATAGAAGTCAATACAAACCTACTCAAAAAAGTTCTTGCCTCACCAAATCGAAATAACGCGCACTTACAGGAATACTGACGTTTCGAATAATGAGATCGCGGCCCTTTAATGCTG
>CBDULZ010000163.1:0-7132 GCA_965368185.1 uncultured Kriegella sp.
TATGCCGTAGAATTCATAGGGCAGAATAAGGATATGAAAATTATTCTGGGCTATATCTCAGAAGATCATAATGTAGATATGCTTAAAGAAGCCTTTAGTTCTACTTTAGCCCAATATAAGATGAAAGGGAATATGGAATGGCTGGTGACATCTGGCTCCTTGACAGAAACATTGATGAAAATTCAAAAAGAAGAAAGTGTCGATTTGATCATTATGGGTACTTTCGGAACAATAGTTGACGGCGAACCTGGGGAAACAAACACCTCAAAGTTGGTTATTGGCATTGACTGCCCAGTCTTGGTAGTGCCTTACGGTATGGAAAATTTTCAAATCAAAAACATCGCATTGGTCTTGGGTAAAGAAGAAATTGAAGATAGGGAGGCTTTGGGTACGCTATTGGATATTGGCCGTAAGTTCAACGCCAAAGTTCATGTGGTTACCATAGAAAACCGCCCTGAGTTGTACGGTTATTCAAATATCGATGCACAGAACGAAAACACTTTGGCCTATTATCTCGAAGACTTCTATTCTGATCATACATTTATAGAGAATCCCGATGTTTTGGAGGGTATTTTAAACTATGCATCTGAAAAGGCGATTGATATGATTACCATTTTTCCCCGTAACCACAGCAAAAAAAGTGAGCCATCAGAAGGACAGCTCACCCAATTGTTGACACTACATTCTAAAATACCGGTCTTGGCCATAGATTAATCCGGCACAAATTTCCTGAAGTCATAACTATGCTAGAAGTAACTATTATTCTAACCATAACTATTGCCCTTTTTGTTTGGGGCAAGTTTCCACCCGATGTAGTCGCGTTAATTTCGATGTTGGCACTTTATCTCGTAGGCATTATAGATCTTACGGAAACCTTGAGCGGATTCAGTAATCCAACTGTTATTATGATTGCCGCTCTTTTTATCATTGGAGAGGGACTTTCACGAACTGGTTGGACAGCCTTGGCCGGTCAAAAATTTGTTGCGTGGGCGGGAAAAAGTGTTCCTAAACTTTTGGTTATTGTGACCTTGGGATCAAGTGTTCTGTCAGGATTTGTGAGCAATACGGGTACCGTTGCCGCGCTACTTCCGGTTACTGTTTCGGCCGCCTGGAATGCCGGTACCCTACCCTCCAAATTATTAATGCCAGTGGCTTTTGGCTCCAATACGGGTGGATTGTTAACCTTGACGGGAACACCCCCCAATATTATCGTAAGCAATACCCTGATCGAAAAGGGCATGGCTGGTTTTTCGTTTTTCGAATTTGGCCTGATAGGTCTTCCGCTCCTTATCATTGCAATTCTATATTTTCGGTATTTGGGCTATAAACTCCTACCGAGCCACAAAACCGATAATCGTACGATAAGCATCGATTCAGAAATGCATAAATGGATCGAGCACTATAGTATCGGTGACAATATGTACCGTTTGCGTATCCGCTCCATGTCAAAACTAATCAATACCAAGATTGGTGATTGGGATTTTGAAAAGAACTACAATGTATCAATTGTCCGTTTACGGCGCCGACACCCGAAGGTGCTAAAGGGAACACCGCCCTATGTTGAATTTCCGAAACGTAAGACCGAAATGCGTTATCACGATATCATAACTGTTAAGGGAACATCTCAAGACGTCGATAAATTAATATTGGAATTCAGTTTGGGTATTATTTCCGCAAAACCGGAAGAGAACAACTTAAAAAATGAACTGATCAACCAAGAAGTAGGGATGGTAGAAATGTTGATAACTCCAAAGTCGTTTTTTGTAGGAAAGACCCTTGCCATGGGGCAATACTTAGAAAAATCTGGCATTCAACTATTGGGCGCATCACGTAACAATAAGCCACTGTCGCACAAAAAAATTACGGTACGAGCAGGCGATGCATTTGTGATACGCGGAAGGTGGCACAATATCGAATACCTAAAAACAGTTTATGAAAATCTGGTCATCTCCGGTAGCCCTGAGGCCATGTCTAAAAATGTGGATGAGATAACACCGAAATCATATGTGGCACTAGGAACATTACTGCTAATGATTTTTTTGTTCGTATTTGAAATATGGCCGGGCGCCGTAGCCGCACTGGTATGTGCTGGTATTATGATGTTGTCTGGTTGTGTGCCAATATCGAAAGCATATAAAGGAATTAGTTGGACAAGTGTTGTGATGATTGCCGCCATGATTCCAATGGGGGTGGCATTGCAGAAAACAGGTGCGGCTGCAATGGTATCCAACGGTCTCGTTGATTATTTGGGGGAAATTCATCCTGTGGTACTCCTAGGCGGAATATTTTTATTGACCACTACCATCAGCCAGACCATCAATAATTCAGCGACGGCCGTATTAATGGCGCCTATCGCCTATATGGCAGCAGTATCATTAGGAGTATCTCCAAAACCCTTTTTAATCGCTGTCGCAATAAGTGCTTCGACAGCCTTTTTAACTCCCATCGGTACGACTACCAATGCCATGGTGATGGCGGGTGGTGGCTATAAGTTTATGGATTATATGAAGGTCGGTGCACCCCTTCTGCTCCTTTTCTTTATCATTACTCTGGTATTGGTACCGGTAATATGGCCATTTTAAAAAATGCATTTGAAACTATCAGTATTTATTAACCTTTAAACATAAAAAAATGACTAGCAAATACAACAGTTGGTATCATCCATATAAAGCGCAAAAGGAATTCAAAAAAAGAACGGCCTATTTCAGTATGGAGTTTGGTATTGATCAAGGCCTAAAGACATATTCAGGCGGGTTGGGGTTTTTGGCCGGGTCACATATGCGGTCCGCTTTTAATCTCAAACAAAACCTTATAGGTATTGGAATGTTATGGAAATACGGATATTACGATCAAGGAAGGAATAAAGACCAAACATTGCAAGTGAATTTTATAGAAAAAAATTATAACTTTTTGGAAGATTCCGGGTTGGAAGTTGAAGTAAAAATACACGATAATGAATCAGTCAAAGTTCGTGCCTATGTACTTAAACCTGACACGTTTGGTACGGCACCTATTTACTTTTTAACGACCGATGTAGATGGTAATGACTTTCTTTCAAGAACGATAACAGATTGCCTGTATGACTCCAATGAAGACACACGCATTTCCCAAAGTATCATATTGGGCATTGGGGGAGCAAAAATAGTAGAAGCGTTGGGGGGTGCCGATGTATATCATTTGAACGAAGGCCATGCATTGCCCGCCTTTTATTATTTACGGAACAAAGGTTCAAAGGCCCAAAAAGCGTTTACTACCCATACACCGGAAAGAGGAGGCAATGAGGAAAGAAACGGGCATCATTTGAATCGATTTGGCTTTTTCGGAAAAACGCTTTCCTATGAAGAGCTCCAAAAAGAGATGGTAAATGGTGATGGCCTCAATTATACGGTTTCCGCACTCCGAATGGCAAAGAAGGCAAATGCAGTTTCAAAACTCCATGCTAAAGTTTCGGCCCAAATGTGGAACGGTTTTGAAAACACCGCAGAAATACTACCGATAACCAATAGCCAGGATCAAAATTTTTGGCAAGACAAGGAAATCCGTAAAGCATGGAAAAGGAAAGATGCAAAGGCGATGGGCAATCGAAAAACAGAACTAAAGGAGTCGCTTTTTTCAGAAGTATTACATCAAACGGGTAAGATTTTCAATCCAAATGTAGTAACCATCGTTTGGGCAAGACGCTTTGCAGGATACAAGAGAGCTGATTTATTATTGCATGACATCGTTCGTTTCGAAAAGTTGATTTCCAACAAAAAATATCCTGTTCAAATAATTTGGGCCGGTAAACCGTACCCCAGAGATTTTTTCAGTATCGAAGTTTTCGACCGATTGGTAAGACATACCAAATATCGCCCTAATTTGGCGGTACTAACAGGGTATGAAATTGGGTTGTCGAAAAAACTCAAGACAGGATCTGACATTTGGTTGAACGTTCCGAGAATAACCCATGAGGCTTCTGGTACAAGTGGTATGACGGCCGCTATGAACGGATCGGTTAACCTATCTACCAATGATGGGTGGATGCCCGAATTCGGCAAAAACGGCAAAAACTGTTTTTTACTTCCAGAAATAGATAGTAGCCTCCCGGAAGCGCTACAAGATGAAATGGACTGTAAAAACCTTTACGAATTATTGGAGCAAAATGTACTTCCCACTTTTTACGATGATGCCGACGCCTGGAACGAGATTGTTTTTGCCGCAATTGACGGCGTCATACCCGAATTTGCAAGCGAAAGAATGGCAAAACAGTACTATCAAGAATTATATTAACGTAGGGGACTTTAATTTCCCTCCTATAAAACAGATGTAGATCTGGTAATTTTAAAAATGATATTGGTTTCATTTTGTAGGCCTCTTAATAGTTTCGTAAATCAACCTTTAAGAGGCCTAATTTTTCAAAAGAATGGTAAGCGCTCGCCTAGTGGCATTAGATTATTGGACAGCACACTAAGTACTAAAATTCCTCTTTCTACATTCGTATTCCTAAAGTTTTACCAAAATCACTAAAAAAGGTGTTTCACTTTCTTAGCAAATTTCAAAGGCATGGTATAGGGCGCATATCGCAAGGGCACATCAACCCAATTTGCTTTTTTAATTATAGCCTTATGATGGGAGAATATGTCAAATGAAGTTTTCCCGTGATAGGCCCCAATACCACTATTTCCTACGCCGCCAAAAGGCAATCGTTTGTTGGTAATTTGAATGACCGTATCGTTAATTGCTCCTCCGCCAAAACTATAATTGTTGATGATTTTCTTTTGAAAGGATTTCCGGTTGGAAAACACATAAACGGCCAATGGTTTCCCAAAGCTCGTAATGTGCTTGTCAATATCGTCTTCGTTCCCATAGGAAATAATCGGGAGTATCGGTCCGAAGATTTCCCCTTTCATCAACTTACTGCCTAGCTTTGGTTCGTTGACTAAAGTTGGCGACAGATAATTGTCATGATCATTGGTGTTTCCTCCAAATAGAATTTCTTCACCCTCGAGCATTTCTTTTAAACCCGAATAGTGTTTTTTACTTACCGTTCGAGCGTAATCTGACGAGTTTTCTATGGTTTTTCCATAAAACGAAGTTATGCTTTTTTTAAGTTCGTCTACCAATTTATCCTTAACGGAGCGATGTACCAGTAGGTAATCGGTTGCGATACATGTTTGACCTGCATTTAAAAATTTTCCCCAAGCGATTCGTTTTGCCGCAGTTGCGATAGATGCAGACTCGTCAACGATTGTAGGGTTCTTGCCGCCTAATTCCAGTGTAACGGGAGTCAGATGTTTTGCCGCACTTTCATAAACGATTTGACCGACATGAGTACTTCCGGTAAAAAATATATAGTCCCATTTTTCAGCCAGCAATTGTTGTGAGGTTTCAACACCGCCCTCGACCACCGTAACATATTCGGGATCGAATACCGCTTTGGCGATTTCGGAAATAATTGCAGCGGTATGCGGAGTGACCTCCGAGGGCTTTATAACCGCCGTGTTGCCGGCTGCAAGTGCACCGATCAAGGGTGCGATCGCCAATTGGAAAGGATAGTTCCAGGGGGCGATAATCAAGACCGTTCCATAAGGTTCCTTGTATATGTAATCGGAGGAGGGCCAGTTCATCAAGCTAGAACTTACCTTTTTCGGCCGCGCCCAATACGCCATTTTTTTCAAGGTGTGTTTGATATCCGCTAATACAAATTGAGTTTCTGCGGCCAAAGTTTCAAACCTGGGCTTTTTAAAATCCGCGAAGATAGCATCACATATGTCATCCTCTCTAGCGACGATTTCTTGATAAAGTCGCTTTAATGCCTTTTTCCTAAAACTGACATCCTTTGTACGCTGCGTTCGAAAAAAATCGCGCTGCTTTTGTAGTTGCTCCATTGGTAAATGTATAATTTTGAATTTTTAGTATCAGGCACAAGCCATTGTCATTGTGCGATTTTCATTATTGTCACTATTGGTAAGTAGCGGACTAGGATTGATGAGGTCGAATATTTTTAGTGCTCCATGGCCAGAATATACTCCGCAACCGCCATTTTTGCCTCGTCATCCAAGTAATCTTGCGGAGGCATTTCAGGATAATCTTCCCGCAGGTTCTTCGGGTTGGTGATGTAATCGACAATGCCCTGAGGATTACCATTGTGAATTGCTTGAATAATTTCCGTGGGAGGTCCTATCAAGCGGGTTCCAAAAGCATGGCATCCGGCACATACGCCATAGTAGGTAAGTTCGCCCAGTTCGTCCTTGCTGACGGACCTAGGTGCTACAGGTTCGGGCAGCATATAGGTGCGAATGTCTTTTGTATCTGTTATTTGGGCAGGTCCCCAATCGTTCAGACCAAAGGTGCGGTACCGGTTTTTATCACGTATGGTGCTTCCCGTTCCGCCTCCATATGCAAAGATGTCGGGACCTTTGGAGTCCATTTGTGTTAGCATTATTGCTTTTATTTCCCCTGTGGGCTTATTGCCATTATCGAACATAATGTTGTCGAGTATGACCGCCCGATCCGGATTTCCCTCTGAATTAGGGTCGTTGGCTTTGGGGGCACCTGTAGCCAGATCCACTATCGTGATACCCGTATTATTATTTCCGGTTATGATATTGTTTTCTACGATAACATCGTCCGCAGCCATGATAAGAATGCCTGTGCCCGCTGGTATACCGGCGACCGTTGACCCTGGAGCTCCAAAATTTGCGGTATTGTTATTGACAACAAAGTTATTCCTCAAAATAACATCGAAAGTGGTTTTTATCGGAAGCCCTGGTGTTACAAAAGCTAGAAGTCCACCCGTATTGTTATGCGCATAATTGTTTTCTACCAAACAATGTCTCGAGTTCTCGATTTCGATACCGGCTACGTTATCGAAGACTTCATTGTGAATAACATCGACATTGTCGCACATGCCTACATAGATAGCGGCATCTGCTATTTTACTGCATACGTTATGTGCTATCAATCCATTTTTCCCGTATTGCGGAAAGATTCCGTACACACCGGTATCGATTATCCAGTTATTGCGGATTACGAAATTATTTCCGGCTTGGCCCATAACGCCATTGCCCTTGTAGTTGATGATTTTGAAATTTTCAATTAGAATGCCGTTGCCTGAATATAAAAAGGCGTCGTTAATTTCCTTTTTTCCATC
>CBDULZ010000164.1:0-7078 GCA_965368185.1 uncultured Kriegella sp.
TTAAGCATTATACGAGACTGTTTATCAATTGAATGTGCTCTATTGTGATTTTTTTTACTATGGAATTAAGACCTTATTTAGTCCGCATCTCCCTATCGATAGAAGCACAAGAATTAATGAACCGGCCAATCGGGTCAAGTTTTTAAAAAAAGACGTTTCTACTACACCCAAATTTAGACGCATATTCTAACCGTTGGTTTCACTTTTACCATTTTTAGCATCATTTTGATAAGGATTATACCTGATAATCGCTTCAACTTTGCTGAAATAAATGAGTTAACCCTTAAAAAATAAAAATGATGAAGTATTTAAAATTAAATTTTTGGTTCTTGGCAATTTTTGCTACGACCTTATTCGTTTCGTGTGACAAGCATCATGGCAGTGCGCAACCTGAAGTTGTAGATTTTGGAGAAGCACCCTCGAGTTCATTGATTACAACTGGGGCCGTGAACGTAATTACGGAGAACACAGTGCGTTACCATACCATTGATTTTGCTGCGGCACCATATACGGTAACCATTGTTGAGACGGAAGACAATATCGTACTAGTGGATTTAGGACCTGCACCTGATTTCGCTGTGGAGTTGGAAGCCTATGTGGATGTCATTGACAAACCCGGTGCTGTAATCATCACCCATAATCATGGCGACCATTATGGTGGAGCTGGGAATTTTATGGATCTGGATTTTTATGCAGAAAGCACCGTTGCAGACCAGTTAAACAATACCGATGACTTTACCAACTTAAACCCGAACACGGTAATCGGTGTTACTGGCTCTCAAGAAATAGGAGGCCTGTCCTTTACGTTTGACAGGGTTTCTAATGCCGAAACTGGGGAAAATGGCTATTTCTATAATGAAGAACACGAAATAGTATTTTCAGGAGACTTGGTATATAATCTAACACATCCATATTTGAGGGAATACACGCCTAATGAAGGAGATGATGAAATAGATAATTGGATAGCTGGCTTAAATGTATTGAAAACTGATTTTTCAGATTACGATCATCTATTTGTTGGCCACAATGGTTCTCGCTCTAACGTTGGAATGGTAATCGATGAGAACATTGAGTACCTGCGAAATGCCCAAGGTATAATCAAAGGAACGCAAACCATTTCGGGAGGAGGTACTGCAACGACTCATCAAGAGGTAATAGATGAACTTCAAGTGTTATATCCAAACTACAAAGAAGGTGGACTTTTCTTATCACTTCCGGATGCTTTCTTCCCTGGCGACCCAGGAGCTGATTGGTTTTAATCTATTTTTACTAATAAAAATGCAGTTTGGCGATTAATTGAAAAAAGGGATGTCAATGTAATGATGTCCCTCTTTTGCATAAAGATTATAAATATGATTGTAAAACAAATAGAATCAACCTTAAACGACCTCTTTGAAGATTCTAAATACGACATGCTTAAAATGATGAAAGGTGCAGCAAAAAGCGTTTTCAGACCTATGCAGCCATTGGATTTTAAGGATGCATATCTTTCGATTTCGAAAGAACAGGGAGAAGATTTGGTGCAACTGATACAGGGGAACAACTTGAAAAACATCATTGAGTTTGGAACTTCATTCGGAATATCTACCCTATTCTTGGCACAAGGTGCGATGGAAACTGGTGGCCGTATAATTACCACCGAATTACTGGAATCCAAAGCCAAAAAAGCCATTGAAAACTTTATAAAAGCAGGGGTAAATAACATAATCGAAGTTCGGATTGGTGATGCTTTGGAGACCTTAAAAGATCATAATGCGCCCATAGATTTGTTGTTGCTAGACGGTTGGAAAGATTTGTATTTGCCACTATTCCAAATGCTTGAACCTAGTTTTTATTCCAATACGATAATTTACGTCGATAATGCGGATATGGCGGATACCCGGAACTTCCTAAGGACGATTGGTGAGAAGAAGAAGTATCAATTGCAATCCAAATTCGGTGGCAAAGCGGTATTGATTACCATTAAAAAATAAGAATTATGAAAAATTTAAAGCAAAAGGGAAAGAACCAGAGAAAGAATTGGGAGCCATTAAAAACGAATTAAACACAATTCAAAAAAGCAGTAGAAATTCTAAAAATTTCTTCACAAAAGAAGATGTTTAAAATTTTTAAAGCGATGGAGGATCGGTTATCCCGCTAATTATCGGGGTCTAAATTTTTAACTCAATCAATAATAGGTAATTGAAAAATTTATACACATGAAAATAGCAGTAACATCCGCAAGCGGCCAGTTGGGGTCTGCAATCGTAAAACAACTGATAAAGGACATCGGGAAAGAAAATGTCGTCGGCATAGCAAGAACTCCTGAAAAGGCAAAACACCTGGGCATTGAAATCCGCAAAGGCGACTACAATAGCCGCTCAGATTTTGATGAGGCGCTAAAAGGTATCAACGCCGTACTCTTGGTTTCGGGTATGGACAAACCCGAAAACAGGATTCAGCAACATAGAAACGTAATCGAGGCCGCAAAACAAAACGGCGTACAAAAAATAGTGTACACAAGTATTGTAGGTGACGAAAATAAGACCGCATTTAGTCCTGTCGTAAAAAGTAACCGACAAACCGAAGAAGACGTTCGAAATTCGGGACTGCAATACGTAATCGGTAGGAACGGCATTTATATCGAGCCCGATCTCGACTACATCGATACCTATGTAAAGGAAGGCGGTATCACTAATTGTGCTGCGGATGGAAGGTGCACCTACACCAGTCGTGGGGAATTGGGCTATGCCTATGCCAAAATGCTTGTGAACAATGATTTGAACGGACGCACATTGAACCTAGTGGGTGAAGGCATCACCCAGGCCCAATTGGCAGAATATATCAATCAGGTATTTGGTACCGATTTGGAATTTACTTCTATTTCAGTAGTGGATTATAAAAAAGAACGTCAGGCCGCTTTGGGCGATTTTTTGGGGACCATCATCGCCGGTATCTACGAAGGCATTAAAAATGGCGCCAACGATGTGCCTTCAGATTATAGAAAGGCGGCGGGAAGACCGCATAAATCACTGTTGGAAATAATGGAAGAAATAAAAAACTCATAGAAAATGAAATCAAATAAGAATGAAGTGATAGGAGCATACTTATGTGTAGTTAACAGAACAATTGGATTGACCATGTTCTTATTGGGAATTATCTTTTTGCAGGCATGTCAAAATTCCACTAAAAAAAACACACCTCAAGAACAGAAACCGGAACATCCGAATATTACCAAATTAAAAGCCCAAAATGCTGAATTCACTCCTGAAATCATCAAATTAAATGAAAACGTGTATGTGGCTGTTGGTTATGATGGTTCAAACGCTTCCATGGTTGTTGGTGAACAAGGGGTAGTGATCATTGATGCCCTTCGTGCTTTGGGAGCGGCGGAAAATGTGGCCGAAGAGTTCGGTAAAATAACCAGTAAACCTTTAAAGGCGCTCATTTACACGCACGGTCATTTGGATCATACGGGAGGTACCTCTGCTTTTGTTGGTAATAACAAAGATGTTAAGATAATTGCACGAGAGGGATTTAAGAATGAGTTGCAAGAACATTCACCGGTAGAGCCGATTTTAAAACGGCGCAACGCACGGCAATTTGGGAGGGATTTACCTGCGAAAGATATCATCAATAGGGGGGTGGCCCCAGGTACCACATCAACGGATAGGGCCGGGGAAGGATACATTGAACCCAATATGGTATTTAAAGACTCGCTGTTGGTAGCACTCGCCGGCATAGATTTCGAACTACATGCTGCTGACGGGGAAACAAATGACGAGCTTTTTGTATGGATTCCAGGTCTAAAAACCTTATTCACCGGTGATAATTACTACAAATCATTTCCAAACCTTTATGCCATTCGAGGTTCGCAATATAGAGATGTCAAATCTTGGGGTGAATCGATTCAAAAAATGAGTGCTTTGCCTGTCGAGTTTCTAGTGCCTGGGCATACCCGTCCACTTTCAGGAAAATCGGTTGTTCATCGCAATCTGAAAAACTACGCAACGGCGATTTTAAGCATATATGAACAAACCATTGATGCCATGAACAAGGGGTATACACTTCAACAAACCGTCGATAGTGTTAAATTGTCGGATTCGTTACTAAATGAACCCAACTTGCAAGAGTTTTATGGTTCAGTTCCATGGGGAGTTCGTTCTATATTTCTTCATTATGTAGGTTGGTTTGATGGAAATCCTACAAACCTTTATCCCCTTTCATCTTCACAAGAGGCCAAACAAGTCATTCAACTCGCAGGAGGGGAGGAAAACATGTTTAAACAACTGAGTAAAGCAAAAGAGGACGGTAATTACCAGTGGGGGTTACAATTAGCCGACTACTTACTCCAAACAGAATATGAAAAAACTAAAGTTATTGAAGTTAAGATAGAGCTGTTAAGAAGATTGGCAGCAGAACAAATAAATGCTCCTGCAAGAAACTACTATCTTTCCTATTCGTATGAATTGGAGAAAAACAGCCTTGTACTTCCCCGATGATTATGGATACGACAAATTATAATTATAACATGGTCCTGATCTATTGGATAAGCACCTTGCTAATAATTGTTTACTATATCTGGGGGACTTCTGTCTAAACTCTGGAAAATAAAAATTCGGACTACAATGACTATAAAAGAATCTGGGCTTTCCCGCCAAAGATTGGTAGGGTGCTAGCTTTTTTTCAAAGCCAATTTACCTAATTGAATTTTCAACAAAGGAAACTTTATATGGTTACTTTTTAGAAATGTCAGAGAATAGAAGTGGGGTAGGACATAAAAAAAAGGGATAGACTTTGATAAAGGCCTATCCCATTTTCATACCCTATGACGTAGGATTCTCAATGAAGGTATTGTCTTGATTCTTGCCAACGGATTTTTTTACTGTCTTTTAATTTCCTAAAGAACGTGAACCTTCTAGATTCTATTGGTGATTGATTGATAAAAAGTTTCATGTCGTTTTTATTTAATGATTGATGTCTATTTAATACCGTGATTAGCGGTTAAAGTTTCTATATGCCGCCCATTGTGCCCTTTTGCTGTTGCTGAAAGAAGAGAAGTATTGTCCTGTTTTTGATTCTGTTGCTGTTTTTGTGATCGATGCTTTCATGATTGTTGTTTTTATGTTGTTCCTTGATTATGATTAACGATTGAAATTTCTGTATTGCGCCCACTGCGCTCTTTTGCTATTGCTAAAAGTAGAAAAGTACTGTCCTGTTTTTGATTCTGTTGCTGTTTTTGAGATTGATGCTTTCATAATTTCTAGTTTTTAATAGTGATATTATTAGTTGTTTTTAACTTGCTTACAATTGATAGACGAAAGATGTTTCATTTTGTTACAGTACTATGTATAAAAAGGTACTATATTATATAATATTTAACATTTGTGTCGCTATAGGAAAGAGAAACATGGATTTAAATAAATGATATATAGTGTGTTATATGTATTTAGGCTTGGTCGTATCGTTACAGATGTTTTTGAAATATTTCTTCTTTATGACTAAAAACCCTAGCCTGCGCATTAAATATGTACATTCTTAGATGACAATCCACCCAAAATACAAGCGTTATTTAAGACAAACATTCGCCTTTGGCATGATTTGGTTGTCTTTCGGGCTGGTATACGCACTCTTGGAAGTCGGACTGTTGGGAGGATTGACTGAATACCCCAGTACGGGCAATAAATATGACTTTCGGACCGCGTTGCTAAATTTTTGTATTCGGAGTTTTTTATGATTTAGAACAATATAATCAAGGTGAATTTACCGTAAAGAAGATGAAATTTAACAAGGTATTTGACAAAATGATTGCCTAAAACCGTGTGCCATAATTTCTAGAACCCTGTACTGCCCGCGGTTTATACTTCAGTCTTTCAATCTATCTTTTTTAGCAAGCCATTCTTGTTGCTGCCGTTGCCTTTCTTTATCGCGCTCCCGTGAATGTTCCATGATGGATTTTACTTCGGGGATGCTATTCATAATAGCTGCAACCCTGGGGAATTCTTTTTCATCTTTCCCGTCCAATATATCGTTCGCCATCTTTATCATCAAACTATCGGAATTCTGAAGGAGCTTTTCTCCCAGTACGGCTGATGCGTGCGCAGGACTGCCGAAGTATCCCGGCCAGTCTTCGGATTTCGCCAGAGAAATGACATCCGCAAAGTTTTGGGCCGTGACCGCCTTGGCATTTTCAATTTCAGGGGCCACCAGCTCTGGACGAAGATACAGTACTTCACTGTGTTCACTGACGCCCGCATGAATATCAAATCCATTGGCGGCCAGGCCTTCTTTGCCTATAGTGGCCTCTATCAAGGAACTGTTGTTGCTTTCTGTCATCAAACCCCATAAATGTATCATATGGCCGCCATAGACTTCACTAAAAAAGTCTCCGGCTTCATCAAGTGCCCGACTGTGGTCAGGGCTTCCATGTGCATGAATCACAAAAATCCATTGGAACCCTTGTTCCCCGAATTCCGATGCCAGATCCATAAAAATGGCTCTTAGTGTAGCTGGTCGTACGGCATAAGTTCCCGGGAAAGAGAACTTCTGTCCTATTTCATTGGCACCGCCAGAACCTAAGGGTATAGTAGGAAATACCAAAGCATTCCACCCCGGCCGAGTCACTATGGCTTTGGCTAATTGGTCAGTGAGGTGCTCATTATAATAGCCATCGGTAAAAGAGGGAAGATAGGGGCCGTGCTCCTCTAAAATACCTCCAGGAATCAACACGACCGTTTTCTGCCGGTTCAATGCCAGAATTTGTTCGGTATTTAACTCTGCGAGCCTATAAACCTGAGCACCCGTGCGATGGGTAAGTAACGCTATACACAGGAACAAGAAACAGGAAGGAAGTTTTCCCAAAACGCATTGAATTTTACAAAAAGTAACTGTGTAGTACCTCATAGTTTCCCTGATTTAGGCAGGCGCAATTCTTTTTCTCCAAAAGACGAGGTCACCATCTATAATTAGGCCGGTTTACGTTATTTTTTAATATGTGGAAAATCACAAGAAGTCCTACTTTTCTAAAAAAGCATCCCATGCTAGCATTTTAAACATTTTAAATTACAAAATATTCGGTTACTCTGGTCCTGTAAATCGG
>CBDULZ010000165.1:0-6970 GCA_965368185.1 uncultured Kriegella sp.
AAGAAACAATAACCCGTAGAAAATTGCCCAAACCATATTTTTGTTGCCAGACACTGGTCGTTAACGTTTGAACTTTCTTCTTGTACGCACGCGGTTCACAAAATAAATAACGACCACAAAAAGTGCTAGAAGTGGTAATACTAGGTCGCCGTTTAAAAAATTCAGAAATTTCATTTTATTGATTTTGAGAATAGAACGTTCCTATGATATTTTTATTATTTCTTAAATTTTGAAAGTGCATTTCGTGTAAACTCCGAAAGTACCAGTTTTCCTGTTATGGCGGCACGTTCTACAAGCAATCTACCCCAATGATCGGTGCCTTCCCAGAGTACTTTTTTCCATTCTTCAAGTGCTTCGGGATTATAGGAAGCTAGTTTTTCTACAAAAAAATCGATTTCCTTGTCCATTTCCTTGCTCTTGTCAAAAACTTTGGCGTACAGGCCTTTCTCCTGCGCCCAATACGCATTTTTCCATTCGGTCGGAGCAAGTGAAAGTTCTGATAAACCACTTTTACCCAACTTTCGCTCTACGGCCGGGGCAATGACCAAGGGCGCGATCCCAATACTCAGTTCTGAAAGGCGAATTGAAGCTTCAATGGTCGCAAAAACATAATCGCAGGCCGAGATGAGTCCGACTCCACCACCAACGGCTTTTCCCTGTACTCGGCCGATAATGGGTTTTTTACAAAGACGCATAGCATTTATCACATTGGCAAAGCCACTAAAAAAAGTTTTTCCTTCCGCCAAGGTTGCCACGGCCGTCAATTCGTCAAAAGAGGCACCTGCACAAAAAGTACGATTGCCTTCTGACTTTAATAAAACTACAGAAACGTCAGGGTTTTCCGAAAGCTTATGAAGCTCCTCGGCCAACCTATTCAGAAGTTCGAGAACAAAGGAATTACTGGCCGGATGGCCAAATTCAACCGTAGCAATACGATTTTCAATTGCGGTATATAGACTTCCGTTTTCTCTGGAGGGTTCCATAGGTGGTGTTCTTTTGAATCAAAATTAAACCTTTTGCAATAACGGACGAAACTTTCGACGGAACTTCCAAACCAATGCCCCACCCCGTATCATCATCCAAATGGTAAAGGCAATCCAAATACCGTGCAGTTCCCATTGCATATACTTCCCAAAATATAAAACAGGAATAAAACCTAAAAATGTTGCGGAAAGAAGCACATTGCGAAGGTATTTCATTTCCCCCAAACCTTTGAACAAACCGTCGAAAACGAAGGCCAACGTGTTGATAGGCAGCCCTAATATAATGATGAAAAAGATAGCGTAAAAGGTTTGAAGAACAATGGCCTCATTGGAGAATAATTGCCCGATGGGTCGATAAAAAATAAATCCGAATAGCATTAATATAAGGCTTATGAGCATCCCATACTGCATGATTTTTTTGGCTAACGTCCAGAGGCCGTTATAATCTTTTTCCCCAAGAAGTTTTCCTCCCATTATATTTCCCGCAGCACCATATCCGTCGATAAAAAAGGCCGAAAACAACCAGATATTGATGGCAATGGTATGTGCGCCTATAAAGCTGTCGCCCAAAATTGTGGCTTCGCGTACCGCCAAGATCAAAGCAGTGTTCAAGGCGATGGCACGAACGAACAGATTTAAGCTCATCGCTATTAATCGAGGTAGCTCTTTGTTCAAAGGAAAACGGAGTTTTAGGCTGATATCGGTTTTTATGAGTAAAAGTGCAAAGGCTATCAAGGCCATCGCCCCCTGTGCTATAAGGCTGGCCCAAGCTGCACCTTCCAGGTGCATGGCAGGGAGCACCCCATCCCATCCATAGACAAAAATAAAATCGAGCACGATATTCAGTAGTGCACCGATAAGGGCAATAAGCATCGGCCAATACGTATTCTGAAGCCCGCGGAAAATTCCGAATATGGCAAAAGTAAATAGGGTCAGGGGAAAACCCCAAACGCGTATGGCATAATAAGAAACACAATAATCCAATATTTTGCCCGAAGCCTCGAACAATTTAAAAATATCTTCGATTATAAAAACGGTAGATAACAGTACAACGATACTGAGTGCAACATTTAGAAATATGGCCTGTGCAGGTAAATCTTTTACCTCTTGCAGTCTACCGGCCCCTAAGTATTGTGAGATAATGGCGGAAATGGCACTTCGTGTCTGGCCCAAGACCCATATCAACATAGATAAAAACGACCCGACTATACCTGCGGCGGCCAACGATTCAAGGCCATCTACAGGAATGTTGCCTACAATGGCAGTATCGGTTATCGAGAGAATGGGTTCGGCAATACCGGCAACCGTAGCCGGAATAGCCAAATTGTTAATGCTCTTAAAAGTGATTCTTGTTTTCAATGGGCGCGCAAGTTAGCGCATTCGAGAGCCATAACAAAGCAAACACCTATGACCATTTCTTTCCGAAATTCTGCATAATAGTATGGATCAATTTATTTAAATAAAAAAGGTTTATGGCCGATTTGAAGGAAACATGAGCCTGGCTTAGATAATATATTTGGATTTGCATCATTTTAAAGATGTACTTTTTTGTAATATCAAGAATCTCAGTATTTTCCAATATCTTTGCACGTTGAATAATGTACATTATTTATTCGGAAGTAAATTTATACTATAAAATAACCGACATGAAAAATATATTGGTACCAATAGGCACTTCACCTAACGCACACGAAACCTTACAATACGCAATTGATTTTGCCACTGAGTTTTCCTCTAAAATTTATGTGATGGAGGTTTTCAATGTGTCTATTGGGGCAGGAAGAAGTTTAAAGAATGTAGAGGAGAAGGTTGCCGAAAGTAGCAAGATACACGTAAAGGAGATAATCGACAAGACCGAATCGAAAGGAGTTGAAATAAAGGTGGCAACCTACAATGGCGATTTGATAGATGGCTTAAAAGAGATAGACAAAGAACTCGGTATTGATATGATTATCATCGCCCCTAGAAGTAACGATGTTACGGAAGAACTTTATCTAGGGCATACCTCTGGAAGAATTATCAAACGTACCGACATTCCCACCTTGATCGTTCCCAAAGGAAGCACACTTAAGCCAATGCGAACGATTTTGACCGCTTTTAAGTCGGGTGTGTTAAAACGAAATCGTATTCTTGACCCTTTGGTACAAATCAAATCGAAATTCAATGCTAAAGTGAATTTATTATTGGTAAAAACTCC
Source organism: uncultured Kriegella sp. (assembly GCA_965368185.1). Taxonomy (GTDB): domain Bacteria; phylum Bacteroidota; class Bacteroidia; order Flavobacteriales; family Flavobacteriaceae; genus Kriegella. Next base: position 3,181 of record CBDULZ010000165.1, read on the forward strand.
GGGTTATAGTGATGACGACCTTAAAGTGAATACGGCACTTATGGATATCAGTTCACAGTTGACCTTGACCGAAGCTCCTACAACTTATTTGGGCGTTTTAGAGCATTTTCAATCGCAGCAGCCAGATTTGTTATGTGTATTTCGAAGAAAAAGGGGCTTTTTTAAAAACTTATGGGAAAAGAACACGGTGCTGAAATCTGAATTCTCGTCTCGGATACCCGTTTTAGTGCTAAGTGTCAAGAAAGATTGATTTGTATTTTGATACTTTGCCAAAAAGTATTTCCTTTGACATCCGTAAAAGCCATGGGGGATTAGCTCAGCTGGCTAGAGCGCTTGCCTGGCAGGCAAGAGGTCACCGGTTCGACTCCGGTATTCTCCACAAAACCATCGACTGAAAAGTTGGTGGTTTTTTGTTTTGTACACTTTTAAGCATATCAATCTATCCGAAATTGATATTGTAATACGAGCATCCATTTTCGCTTATCTGAACGTATACCATTGTTAGTTTCGATAAAAATAGGGCGATTCTCCGCATTAAGGGTAAATTTTGATAAGTGTCCGTTCATATACCAATTCATACCGAGGTCATAGTAGAACATGGTATTATCGAACCGATCAAAATTGGAATATTGTGCAGCTAGATAAGGCTGTAAACGCCCTTGATTTTTCATTTTCCCCATTGGTTTAAAAAGGAAACCCAACTGCGCAAATGTTGAGGTTCCCGTACCTGAGATTGGAAAGGTGTTACCACGACCATTAAAAGACCCTGCGGCTGCAATGACCCCGTTCGCAGGATTATTCGCGCCCAACAACCGGATGTAATTGGGGCCGAAATCAAAGTTGAAATACCCTAAATAGCCCGTTAAAGCCGTTTTTTTATCTTTTCCCAACGGCAAATCCATAAAGACATCAAGAGCCATTAGCGACATATTGTGATACCGTCTTTCGCCTTGTTCCAATGACCATAGCGCATCTTTCTGTAACGTAAAGCCCAACCCCAGGTTCAATATTTTTTTTGTGCCCAAATAGGTGCCGACCTGCGCAGGGGACAAATTGCTTTCCGGTTCCCAGAACTCATATTTTGCGTAGCCCGAATATTGAGGGTTGGGCCTATTATCGGTAAATCGTGCGACAGCTTCAATAGGTTCAGGGTTGAACGAACTACTATTTTGAACAGATAGCGGTTTGGCAAGTACAAGGCGGTAATCTATGGGCCCAAGCTTCCCTTTGACATAGATGCTAAGTCGTCGTATCAAATCATCGGTACTGTCAAGAGTTGGGCTTGCTACAAAATTGAGGTCATAGCCCATCAACTTGGAAGTGCTTGGCGATGTAAACCGTGATAACCCGTTCCAGAAAGATTTACCGCCACCAATTGCAATGAACGGCGAGAATTCGTATTGCACATAAGCATCCAATAGGTCAATTGAAGTACCACGAGGGGAGAGGTAGTTCAAGTTATTAACACCCAATTGGAAAAACACATATAAATCGTCTGCAGGGCGAGCTCCTAGTCCCAGTCTAAAACGGCGTAAGGAAACATCGGAAGTAACGGTTTCAGGTCGATCGTTTATCGTTGTACCCGGATTATTTTCAGTGATCCTGCCCCAAAGTTGTACGAACGAACTGAATTGCAACCAATGTTCTTTTTCTTGGTCAAGGTACACGCGCAGGCCAGAATTGCCCATCTCGTTTTGGGCATATCCTTTAACCATTGCCAAATGGAACAGTACAAAAGAAGAAATCAAAAAATGACGTAGATATGGCTTCATTCCAATCGTATGATGTATTGTAAAACTGCGGCCCATTTTCGACTGTCTAAGCGCACGCCTTCCGATGTTTCTTGGTAAACAGGCCTAGCTTGTAAATTCAAGGAGAATTTTGAAAGATGTTCTTTTAAATACCAATTAATTCCAAAATCATAAGCCACCATAGGATTTTTAAGTAGTTCAAAATCGGAATATTGTAGCGAAAAATAAGGTTGCAGACGACCGTAATTTTGGGTCTTGCCCAAATTGGGTAATAAGTACCCCAATTGAGTGTATAAAGAATTTCCTGTGCCGACCACGGGATATGCGTTGCCAGGGCCATTGAACGAACCTTGATTCAAATCTATATCCGTTATGGGATTGTTTACACCTGTATTGCGAATGTAGTTTGGTCCAAAATCGTAATCAAAATAACCAAGGTATACGGTCAATGCATAGTTATTTTTTCCGTTTATAGGGAGGTCTAGAAAAAGATCGGCTGCCCAGAGATACATATCATGAAATCGGGTCTCATCATTTTGTAGGGAAGCTAGGGCATTAGGCTGAAAATCAGTACCGATACCTATATTAAAAACTTTTTTCTTGCCCAAATGCGCTCCATCGGAAAAAGGAATTGAATTGCTCTCTGCCTCTAAAAATTCCCATTTGAAGTATCCGGAATATATATTACCATTGCTTTTATCAGTAAATCTTGCGCTGTCTTCAATTAATTCTGAATCGAAATTGGGGCTGTTTCTTGGTGAAAAGGGTTTTGAAAATACCATGCGATAATCTAGCCCCCCAAGCTTCCCCTTCGTATAAATGCTCAATTTCCGAATAAGATCATTGGTTTCGTCCGTGGTTGGCAAAGCGAGCAACAACATATCGTAAGAAAGTAGCTTTGATGTATTGGGGGCCGAATAACGTGAAAGCCCTGTCCATGCAGTCTTACCCGCGCCTATTGCCACTTTTTCCGAAAAGGAATATTCCGCATAGGCATCTAATAGGTCTGTGGATGTTCCGCGGGAGGATAAATAGTTCAGGTTGTTTATGCCCAGTTGTGAATAGACAAATAATTTTTCGGTCAATTGCGCTTGAATACCCAGTCGAAAGCGGCGGATAGATATATCAAAAGTATTGTTTTGGGGCTGGTCTGAAAGCAAGCTACCGGGATTGTTTTCCGTACCCCGCATCCAGAATTGCGCATAAGTATGTAGTGCCAACCAATGTGAGCCATTTTCATTTAGATTCCATTTTAGTGGTTTATTACCCCATTGTGTGGTTGTCGAGTCTTGCCCGTACAAAATTGATATTTGAAGCAAGAGAATCCAAAACAAAATGGAGGTGGTAACAATTTTATGAAACAAGCTGTTGAAACGGGAAATTATCTTCATTTTTAAAACTAATTATCGAAGGCAATACGAGTTTAAGGCATCAGCTCCTCAGTTAGCGACATTTTATCTAACCTGTCTAATTTTGTCCAAATTTTGTATCCAATTCTGGGAATTCACGTGTTTTAAAATTTACTTGTTCGATACGCTCACCAGCCTTGTCTATCAAGCTTATGTTTGTTTTGGAACCGCCGATATCCATGTTCAATACTGTGTTTATATACCACTTAATTTTAATGACTTACAATTTCTTTCAGGTATAATACCTTGATTTTAGAGTTCAATCCCCCTGGTTTAAAAGTAAAGGGATAAGTTTTTAATACTTTTCAAATGATTTAATAGACTGGTTATAAAAACTTAAAAGCAATGCTAAAACATCTGTAATCAAGTGGTTATTATTCTTGTGTGATAGGCCTTTTTAAGGCTTTTCAAAAGTAGTTTTACGTTTTTTCCCAAAATATGACCAGTGTCATGTTCATAAGAAGATTTGGGTCATAATTTTGTCTTGTAAATCATTAAAAGAAATACCAATGGATAAGATTTCAACGATTCTAGTACCATTTGACTTTTCAAGAACTTCAAAAAAAGCATTGGACTATGCCGTAGAATTCATAGGGCAGAATAAGGATATGAAAATTATTCTGGGCTATA
>CBDULZ010000166.1:0-6951 GCA_965368185.1 uncultured Kriegella sp.
TTTTTTTCTGTCTATGTTTCTTCTTTTTACTTCTTATATAAAGACCCAAGTGTTATTTGAATACTATTTAAATTGCCTAAAACAAGATATCTAAAATAGAATCCTTTGGATCCGAGAAAGAAGTTAGAGTTAAACCAACGTATTGTTGATTCCGCTCATCAGTACAGAAGAAAGGGTTTCTTACGAAATACCCTGATGGCTGCGTCAATAATAGTGCTATTGACTGCCGTTTCGCTCATTTGGTGGATTCAGAATGATGTTGACGATACAGGTTTATCGATTATGAGACATGCCGCTTCGGTAGAAGCAGACATGGATAGCGAATCAAATGTTAAATTGGTTCTTTCCAATGACCGTGAGGTGAAAATAAATGAAAACAGTGTCAATATTGCATATTCCGCCAATGGCCAAAATGTTCAGATTAATAATTCCGAAAACATCAAGCAACAAGATTCTGGGAATAAAGAGCCCATGTATAATACCATTTTAGTGCCGTATGGTAAGCGGTCACAGATTGTTCTTTCCGATGGCAGTAAAGTTTGGCTCAATGCCGGAACCAAGTTTACCTATCCTGCCAAATTCTCAGAAAAAAGACGGGAAGTATTTTTGCTCGGGGAGGCTATTTTTGAAGTAACACATGATGCCGATAATCCCTTCTATGTGGTAACGGAAGATTATCAGGTTAAAGTTTTGGGCACAGTTTTTAACGTAAGTAGTTATGCGGATGACGGTTTTACTAGTACCGCATTGGAAAGCGGGCGTGTAGAAATAGATTTCCCTAGAACACCCGGACTCGAGTCCCAAGTTGTTAAAATGTTGCCGGGTACGCTAACCACCTACAGAAAATCGGAAAAACAGCTGAAACTGATAAAGACAGATATTGAACAATACATGTCATGGCGAAAGGGCAGTTTTATTTTTAACAATTGTGAGCTACGCAATATCGTCAAAAAAATAGCCCGCCATTACAACATGCAAATCACGATTGAAAACGAGAAATTGGAACAACGTAAATTTTCGGGATCCTTAGATATAACTGAAGATATCGAACATACTTTAAATATCTTAAAAGAGACTGCCAGTTTTAACTACCACAAAGAAAATAACCAAATTCTAATCAACCAAACAAACTAACTGCCAATGAAATGAATTCCCTTATGAAATGAAAAAAGCCAGAAGATGGGCGAAGATCTTCTGGCGGTATTAACACTACCTCGAAAAGTAATATTAACCAAAAAATCAAAATTATGAATAAAAAGGCTAACTCCTGCCATTTAGATATCTTAAATGGAGTAAACAAACTACTGTTATTTAGCATGAGAGTCATCACAATACTTTTATGTATCGGTTTAACAAGTTTGTATGCAAACCTGACGAATGCACAGACCAAAATCGATATACACTTAACGAATGGTACATTCAAAGACTTATTTAAAACGATAGAAGCTAAAAGCGATTTTATTGTTTTTTATGAGGAGAGTATTGTGCAAAACGGAAAAGGCTTAAGTATTGACGTCAAAAAGATGACCATTCCTCAAATTTTGGACATGGCATTCAATAATACGGACTTAGATTATGCCATCTTAGACAGACAGATTGCTATTAAAAGGAAAAAAGAAGTTCCTATAAATACGAAGACCATTTCGCTTCCACAATTCGAAGTCAGCGGAATGGTAATCGACAATGACGGAAACCCTCTTCCAGGAGCCAACATTGTTGAAAAAAATACAACAAATGGGGTAACCGCTGATTTTGATGGAAAATTTACGATAGAAACATCGAATGAAAATCCTACTTTAATAATCTCATACATCGGGTTCGCAACTAAAGAAGTGGTTGTCAATAATCAATCTGATATTACGATTACACTCGAAGAAAGTGCCGCAGGACTAGAGGAAGTTGTGGTTGTGGGTTATGGCACCATGAAAAAATCAGATTTGACCGGCTCTGTTTCACAGGTAAAAAGTGAAACCTTGGAAGCAGTTCCCGTTTATAATATGGAACAGGCCCTTAAGGTAGGGGCCGCAGGGGTCAGGGTTTCCCAGAATTCGGGTACCCCTGGCTCACGAATTGAAGTTCGTATTAGGGGAGGAAACTCCATGATCGGTGATAACCAACCTTTGTACGTTGTTGATGGTTTCCCGGTTACGGGCGGTATAGATTTCCTAAATCCGGCAGATATAGAATCCGTTGATATTTTAAAGGATGCTTCCGCTACCGCAATTTATGGTTCCCGAGGTGCAAATGGGGTCGTGATCATTACCTCCAAAAGGGGTACGAAAGGTCAGGACAGCAAGGTAGAAATAAATAGCTTTTTCGGTATGCAACAAGCTATAAACCGCTATGACTTGCTTGATGCCCAAGAATATGCCATTGTTGCCAATGAATGGTTGAAAAATGAAGGATTGGACCCGTTCTTTAATCCCAGTGAAGTACAAAATCCGGGAACCGATTGGTGGGATGCCATATTTCGAACGGCCCCAGTACACAACCATACAGTGACATTTTCAGGAAGTTCGGAAAAGGGTCGATACTCTATTTCGGGAAATTTATATGATCAGACGGGAATTATTGAAAATTCGGGAGTTACTCGGGGTTCGGTCAGGATTAATCTTGACCAAGAATTAAAGAGTTGGTTGAAAATGGGCATTAATGTACAGCTATCGAGAAATGAACGGAATTCCGTTCCTGTCGATAATGGTAATCGTGGTAACTCTATGCTTTCTGCTGCGGCATCTGCGCCACCGACCCTGCCGTTGTATAATGAAGACGGGCTACCAACCCAAATTGAGCAGGTTTATAATTTTGGGTCTGCCGATATGCGTAATCCATTAATCAATACGTTTCGAAAAGATCTGGATTTTTCAAATAGCGTTTTGGCCAATACAACTTTTGATATTCAATTGGCGCCTAACTTATCTTTTAGAACGTTATTAGGTTTACAATACCGTAATGCGCGTAGCGAATTCTTTGCGCCGATTATATATGATAATGATAGGGGGTCGGCCTCCGAAAGTAATTCCTATTCCAATTCATTTTTGACGGAAAACGTATTGACATATTCAAAAGTATTCGAAGACAAGCACAGTTTAAATGTTATTGGGGGAGGCACCTATCAAACAAATATGAACCGCAGTTCAGGAATTAGTGTTAGCGGTTTTGCCAATAATATTACCGAGAACTTTAATTTGGCTGCTGCCGAGACCGTTGGAAATCCCGGTTCTGGCTATTCAGATTGGACTCTAGCATCCTTTCTTTCGCGGGTAAACTATGCTTTTGATGGAAAGTATATGGTGACCGCTAGTATCAGGGCCGATGGCTCATCACGATTTGGGGCAAATCATAAATGGGGTTATTTCCCTTCCGGAGCCATCGCTTGGCGGGTATCGGATGAAGCTTTTCTCGAGAATAGCAACACGATTACAAATCTGAAATTAAGGGCCAGTTATGGTATTACCGGAAATACCGCCCTTAACCCATATCAGTCGCTCGACCGACTGAATTCAGTCAAATATATATATGGAAATCAAACTGATGTTATCGGATTTTATCCCATAGGGATTTCCAACAGTGATTTAAAATGGGAAACAACGGGGCAGCTTGACATCGGTTTTGACCTAAACCTATTTGATGACCGTTTGCGTTTTGTTTTTGACTATTATAAAAAGAACACCAAAGATTTGCTGGCGTCCGTTCCCCTTCCCCCAACGGTCGGTTTTGGGTCGATACTGAGAAATTTGGGTGAAATACAGAATAGCGGAATCGAGTTTAGCGTCGATGCCGACATTTTAAGAAACGAGTTTAAATGGGATGCTTCAGCACAGATTTCCGCAAATAGAAATAAGGTTATCGAACTGGCGGGAGACAGTGATATTTTTGGTTCTGACCAAGGCGCTGTTTGGCCAAGTGCGAATATTGCTCGAGTCGGTGAGCCTTTGGGAGCATTTTATGGTCTATTGGAAGATGGTCTCGATGATGATGGATTTATCAAATATCAAGATGTCAGTGGTCCTGATGGAGTGCCCGATGGTAGTATTAATGCGCTTGACCGCGTAATTTTGGGCAGCTATCATCCTGATTTTATATATGGCCTCACCTCTAACTTTAGCTATAAGGGTGTTGAGCTTAATGTTGTTGTAGAAGGGGTTCAAGGTAATGAGCTGTTCAACGCGACGAATGGAACACATCTAAATTCATTTCAACGCGGAAATAATCAATTTAGGGATATCATCGGAAATTATTGGACAGAAGAAAATCCTGATCCCAATGCCAAGTATCCAAAACTAAGTAGTGCCACCCAAATTACGGTGTCCGAACGCTTTATTGAAGATGCCAGTTATTTGCGTATAAAATCGATGCGATTGGCCTATAATTTTCCAGTATCCGAAATAGGTCTAAAAGGATTTGACATGGCCCAGTTGTACGTTTCAGGCACCAACTTGTTCACCTTCACAAACTACACGGGTATTGACCCCGAGGCGAATACAAGAGGTACCGATTCTAGTAATGTTGGCGATAGATTGCGATTTGGTCACGACCAAAGTAGTTATCCAACTGCCAAAATTTATGCCATTGGTTTGAAATTTAGATTTTAATTGAAAAGACATAGAATAATGAAAAATATAGTTTTAGGAATAATAATAATCGTGTGCTTGGCCGCTTGCGAAAGCACTTTGGAAGAAGTACCAAAGGATTTCGTTTCAAAGGCAAACTTTTATAAGAATGAGGAAGATGCCGAAGCGGCCATCGCTGGTGCCTATGCGGGAATGCAAAATGATTTTTTTGGTATTACGAACTACCTTATGACCGAATTGCACGGCGATTATCTGTTCGGAAGGGGGTCTCAGGCACCCATAACCATTTGGGACCAAATTTTAGATCAACGAAACATTGGGAGGTGTGCCACCAATTGGTCATCGTTCTATACTACGATTAATCGGGCAAACGCCATATTGGACAATGTACCCGCTATTGAGAATATAGATGCCGGGGTTAAAGAACAAATTTTGGCCGAGGCGCACTTCCTCAGGGCCTTATGTTACTTTGAATTGGTACGTGGATGGGGAGCTGTTCCTATTAAAACAACCGAAAGTATCGATCTTAGTGCCATTGAGGCTCCGAGAGAACCCGAAAGTGCGGTCTATGAATTGATCGTTCAAGATTGTTTGGCCGCAGAAAGCGGTTTGGGTGAAGTTGGTGGTGAGACTGGCAGAGCCTCGAAATGGGCAGCCAAGATGTTGCTGGCCCATGTTTATTTAACCATGGAAAATTGGGCAGGCGCCGCCGAAAAAGCTGAAGATGTCATAACCAATGGCCCCTTTGCACTGGTTACTGTAGAACAAAGTGATGATTTTTATAAAATTTTCGCTGTCGACACCAGTTCTGAAGATATAATGTCAATGCATCACTCCGAAACAAAAGGGTCTACAATTCCAAATTATCTGCATCGGGCTGGGAACGTTCCCTATAACTATTCATCGGGTGGGGTTTTTGCATGGCTTCCGGATCCAAATTCCTTTATTGGCGATAGTTGGGATGACAATGATCTAAGAAAGGGCTTTAATCTTTATACCCAATTTCAAAATGCTGATGGGGAATGGGTGCCTTTGCCCGATACGACGCCTATTCTTTTTAAGAAGTTTATTACCAATACTTCAGGTCAAAGTGTCTATAGCGTTCCTATTTATCGATTTACAGAAGCCTATTTGTTTTATGCCGAAGCTTCAAGTATGGCCAGTGGAAGTCCGTCTTCCCTAGCTTTGGAACGACTCAATATCATCAAGAGAAGAGCTTATGGTCTTGATCCCAATACCGCATCAGCGGTAGACTATCCCTCAGGAATGAGTGGTAGCGATTTCAGAGCGGCCGTGGTACAAGAACGAGCTTATGAATTTATAACGGAGCGTAGACGTTGGTTCGATTTGAAACGTACGGGGACCGTGAAAGAAGCTTTTGCGGCTGCGGGCAAAAATATACTTGACGAACGTCTTTTGTGGCCGATTCCCGAAGATGAAATAAACAACAATCCGGCCGTTAATCAGGCGGATCAGAATCCTGGGTATTGATACTTAAAGGGAGTGAGTCTAAATACAGGCTTAAAACTAAGCCTGTATTTTTCTAATGTTTTTTGATAACCTAAGGCATAAGAAGAATCTATGATTGTCTTTTACGACATTTTGTATAAAACTTTTTGCAAGTTTCCAGTGTATATGTTGGTTGTGCTTTGCGGCACCTCCATGCTTTGCAATGCCCAGACTGTTGAAAAAAGAAAGCCCAACATCATCTTAATATTTCCTGACCAATTGCGATCCGATTATATTGGCGTGAATGCCGGTGAATGGGTGCATACCCCAAATATGGATCGCTTGGCAAATGAGGGTGCACTGTTTACTAGGGCGTATAGCGCAACACCGACTTGTCTACCTGCAAGAGCTGCATTGTTAACAGGAAAAAGCCCATGGAACCATGGCCTTTTAACGTATGCCCCAATTTCCACCAAGTATGCCAATGAAATGCCTCAACTTTTGCGGGAAGCTGGGTACTATACTTTTGCCACAGGAAAGTTACATTACAAACCCATTGGTAATGGCCCCCTTAATGTCGGGTTGGATGAGCTTGATAATAGCAAGTTTATGCACGGATTTCATGAAATTGCGCTGTGCGAGGGATGGGGACATCCTCAAAATGCATATAATCAATGGTTTAAGGAAAAAGCTCCCGGTAAAAAAATGGATGGTACGGGATTGGGGCCGACGGATCACCGAACAGGAATATACCCTTATGAAGAAGGGCTGCATCCCACGACATGGACGGCCAACCAAGCCATAGATTTTATAAAGAACCAAGATGGTAAGACGCCTTACTTTCTAAAAGTTGCCTTTCACAGGCCCCATCCACCCTTTGATCCACCGAAAAGATGGCTGGAATTTTATGAAAAGAGGGATATTCCGA
>CBDULZ010000167.1:0-6904 GCA_965368185.1 uncultured Kriegella sp.
TTTTACTAGAAAGCCAGAAACACAAATACATTAGGACTGGGTCTCATCGTATATATTGAAACTCACTGAACTAAATCTCAGCATCAAAGAGTAGCGGAAAAAATTTACCCTCCATTTTGCCCCCTTTCGGAATGGGGGGAACACCCGCCAACAGCTCTCCATCTGTGTTACTAATGGTGCCGTCAGCAAAAACGTTGAGTACAAAGGCTCTTCTGCTTCTATCGGATTCGTTTTTATAGGACCCGTGCACCATTAATGGATGGTGAAAAGTGGCATACCCCTTTTTCAATTCAATGGGTACGGGATTAAAATCAGCTCTTTGCTCTTCGGTTAAATAGTCTTGTATTCCATCCATATTCCCTGCAAGTTCAGGGGCATTGAGCAATCCCCATTTATGGCTTTTAGGAATGTAGTGAAGACAGCCGTTTTCGACCGTGGCATCGTCAAGGCCTGTCCAACAGGTCAGGTGCTGCATGGCAATGGTACGTGTCCAATACGAGTAATCTTGATGCCAGGCCACCACTCCTCCGTGTTTGGCAGGTTTGCAGAATAACTGATCATGCCAAAAGCGAACCGGTTTGTTTTCCAACAATTGGTGCGCGGCTATAACGAAAGCGGGGTTCCATAGCACATCGTGAAAGCCTTCGGTAATGCGCCAATGCCCGAGGGAATGGAACAGCACCGAATCCAGATCCCTCGATTCGTTACTGTGGAATTCATAAAAGAGGTGGTGTGCCGGATGTTCCGGATCCAAAATCTCCTCAAGATCGTTCTGCAATACCGCTATTTGAGCCTCGTTCAACATTTTTATGCCTGAAACATAGCCCTCTTCGTTAAAATGAGCGACCTGTTCATCGGTCAATCGATAGGGTTCCCATTCTTCTTTCGATTTAGGAAGTTTAAACATATCGGAAACCATCCTATGTTTTTCCGCTAAATCTTTTATTTCTGCCATTGTGAGATAGTTTATGCTGATTATTTCAACATCAATTCTATGAAATACGGTCAAAATCATTATAAATATAAGGAAATGGCTATAATATTGCGGAGATGAAACATCGGAGTACATTTTTTAATTTTTACCTTATATTTAGTTGTTTGTTTTGGTCTAAATAGTGGACAATTCATCTAGTAGTTTGTAACCGTTTTTCCAATTATTTTCGATTAAACGCCAATTCTGGAATTGATCAAGAATTTCAATTTGTCGTTATTAGTAGTGGCAATAGACCAATTGAAACTCTTATTAACGGGATAGACGAGCTGTGAAATTTGTTATCTAATAAGCCAAGACGCGTTTTTAGTGTTAACTTTAAAAACAGTATAATCTCTTGTATAATTAATACACTATTAAAAATGAATTCTTTGAAATGTATTCTCGTTGTTTTATTTTTTACTTTGATATACGAAGGGCATTGCCAAAATAATTCATCGTTGATCAAAGTTACGGTCACAGACCAACTCACAGGTAATCCAACGGCGGTGCGCGTGAAAATTACCGATTCTGAGGGACATGTAGCAGGTCTCCCCGAGGAAGCTATTTCAATTATGTACGGAAGGGATGACAAACCGGAACGGTACGGGTATCAACCCGACAGTACCTTTTATAGCAACGGCCATTTTAGTCTAGACCTACATCCCGGAAATTACAAAGTTTCACTTTCAAAGGGATTTGAATATGAGGATCAGACACTTCCTATTGAGGTAAAACAAGGAGGGAATAATGTTTTTCGGTTTGAAATGAAAAGATGGATTAAGATGTCTGATTTAGGATGGTATTCCGCGGATGACCACATTCATATTCGCAGATCGCCGAAGGAAAATCCATCAATATTGAAATGGGTCGAGGCAGAAGGTTTGAATGTAGGGGTCTTACTTCAAATGGGAGATTTCTGGGCGACCTACTTTTCTCAGTACGCGTTTGGCAAGGAGGGAACGTATACAGGGGAGGAAAGCTTGCTTTCAACGGGGCAAGAAGAACCGAGAACCCACGAAATTGGCCATACCATCGCCTTGGTGGCCGATGATTTTGTGAGATATCAAAATGAGTATTACAACTACGATAAAATTTTCGATAAAGTACATGATTTAGATGGAATAATGGGATATGCCCATCAAGGCATGTCGTTCAATGGTTCACGGGGAATGACCTTGGATGTATTAAGCGGCAGAGTAGATTTTCTCGAATTACTTCAATTCTGTGTGGAAGGAGGGCCTTTACTCACCCAAAATTATTACCACTTTCTTGATCTAGGTTATAAGCTTACCGCAACAGCCGGATCTGACTTTCCATGGTGTGGCAACGGACCGCGATATGGTATCGAGGGCCCGGATTGGAATGCCAGAATCGGGAACGCCAGATTTTATACTTGGATTGATGGGGCATTTGAATATGCTACTTGGAAGAAAAACTTGAAGGAAGGGCATACTTTTGTCTCATCCGGCCCCATGCTGATTTTTAGTGTCGACGGTCATCTACCGGGTGATGAAATCAAAATGTCAGGTCCGGGCAAAGTTTCAATTGAGGCCAAAGCCTATGGAAATAAAGGACAAATACCGTTATCAAAGCTAGAGATAATAGGGCATGGAAAAGTATTGAAACAAGTAATCCCTGATGGTGACGAACAAACTTTGGAAAACATGGAGCTGAACTTTGATCTTGAAATAAAAGATGGTATTTGGATTGCGGCAAGGTGTTTTGCAGGGCCGACTCAAGTTGCCCACACTACTCCCATTTATATAAACGTAGAAAACAACGGTTTTCATAATCCGGAAACGCTACAGGAATACCTAACCTTAAATGAAAAGTACCTTGACGATTTGGAAAAGGAACTTGAAGAGCCTAATGATCGTGTTGATAAACGCGCTTGGTGGTATCGAGACGGATTGCAACAAAGGATCGAGGAAACGCGAATGGCTATTGAATCTTTGAGAGAGAAATGAATTCATTCCAGACCGAAAATGAGACTGGGCTTTTCTTCGGATTAATGGCTTGGTTAGGTTTCAAAATAACCTTCAAAGACGACTATTTATTGCCTAATCTTTTAAAACCGACCTGAGATACACGTTGTTTAAGAGATAGCTCTCGAACATATCGGTGTTTTCGGGTACGGCACCCTCAATTTGCAACCAACCTTCATATCCGATATCGTCAATGGCCTTACGAACTTCTTGAAAATCGATTAAACCTTTACCGAGAAGGTATCCATTCTCTTTTGCATGGAATTCACAAATGTTTTCTTTGCCCAGCCAACGGATTTCATCATAAATATTATATCCCATTTTATTGGAATTGGCAACGTCATAATACACTTTTACGTTCGGCGAATTCACGGCATCAAGAATATCCATATGCTCCTCGGCACTTAACCAAGATTCAATACCCAACGTAATACCTTGGTCCTCTGCTTTTGAGGCTACTTTTTTGAGTCTGCGAATAGTTTCTTTTGTGCCGACCGGGTCATTTTTTAAATCACCATTGGAAAAGAATGCAAGCAAAACTACTTTTACTCCCATGATTTCGGCAACATCGATGCTATCGGAAACCCATTGCTCGGCCCTTGGATCCGATTTATAGGGAATATTGTTCAGCTCTCCAATCGCCATACCGCCAAGAGACATGCCAAATTTTTCACAGGCATCTTTGTATTGTTGCTGTATTTTCTTTTGCCTTAAGTGCATGTTATTGTTCAGAGTGCCCAAACTTATTTGTACCCCGTCAAGACCTATTTTTTGGCCGACTTCGATGGCCTCGACTTTAGCGAGCTGCTTAATTGACCAATCACATGCTCCAACTTTTAATTTATTAGAAGAATTGATCGCAAACGCATCGTAAGCTCCAAGATAGCTCAACCCTACTAATCCGATTGATGATTTCAAGACATCCCTTCTGGTTAATTTTTCGTTCATTATTTCCCCATTTTCAATGAATTGCCTAAAATATTATAGACTGCTGTTTTTTAATGTCAAGAGAAAGCTGGATAAGTTTGCCAAATCTTGTTCTTTTAAACCCAAGGCCGCTGCATTGGGCATGATTCCTGTTTTCATTACCTCTTTACGCTCAATATCGTCGGGGGCAATTACGATTTGTTTCCCCGTCATGTCTTTTATTACCGTGGTTTCTCCTTCTGAAAGCAGAAACCCATAAAATGCTTGTCCGCTTTTTGTTTTAATCATAATGGGTTCATAGCCAAACACAATGGATGCATTCGGATTGATGATCGCATCCAGTAGCGCCGCTTTATCGAACTTTTCACCGATGGAAGATAAATCAGGCCCGATATCGTTGCCGTTGGTTCCATTTTTATGGCATACTGTACATTTGGAAGTAAAGACATTTTCACCTGCAGTGCTATCTCCGTTCAAAGCTAGGATTCCGGGAATGGAAAGTGCCTTTTCGCTGGATTTTGCGAAATACTCGCTCGCCAAGGTACGTATTTCCAATTCCGGATTTTTGAAAATTGCTTCGGAAATACCTTTTAATATTGCTTCTGACAGTTTGTTATCGGCGGCCAGGTTTATTAAGAGACGACCTCCAATCAATGATCCTGCCATTTGGTTGCCTGCTTTAATCCTTTCGTTAAGGGTTTTAGAACCATCAACGAGAATTTTGTGATGAATGGCTATTTTTTCCGGAATCTCAAAAGTTTCTCCCCCCAGCGAATTCCAATCCCAAAGGGCATACCAATCGTTGGTCATTCGAAAGGCGACCCACCAATCAGCTAATTCTTTTATGGCGGTTTGATCACTTTCCTTGCTTATCGCTATCATGGCAGCCACTGCATCTTTTTCATTGATAAAGGCTAAGGCATCAACTGCTTTTCTTCTTTGGTGTTCGTTTAAAGTTTTGGACAAGGCTCTTTCTTTCAGAGCAACAATTGCTGATTTAGGGTGCAACCTCCAGATCAATGAAGTAAATGCTTCGGGCCAATCCACAGGGTTTTCAGGTTGTTCGGAAAGCAATTCGGCATAGGCCGTTTCTTCTTTTCCTTCCATGGCCATTCCCAAAGCCTCAAGATACCAGGGGTCTTTTCCGTCATAGCCCTGAAATAACTTTTTAATCAGCTTTCCACTTTTATCCCAATCAACATCCCTGAGCGAGAGGGCGACCTCTCTTCTAACATCAGCTGAGGGATCGTCCGCTCCTATAGCAGCATATTTTAAAATGGCATCGTTAGTCTTGAGTGCCCTGTAAGCAACGACTCTCAACCTTGGATCAGGTTCGTTCTTTAGAATACTTACGACAACTTCGGACCCCTGCGCACCCAAATTTGATAAGAGCCAAATTGCCCGGGCCTTATGAAAAGGATTTTCGGATTCTAGAATTTGGGCTACTTGGGGAACGACCTTTTCCCCTTGATTTCGCAGTTTATCAAAACCTAAATTGCGCACATTGATTGCTGGATTTAATAAAGCCGCAATTTGCCCTTCTGTTGAGGAAAGGGCTATTTTCGGGTTTTTCAATTCCGATCCTTCGGGGGTAAGGCGGTAAATACGGCCATAGCCAACGGAATCCTTCATTTGATGCCCGCCTACGACGGGATCATACCAATCTGAAATATAAATGGCGCCATCAGTGCCCACTGCTACATCGCTAGGGCGAAACCATTTTCGTTTATCACCGTCAATTTCGTTCCAAATATAATCTTCGGTCGACTCCTGCATCGAAGTAATCAAGTCTCTTCTTTTAAGTTCGAAGCCCGCACCATTCTTTGAAGGTTGATAGGCAAAAATGACATTTCGGCCGGCATCGGCGCTTAAGACCATACCGCGATATTCCGGACCAAAAGCATCGCCTTCATATACAACGACCCCAGTTGGGGATCCGGCACCCGTATTATCCCCGGCCGGTATTACTCCGGGATCATCTTGATGCCAATGTGACGTAAAAATCTCTTGACCAGGTTTTTTATCTGCTTGCCATGTGCGCTTACCATCAACGTTAAAATAGCCCGCATTGCCTCCTTCCATTAGCCATGTTACGCGACAGGTTTCCACTTGGTCGTCGTTGTCGTTTTGCCACATATTGCCATACGAATCCAAAGCCACTTCATAGGAGTTTCTAAAATTATGACCCATAACGGTGAGGCCCGTGCCATCTTTTTCGACCCGTAGGGCTAGGCCTCCGACCCATATGCGCCCATCGTCGCTGCGTTGTGCCGGCTCGTTCTTATCGTTGTAGGGTGTTCCTCCTGTATAGACGCTACCGGAGCGAAGTTGCCAACCAGCCTTGTCGGTTACCTCATGTGGGCCTGCGTTACCCGTATTAAAGTAATATCGGCCATCGGGTCCGGCAATGAGGGAATGAAGACTATGATCATGATCAAAACCTCCAAAACCCTTTAAAAAAACTTCTTTCTTATCCGGTACATCATCACCATTTTCATCGGTATAGACTATGAGCGAAGGGGCACAGGAAACAAAGACCTTATTGCCGAGAACGGCTATACCCATGGGTGCCACCAAGTCTTTGTCTTGTACAAATACTTTGGATGAATCACTAATTCCATCCCCGTCGGAATCTTCCAAAATCATCACACGATCTCCTTTTTCGAAATGTAGGCGCTTTTCGGGATCATTATTAAAACCGCGATAATTGACCGCTTCAGTGACCCAAATTCTTCCTTTGGCATCGACATCCATATTGGTCGGATTGTAAAGCGCCGGCGATTCGGCCCAAAGGGTAACTTCCCACCCCTTGGGAACAATAAAACCATTGTTTTCCGTGGTTTTAAAATCGAGTTGGGGAACACGGTAGTCCGACAATCTTTTTTCAACGCAGGAAACAACGCTGATTAAAAAGACGACGGTTAAAGCGAACAAAGTTATATACTGTTTAAAGGTTTTTAATTTTAATATGTGGCGCTCTTGAACTTTCATGATCGGTCAATTTGTATTTTTGGTTGTG
>CBDULZ010000168.1:0-6806 GCA_965368185.1 uncultured Kriegella sp.
TGTATTATATGCCGGGGCTATGCTTGTTTTACCATTGCAAATACCTCCCGTACTAAAGTTCATAGCTGTTTCAACCTTTACTGTTGTTGTGTGCTATTTTATATATGAATTTATCATTAGAAGGGTCGGATTCTTAAAACCTTTATTCGGACTGAAATGGGAATTCAAACCAATGGCTAAAGTTGAAAATCTGACAGAACCTACTGGATCAACAAATTAGCTGCTTCATGTTCCTGATATAGTCATTACAGCCAAGATTACTCGGCATTTCAAAATTCTGAATTGGCTACTGCCGAACAGAGCTGCCCCCAACCCAATTACCAAGGGACTGGAAGCATTTTGACAACAATTATGAAAATGAAGAATTATAGGAACTCTTCTTTATATTCAACTAATAAGAACTAGATTAAAATGGGTAATCCTTTATCCGCTAAACATTTACTCTTGAAAGTTCTAATGAACTACCCCGAGACTGGGTCTCGAGGAAATCTAATTATTAATCGAACGGAACATTTTGTCCCAACTTTTCACGCTCCAATTATAGCATGGCCCTTCCTGTTTCTTGTTTATCGCCTGCACTACTCTTCGTTTCCGAGGTCAAAGACTCCTAAATTCCTTTAATGTTGTTTTCAATTCGAGCAATCAATACCTCAACAAACGCACGACAAAAATCATAGAGTTTTTGTTTTGTTGTCATTTAATGTTAGTCCCTTTCCACTTTTGAGCCTGAGCCCGACCAGAAAATCAAAATCAGCACCTTTATCGGCTTGTTCGACATGATCGATATATATTTTTACATACCCTCTATTTGCCAAAGGTTCAGGGGCTTTCCACGTCGTCTTCCGTTGTTCTAGTTCAGCAACTTGTTTAATGGTTCCTTAAAATTGAATTTTAAAAAAATAGTTCATATAACTTCTAGTTTAAATCATAGTGTTCAGCAATACGGTTGCCAATATCCATAGAACAATGGAAATTGTTCCTCCTAGAATTAGGAAGTCCTTGAACCGGTAAATTCCCATACTGTATATGAGGGCATTAGTCTGATAGCCTACCGGAGTGAAGAAACTGAAATTTGCGGCAAACATAACAGCGAGCACGAAAGGTTTTACGGGTAAATCCATTCCTGCAGCTATGGAGATGGCCAACGGAGCCATGATGATAGCGGTGGCATTATTCGATATTATACCGCTCAGTAGTAATGTAGCGAGAAACAAAATACCCATTGAATATAGCGGTGCTTTTCCTCGCATGAAAGCCATTAGGCGTTCTGACAGCCATACATCGGTTCCCGTATTGTGCATTGCAATACCCAACGGAATCATGCCTGCCAACAAAAATAGTATCTGCCAATTTATTCTTTTATAAGTTGTTTCAAGACTAATACAGTTAAAAAGCAAAAGAGCGGTACAGCCCAACAAGGTGCTGGCCAATATCGTAACCGTGCCCGTTGCCGCCAAAAGGATAACCCCAAGTAATATCGTCAGGGACAAGTTTCGTTTGGGCGATCGTAGAATTTCGGGGGACTCATATTGTTGCAGTATCGCCACATTGTCATCGAGGTCGAAATCGTGAATCCTAGCTTTTTCTATTTCGACAAGTACCCTGTCCCCGACCTTCAAATGGGTTAGGTCTAGATTATCAACAAAAAGACGCTCTTTCAAAAAACGTAGATTTTTTCTCTTTTTTATTGCTATGGGAATGGCATCATGGGGCATGTGCGTCCGAAGTTCGTTCAGACTCTTTCCTAAAAAGCGGGCTCCGGGCAACATCATCAGTTCAACAAGTATGTTATTGCTCTTTTTTCGACCTTTGAAGCGATTCCCGTTCTTTTCATTGTCCTTGTATTCCTTATTTGAGAATGTTGCAGCTTCATTGCCTCCCGAAGCTATTATGACCTCGTCACTACTTTTGATTCGCAGTAAATTTTCTAGATTACAGGATAACAGTAGGCGATCCCCTTCCTTGAGGGTGGTTTTCTCCTCCCTATCGTGGCTCTCCAAACCATCACGGACCAATTTAAGAACAGCAATGTTATTTGTTGACAAGAACGAATCTTCAATTGATTTATCGATCAAATTGGAATTTGGCGTAAGTTCAATGGTTGCGATGTAGCTATCAAGTTCATATTCATCCTTAAGCTTTTTCTTGCTGTCCATTGGCAAAAACTTGCTGAGCAAGGTTATGAGTAGTATGGACACGCATAGGAATATAAGTCCGAGCCAAGAAAACTCGAAAAATGCGAGTCGTTCCGAGGTACGCTGGGTATAGATAGAATTGACGATAAGATTGGTCGAAGTGCCCATTAAGGTGCAACTACCACCCAAAATACTGGCAAAAGAAATAGGAAGCAACAACTTACTTTTTGAGATGGGGTATTTGTCGGAAAGTTCCGTTATTATTTTTATAAATACAATGACTACAGCGGTTGAACTGATAAATGCGGAAATGGAACCAGCAATGAACATAAAAGTTGGTACGATAAAAAATATTGGCCAACCATGAAATCTTTTCAGACCGTTGGCCAGCCATGAAATGACCCCGTTCTGTTCTAGGGCGGCAGCAATAATCATCAAACATAGAATGGTAATGACCGCACTGTTGGAAAATCCGCTTATAGCTTCTTCAGCGGATATTAAACCAAAAAGAAGCAGTGCGCCGATGGTGCAAAAGGCAATTTTGTCAATAGGAAATACCTCAAGGACGAATAGTACAATAATTGTCCCCAGTACGAGAAAAACCAATCCTATTTCCAAAGTCATTTTGCATTTTTATTTTTAAGCATCGTAGCAGTAAGCTTTAGATTAGGGCCTACACGAAAGTAGATTCCGAGATATTCGGTATTTTTAACTAAAGGTGTTTATACACTTCCTCAGGAATTATCAGATTCGGTAAAGCGATTTTGAAATAGTGTATTTGCTTTCCTAACTACTCTACCCTAATCGGTTACTTGTTCATAATCGCTAAATTTTAGAATACATGCCTTTTATTTAAATCGCTTTTCAATACTTGTTCGAATGCTACTTTGCGCTTGACTTAGATACCGTTCCACCTGATACACAGAAATCCGTTTGATCTTGGCAATTTCATAGGGTTCAAAACGTTGGTTGACCGATAGGTCATAAATAGAGCGCATCTGGGTAGGCAGGCGGTGCAAAACCATATCGATATGTTGATGCATTTCACCACCGCTCAGATGCGCATTGAGTTGTTCGAGCCAATCATTCTCCGGGCTTTCTTCTATGAAAGCATCTGCCAGTTTGTATTCATAATTGGGGTACGAGGGATCATCGAACTCTTCGAGTAACAGTAGCTTCCCATCGCCATCAGTACTGAAGTCCACTTGCATCTGTTCCCATTCCGCTTGTGTATAGTTATCGATATTCTCGAAGAAGAGTTCATTGAACTCTTCGGATGTCATAGAATCCTCTAAAAGTTCATCGGCTTTTTTGAACAGCCAGGGGAGCAGGTCTTTTTCATCCCCCACTTCCCTTATTTGGTTATATGCCTTGAGATAGAGTTCATCTGTAAAATCTTCGACCCTGTATTTTCCGAAGGGTAGATGACCGTTTCTGACGGCAGCACTTAGACGACGGGCGATATAGCCGTTTACATCTGGCAACAACTCTTGAACTGCTTTATTGAACTCGGTTTGATCGTCATTCTCCTTTAGGCGAATTAACCTTTCAAAGGAGAGCGCTGCAAGCCCATGAAGACCTTTTGTGTCGGATGATGTGTTTTTGTTTTTTTCCATAGCAAAAACAAATTTTGAAATTTAAACCAGTAATACATGTGCTAAAGAGAATGAACGATTCAATATGAAACCGTGCATTAAAAATATTCTTTAGGCTTTAGGCATTAGAAGATTTTCAAATGCTATGCCAAACACCCTCAAAAAACACCTTGGCCTGAATTATGATCTTTGGTTACCCCAGCACTTTGTGGTCGTTTCCCCAATGCGAATATTATCATAAGTACATGACATGCAGTAAGTTATTTCTGAAAAATTGTCATTTTTAATTTAGTTCAAAATGCCAAATTGACATTTTGTTTTACTTTTTTTTAAGAATTTCAGAATAAAATTATTAAAGAGTTTTTAAAGAATCCGCTTGTGAATTTCGATATCCGGTTTGGCACTTATTTTGTCCATTTAAGTTCAGATTATTTGAATTAATGTTTAACGTAAAAATTTTGTAGTTATGAGTAATCTAGCAACAACAAGAAAAAATTTAAGTATGGCAAACACAAATTCGAATGGCTATACTACCCCAACATGGTCCTCTTGGATAGATGAGGTATTCAATAGGAACCTACCTTCAGTTTTTACTTCAAACTTCAACACGGGTATAACTTTGCCCAAAGTGAACATTAGGGAGACCAAGGACGCCTATTTTGTGGATATGGCCGTACCGGGTCTTAAGAAATCGGACTTCCATATCGACATTGAAAACCAAGTACTTTCCATATCTACTGAAATGGAGGAAAACAATGAACAGCAAGAAGCAAACTTTACTCGCAGAGAGTTTGGGTATTCTTCCTTTAAGCGTTCATTCTCGCTTCCGGAAACGGTAAAAGAGGACGGTATCAAGGCTGAATATACCGATGGTGTGCTTAGTGTTCACTTGCCCAAGAAGGAGGAGGCCATCCAAAAACCTGCCAGAAGTATCAAGATTTCTTAAATGTTATTATTGGAGGCCAAGTGATTTGGCCTCCTTTATTTGATTTACTCTTTTGATTTTTATAGAAATAATCTTTAAATCGCATATAAAATGAAAGTTTTTGGAAAAAAAATAGGCAAGGATATTAAGATCCCGCCCTTTATAGATAATTTTTTCGGTAAGCTTTTGCCGAACAAGAATACGGATAGCGAAGAACTGGTAACGATTCCCTCTACCAATATCAGTGACGAAGAGAAGGCTTTTGAGCTCTCTTTCGCTTTACCCGGATTGGATAAGAACGATGTCAACATAGAAATACAAGACGATTATCTTATCGTAAGCGCGCAAAAAGAACAGAGTCACGAGGAAAAACATAAGAATTGGGTGCGTACGGAGTTCGTAAGCAATTCGTTCTACAGGGCCTTTGGGCTACCATCCGATGCAGATCCCGAAAAAATCCAGGCCAAAATGAAGAACGGCCGGTTGGATATTAGGGTAGCTAAGGCAAAAAGGCCCAAACAGAAAAACAGGATTATCAAAGTAAGTTGAACTGTAAATGATTTAAAATGAGTGAATGAAAATATGTGGAACCTTAAAAATTTACAAAGATGAAGGAGATTAAAAAATGTGGAATACTGCTATTGGCGGCATTTTTAACTACAGGCTGCAATAGCCAGCAAAATAAGAGTAAGGAAGAATCGGATAAGAAGGAGGAAGTTGCTACAGAAACTCCAAAGGGCAGTTGGAAGGTGAACAGGGAATTCGATGAAGCCGGGAACTTGATACGGTACGATTCTATTTATTCATGGTCTTCAGGCGATGATCTTGAAGAGCTGGCGACCTTTGACCGTGATAGCACCTTAAAATCGATGCAATCTAGATTTTACAGAAATTTCTCCCAATTCGATTTTGACGAAGAAGGGTTCGGTGACTTGTTCGCCGAAGATTCACTCTTCACGAAACGTTTCTTTAACGATGATTTTTTCGAGAACGACTTCGGTAAGGACTTCTTAGACATAGACAAGATGCACGAACGAATGGAGGCCATGCAAAAACGATTTTTGGATAGGTACAAACCCCTGATAGAGCCGGAAAAAGAAGAGGATTCATTGAATCAGGGTTAGTAGTTTGACCCATACGGAATTGCAAATAGGAAAGTCATGGGAGTCAAAATGAAGCAACTTATCAAGAAAGGACCGGTGGCCATGTTCGCTGGACTGTTTAGTGTTATATGGCTAGTGGTCTTTTCTGTGTTATATATGAATGGTATCATTGTTCATATTTTCATGGCGATATTTGCTTTGGTAATGATTAGTCGGTACTTGTCCATATCGTAAAAGATAGTAGCAACCCAAGTACCATCTATAAAAAGAGATTAACGAATAAGGGATACCATATGATAAGGACCGATTCTATTTCAAAGCTCAGATTTCTGGTTTTCGCGATATTTGCATGCACGTTTTCTTACGTAAGAGGACAAACTTTCTACGCCTTGAAAATAGACCGTACCATCCGTTTCGAGGCTAAGGAAATTACTGCACAGTATCAGCCTCGCCTTGTAATGGGTGCCGATCAGGCCTTGGAATTCCAATTGACTGTAGCAAGATATCTGGTCAAAAAGCGGGCCGTTGAACAAGACCGTAATTTATCGCCCAAGACGAAGTATAATTTATTGAAGCGCCTATCAAGTCTTGAGACTTCTGAAATGGTCGATGTTCTCGAATCATATCGTTGGCGGGAGTATGTGCGAACCAAACCCCAAATCCAACCTATACCCAAACCCTTTGATTTAAGGGAAAATCTTGTGGTTCAAGAACAAGGCACGATAGATTAAGTTTTTGATTATTTTTCCAAACCCCAAACGGTGAGATTTTTTGTTTTTCTGGCAAACTAAGTCTTGTAAGCTATTACTCAGTTACCTAGATTTTTCGAGCGGTAGAAATAAGGAGTGTAAAAAACCTTTTTAGTGCCAAATCCGAAATTTAATTGAGCTAATCGAATGAAACATTTTATCCCAACCGTAGAGCGCCACTAGTTTTCAGATGGGGTTAGACAATGTCGATAATCTCAATTTCGGTACCATTGAACTTCACACGATCATGCTTTGATTTACCAATTAAGAGTTGTGCAATCGGTGTCTGAATAGATATA
>CBDULZ010000169.1:0-6657 GCA_965368185.1 uncultured Kriegella sp.
CTACAATTATTTTTTTCAAATAAGCGTACTGCACAATGGACTGCGACCTCAACTTCGACAACACCTTTTAATCTATTCATTTTATGATAATACAGGTTAAAGAGGCTAAAGACACACATGTTTACACTTCAAAAACTATTATTTTTTAATATTGCTACAATACTTATATAACAATTTAAAATGCTTTTGCATTTTACTTTTTGCCAATTGCTCATTTTGATCTCTAATTGCTTCATAAATTTCGGTATGCTCCTGTATTCTCAACTTATCTAAAGAATCATAATCGGTATGATATTTTTTAAAATCTACGATTATTTGAGGGGTAATGATAATCATGATCTGATTTAAAATAGAATTACCACTTGCCTTTGCTATGGCCAAATGGAACAACAAATCTTCTTGAACTGCGTCTTCTCCAGACAACAACTTGGTTTCATGAGCATCTAAAGCTTCCTTAATACCTTCTAATTCTTCTTCCGTACGCCTTAAGGCAGCCAACCGAACCGCTTTTAATTCCAATAAAATTCTAATCTCCACCAAAGATTTAAAATTAGGCAAAGGAAGATTTACGATATCATCAATAATTCCATTCATGGCAATAGCACCAATGTTTGCGACAAATGTTCCGCTTTGCGGCATTGATTTTAATAAACCATATGATTCCAATTTAAGAATAGCTATCCTGACACTTCTTCTACTTACACCAAACTTTTCAGCCAGTATTCGTTCCGATGGCAGTTTATCTCCGGGCTGCAAGTTCTTTTGGGAGATCAAATCGCTTATTTTAGAAATTAGCGTTTTAACTAGACTGGTAATTTCTTGATTTTCATTTTTGGAAAGAACATCTAGATTCATAGAAATAAACTTTATTAAATTGGTGCATAAGATTCGTACGCTAAACTCAGCGCATGCAATCATTAAATAGTATAAACATACTTGTGTTTGCTAGCCCATAAATAGATTGGCCGAACTATCAGCTTCAGCTCGGCCAATCTAAATTAACTCAATATCAATAGCCAGGATTCTGGGTAATCACTCCATCGCTCGCAAGTACTTCTGAGTTTGGAATTGGAAACACATGATAATTACCATCAATTGTTTCTCCCATTTCAGCATTCACGGTACCTGTTCGCACCAAATCAAACCATCTATGGCCTTCAAAGGCCAACTCCACTCTTCTTTCATCTTGAATGGCCTGCCTAACCTCGGCTTGTGAACTTACCGTACCAGTTAAGCTATTTAAACCTGCTCTCGTTCTTATACCATCCAATAAAGGAAGTACCGTCGTAGCAGGGGAACCATTTTCATTCAATGCTTCCGCATACAATAAAATAACATCGGATAATCTCAGCTCTATCCAGTCTTGTTCAAGACCTCCAGGATATTTAATGCCTGCATTTATGCCCTCATCGATGGTCAGTGCTTTTCTTAAATCCGTACCCCCACCAGCGGCACCGCTTGCATCAAAAGCAGCGATCAGGTCCGGATCCAGGGGAGTGGGAGATTTTGTGTCATTTCCACCATACCATTCTGTAAACTCGGTAGCAAAGCCATCATATACATCGGGTATAGAGGTTGATCTTTGGGTTGCAAAAACAATTTCCGAATTCCCATCGGCTACAACGTTGGCAAAGTCGGCTTCTAAACTAATACCTGCAGCAGCGGCGCCGTTAATGACGGCAGCGAGAAGGGGTTCGGCAGCGTTAAAATCGCCCCTATACATATGTACTTTACCCAGCAATCCTTGAGCTGCGATTCTGGACGCCCGTCCACTCGCCAGTTCAGAATTATCCAAAGCCCCGATTGCAGCTTGCAAGTCTGGAATAATCACATTATTGTACACTTCGCCGGCCGGCTGTCTGACTAAAATAGATTTATCCTCAACGTCCGGTTCAGGAGATAAATTTACGGTTACATCGCCAAAAACCATCACTAATTTGAAGTAAGACAAGCCTCTTAAAAACTGAGCCTCCGCTATCTCGGTAGCATCCGTAGAATTCTCGATTACGTTATTCGCACTTAAGATCGACTTGTACAAATTGCTATATAAAGGGCGAAAGAATTGCTCTACCAAATCACCACCCGCCAGATCCGCATTGAATCTGTCAAATGCAGGATAAGGTTCTTCGAACATCACCATATTGTCGGCTCTAAAGTCGCCCATCACGGCCAATGGTGTTGGAGTACCCGTCTGATAGTGATACGCCGCATTCAAAACGCCCGCATAATCTGTTAAACTGCTTGATTCAAGTTGTTTGGGCGGAACTTGATCTAATTCATTATGACATGCCGTTATCAACAGCAGCGATCCCAATACAAAATATATATTTTTCATTTTTTTTTATTTAGAAATTAACATTTAATCCAAGCGTAAAACTTCTTACGATAGGGCTCGCACCTTCTTGGTACCCGTACGTTGTCGGACCTAGATAACCTCCATTGGTAATCTCTACACCTTCTGGGTTAAATGAGGTATAATTATCTGCCATGATATATAACAAATTGGTGGAGGCAAGATATAACCTCACAGAACTTAGACCAATTGAGCTAATCACATCCGAATCAAAGGTATAACCCAAGGTCAGGTTTCTCAATGCTATATAGGAAGCATCCTGCATCATTGAACCATGTGCATTTCTCGTCTCCTCATAATGCAGGCCATTCGCATCGGCAATACCATCACCATTGGCATCGAAACTGTCGCGCACCCGACCACCAAATTGTGATTCCCAATAAATCGGGTCGATATTATAAACTTCGGCTCCTTGAGATCCCTGGAATTGGAATGCCAAATCAAAATTTCTATATCGTATTGAACTATTCAGACCCCAATAATAGTCAGGAGTAGCGGAACCCAACTTGACATAATCACCTTCATAGGTAATTTCACCATCACCGTTTTGGTCTACCACATAATATTCCGAGCTAGTGAATCCGATATTTCTTGTTGGATCTTCAATATGTATCGATTCTACCTGTCCACTAGTTTCATACCCCCACATTTCGCCTACTTCCCCACCTACATAATTACGAAATTCGGGTCCTCTACCACTCGGTCCACCGTAAACTGTTCGAGGCAGTTCGTCTAAATCACCGAGACTGGTGATTTCTGTATTAACCGTAGACAGGTTGGCGCCAAGACTCCAAGAAAAATTTTCCGTTGCGATTATATTTGCATCCAGTGTTAACTCCAAACCAGAACTTTGAACATCACCACGATTGAGTACGATGGCAGGCGTGCCGAGAACCTCGGAAACACTTTGATTTATCAACATGTCTTCAATATCAGACGTATAGTAATCCGCACTTAATCGAAAACGATTGTTTGCAAACCCTAAGTCAACACCATAGTTGGTCTCCGTATTGGTTTGCCAGGTCAAATCGGGGTTCGCTACATTTTGAGGGATAAGAAATCCGTTCCCATACGCGGTCGGTGAAGTACCCAAAAGGCTCAATGCGTCGTAAGACCCTAAGAAAGAAGTAGTACCTAAAGACCCAGTACTGAACCTAAGCTTTAGAAGACTCCATGCCTCTGATTTCCAAAAAGCTTCGTTGTGCACATTCCAACCTACCGAAAGTGCGGGAAAGTTTGCGAATTTTTTATTAGCCCCAAACCGGGAGTCCCCGTCCCTTCTTAATGATGCCGAGAAAAGATAACGATCGTCAAAGGCATATTGAACTCTTCCAAAAACACTCCTTCTTGTTCTTGTCTCATCTACCTCCGTTGTAACCACATCGGCAGGATTAAGTTGATTATAATTAAGAGGGAGCCCGATAGGCAGATTCGTTCCTACTGACGAAAGTCCCTTGAAATAGGTATTTTGAAATTCAAATCCGGCTACAGCAGCTATGTCATGTTTACCAAGTACCTTTGCATAATTCAAAGTACTTTCGCTTAGCACGGTCGATACTTTTAAATTCGATATATCCAAGGCAGATTGATTGCTTCGTTCCTGAGCATCGGCCAGACTACTTTGAAAAAAATAGTTCTCGGTATCTGTAAGATCTCCCCCCAGGACTGTTTTTATATTCAACCCATCTATAATCTCATATTGTAAATAGGAACTAACGTTACCAAAATATGTTTTTTGATATCTTTGAGTATAATCAAACTTCGCCGCTGGGCCGGAATTACTTGTTCCCCCGATACCATTTTGACTTCTACCATAATGCCAATCGTGCGCAATATCACCGGCCGTTAAATCA
Organism: uncultured Kriegella sp.; assembly: GCA_965368185.1. Lineage (GTDB taxonomy): Bacteria > Bacteroidota > Bacteroidia > Flavobacteriales > Flavobacteriaceae > Kriegella. The sequence goes on from CBDULZ010000169.1 coordinate 4,207, forward strand.
TAGATACTTGAGGTAATATTGCCGTTTCCTTGATACCCAACATCAAATGGGTCTGAGAATGCCCCGGGAATACCGGCTCCTCCAGTCGCATTGAACAATGCTTGCCTTTTTGCATCCAATTGTCGAACAAACGCGATTGAAGCGTCCGTATGGTAAATAGGATGAATACTATATGCCCTCAAGAGATCCCTCATGTCAATAGGTACAATATCCTGCTTGCCATAGAATCCATTGAAACTCATTCCGGCCTTGAGCTTGTCCCCTAAATTGGCATCGAGATTCAAACGTGCGTTTAGTTTTTCAAAACCTTGCCCCTTAGCTATACCCTCGGTGTTCAAATAACCAAGAGACGCAAAGGCCTTTAAATCATCACTACCACCGCTAACGCTGAAATCATGGCTCTGAGTAGAGCCATTTTGGAAAAACCAGTCTTCTATACTCACGACATCAGGAGCATTTGCGTATGCATCCAATCGATATTCCAATAAGCCAGGATGAACTTCAGAAAGATCATAAGCATCTGTTTGTAGGTCAGCGGCCCACTCTCCGGCAGTCTTAAGCATTTCAATATCCTTTACATATTTACTTGAGAAACTAGTATAACTATTGTAACTAAAGTTAGCTTTACCCGACCTACCTTTTTTGGTAGTGACCAAAATAACACCATTGGCTCCCCTAGAGCCATAAATAGCAGCTGAAGCGGCATCTTTTAGCACCTCCAAACTTTGAATATCGTTCGGGTTAACCGTTGCAAGACTTCCCGAAATCGGGAAACCATCTACAACAATAAGCGGATTTGAATCACCTGAAAGCGATGAAGCTGCCCTTACTTGAATCTTAGGATCCGCACCGGGTTCCCCGCTTTGATTCTGAATCAATACGCCCGGCAATTTACCTGCCAGGGCATCATCAACACGAGCCGCTTGAATACCTGCGACCTCTTCTCCGCCTACTTTGGCGACAGCACCCGTTAAATGTGATTTCTTTTGTGTACCATAACCAACGACTACGACTTCATCTAGTAGTGCGGCATCTTCCTGTAAGGTGACATTTAAAGTGGATTGCCCTTCAAAGGGAATATTTTGGGTAATGAACCCGATGTACGAGAATTGTAGTACATCTCCGTCACTCACTGTAATCACGTAATTACCATCGAAATCAGTTGCCGTACCAGTAGTAGTATTAGCAATTATTATGTTTACCCCGGGAATTGGCACATTTTCAGCATCTACTACTGTACCGGTAAGGGTTGAACCGTCTTGTGCCATCAATGTAATATTGACAAGCAATATTACAATCAATGTTAGTTTCGTTTTTAAATTCATTTTGTGTGTATTATTAAGTTAGTATTAACGGCTGCATACCGCAATGCGATATGAATTCAAATAATGTGATCACGTTTCACATTTACTTCTAACTGATTGAGTCCCATCGACCCTTAATGCCTAAGGGATATATTGTATTTGTGGAAGCGTGTAAGTTGCAATAGATGCATGGTTCTGGTATTACTTTTCTTAACAATGAAGTAATTCTGCTGCAATAGGATGGGCACGCGCCCGTCCTATTATATGTATTGTCTCAAGGCCCCATTTCAGGAAATTTTGCATTAGAGTTAGACAATAGTTTGGCGGTTATACTGGTTTACCATTTTGGTATACCAGATTGGTACGCCAAATATATTAAAAAATTGTTAACGCAAAATCTTTTTTTAGGAAATCTTAGAAATGTTTGCATTTTTTAACATAATATCAAGAAAATGAAACATATAATATGGTATTCTCAATGAAAATGGATATTGTTTAAAATAATATTAAAAAAAGAATAAGTAGAACTATTTAAAATTTGAGTATGAGTTCCGACCACAACAAGCTGAAAGTCAGTTGTCCCACAAAAAAATACAATCTATTTCAATGATTACTTTTTGAAGCTAATGTATAATACTCAGATAAAGCAAAACACAGTAAACAAGTAATTGTCTCTTAAATAATACTGTGACGTTTAAAAGATTATTCTACCAACTCCATAAGGTACCATCGTCTAATCTAGTAACCGGCAGGTAAGATCTTTTATATGGATATTTTTTAGAAGCCTTTTCATTAAAATCAACACCAATGCCTGGCTTGTCTTCTATATATATTTCGCCATTTTTTAATTCCGCATTAAAGTTGAAGACTTCATTTATTTCTGAAGTACCAAACCCAACAAATTCTTGAACGCCAAAGTTGGGGGCCCAAAGGTCAAGATGCATATGCGCCATAAAACAAATTGGAGAAAGATCTGGAGCTCCATGAGGCGCTATTCTTACATGATAAAGCGAAGCAAAATCAGCTAATTTCTTCAAGGGTGTCAATCCGCCGCCATGCGTTACGGCAGTTCTTACAAAATCAATATATTGTTTTTCAATCAAAGGCTTTGCATCCCATATGGTATTAAATTTCTCACCAAGTGCCA
>CBDULZ010000170.1:0-6623 GCA_965368185.1 uncultured Kriegella sp.
ATAACCATCTGTTGCAGTATTTAAGACATCTGTAGCTCTTGTTTATCCGTTAAAAGGGGAATTTAGCTGGGAAGTAAATAGATATTACGAAAACACTAATCATAAATTTGACATTATGGGCAGGAAATACTCACTTCTGATACTTATGGGGCTTATATTTTTAGGGGCATGCAAGACAGATAAGAAAACAGAACATAGCGCAAACGTCGTTGCAGATTCGATTCCGAAATTTCAACCGAATTGGGAATCCATCAAGAAAAATTACAAAGACCCGAAGTGGTTTAGCGACGATAAATTCGGAATATTCATTCACTGGGGCGCTTATTCTGTACCTGCTTTCGGATCAGAATGGTACCCACGACAAATGTATATGGATACGGCTACATTTTCGGCCCAATTGAAATTAGGGAAAACAGGGCCAAATGACACCTATTTGCATCATAAAAAAACATGGGGCGATCAAAAGAAGTTCGGGTATAAAGATTTTATCCCCATGTTCAAGGCCGAAAAATTTGATGCAAAAGAGTGGATTGACCTGTTCAAAAAGTCAGGGGCCAAGTATGTCGTGCCTGTTGCAGACCATCATGATGGATTTGCCATGTACAAATCACATACTACCCGATGGAACGCCTTTGACATGGGACCAAAAAGGGATGTTTTGGGTGAACTCTTTGAGGAAGGTCGCAAACAAGGTCTAAAAATGGGGGCTTCCTCGCACTTCGCTTTTAACTGGTCGTTTTATAATAAAAAGGATAAGTTCGATACGGTAGATCCAGAGTATTCAGATTTGTATTCGAGCAAGGGCAAAAACCTTGAAGAACCAGTATCTGAAAAATTTAAACAAAGGTGGTGGGATAGAACCATAGATTTGATTGACAGCTATCAACCCGATATATTGTACTTTGATTTTTATGTAGATATCGATGACTTTGCAGATTTACGTCCTAAATTGGCCGCCTATTACTACAATAAAGGGGTAGAGTGGGGCAAGGAAGTTATAATCAATGATAAGAATTTCGGCCACGAAGCTTTTCCAGAAGGCACGGTAATATATGATTTGGAACGAGGAAAACTACCGGGAATAAGAAAATTGCCTTGGCAGACCGATACTTCAATTGGAAAAAATTCGTGGTCACATGTTACCAATTGGGATTCGAAGACCGCCAACCAATTGATTGATGACCTTGTCGACATTGTTTCGAAAAACGGGAACCTATTATTGAATGTGGGGCCAAAAGCCGATGGAACTATTCCTGATGATCAAAAGAAAATCTTGTTGCAAATCGGTGACTGGCTTGCTGTAAACGGAGATGCTATCTACGGTACCAGATATTGGAAAACGTTCGGAGAAGGACCGACGGAAGTCAAAAAGGGACATCATTCCGAAGGTCAAAACAAAGAGTTTACCGGCCAGGATATTCGTTTTACTCAAAAAGGAAATAGACTATTTGCTATAATGTTGGCTTGGCCAAAAAATAGCGAAATAAACATTGAATCGTTAGGAAGTCAAAGCGAATACACCAAAGATTTGAAAATAAAAGGAGTGCGTCTTTTGGGAAGCGATGCCAAAGTAAGCTTTGAACAAGCCGAAAAAGGGCTTTCCATTAAAAATTTAGGAGAAAAAACAGGCGAATTTGCCCACGTTTTAGAGATTGCACTATGAAGTAATTCTAAATTGAAAGTTGTTAGTTGAGTTAGTTTAAAAGCGTATCAATGCCTATTGATACGCTTTTTATTTGTGGTTTAGAAACGCCTAACCATCAATGGTTCAGATTTGAATAAGGGTTTTATTCGCTATGGGCATTAAAGGTTGGCGGTTTTATTGTCATCTTTTATTCCACGCACATATTCACTGGGAACTACCCCGAATTGTTTTTTAAAACATTTTGAAAAATACGAAGCTGTACTAAACCCTGTCTGAAACATGATTTCTTTGACTGACAAATCACTGCTGTCTAAAAATTGTATGGCTCTTTTTAAACGAATGTTACGTATGAATTCGCTAGAGGAAAGCCCGGTAAGTTCCTTAAATTTCAAGTAAAGGTTACTACGGCTATACCCTATTTCCCTTACCATCATTTCTACATTGAAATCGGTATTCATCATGTGCTTCTCAACAACTTCAACCGCAGTTTGTAAAAATTTCTCATCCAGGGAGGTCACTGTTATTTCTTTGGGTTGCAAGGTTACCTCTTGTTTGAAACGTTTCCGTAATTCTTCCCGATGTTTTAAGATGTTTGAGAGTTTCAGCTCGAGCAATTCTACGTTAAAGGGTTTTCGGATGTAAGCATCGGCGCCATATTTAAGTCCTTCGATTTCACTTTCTTGTGAAGACTTTGCCGTTAACATTATTACCGGAATATGGCTGGTAGTCTTTGTGGTTTTTAAGGCTTCACAAAGTTCAATACCGTCCATTATTGGCATAATAAGGTCTGTGATTATCAAATTAGGAGCGACCCGTTTGGCAACTTCCAGTCCCTTTTTACCATTCTCGGCTTCAACAATGGTGTAATGCTCACTCAACGCCTGTTTGATAAACATAAGAATGTCTGGATTATCATCGACAACAAGTAGTACCGGCAATTTCGGTCGTGATTTCGAAAGATTTAAATCTTCTAGTTCATCATTGATTCCGATTGCAAAAGATTCGGTCTCCGACGAGCGAACCAAGAAATCGTTATCAAAAACTTCTTTACAACTAATCTCAGGCACATTTTCGTACGCCGTTTTCGACATGGGTAGTCGCACTATAAAATTGGCGCCAAAGCCCTTTTTACTTTCTACCTGTATCGACCCTTGATGCAATTCTACAAGACTCTTGGTAAAGGCGAGTCCAATTCCGATTCCTTCGGCGTTTATGTTCTTGTTATTTTTATCGACGTAGAATTTTTCAAAAATGGTATTCAGTTTGCTATTTTTGATTCCTGTACCGGAATCTTTTACCGAAATAATTACATATTCATCAAATCCCGTAGGTTCGGTCTGTTTTGATATATGAACGGTAATTTGGCCCTGTTCAGGAGTAAATTTAAACGCGTTCGACAACAAATTGTTCGTGATTTTTTCTAAGGCATCATGATCGAACCAAGTGCGTAAAAAATCTTCGGATGAATTGACCGTAAAATCTATCGCCTTTTTATGGGCCAAAAATTGGAAGGGTTCGGCCACTTCTTTAATAAAAGCGACAATATTGGTATGACGTACGACCAAACGCATTTTACCCTGATTTATTTTTCTGAAATCTAACAGCTGGTTCACTAATTTGAGCAGGTTATTGGTGTTCTTCTGCATTAGCACGTACTGTTCTTGAACCACTCGTTCGGCAATTTTTCCACTGTTTTTTTGAAGATATTCCAAAGGGGCTTTGATCAAAGTAAGGGGGGTTCTGAACTCGTGGGAAATATTAGTAAAAAATTCCAGTTTGATGCGCTGTAGCTCTTCTTGTTTTTCTTTTTCAAGGTGTTCCATCTCCAATTGATGCTTTTTACTGGCACTAATGATCGTATATTTCCAAAATCCCGCCAATATTCCTAAAAATAGAAGGATGTAAATAACATAGGCCAAATTGGTTTTCCAAAACGGAGGTATGACGGTAATCTCAATTTGAGATGGTGTTTGATCCCATAAACCATCATTGTTAGAAGCTTTTACCTTCAAGACATAGGCGCCCGGAGCGATGTTCGTATAGGTCGCGAACCGGTTATTTGAAGGTGCCAGAATCCAATCTTGGTCAAAACCTTCCAACTTATAGGCAAAACGGTTTTTGACAGGGGCGGCATAATGCAAAGAGACAAATTCGAATGAAAAACTGTTCTCATGATACTTCAATCGAATCTTGTCGGTTTTTTCTATCGATTTTTTTAATATCGTTCTTCCATTTATTTTCTCTCCTGTATTTATCGGTTTATTCTGAATCGAAAAATTGGTGATAACCGTTTCGGTGACCTGTGAATTATCTTTGATGTCTTTGGGGTAGAAAGCGTTGAAACCATTTACCCCCCCAAAAAGCATTTCACCATTTTTACGCTTAAGACAAGCCAATTCTTGAAATTCATTGCTCTGAAGGCCATCATTGACATCATAGTTTTTAAAGGTCTTTTGTGTAGGGTCAAACTTAGAAAGCCCCTTATTCGTTGATAACCACAAATGGCCATCGTTGTCTTCAAGAATACCCTTTATGACATTGTTCGGTAATCCGTCGAATTCTTTATAGGATATAAATTTATCTTTTTGCCCATTTTCTCCAGGAACAAAACGATTTAAACCTCCGCCAAAAGTGCCGATCCATATATCACCGTTTCTACTTTCGTAAAGTGATAGAATATAATTATGGCTAATACTGGTACTATCTTCTGTGCTATTTTTGAAATTTCTAAAACGAGGTTGTTCGGCCATAGTCTGATTGGCTGACAGTACACTAAGGCCATTGCCGGTGGCAATCCATATATTTCCTTGTCTATCTTCCAATACATTTCGAATAATATTATCTGAAATACTTGTCGTATCCAAAGTATTATTAGTAAAACTACTTTCTGAAAACTCGCCTGCTTTTTTTGTCGGTTTCCATCGGTGAAGACCCCCTCCGTAGGTGCCTACCCAAAGGGTTTTATTGTGGTCTTCGAATAGCGAGAACACAGAATATTTAAACTGATGAAGAGGAAGGATGTCTCTCTTGGTTACACTATTGGGTCGGGAGATATCAATTTGATAGAGACCTAACGAGCCTTCGCCACCAACGAGCAATGTTTTTCTTGGCATACTATGCACTTCAACAATGGCAAAAGTATTTTTAACGACATCGAAATTTTTAAAGTTTTGGTATTGGATGTTGTCATTATTTTGAGGAAGCATATTGAAACCACCTCCTTCGGTACCAACCCAGAGTGTACCATTGCTATCTTCGTACATTGACCTGATTTTATCATAGCTAAGGCTATTCGGGTCAGCTGTTTTTTGAATATGTCTGAATTGTTTACGTAAAGGATCTAATTTATTGATTCCACCTCCGTTGGTGCCTATCCAAAGCACTCCAGCTTTGTCCAAAAAAAGTGATTTAATCACATTTTTTGTTAAACTACCAGGGTTCTTCGGGTCATATTCGAGTTTCTCTTTGAAAGTTAGCTGGCTATTGCTTTCCGTATTTTCAAGGTGTATCAATCCGTCATTGGTAGCTCCCCATAAATCATTGTTTTGATCGACCAGTAATTCATTGCAATAATCTTCATGTATTTTTATAGCGGTAGTAGATTGTTTCGTATTGCCCAGCATGTATAGCCCATCGTCGGTACCAATCAAAAGTCGATCTTGGGCATCTTGAGCAATACTGGCAACCCCAACTTCAGGCAACTCTAGTTCTTTAGTGACATAAAGCAAGAAATAATCGCCTTTTCTATTCCTAGAGAGCTTAAACAACCCATTTGGTCCACCAACCCAAATTTGACCTATTGCATCTTCAAAAATGCAACTGACCATATTGGAGTTGACCCTCGAAATAGGTTCATTATTATCTAAATTCAGTCTCAAAAAACCGACAGGGTCGCCCGAATTTTTAAGGTCGGTCATGTTGAGGCCATTTCTTGTGCCTACCCATAATCTTTTTTTGCTGTCTAGAAAAACTTTTATGATATGGTCATTGCTCAGACTTTTAGGGTCTTCATATTTATTTTGGTAGCGGGTAAAGGTTTCAGTTGATCTGTCGAAATAATTGAGCCCGCTACCCGTGGTGCCAATCCAAAGATTTCCTTCCGAATCTCCGGCAATATCGAAAACAAGGTTGCTACTTATGCTGCTGGTACTATTTATATCCGGTTTATAAACAGTAAATTCATAGCCATTGTATTTGTTGAGTCCGTCGTGGGTTCCAAACCACATAAAACCTAGGTTGTCTTGATAAATGCAGTTAACATCGCTTTGTGAAAGTCCTTCATTAGTTGTAAAATGATCGAAAAAAATAGAAGTTTGGCCGGCACAGAAAGTTATAAACCCGAAAAAGAGAATAGTGAAGAAGGTATATGATAATGTAGTGCTATTTTCTAGTGACATTCGCATACTTCTAATCAATTATTTTGTTGGTGCATAAAGTTATTCATTATTTTAAAGCAAGCTATTAAATCAATTGTTAGTCCAATCTAAAGATCAAGATAATTCTTAGAGCCTACTGCTTCTTTTGTTCAGAATTGTACAATAAATGGTTTTTAGCTTTGGTTCTGTATATAAGTTAATTGTGTGCCTACAAAGCGCTTACGGGCGATGTGAATTGGTATGTTATACTGATAATGGATTAGCACTATAAGCGCTAAAATCCTAGCCTCTTGTTCCAAATGACTGAATTTTGGAAGTAGTGGGATTTCCAAATTTTTTCTCACATCGATTGACGGGTATTAAAACAGATTCATGCGCGGTCGTCAAAGTCTATTGGTTAATCAATCTATTTGCGAAATGTTGTGGAGCGCAACCTAGTTGTGAAGATTTACAGCGCGTACGCAATTGCTAATTGCTGTACATTGGGAATCATTGTAAATATGCCCATAGCACTATTTTATCATAAAAATCACGTGATTTTAAGTATTTCGAGCATAAATATTTATATTTATAAAGAAGAACCGATGTATACAAAATAAAGA
>CBDULZ010000171.1:0-6462 GCA_965368185.1 uncultured Kriegella sp.
GGGTAGAACTCCTAGAATGCCTTACATGATTTCAAATTGAATCGCGGTAGTAGCCTTTTTGCGCTCTCGCAGGAGGTCTGGGACGGCGTTCAAGAAGGTTCGTCTGCAGAGCCGAACATGGGCTCACTCGTGTGAGTAAATAACGATGGGGCATTCAACACCATCACCGACGGGCTTGATTGTCCTTCATCCTTCGAATTAATAAGGAACGCAGCCTATATCATGACATTAACCGATGAGGTCTGGACTATTGAAAACGCATGTGGTCCACACTGCAGCGGGTAACAGGCACAAAACAGACGTAGACATTTGTATTCGAGCAAATTATTTTTTTGTTTTTTTCTTATCACCATGTGGTTTCCTGGCATATCTGGAGTTTTTGCCCAGGACTTCAACGGGAAATCGAGGACAATTGCAAGGATGACGGGTTCCGTGTTTAAGCCTACTTAGGCAAAAAGAGCGATTAGATGACTTTGATGACGAACATAGTGTTGAGAAGTTTTATTATCGGGTTCAGAGATGTTTTGAGACAAGAAAAAAGTCTAAAGAACACATTGATGATGTAATGGAAAAACTATATCGTGGTAATTCAACACTTACAACCGAGGAAGTACATGAAGTCGAAGCTTATTCGATAAAAATCACTGATTACATTAAATGTAAGGTTGAGCCCATCAGGAATAATCCCACATTTACTTAACCTTCGCTTAGACATAAAATCTGGTCCGTTATATGGTGGTTTGTTTTTACTTCCATGATTTGAAGGAATCACTGTCTCAGTTTCTTAAAGCGACCCATTTCGGGACTCCACTTTTTTTCTAATTTGGTTTGAATAACCCGCAGTTGTAGTAGGAAGTAACTATCACTATTTGACTGGGTTAAAATTAGGATTCATTTCTTTTGTTACGTAAATTGTATATGGATTTAGAGTGTATTTTTAATTTGTCCACGGGTTAATCAATCGGGGCCCTATGAGAGTATGTCAGTTTAGTACCAACAATTTTTATTATCTGCGATAAAATATAAGCTCATGCCTCTTTATATAGATTATCATCAACTTGAAGGCAACCTAACGATTGAGGACGTCAGAGCTGCCCATCAGGCGGATCTTGCCAATCAAGATCAATACGGAGTTCGGTATATTCAACTATGGGTGAATAAAAAGGCGGCTATGGTCTTCTGTCTGATTGAAGGCCCTGATCCCGAGTCTTGTATAGCCTGTCATTTGGCTTCCCATGGAAATACCCCCTGTAACATTCAAGAAGTAGAAGAAGGATTATTAAAGCTATATCTGGGAGAAAATCTATTGACGGATGAATATGATATGACTTTAACGAAAGAGGGGCTTCTAGATTCTGCCAATCGCACCATAATGGCCATTGATTTTCTTCTTCCTTACATAGCCATAAAAGATAATATGTATGCATCGATTGCAAAAAAGTTAAAAATAATTGTGGCGAGCCTTATATCTCAATTTGATGGGAGAATAATTACAAGCCCTTTTCACAATCAGATTACAGCAGTCTTTAACTCTTCTCTAAATACTTTGCGATGCGCAAAACGCATTCAGGAAGAACTAACGAAAAGAAACCATAAAAATGCAGTCTTCAGAATGGCAATCAATAACCATCAGCCATTAGCTGAAACTAAAGGATTTTTTGAAGGTGCAGTTTTACTTGCCAATTGGATGTGTGCGATTGCCGGCAACAAGCAATTGGTGCTTTCCAATGGTGTAAAGGACGTATACGAATTAGAGGCTGACCGATTGTTATTCCCATTCTCTATAAAGGTCTTATCAAAACCTGAAGAATCTTTTATTAAGAAAATATTCAATCATCTGGAAAACGGTCTGGATCAAGGAGCGTTAAATGTTAACATACTTTGTTCGCAAATCGGAATGAGCAGAACTCAAATGTATCGAAAGATTATCAGCCTGACAGGCAGGTCAGTTAATAAGCTCATAAACGAAATTCGTATGAGAAGAGCATGGATTCTGTTAGGAAATAAGGAAAGAAACATTTCTGAAATTGCCTTTGAGGTTGGCTTCTCGAGTCCTTCCTATTTTAGCAAACAATTTCGCAGATCTTTTGGGTATCCACCATCTGAATTACATAAATACTGCGGATAATCTAATGTGAAACAAATTTACCTGTTTTAGGAACATTTGTTGTAGCGATTAGCACAACGAAAATCTATTTTTACTACTATTATTTAGATAATGCGGTGAAATTTTAATTTTATTATTATGGAGAAAGAAATATTAAAGACTACAACAAAGAGTCTGTACGAAAGGTTAGGTGGTGAAACAGGGGTAAGAAAAATTGGCAATGAAATATTGGACAAGAACCTCAACAATCCCCGAATTGGGCATTATTTCCATAAGGTTGATATGGATAAATTAAAACAATTGGTTTTTGAATTCTTTTCCATGGGTCTCGGTGGCCCACATCAGTATACAGGAAGAAGTATGTCAACTGCACATACGGGTCTAAATATTAGTGAAACGGACTTTGAAATTGCTAATGATGACACGATAAATGCTTTAAGGGAGAATGGGGTTGGAGAAAAAGAAATTGATGAAATCATCACAATACTCAATTCTATGAAGCAAGATGTCATACGAAAATGATGCTATTCTTTTTTAGTAAGATTTCTATTAACGGCTTGTTCAAAGTTCAAGTTATGATAGGCACATAAACAAACAAACAAAAAGGGAGAACTCTACAAAAATTTGAATGGCATTTTTGAGAATTGAGGGGAATCGGGCAATGACACTCCCGGAATATATTCTACATGCCAGGCCGAAAAAGTAACGAGTGGCTATAAATTTAACGGACACAAAATGTTTGAAAGTTTCACCCCGGTATAGGCTTATTTAGGTTTTCACGGTCAAGACAACAGTGACCCGGATAATCCTGTGGTGATTCACGCCTTTATGCCGAGAGCTACCGAAAATTATGAAATCAAAAAATCATGAAAGCAAAAGAATTTAAAACGATAATTACAACAGCAATTTTCTAACTAATTTTTACCGGAGTAGGTTATGGCCAATCCCAGCAAAAAAACACCGCAAAGAACCGCTATCCGTAGATGAAATATTCGGACAGATGGATTCGAACGAAGATGGTCAACTCTCGAAAAAGGGAAGTCAAGGGCCCACTAGAAGAAGGTTCCGCAAAAATCGATACTGACGAAGATGGTTTCCTTTCTAAAGAAGAGGTTGAAAAAGCGCCCAAACCGGAACGAGCTGAGCGAAGACCTCAAAGTAAGAAATAAACAAAGTCACATTTTAGAAACGCGGCACAATGAAAAAGTCAACATTTTAATCCATAACCGTTTTAGGTATTTATTCCTAACAACATGTTTATTTATAGGTTGTCCCCATGATAATACGATTATCAAAACCTCTTATACTGCAGCAAATTGCGATGATGGTCATCAAAGGTTTACAAAAGGGGATAGGGGGCACTTAGGTCGGAGGAGATCGATGTTTGATTTTGAAATGTTCTTTTAAAATGAAATGTTCCCTTCACTATTAAAATGGATTAGCTTCCTATAAAAGGCAAATTAACAAGACTACTTAAAAAGACCTTAAAAGGATGTAAACTTTATTTGGTTCAAAAAAATGAACTTCCGACAAGGCAAGATGAAGAAATTACCAAGAATTCAGGGATTATGGACTTTCAATTTCAAACAACAGTTATAACAACCATTTTAAAAATCGCAATACGAACAAATCTACTATTTCAACGGCAATTAATATAATTATTATCCATTCTAATCTACTGCTTTCCTTTTGATCCAAAATAGCTTTGAAAAGTTCAAGGTTTTCCTGAATAATTGCCAAACGCTCGTTTGTCTTCAGCAAGCTGTCTGGAAATACAAACGCTTGTCTCAGTGCTATATCTATATTTGTGGTATTCGCATTTTCATAGTTATCTTGAAAAGTATTTAAACCATTAACTTTTTCCGCAATTTCGGTCTTAATGGCCCACAGGCTCCCTAAATGTTTTTTTAGTTGCCTTGGCGAAATATTTAGTTTTCCATGCGCCCTTAAAAGGGCATTCTGCTCCGTGGTTATGGTCCATAAACGTTGGATGATTTTAGTATACTTGTCCAAGGCAACAGATTGCGCTATTGTATACAGCAACTTTCTTAGGGCAATTTCATCAAGAGGGGGAAGTGCCACTTTATTGAAGGAAAATTCACAGGTGTTTTTATGAATTACAACATTCAGTTCATTTGCAGAACAATCAGTATGTATTTTTTTATATAATTGTCTTAATTCACGGCAAATTTCACTTTTTCCATGTTTGGACGGATTAAAAAAACCGACCATCCCAAACTGAAATACATAAAGGAACCTTTCTTCTTCTATTTTTTCGAGTACATCTTGGTTACTGGAAAACAATTCTTCCCAGGGTAAGACCCATTTACAGTCAGAAATGGTCAATGTGGCATCAGTTTGATATACGTTGACGTTGTACACGTCTTTTTCACGGTTTAGTACGGGTATCATCATCACTTTTAATTTTAAATTACTCGTCTTATTTGTTCAGGTTGCGTTTGAGGTTCATAGCCTAATATGTGCAACAGTTCCCCTGATTTTTGCTGTTTCTTAAACAGGGATGCACTTAAAAGACCGCTCTTGTCCTTGTCGATTAAAATATGTTGCGGGTGCGGGATCAGGCAGTGTTGCAAACCCCCATAGCCGCTTATCGTTTCTTGATACGCTCCCGTATTGAAAAAACCGATATACAATGGTCGGTCTTTGTTATACTTGGGCAAATAGATGGCATTGGCATCCACTTCATTCGTATAATGATCATCGCCATCACAAGTAAGCCCCCCTAAGAGTACCTTTTCAAAACTATCGTTCCATCTATTGATAGGTAGCATCATAAATTTTTTATCAATTGCCCATGTGTCCGGCAAAGTGTTGATAAATGAGGAATCGATCATATTCCATTTTTCGGTATCGTTCTGTCGTTTTTGGCGTAAGATCTTAAAAATGACACCCCCGCTTTCTCCTACCGTAAAGCTTCCGAACTCGGTAAAAATATGAGGGACGGGCACCTTTGCTTCTGCACATATAGCATCTACTAAAGCTACGATCTTATGGATGATACCTTTATAATCGTAAGCAAAAGCCAGGGAGTTTTTAATAGGAAGACCCCCACCAAGGTTCAAGCTGTCGAGCGATGGGCACATTTTTTTTAATGCTACATATATTCCCAAACATTTTTTTAATTCGCCCCAATAATAGGCACTGTCATTGATACCTGTGTTGGTAAAAAAGTGGAGCATTTTCAATGCGATCTTTTTATTATTTTCGATCTGGCATTTGTAGAAGGAAAGGATTTCTCTATACCCAATGCCCAATCTGGAGGTCCGAAACTCCGCCTTGGGCCGCTCTTCGGAAGCAATTCGAATACCTATGGTAAACTTGCCTTTTACTTTTAGGCACAGGTCATCCAACTCCTCAAAATTATCCAGCACGGGGAAACAACGTATATGCCCGCCATTAATCAATCTGGCAATACCATTAATATATTCAACAGGTTTATAGCCATTACAAATTATGTAGGTATTCGGCCCAATCTTATCTTGTTGCCTTAATCTCGCGACAATATCGATATCAAAATTCGACGATGTTTCTATATGTACTTTGTTTTTAACGACCTCTTGGAGCATCGGTTCAAAATGGGAGCTTTTTGTACAATAGCAATAGTGATATTTTGCTCCGTAACCGGTCTTTTCAAAAGCTGTCCGAAACCATTCTTTCGTCTTATTTATGTTTTCAGAAATTTTAGGCAAAAAAGTATATTTTAAGGGACTGCCATATTGGTGAATCAATTGTATTAGATCGATTCCATACACAAAAAGACGAGATTTGTGCAAAGCAAAATCTTGCTGTGGAAATGTAAAGTTCCGATTTATTAAATCTATGTATCGCGAAACCATTATCTAATAATTGGAAGTTTTATGGATAAATTGGAGGGGCATCATTTTTCTAAATTATCAAGAAAAGCAATTTAAAAACCTGTTGCAATCAGAAATATGTAACTGGTTATACTTTTTATGTAAGTGGTAGAAGATTCCTTTTAAACCGTCAAAACATAAGGTCTGGGGAGGTGGAAAGAATCCCAAACTTTATAACATGACATTCATGACCAATTGATTTTAATGTTAGACAATTGGCATATAATTCAGATTGTTAAATGGGAACCTCCAGTTTTTAACAGGGAACCTTAGGGGGAACCTTTTGTTAGTTAAAAACGGGAAAAGCTGAATTTTAGTTGGAAAGCTTGGTCAGTCTGTAGAGAGCTTCAAAAGCCCTGTAAAATAGGACCAAAAACAAAAATTCCAACCTATTTTCATAAATTGGAATTCTAAGATTTAAGCTTTAAAAGTGACCTGGCTGGGGCTCGAACCCAGGACCCTCTCCTTAAAAGGGAGATG
>CBDULZ010000172.1:0-6294 GCA_965368185.1 uncultured Kriegella sp.
AGTGGGTAAATACCTCAGAGGTGAATCGGCTTCCCTGGACCGTATTGATAATCTCTGGCTTTCCATGGATTGCTATGGCCTCTTCCAAAGTTTTATTGCACCACTGTGCCTCCATAATATTGGATACCGACCAATTGACCACGTACCTGCTGTGCAGGTCAATGATGGCTGTTAAATACATAAATCCATTTCTCATGGGGATATAGGTGATATCGGTAGCCCATACCTGGTCGGACCTCTCCGCGCTCATATTTCGCAGCAGGTGAGGTTATATTTTATGAGCCTTGTTGCGCCTGGAGGTATGCTTGCCTGACATAATTTTCCTAAGGCCCATAACACGATAGTAATAGCGGTCAATCCCCTTTTGGTTGACCTTATATCCTTTGTTCATGGTGGGCCATGTGTGTATGCCCTTGCCCACCCTTGAAGGGATGGTCCGAGTAATGATGAATGATCCCTGCTTATAATGGTGCGTCGCTCTTTGAAGGTTTTCAGCGCAAGGCGTCCTTTAAAAAATCAAGTTCCACTTTTGCCCGCCTATAACTTTAAGCAACCGTTCTTCTTTTTCCTCAGCTTCGGTATTCTTGCTCTTGGTACCAGTATCAAAGACCGTTTCGGCCTGGGAAAGAAATTCCCGTTTCCAAAGGTTGATCTGCTGGGGACCGATTTCGAACTTCTGTGCAAGCTTTTGGGTCGTTTGCCGCTCTTTGAGGGCTTCCAAAACCACTCTGGTCTTGAATTTAGGAGTAAACTTTCTTCGTGGCATATCAGTAAATTCAAGTTTATTTTTAAACTTAACTTACTGTCTTAATTTTTGGGGAATGCTCAAATATTGACAAAGTCTACTGGCCCGAATCGGGCTTGACCAAGTATCACCTCCTTGATTGTTATTTAAAAATCGAGGATTATATATTACCTCATTTAGTAGATATTCCACAAAGCCTGCACCGTCATCTTAACGGGATCATGGAAGAAGGCTTTTATCAAAAGGATAATGATAATGTGCCCGAGTGGATGCAAACTGTTACAATCTATTCAAAAACTTCGGAACGTGACATTGAATACCTCATTTGCCTGAATACGGCTTCATTAATCTATATGGCAAATCTGGGCTGTATCGAAATTAATCCGTGGAATTGAATAATTGGCAATCTAGATTTTCCCGACTACGGGATCAGCGATTTAGACCAGCATCAAGATATCGATTTTACTGAGGAAATTAGCATAGCCAAACAATTTAAGTCCTTTTTGCATGCTGCTGAAATTGCGGGTTATTGCAAGACCTCCGGTTCCAAAGGTTTGCATATTTATATTCCTATGGCAGCAAGATATACCTACGAAGAGGTTCGCAATTTTGTCAAACTACCTTGTCATATTGTCCATCAAAGTCTCCCGTCAACTACGACCATTTAAAGACGCATCAAAAACCGAGATGGTAAAATCTTTTAGGACTATCTTCAAAATCGAAGGGATCATACTATTGCATCCATTTATTCAGTAAGACACTTGATCGGTGCGCCCGTTAGTAGGCCACTACATCGGGAAGAATTAAAAGAGGGCTTATCTCCCCAACAATTTAAAATAGATGATGTCCACGAGAATTTGGAAAAATCGGGAGACATTTTTAAGCCATTACTACAACAAAAATTTAGTATGGAGACAGCCCTCGAAAAGCTAGATGAAATCGAACTTTAATCCTATCGGTCATTCGGGGCAATAGACCGCCTAGCCTACTGCAAAAAGATTATTTAAAGTTGTTGACTAATTGAAGTTGTTTATCGAGTTACTTATCACACTGTTAAAAGTTAGAATCGTATCAGGATAAATTAAATATCAAGAAGTCACAAAATTTTGTAACTGCCTAGGCCTATGCCCTAATTAAATGAGCAAAAAGTTTAAATGAATCGGTCAATTCTTCTGGGTAGTATTCAATTATTTTAGTGTGGTGTAAGAATCCTCCAGAAGGAATTGGATTATTTAGCCTCGATTTGAAAACAATTTGATAAACTCTATTAATATGAATGTCAAGCAATTTGAATATAAACCCCTTGCACATTTTAGCTATGCCATAGTAAGCAACGGTGAAATGGCAGTGATAGACCCAGAGCGAAATCCAAAGCAATACTATGCCTTCGCAAAAGAAAATAACGCAAAAATTGTCGCTGTGATCGAAACCCATTCCCATGCCGATTTTGTGAGCTCGCATTTAGAAATTCACAAGATGACCGGAGCCCCGATATACAACAGTGAAAAATTAGATGCCGTTTATCCATTTCAATCTTTTGATGAAGGCAGTCATATCGCAATTGGTGATGTTTCATTAAAAGCCATTAACACCCCAGGGCATTCCAAAGATAGCATCACCATAGTTGCCATAAATGGTAACAGTACAGTGCTTTTTACTGGTGACACCCTTTTGATCGGTGATGTGGGAAGGCCGGATTTACGTGGAGAAGGAGAGGATATGGACACTATACGTAAAGAATTGGCTGAAATGATGTACCATTCCATTCAGAATAAATTCACCCAGTTACCCAATGACGCGCTTGTGTATCCGGCACATGGTGCAGGCTCACTTTGTGGTAAGAACATGAGCGATGATAAAAGCAGTACACTTGGCAAGGAACGCACAAATAATTGGGCATTTAAGCAACAGACCGAACAAGAATTTTTAGATAAACTACTGGATGATCAGTCCATGATACCATCTTACTTTAAGTATGACGTTGATTTAAACAAGAAAGGTGCAGCAGCTGTGGAACCGGCTATTGGCAACATTTCCTTTAATGAAAATGGAAGCGCTTCTGGTTTGATCGTCGATATGCGGGACGAAGCATCATTTAAGAACGACCATATTAAAGGAAGTATAAACATTCAAGCCGTATCGGAAGACAACCCATTCGAAACTTGGTTAGGATCTATCGTTAAACCTGAAGAAGAATTTATTTTGGTTATAGATAAAGCGGAAAATAAGGATGAAATTCTACACCGAGTGGCAAAAATCGGTTATGAAAACAAGGTAAAACAGGTCATCACCTTTTCCAATTCCAACAAAAATATCGAAAAGATGGAAGATATTGACTTTAAGGACTTTAAAAATAATCCCGATAAGTATACCATTGTTGATGTTCGCAATAAGAGCGAAGTAGAAGAAGAAAAGTATTTCAAAAATGCCCTACCACACCCGCTGAACGAACTTCGGGATACGTTCGATGAAATACCCACCAATAAGCCTATAGTCGTTCATTGTGGGAGCGGTTATCGGAGTGCCATCGGGAGTAGTATCCTTCAGAAAAAATTAGAAGGTGCCACCGTTTTCGATTTAAGTGATCGAGTTGAAGAATTCAAATAGCTGTTTCAATCTTAATGCTTTATTTACTGGGCATTGAATAAAATAAAATCCTATGCATTGGATATACGAACCTTGGCCTTGGTATGTCGCCGGGCCACTTTTTGCGCTAATAATGTTAATTTTATTGCTTTTGGGAAAAAAGTTTGGAATGTCTTCCAACCTTCGAACTGCTTGCTCTGCCGCAGGAGCGGGCAAAGTGGCCAAATACTTTGATTTCGATTGGAAAGCGGAACGATGGAATTTAATGGTGGTGCTAGGAGCCATGATAGGCGGTTTTATCGCTTCAAATTATATGGGAAACAGTGCCGTAGAAATCAATCCGGAAACTGCCCAGCAGCTTGCCAGTGATTATCATATAGAGAGTGCCGGCCAAAGTTACTTGCCGCCTGAGCTATTTTCAATAGATAAATTGGGCGACCCTTTGGTAACGACAATATTATTTTTAGGGGGGCTATTGGTAGGGTTTGGAGCACGTTACGCGGGCGGTTGTACGTCAGGTCATGGTATTTCCGGATTGAGCAATTTACAGGGGCCTTCACTTCTTGCAGTACTCGGTTTCTTTATAGGTGGTGTGCTAATGATACATTTGTTTTATCCTCTAATATTCTAAAAATGAAGTACGGTTTATATTTGTTAGTAGGTATCTTCTTCGGAATTATTATGTTCAAATCCGAAGCCGCCTCTTGGTTTCGTATTTATGAAATGTTCCATTTCGCCAGCTTTCATATGTATGGCATTTTCGCATCGGCCGTAGTACTCGGTATCATTGGTATTCAAATAATAAAAAGGAAAAATATCGAGCCTTTGGATGGAAGTAAGATGAGCTTGGAACCTAAAAATAAAAGTGTAGCGCGTTATTTACTTGGAGGTATCATTTTTGGGCTAGGATGGGCGCTTGCAGGAGTATGCCCCGGTCCCATTTATGTACTTATAGGAGCGGGATTTATTTCAATTTTGGTCGTAATTCTAGGAGCTTTGACCGGAACTTTCTTATATGGCCTTTTAAAAGAAAACTTACCTCACTAAAATGACGTGCCTCAATTATTACCAGTTGAAAATTTGGGGTAAAGTTCCTCAACCAGAGACACTTATCAATTTGTAATGGACCCGAGCGATTAAAATGGCATGGATTCTTTAGCTATGACCACTGCCCAGAGAAACCATAATATAGGCAATGCACTCTATTCTTTAAGTGCTGTTGCAATGAAAAGCAAATCTTTAATGTCTAAAGCAATAGGTTAAACCAATCTAAAACATCTGGTTTTGTTCGGTCTAAATTTAGGTTTATCCCATAGATAGTCGTTCATCGCCTTTACGGCTGTTATCTTATGTTTTTTGCGGTTTTTCCCATATTTCGTTGGCACACCCTGCGTTGTTACAAAACCTACATTGTAGACGTTTTCAGGATTGAGAGGAGTATCTTTATAGGAAGTTTCCTGTATTCGATGCCCTTTTGAATTTTCTATCCGTGTTAATTTGGAGACCGAAGCAACGTTTCACGTATCCACACATCTGCCCCAAAGGGTCCGCACAGATTGTACGTTCCTGTGCCGAATAGCAATTTGCCCGCCAACTTAATCAATTTTTTGTTCAAATATCAGGTAAACCTACCCTTGCCGTTCCTTTAGGTTTGTTCTATAAATTTAATCTATTATTATGATGTTGAAAAGAGGGGGTCCGGGGGAGACTCATAACTTAATGGAATGTTCATAACTTTAATGTAAAACAAAAAAAAGAACGGGGTGAACTTACTTGCCGGCTAGGCTTGCGGCCTATTGCCTGTATCAGTCCCCGTTCTTTTAACCGGTCGCCAAGAACCATATAGGATTTTAGTCCGTGACTTTTAAAGGTCTTAGTTTAAGCGACCATATTAAAAACATTATAAAATAATGGAAATAAAAGAAGTTATCGGTATCGATGCAAGTAAATTAACATTGGACTGCTGTATCCATAACAATGGTGCACAAGAGATTTTCGACAATGCCCCTGAAGCTATCGCCGCCATGGTGAATTGGTCATTGGACACGAGTGGACTGGACAAAGAAGAGCTTTTGTTCGTTTTTGAGCACACGGGTCTCTATACCCATCGGCTGATCCAGTATCTTGGGGGGAACGATTATCTTTTCCATGTAGTGCCCGGTCTGGAGATCAAGCGCTCGATGGGCATCGCCAGGGGGAAGGATGACAAGGCGGATGCCAAACGCATCGCCCTCTATGGCTATCGTACAAGGGAGGAGATAAAGCCTTATCAAATGCCCGGGGAATCCTTGGCAAGACTGAAACGGTTCATGTCCATGCGCAGGAAACTCGTTGCCCAAAGGGCAGGGCATATTGCCACTTTAGGGGAGCAACAAAGGATATTGGACAAAGAGCGGGAACCCTTATTGTTCGAAGTACAACAGCAGGTCATCGCCACCCTTGACGCTCAGGTATCCGCCATAGAAAAAGAACTGGGGCGGATCATCGAACAAGATCCCGGACTACGGGCCCTATATCGGTTGCTCACAGGTATCAAGGGCATCGGAGGGGTCACGGCGCGCTTCCTGATCGTTTACACCGTTGGGTTCACCGCCTTCGGCACTTGGCGAAAGTTTGCCTCGTATTGCGGAATAGCGCCCTTCCCAAACAGATCGGGAACGAGCGTCAGGGGAAGGACCAAGGTAAACCATCTGGCCAACAAGGAAGGTAAGACATTGTTGAACCTTTGCGCCAGCTCGGCAATACAGTGCAATCCTGAAATGAGGGCCTACTATAAAAGACGTGTGGAAGAGGGCAAGAACAAAATGAGCACCCTGAACATCATAAGGAACAAATTGTTGGCCAGGGCCTTCGCAGTGGTCAACCGCGGAACACCATATGTGGACACGATGAAATATGCCGCATAAGCAATAAGAAAAATTTATGATAAAAAACTTGCCTAAGTCATAGGATACAGGCAGGTT
>CBDULZ010000173.1:0-6255 GCA_965368185.1 uncultured Kriegella sp.
CACCAATTTCATAAGCCCGTTTTGTAAAACTGCAGTTTAACGATGCTATAAACAGATTATCCCATAATGGCATGAAGAATTGTGTTTCGATAGTTGCAGCTTATACTCCTTTGCATTTTCCATTATGCGTATTTTAAAATCGGAAGAATAGGGTCTGTCACTGATAGGAAAGCAATTCCGATTTTCCTTATTATCACAAATAATTAATCCGTGTTCGTCTCCAATTGCACAAAAACTCTCGAAACTACCATCAAAAATCTTAATGCCCGTAAGTTAGTTTTAGCTTTTGTATTTTCATGTTATGAATTTGTGAGTAATCCAATCTCCTAAATTTCAATGAGTTTACTATAGTTAAATGGCCTATTCTTAGCGGTGTTCTGATTTTTTATGGCGATAAGTTCAACAATATTATTATCTAATTCATAAAAATATACGGCATGGGCGTTCCATAATGCAAAATTGTAAATTTCATTTTCCTGAACTTCAAAACTTAAACCTTTGCCTTCAACCATTCCAAGGCTTCATCGATTATATCAGTGGGAATGTTGATGGCAAAGTGTTAAGCCGTGTTATTTGACCTTTCTTCGAACCTTAGTATTAAATGACCGATTCTAAAAAAAACTCCGTAAACCGATTGGTCAATAATTGACAGGCCCAGAATTTCCGAATAGAATTTCCGTTGTTCAGGGAGTCTCTCTGTTATAATATGAGTTCTTTTACCAGCATTTCGTATTTCTTTTGTATAAGAATATAAACCAATTCAACGAATTCACAATCCCTCTACGATAACCGCGTCATACGTGCCTGCAGCTTGTCTTAACTCCTTTAATGCTTTGTATTCTTCGGAGTCGTACCATTGATTGGCATGTTCAAAACTCGGGAATTCGATCATAACCAAATAGGTTGGGTTCCAGGATCCCTCTATCTTTCGCAAGCGTCCTCCGATTGCGACATACCTGCCCCCGAATTTTTCGACAATTGGAAAGACCTTACTTTTGTACTCTTCCAATTTCTTGTGATCTGTAATGCTTACATTGTCGAATAGACAGTATGCCGGTTTTAATTTTGTTTTCATTGTATGTATTTTTATTAGTTGTTGATTAATATTCTAAATCGATTTACTTCCCATTAGATATAGTCGTACTATTCCCGTTGCAATGGCTGACGCCGATGTTAATATTAACTTTTCGAATCTATACTTCACGGGATGCCAAGCGTTCAGTTTCCATTCTATTCAATCGAATGACTTCGCCATCTTGTGCGATCAAAAATTTTAAAGCGGAAACACCTTTAGCATTGGCATAAGCTCGCAGTTCAGCACGGCTTACAGTGGCCAGATCTACACAAAAAAGTGGGACGTTGTAAGCCGAAAGGTAAATGGGTAACATTGACCCCGCTTTTACTTTTTTGGAGGCATAGCCAACCAGTTGCCTGTTGATGGATGTAGTGCTATTGCTTCCTACGAAGGCTATTATTTTTTTCATTTGGACTATAATTAGATTACAGCACAAATTTTAAAATATACCAACACAAAAAAATTAAGATACCTTAAGAAACTACTGGGTCCCTATTTTTTTTCGAATGGCACTCAAGAACTCCGGTGTAATGTCTAAATAGGAGGCAATCATATATTGCGGAAATCGCTGTTCAAGTGACCTATATTTGGATCGGAAGTCAAGGTAACGCTCCTCTGCGGTCTGGCTCATTCTCAGAACAGTTCGCTCTTGAAGAGCAATATAACCCCTTTGGATTTTTAAACAGAAAAACCGTTCCATTAAAGGCACAATTTCATTTAGTTTTTTTAGGGCATCTCGATGTACTTGTAAGACAATACTATATTCAACCGCCTGTATGTGGTGTTTGGCCGGGGTTTGGGTTAGGTAACTATAGAGATCATTGATCCACCAACCTTCTATCCCCAGTTGTAATATATTCTCCTTACCCTGAGCGTCGATGTAGTAACTTCTAAGAGCACCTTTTGCAATAAACCTCATATGGCAGGAAATTTCATCCTTTAGTAAAAGATATTCGCCCTTCCTCAGATTCTTCGCTTTGAATTCATTTAAAACCAAGCTTTCATCTGATGGATCAAGCGGGACAAGTTCCCTTACATTTCGAATAAGATCAGCTTTGAAGTCCATGGCATAATCGAAAAATTTACTATATAAAGATAAATAAATCAGAAGAGCATACTGATTTTAGATGATCCATTACGAGTTTTCATCTTTCGGATTGACGGTTGGGCAATGAGTGAGCGATAACTATTTTGTCAATCAACAAAAAGCTCTTTTATAATCCTGTGAATAAGATAATAGAAAGGCTTTCTGAAAAACAACTTAAACAAACTTCCATCTTTAAAAATTTTCGATTTGATATTCGGTTATTCAATGTTGATTAACTACATATCACCAAGCCTGATAATTAACATTTCGGTAATTTGTTTTTTTTGTGATACGTACTATTTATCAGGCCTCATAAAAAATAGTCATATGCTTTCAGAGTATTAAATGGTCTTTTGCATGGGATTAAAAAACCCAATTACCGATCAAATCATATTGACCTCCATGTTAATTCGTTTTTGCGGGCATTCCACTTGTGGATTTCGGCCTTTTAAAAATATATCGGGTTACAAATATGCCATTTGGGTCATCTTCACCGCCCACACTTTCGACTCCGCTGTTGGAAAAGGCCAGCTCCCAACCATGTGAGGCCAGGTCGTTTATCTTGGATACGACCACGGCATCATTGGCGGCAATGTTCTGAAACCGTATGCCACCCAGGTTATAAAAGTTCAATAGTTTGGTCTCCTCAAAATTCTTGACCCTGATTTCGCCTCTATCGGATTTGTTGCGTTCGTTCTCTTCTTCGGTTCGAACCGAGGTAAATTCCTTATAATCCCTTTCATCGTTGGAGCTTATCATTCTCGAACGCCCCAATCCGTTTGGAACTATCGATTCCACAACAGTGATGATCTTGTACTCAAAGGTCTGCGACCAACCTTCTACGCCAAATAGTAGGCAGAAGGCAAAAAGTGTGTGTTTTGTGTTCATCTTATTTTGATTTAACTAATTATGCTTACTAAACTATTTTCTTGGGCGCTTTCACTGACATTCTAAAAAAAGAGGATGTGATATCGGAAGGGCTTTCTTGCAAGCGTTCAAAATCATATTCATTTATAGCCCTTATCACAACAGATTTGGAAGACTCCCAATAAGCCTCCAACGGAATCCAGTCATGATTTTTACCCACCATAAACTTTTCCATTCTGGAGGATTCCATCGTTTTCGGAATCCGCCAAAGCTGAATCCCCTCTTTGGCATTTTTAAGGTTTGTTGTCGCTGGCAAGGAAATAAACATATCCTTCGTTTTGGATACAGTAGGTTCGGCTGAGACTTCGACCACTTCCGCAGTGTTGGTATCGACCAAATAGTATTTAGTGAATCCTTTACCATTGGAAGCTATCAGATACTTGTCTAAACCTTTGCCATAACCCAGGTACATTGGTAATCGACCGGCCCTATTGTCGGCACTATCCGCTACCTGCTGGAACATAGGCATGGGTTGCCATTTCCTTGCAATTTTCAAATACATTATTCCATCGATATTTTGTGCCAGGCCGTCTTCGGTCATTTCAAATCCGATGGACGATTTTAAGGCGGAATTATCAAATTCCGATTGGCCTATTGGCCTAAAAGTTACTTTTAGGGTATTATCCAAACTTTTCTTAGGTCTTATAGACCTTTCCATCGTAGTATCCTCAACCTGTACGAACTCAGCGGTTCCTTGTTGATTCTTGGTCTCAAAAAAACTGGATAGGTAGCATGAGACGATTAGCAGTATCCATATCCAAATGAAATTTCTCATTGCCTTTTTGTTATTTGTATTTAAGTTCCTTTTTTTTTGAAAGGGAAACAAACCAATGTTTCCCTTTTCATTTCTTATTGTTTATAAATGTTTCCCAACGACAGGTCTTCGAATTCATTGCTTGTTTCGACGTTACTGTTGATTGTCGCTCCATTATTTCCCAATACAATACCATATCCCAGACCATGTGCGATTTTCGAATTGGTAAGGGTCAGATTGGCCATATAATTTCCATCTAGACCAATAGCTGCTATTTTAGAAATACCGGGAATTTCTGTTCTACCCGCATAACTTACCTGAGTAAAATCCATTACGTTTTTGGGACTATTGGACAGAAGGCGGATTCCATTCCAGTAACCCTTTGTTGCATTAACGTTGGTAAATACTATATTTTGCGATTCAGTGCCCTTTGCTTCCAAATAACCGTTGGGGAAGATTCCGATCATCTTATCTTCCGCAAGTTCAAAAACGGCACCTGGAAGTATTTTAAGCCCTGACTGTATGGACAGATTGCCACTTACCAAATAGGTAGCGCCAAAATTCAGGGCGGACCATACTGATTCGTCCTGTTTTAGGAGAGTGGAACCAAAAATCTCGAGACCATCATGTCCATTGCCTGTAAACTCCAAAGCAGGAGCCTGGCCCAATTTGGCCACCTCGTTGGCAGGCAAAGCGACTGCAGGTCCTTTGTTGTCTATAAATTTGACAAAACCAAACTCGTCAATTTTGGCACCATTGCCTATAAATAATCCGTTGCCTCCACTTCGGGAAATTTTGGACTCCGTTAATTTTAATCGAGCGTTAGTCTCCCCATAGACACCAATAGCAGCTTTAGTAGCAAAACCATCCATAGTGGCATTGCCCGCATCAAAAATTTCTACGTATTTCAGTTCATTATTTGCGTTATTGGATTTGATGGATATTCCTTTCCAAAACCCATCGGGCGCGGTCTGTGTCCCATGAAACCTAATTGGGTTCTGTGATGTGCCGATTGCGGTTAAGAAACCTGTTGGGGTTATCAATATCTCCGAGTCCTGTTCGAATTCAAGTTCAACACCTTCGTAGATATGAATACCTGAAGCAATTTCTACCTTGCCTTCCACGACATATGATATCGTATTGGCAACTTGGCCATTACCAGACCGAAGGGGAATCCAATGTGAGATTTCTGACTTGATTATCCTGTCTCCAATGATGTGTACTGTGTTGGTACCATTATCCATAAACTCCACCAGTCCATTTAACGATCCCAATTGTGATGCTGGAAGCATCATAATTTTCTGGTTGTTCTTAAAAGTATTTCCCAATGGAAAACTTAAATTACCCCCGGGCTCAACGACCAGACCATATCCGGCACTATATTGAATTTTTGAATTGGCCAATGTCAAGTTGGTCGAATTGGAATTGCCAACAACTAAAGCACTTGCAAAATTAATTCCTTCGGCTGCTGAACTACCCCCATATTCGATCGTGGTTCTTTCCAAAATATTCGAGGTCGTATTAGAATTGATTATAAGACCTTTCCAATATCCCTGGGTTTTGACCTTACCTGTAAAAACGATTTGGCCTTCTGCAGACCCTATTCCCTGAATCGATCCTGGCGAATCGATAAACATTCCTTTATCCGCTTCAAATGCAATCGTTACCGAAGGGTCTATAGTAAGGGCACCTTTTACATGAACATTCTCGGTAACCAGATAGTCAATTTTGGTATCGTCCTCGAAAATGTTGGCTAGATGGGTGTCTTCGTCGATATCCCCATCGATTAGTACTGTTTCATCTACGGGTAGATTATCGGTTTCTTTAACGGAAAGTAAAATTTCATCGGTATCGTAAAATGATTGGTTAAAAATCTTCAGCTCTACCAAATAGTTACCCGCTTTGTCAGGAGTAAATTTGGGTCTCATTGTAGTTTCATCTTCCAGTTCGCTAACACTGGTAGTTGGTTTGCTCTTAAACCGCCATAAATATTGAAAGGGTTTACCTTCTTTATCTTTTGACAAAGAGCCATCAAGCGTAATCAATTCGCCAGTGAAAAATTCTTCGCCCTCAAAATCCCCTGCATGGGCCTCAAGCATTTTTACGGGATTATCGATGATTTCATCCTTTTCACAGGCCGAAAGAAAAATTAAATAAATTGCTATAAAAATTAGTTTTGATTTCATGTTGTTTGTCCTGAATTTTGATTTGTAAAATACCTTTGTTTTCATTTTAAAGCGATGTTAAAGTGCCGTCCTGAAGGGCTTGAAAATTAATGATACAAAGGAAGCGCAGCGTGTCAATTCCCACAATCGCATAAATATGTGAAAATTAAGGTTTGCAAAACAGGATTGAAGTAATTAAGAGACGAGGTTCTTAGCTTCCCTCCCTAGTAAAGGTGCGGCATGAATT
>CBDULZ010000174.1:0-6232 GCA_965368185.1 uncultured Kriegella sp.
ATAATTTTTTCGCGTCAAAATTTGTTTTTTTCGAACAACTATTATACTTAATCATGTCTTAGATTAGATAAAAAAACAAATAATATGAAAGTACAAGCCTATCTCGCTTTTAATGGTAATTGTCAAGAGGCGCTCAATTATTACGCCGACCTTTTCGATGCCGAAATCAAGAACCGACAAACGTACGAGGATAAGAAAATAGATGTACCCTCTTCTTTCCGGCAAAAACTACAGCATGCCGAACTTAAAGGAAAGAATGTTTATTTCATGGCATACGATGCGGCCCCTGACACCCCGATAAACCATGGCAACCAAATTCATATGAGTGTCGAAATGGGAAATAAGGAAGAAGCCAAAACACTCTTTGAAAACCTATCAAAAGGTGGTCAAGTCCATCATAATTTTCGGGAGCGAGAATGGGGTTATTTCGGAAGATGTACCGATAATTACGGAATTAACTGGATGGTCAATAGCAACACATAGTAGCGCAGACATTCCGTTTTGCGCTCATTTTAATACATTTTGTTATTATTTTCAGCCCTTTTGGGAATCTGCTGGATGGCATCCCAATGCTCACAAATTTTTCCATTGTCGTCAAATCGAAAAAAATCCATGGTGACATACTCGTCATAATCAGGCCATATTTGATGGGTATGCAAGGCAACTAGGTTTCCTTCAGCAATACATCGCACAAATTCAATTGATTTCTCGGGATATTCCTTTTGCATTCTTTCGAAGTATTCTATGAATCCCTCGGTACCATCGGCAACGGCGGGGTTATGCTGTATATATTCTTCACCAACATATTTAGCTATTGCTTCCTTTGGTCTGCCCAGATAGGCAGTCTTATAGAAGGCAATGGCATTTTCTTTGTTTGCTGACAAGTTCATAGTTTTTTTTAATGCTCTGATGTTATTGGAACAAACATGGTGAATCCAATCCAACTGATTCCGTTTCATACAATTTTAATCACATTATAAAGTATTGTAAGTTAATTTTCAATTTTTTCATTCAGGGCTTTTCGGATATGTTCACTATCCCAATGATTGTCCAAATCAACAAGACCTCTTTTAAAATCTTCATCAAGTAATTTTTCTTGTTCTTCCAACTCTTTTCGAGCCTTAAAAATGTATTCTTCACCGCGTCTGGGTTCTTTAGCCAAACGCCTTAAACTATCTTCATCATATTTGATAAAATTTTGTACTTGCCTATTTAAAGTATATTTTCTAAAGCCCATTTTACTTAACACATCTTTGGCCAAGGATAAAGAGGTGTCTAAAGTTTCACGGTATATATTTTCAATTCCCAAATTCAATAGGTCATAGGCATCATATCGGTTTTTGGCACGGACCATAAGCTCGACATGAGGATATTTTTCTTTTACCAGTTTAGTAACTTCTTTAGTTATATTGGGGTTATCAATCGCGCAAATTAATATTTTAGCTTCGGCAATACCCGCAGATTCCAGCAAATCAATTCGTGTGGCATCGCCATAATAGACTTCAAATCCCATTTTGCGAAGAAAATCGACACGATTGGAATCTTGATCTAAAATAGTAGCCTCTACGCCATGCGATCGTAAAAAGCGCCCAACGGTACTTCCGAAATGCCCAAAACCTACCAGTATTATTTTATGGGATTTTGCAATATGATCCATTGGTCGTTTTATAGACTCTTTGGTTCCGACTTTCGGTAAAATCAGACGTTCGTTTATAAGCCCTATAATCGGAGTCAACGACATCGATAATGCTGTAATGACCAACATCATATCTATGGTCTCTTGGTCCAATATTTTTAATTGAAATGCAAAGGATAAAAGTACAAAGGCAAACTCCCCTATTTGAGCCAGACCAAAAGTGAGCAACAGCTTTTGATCCATTTTGAGCTTAAACACTCGTGCCGTAATGAATAAAACTAGCGCCTTTAAAAGAATAATGGCAATTAAAATTCCACCAATAGTTAATGGGCTTTTGGCAATCACAATAAAGTTTATCGAAGCACCCACGGCCATGAAGAACAAGCCCAAAAATAAATTTTTAAAGGGTTCTAAAGTGCTTTCCAATTCATGCTTAAACTCGCTGTTCGATAGTACGACTCCACCTAAAAATGCTCCTAAAGCTGGACTCAAGCCTACAAATTCCATTACAAAGGAAATTCCGAATACAATTAGAAAAGCTGCAGCAATAAGTAGCTCCCTAACACTTGTTTTCGCTACTTTTCTCAACATGGGTACTATTAAATAGCGACCAGCAACAATAATCAAAACAACAGATACAATAATAGCCAGTGTTTGAAGGCCTAAAGGCAGGTTTTCTATTAAACTTGCTGAAGTATCATGTTCATTTATCCCCGTTTCTTTTGATGTACTCGACAATAATGGCAATGCACCGAGCATAAAAATGACAATGATGTCTTGAAATAACAGAATTGAAAATGCCGATGACCCAAAAGTAGTGTCCATCAATCCTCTTTCCTTAATGGTCTGTAGTGCAATTGCCGTTGAAGACAAAGCTACGGCCATGGCAATTACAAGTGATACTTGCCATTCAAAACCCATGGTGCTGAAAAATATATAAGTCAGCAACATAGTAAGTCCGACCTGTATGCCCCCCATGCCGAGTATCGATCTGCGCATCTTCCAGAAATTTCTAGGCTCTATTTCGAGGCCTATCAAAAACAACATCATAACCACACCAAACTCCGCAAAATGAAGAATATCTTGACCTTCTTCGCCTATAAACCCCAAAACATAAGGCCCGATTAAAACTCCTGCCAACAAATATCCAATAACCGAGCTGAGTCCGAATCGTTTGGCAATAGATACACATAAAATAGCTCCTGCTAAAAAAACTATGGCTTGAAAAAGCAAACTTCCTGTCATATTGTGACTTGTTTTAGCATTGGAATGTCGTTTAAAAATGAAAAGCCCTTTGTGACCTCCACCGATATATCCGTCTTTAGTAGTTCAATTAATTTTCTGTAATTGTGGGCATATTCAGCTAATGCTTCATTCGTCAAATTATGGGTTCCCATCACAGCGAAGGGAGGAAAATACACCATGCCGCATAGATTAGCGGTTTGCTCAAAGGGCCTTAAAAACTGAGTCACTGTAAAACTGTTATAACCTTCTGAGCAATACACTTCTTTTGAGCCACCGGTTGTAATCACATTTAAGCAGGTTTTGGCACGCAAAGCTGTACCATTTGGCCCATAAGCCCAATTAAACTCCAGTACCATGTCAATCCATTGTTTCATTAACGGCGGACAACTATACCAGTAAAATGGATGATGCCAAATAATCACATCATGTTGGGCCAATAGCGCTTGTTCTTCAACTACATCGACATGGAAATTAGGGTATGCTTCATATAAATCGTGAAAAGTGATGCCTTCGATATCCTTAATATGATCAATTAGCGCCAAATTTGCCCTGGACTTCTCAAATTTAGGATGGGCAAACAGAATTAGAATCTTTTTCATTGGATAAATTTAATTGAAAAAAAATAAGCGACTAGAATTAGGGTTCTAATCGCTTTATTAAAATTGGATGTAAAAAAGTATTTGATAAAGGCCTCCTTTTTCTTTTCTAGAAGTTATTGGAATTTCCTTTTATCATTTTTCCAGTCTTATTTTGGAGTAATTTTTCAATGCCACTACAAAGTTCGCCTATTTTATTGCTTTCGGCTACCATTTTTGAATTTCGTTACGAACCTTCTCGACTGTTGTATTTCGTATTTTGGCAATTTTTTCCAGAACTCCTTCAAAACCTCCACTCTCGAAATAAAGGTCCTCAACTTCTACGTCTGGGTAGGCCTCCAAATATTCTTCCTGTATTGCATTCCATTTATCCTCAAGTTCGTTGTATTGGTTTAAATCAGAACCTGTGTCATTTGAATCAATATTACCTCTTTGATCTAGATCATCTGCAAAATGTCTTTTTTTATAACCCGTCATGACTATTTTTTTTAAGATTACTTTATTAAAGTTATCTTTTTCCAAAAAGGTATCGTGACTTATCCGAATTTATGATTGCCTTAAAAGGTATAACGCTATGAGAATTCAATCCATCACCAATGATTGCAATTCAACTACAGAAAGGCGGGTAGCCCCCTAACCAACTACTATAACTTATTCTCAGGTGATTCAAGAACAAGTAACCTGACCTTTTTCCAAAACAACAGGGTCGTCGCACTTGTAGGCTGGGCAAAATCGGCAAGCAGCTTTAAGTTTCTTCGAAACTGTTCTAGTTCAGTCTTGCTTAAATTTTTATCATCGATGGGATAATAGGCCATACCCCAGTTTGGAAACGTTCTTTTTTCGATGGAATCTTCTGAAACAACTCGCACTTTTGTATGACGTCTGTCCGTTTTAATCTTTGCATAAATTTGTTGCACTGTTTGATACTCGCCTTCTAATATTTGTATAAATTTTCTGTTGTAGAAAACAAGGCAACCCGTAAGGTCGTGCAAATCATTAAAGCTTCTTGCCTCATGCAATATCTCTTCTATATCGGCAGAAGTCAATTTATCAATAGCTTTTGATTCATAGGTAAGTTCAAACATAACATTCATTTAATTTAGAATACCTTAAAAAAGGTTCCTTTCAATACAACATCCGCTTAATGGTTTAGGGTAAATTCTACTTCGCAAGTTTTAAATGAATGGCCAAACCGTTCTTGACAAGTAATTTAAAATCAACGGTATCGCTCGCAACAATTTTTCTGTTTTTAAGGGAAACTTTGGTGACCGAAGTACTGCCTGCATCATCTGTATAAATTGTGGCTTCGTACGTTTTATCGTCGTTCAAGAAATCAAATGGTATAGAAATCATTCTTTCATCAGCACCGTTAAGTGCCCCCACAAACCAATCGTCACCACTCTTTCTTGCCATGATGGCGTATTCACCGGGATAACCGCCGATAACCTTGGTATCGTCCCACACCGTGGGCAGCTCGTCAAAAAATTTCAATTCGGGTACTTCTTGAATAAATTCCTTGCTGCCCCCAGCACCTTCCTCTTCCGGCTTTGAACCTTGTGGGCGGTCGTACCAATATAAAAATTGCCAAGGACTATAAACACATACCGCCTTCGCCAATTGCGAAGCGTGGGAACCCATCTTTTCGTCGACCCGAGGCGCAAAATAGCAATTCGTATGGTCTCCCGCACCGGCAATCATTCGAGTGAACAGCGTTTTAATAACCATCGAATTATCAGGAGATTCCTCATCCCCACGAATACCTTCCTGGGTCATAAAATTAGGGTACGTTCGCGAATAGCCGGTCGGGCGATATTCATCATGCACATCGATCATTAAACCGTGGTCGGCAGCTTTGCGTATGGCATCGTGCAACCAACTTGTCCATTCTTGAGGTCCCACATTAACAAAGCCATATTTGACACCGCTCACACCCCACGATTTTATAAGCGGAAGCACTTCATCCAATTGTTTTTCCAAAGCCCTTCTGTTTACATATAAAATGACACCTATATCTTTACTACGTGCATATTTTATAACACTCAACAAATCTAGTGGCCCTTTAGAACGTTTGGGATCTACGGTTATGGTCGTGGCATCGGATTTATCATCATATTCATTGCCATACCAACCGGCATCAAACTCAATGAACTGCAGGTTATGTTTAACGGCAAAATCGATACATGCTATGCCTCCTTGGGTGGTAAGCGTTGTTTCCCGTATTACTTTTCCCGGTTTTATCCAAGATGTGTTTTTCAACTTGTTCGGTTCGTTCAAATTCAGCAGCAAGTAATTGTTCTCCAAAATTTCCCCTGCACTTTCGCCTGCCATCACAAAACGCCAGGGTGTTTTATTTACTCCGCTCCCCAATACCACTTCGCTACTTAGTTGAGACACCAGCGTACCCGGTCGGTCAGAACTATTCGTAAGCTTCATTCGTGCATAATCTACCAAAGCCGCTTCCCCAATGGCCGTAAATAAAGATGGGTCCAACTGAATCAACAAAGGTCTCTCTACCACCGAATCTATTTGCGATACCTGTATTTCTTCTATTGCACTCTGCGCCCGTAGAGACGACCAAGCTGTTGCCGAGGGAGGCAAAGAAAACTCCGTAACTTCTTGTGTTATGTTACCCTTGGCATTGTGGAATTCATACCGAAAGGCCACCCCCTCGTCATAGGCCCGTATTCTAATATTATAAAAGGCCCCCTCTCCTTTTAAAATAATCAATGATTCGTGATATTTATCAGGATACTCG
>CBDULZ010000175.1:0-6078 GCA_965368185.1 uncultured Kriegella sp.
ATACCATCTACCGAATACAGACCCCAATGGATAAAAACACCCAGTTTGGCATCTTTGAACCATTGCATCTTTTGATTTTCTTTCGGGGATTCATCCCCATTTTGTGCACTGATGCTTAAAAACGAGGCTAAAAAAAGAGGTAGGAGCAGTTTTTTCATAAATTAATTTGGCACTAAATACTACTGAATAAATACTTTTTAATTCGTTTCCAACGCCCAATCATCGGTTCGAAATGCAGAAGCAGGAAGGCCTTCTTTATTAAATAAATTAGGCAGGGCGGTATTTGAAAATGCAAATCGTACAGCTACCGGTTCTTTGACTTGTGAAGCGGAAACCACTACAGTGCTACCCGTAATTTTTGCTTTTGCAGGATAGAACTTCTTATCGTCTCCTGCAACATAAAATTCGGTGAGTTCCTTTCCTTTGGACATCAGCCCCGCTTTCGCATGATCAAAATTAAGTATTACTTTTCTTTTTTTGACCTCCATCGATTTATAAATCGGTCCTGAATATTGCAAGTCACTCTTACCATATGTTTTAGCGAGAGCCCAAAGTGCCAAACGCATGCCCACATCTTGTTTATTGATAGGATGGATGTTCTCTAAATTGCCAATATCATTGGTCACGGCCATACCTGTATTGGGTACGTCAAGCATAGTTTGCAATTGGGCATCACGTACAACGGCGGCATCCCAACTATTTTTGGGATCATATTTATACGGGGCTATTTGAACAAAATAAAATGGAAGCTCTTTTTGCCAATCTTCACGCCATGATGTTATCAGTAGCGGAAAAGATTTATAATATGAAAAAGGGTTGGCCCGATTCGATTCCCCTTGGTACCAGATGCATCCGGCTATCGAGAAATTAATCAGTGGATGGATCATGGCATTATAAGCTAAACCGGGTTCATTAGGCCACCACGGTGTCGGTTTCACTTTTTTGGCTGCTTCCTTTAAAGCTTCATCCTCGTTAATCAGTTCCTCCTTTACCCAGACTTCGACCGGCGTACCACCCCAACTCGCATGGATCAAGCCTACAGGAAGTTTAAGGTCTTGATGGAGTTTTCTTCCGAAGAAATAGGCTACAGAACTAAAATGCTGCATGGTTTCCGGTGAACATTCTACCCAACTCCCCGGAGTATCATCTTGCGGATGCGAGGACACATGCCTATCGACATGAAAGAATCGGATGTTTGGGTACTTGGCATTTTCAATCTCTTCGTCTGCATTTTCGAGTCCCGCATTTGGGCTCCATTGCATATTCGATTGGCCCGAGCCTAGCCACACTTCCCCTATCAAAACATTATTGATTACAATTTTTTCATGCCCGGAAACAGTAACGATATAAGGCCCTCCCCCTTCGGGGGTAGGCAATTTCAATGACCATTTACCCTGATGCGCCTTAACCTCAATGGGTGTATTGTTCCATGAACCGGTAACGGTTATCGCTTCATCGGAGGCCGTAGTCCAGCCCCAGATAGTGACATCCGTTTTTTGCTGAAGTACCATGTTATCGGACAAAACGGAAGGCATCCATAGTTTGGCAAAACATATGTTCGCCATTAAAATAAACAGGACAATCAGTGTTCTTTTCATGTGTTACTTTTTTTAATCTTTTCCTAGTTGTTCTTTAATATATGCAGCCCAGATGTCGTATCCCTTAGCTTTTAGATGGATACCGTCTTCGGAGTAATATAACGGATTTAAAAATCCCTCTTCCGTTACGAATTGGGGCAGTACATTATGGTACGATACATTTCGTCTTTCGCCGAGCGGTCTTATCCTCTGATGTATCTCATTATATTTTATGCGTTCCTCGGAAGCTGGGTCAACACCCGTTGGCAGGGGTCCGAAAAGTAAGATTTCTGTATCTGCAATGAATTTCTTTGTAATTACATCGACAATCCGGGTGATACCTTCCGAGATTTCAGCTGCGCTGTCACCGTCAGAAAAATTGTTCACACCAATAGTCAATACCACAGTATGTGGGGTTGTCGATTCGTACTTTCCATTTACAATTCGATATAGCACCTGTTGGGTTCTGTCCCCAGAAATTCCCGCATTGATCCATTTCAGACCTTGAAAGAATTTTTCATTTGCGTTTTTACCGGGGCTCACGGTGATATTTGGCCTATTGCCGAAACCTTGGGTAATGGAATTTCCGATCAAGAGTAGACCTATATTTTCTGAGGAACGACAAATCGAATCAATGTCGTTGGCTTGTGTCCACCAATCTGTTTCTTTGGGCCAACCCGCTCCTGAGCGGTATTCCGCGGAAGGTGCGGGAATCGTAGCGAAATTCAACTTCTGATTTGTGGCATTAAGAATAAAATGAACAATAGGAGTGGGATTTTTTAAACTATGCGGATGGTGGTCATTATCGGGCTTGGAAATAATTTTTATGTTTCCGCCATGTTGTTGGACTGCTTTCGCGAATGGTGTTGTATTTTCAGCTATGGGAACCACCTTATCCGTTTCGCCGACCACATGTAACATCGGAAAGCCTGCCTGAGCTATTTCTTTGGTTTTATGAATCGGATTGCCTTTAAAATTGGCAATTTCTGCTTCACTCTGAATTTTGTACACAGCCTTAAAACGCTCCCAATCAGGTGCGCTACCCTTTCCATCCATTAACCCCCCAGGCCAACTTGTACCGTCAAGAACAGGGGCATCGGCATAAATACAGGCTACTTTTTCCGAGTTTTCAACGGCCCAATTGTAAATAATAAGTCCGCCTCGGCTCATACCTTCCAAAGCGACCTTTTTTGACAACCCAGCTGCTGTCATCAGTTTGTAGAAGTCATTCCATCGCTGTACGGCTTCGTTTCCTCCATATAAATCGGAAACATCGCAATATGCGATATGAAAACCCCTTTCGAGCAAGGCGACATCGGTCTGGGGTTCGTGCCCCCAAAACCGTGCCCGTAAAACCCAGGGATGACCGGAAGCGGCTTTTTTGGGTATTACAACTTTGCATTTAATTTGATTCAGCTCAAAGTTGAACAATTCAAACCCTTGAAAATTCTCGCTTTCATACGGACTAACCCCCGCATTCGAAAAAAAGTCGTAGGCATCGTCGCCTTTTTGGGTAACCATTTCATACAACCTTTTTGCTATAATCGTGGCTCCCAAGGAAGATGGATGTACCCTATCTGGAAGTAACCCGGGGCGATCAATAAACAACTGGTACAGATCGATAACCTCACTTTGGGTATTGTAGGCTACATTCTGAGTTTTGGGAAGGATCTTGTTTTTAATTACCGGACCCCATATTTTGGTAGAATCTTGCGTCGTAGGATCGGTATTAAAAGAAGGGACGGGCAACAACAAAACGATTCGTGCCGCAAGGTTTCGGCTTTTAAAGCTCATGATCAAATCGACATAGTCTTCTTCGAACCGATCTAGGTGAACGCGATTTTGGATTTTACTGTCGTTGGTTCCCAACTTGATAAAAACGATATCGGGATCAAAATCAAGTGCCTCTTTATAAGCATCGGTATTCCAATACGGTCGGTCTCCTTCTTTTAACAGCGTTGTTCCGCTTACTCCAAAGTTTCCTACATCATACCCATCACCCAACATCGCTTGTAGTTGGGCCGGAAAGGCATTTTTTTCGCGATTGGCGACACCAGCACCATACGTAATACTATTACCGATACAGGCAATTTTTATTGGCTCTTGTTGTTCAGGATATGCTTTTCCGCTCTGGGAAAAAAGAATAAGGAGAATCGATAGCAACAAACCCTTAAAATACTTCATAAAAACGCCTATTTTGTCATGAATTCCCAAACCACTTTCTTATTGTATCCGTATGGTTTTCCTTTTTCCGGTTTTGAAACGGTTCCATTTAGATTCCCTTTTTTATCCTTTTCTATAGCAATCTCTACTTTAGAATACGCTCCCTTTTCAAAATCAAAACTTATCCCATCATCATCATAAAGAACAAAAGAACCTTCCGCATCCCCGTAATGCCTAACTGTCAAGTTTACTTTTTCGTCAGGTTGAGGGGCTTGTCTTTGAATAGGGCGCATGGGGATAATTCCTCCGTTTCTCACAAACAACGGAATTTTCTCAAGCCCAGGATTCACCGTTACAATTTCATTTTCTCCCACATAGGTGCCATCATAAAAATCATACCATTTTCCAGCGGGCAATATTACCTTTCGCTCGTTTTCACCGGCAAACATGGGCGCAACCAATATATTGTCACCCATCATATACTGGTCTTTAATCTCGCTTTTTACTGCCATTTTATAGGGGTTATCGGTAGAATCCAATGCCCCTTCGGTTACTGTAGCATCAAAAGAAAATCCATCGACCAAGTTCATGGCCCGAAACGGTGGCAAACCTTCAAAATGATATTGCGAAAAAGTACTATAGATATAGGGCAACAATTGCATACGCAGGTTAGCTACATCGCGCACAGCTGATTCTACCTCGGGAAATGTCCATGGTTTTGTACCATCTGCCCATGCGTTCAGCATCGCCATTGGCGAGAAGCATACCGATTGCATTCGCCTCAACCACTCTTCGGCCGTTTTTGACGCCCGCACCTCGGGTGTCCATAAAACCCCGATAAAACTGCTATTGATCAATGCTGTGATAAAATCTTTATGACTGTAATAATCGTTATAGATAACATAGGGCATACTACTCGCCCCAGCGTTTGAGGCACGCACCAAACCATAGGTTCTTTGGTTTTTCTCCCTGAACCATTTTGCGGTCATATCTTGAATCAAAAGTGCATAAACCTGTCGCATTTGCTCACCGCTGTACCCCGAAGGAAACTTGGCAACATCGGGCCAGACCCAAAAATCATAACCGTCTACCTCATCAATTTTGTAACCACTTACACCGATATTCAAATGGTTCTCAACGAAATGCGTTTTGAGAATTTTTCGAGCCTTGGGAAGCATAAGATCGGGTACAATACCGTTCCATACGGTGTGTGTCCCTGACAATGGTTTTATCTTGGGGTATAATGAGCCAACAGGTGAAACATAGGGGTTCAACCAAAGATTAGTTCGTATGCCCATAGCCATCAAATCACTATTGAATTTCTCTGGCTCTGGAAAACGTGTGGTATCCCATTCAAAAGTGCAGGGGTAAGACATACTGTGCCACCCCGGCTCGACGCCTATAAAGTCTAAAGGGAAATCATGTGCTTCAAATTCTTCGGCTTCCTTTATGATATCACCTTGACTGTACAATGTGGGCACTCTTTGTGTAAATCCCAAACCCCATTTCGGAGGAATATATCCACCTCCATTAAATAAATTATACCGTTGCACCGCCTCAATGGGAGCGTTTCCGCCATATACATAAATATCGGTTCCTGTGGTGGGAACCAAGATTTCCACGGCGTCGGAATAGGGTCTCGAATTCCAATTTTTATCGGTATTCCGATCTCTTAATATAGGTTTATCCTTGGCATCGACCCGTACCCCTGAACCCGCATAAACTGTAATGTATCGCGCGGCATCTATCAACACGCCATATCCTTTTGAAGATACATAAAATGGTACTGGAGCGTGAGTTCGACCATCGTCTTTACCTCCATAATGATCAACGTGCAACTGCATGATGCGCCCCCTTTGATGCACCGTTTTAAAGTTCAGACCGAGTCCGAACAACTGTTCTTCCCGAGATAACGGAAAGCGCAAATAGGTTTTTCCATCAATTACTTCAGCCTTTATTTCAGATTTTAAAAGCGGAAAATCAGCCTTTGGCAAACGCTGCAACGCTTCCATTTTAGGATTAATATCCGCAGCTTTTAACAAACTAATGTCTTCTGGTTCACCGACACTTGCTTTCCAAACTCCGTTCGCAATTTCATTCCAACTTAAATCTTGGGAATTAACTTCACCAAATAAAAAGAAAACAAAGGCAAAAACCACAGTAAAACGGCCAATAAAATTCATTGCGAAGATTTAAAAAGTGTTATTTATTTTGTTTCAAAAACGGTCAATTGCTTCCAAGGTTTATTGTCGAAATTGGGATCGTTCAATTGTTTCGCTCCTGGTGTACTTCGCCCGTTTTCGACGTAT
This sequence comes from uncultured Kriegella sp., assembly GCA_965368185.1. Classification (GTDB taxonomy): domain Bacteria; phylum Bacteroidota; class Bacteroidia; order Flavobacteriales; family Flavobacteriaceae; genus Kriegella. The sequence goes on from CBDULZ010000175.1 coordinate 6,050, forward strand.
TCTTTCAACTCTTGCTTTAGCGCATTCAC
>CBDULZ010000176.1:0-5760 GCA_965368185.1 uncultured Kriegella sp.
AGCGACCTTCGGGTTATGAGCCCGACGAGCTACCTACTGCTCTACCCCGCGATGTGGATGGCAAAGATACAACGCTTTGATGTTCTTATCCAAATCTATTTGGAATTAAATAGTAAAAATCGATCTAAATTTTTATCAAATATTTAAAAAGACACGGATGTAGTTCACCTTGTTCAAAATCTTTCTATTTTGTATCGATTTTAATAATAATCCATCACTTTTAACCCACCCGATCAATTATGGATAACTATGGTTTTCTTTCAATCTTACCCCCCGTCATTGCTATTATATTAGCACTAAGAACAAAGCAAGTTTATATAGCGCTACTTTTTGGAATTTGGTTTTCTTGGGTAATCATTAATGATTGGAATTTTCTTACGGGTACTTTAGCAGCAGTAGAGGGTATGGTCAATGTTTTTAAATCTGCAGGTAATACGAGAACCATAATGTTCAGTGCCTTGGTGGGGGCGTTGCTATTGTTTATCCAGTATTCTAAGGGGGTAGAGGGGTTTATAAACGAACTTAACAAGATAATAGCGTATTTTGAGAAAAGGCAAAATGGCAATAGTCGGGTTGTAGTTCAGCTCATGGCCATGATTACGGGAATTTTATTGTTTGTGGAGACCAGTATAAGTTCTTTGACCGTAGGGACACTTTATCGTCCTGTTTTTGATAAACTAAAAATTCCGAGGGAAAAATTGGCCTATATTGCCGATTCCAGTTCAGCGCCTTCTTCCATTTTAATTCCCTTTAATGCCTGGGGCGCCTTTATAATGGGACTATTATTGACCCAGGGAATAGAAAATCCTTTCGGAACCATGCTTTCATCCATAGCCTATAATTTTTATCCAATTCTGGCCATAGTGATTGTTTTTGTGGTGATTGTTACCAAAAAAGATTTAGGTCCCATGGCGAAAGCGGAAAAACGTACAAAGGAAACAGGAAAATTGCTGAGTGATACTGCCCAACCCATGCTGTCAAGTGAGATAACATCTTTTGAGTCAAAAAAAGGAATTAAGGCCAAGGCTTATAATATGATCGTGCCCTTGGCAACCATGGTGTTCATGATGCCCATTAATTTGGCATATACAGGTTGGGATGCTGTGGATAATGCCGTTTCTTTTTCAGATCATCTTTTTAAGGCGATAGGAAATGGCTCAGGATCATCAGCTGTCCTATATGCGGTGCTCACTGCAATTTTAGTTGCCATGGTGTTGTATCGAACACAGAAAATAATGAAAACCAAAGAAATGATTGATTTGGTACTGAAGGGAATCAGCGAATTAATGCCCCTAGCTTTATTGATGTTATTGGCCTTTGCCATAGGGGATGCTTGCAACGCCTTAGGAACAGGGGAATTCGTGGCAAATTGGTCTAAAGACTGGTTGTCTCCTTCCTTTTTGCCGGCGGTTATTTTTGTAATAAGCTCCTTTATTGCTTTTTCGACCGGTACTTCTTGGGGAACTTTTGCGATTATGATGGCAATTTCCATACCCATGACCGAAATCCATGGTGCACCTTTGCCTTTGATAGTGGCTGCTACCTTGGGAGGTGGTGTTTTTGGAGACCACTGTTCCCCCATTTCAGATACCTCCATTATTTCCTCAATGGCAGCGGCCAGTGATCATATAGACCATGTTAATACACAGTTGCCCTATGCCTTGATTGGTGGCCTAATAACAGTCATACTTTATGTTATTTTAGGCCTAATCATGATATAGATGGTCTCATTCGATTACCTTTGTCATTATAAAAGTTTAAAAAGAGATGTCGCATAAAGCCGGTTTCGTAAATATTATTGGTAATCCTAATGTGGGTAAGTCGACCTTGATGAACGCCTTTGTGGGAGAGAAATTATCGATCATAACCTCGAAGGCCCAAACTACCCGCCATCGCATTTTAGGAATAGTCAATGGCGATGATTTTCAAGTGGTCTTGTCAGATACACCGGGGATCATCAAACCGGCCTATGAGCTGCAATCAAGTATGATGGGCTTTGTGAAATCGGCTTTTGAGGATGCCGATGTGCTTTTATATATGGTCGAGATCGGGGAAAAAGCATTAAAGGATGAAAATTTCTTTGATAAGATCCGCAGCAGCAAAATACCTGTGCTATTGTTGCTAAATAAGATCGATACTTCGGAACAGGAAATATTGGAAGCACAAATCCAATATTGGCAAGACCAGCTTCCCAGTGTCGAAATCCATCCCATTTCCGCCCTTCAAAATTTTAATGTAAAAGGAGTTTTCGAGCGGATTATCGAGTTGCTTCCCGAGGCACCTCCATATTATCCTAAAGACCAATTGACAGATAAACCGGAGCGTTTTTTTGTAAATGAGACCATCCGTGAGAAAATTTTGATGCACTATAAAAAGGAAATTCCGTATTCAGTGGAAATCGAGACCGAGGAATTTGTAGAGGATGAACACATCATTCGAATGCGGGCGGTAATCATGGTAGAACGCGATTCTCAAAAAGGTATCATCATCGGTCACAAGGGTAGTGCTTTAAAGCGGGTAGGGGTCGAGGCTCGTAAAGATCTTGAAACGTTTTTTGGCAAACAGGTGCACATTGAACTTTATGTAAAAGTGAACAAAAATTGGCGTAGTGATGCTCGGCAATTGAAGCGTTTTGGGTACAACAGTTAAGCGGGTTAACCATTTCGTAGCGTTCTAATAAACATAGCTTGGTTTTTTGGTAACCTTTAATTGAAGCTGAAACTTCATCTTTGGCCATAAACCAAACAATAAGATGAAGAACTTCAAGAACGTATCCCTTTTGATTACCGCTTTTCTAATTTTTTCTTGTGAGAAAATCGAAGATATTACCGGCCACCCCGATGACGATTCCAGTATCGATACTTCTTCTTTGACCTTTACTAGAATAGGTGGTTTTATGAACGGTTCTGGTGATGAAGGTTTCGCCGAAATCAGTGCCTACGATGCAATCACTGCGAAATTGTTTGTTGTCAATCCTGTGGAGACTGAAGTTTCCGTTTGGGATATTTCGGTGCCATCAACACCTTTAAAACAAACCTCCTTAGGTTTGTCAGGCACTCCAAATAGCGTTGCCGTGCATGACGGACTTTTAGCTGTTGCCGTAGAAAACTCCAATAAGCAAATTAATGGAGCCATTGAAACCTATAATACGACGACTTTTACATTGGAAAATTCATATCCCGCAGGTGCATTGCCCGATATGGTTACTTTCAGTCCCGATGGAAAATATATTATTGCTGCCAATGAAGGAGAACCAAATGATGACTACACGGTAGATCCCGAAGGGTCGGTCACGGTTATCGATATTGACAAGAATGAAGTCAATACGTTGTTTTTTACAAACTTTAACGGACAGAACATAGGAGACGAATTTAGGGTATTTGGTCCTGCGGCCAGTTTGGCGCAAGATGTAGAACCTGAATATGTTACTGTTTCAGACGATAGCAAATATGCATATATCAGTTTACAGGAGAACAACGGAATGGCGGTCGTAGATTTGAATGCCATGACTATAGCCGATATTTTCGGACTAGGGGTCAAAGACCATGGTTTAGCGGAAAATTCTCTTGATGCCAGCGATGAAGACGGTATTGTGGGTAACTTTCAAACTTGGCCTGTGCTTGGATTCTATATGCCCGATGCCATTACATATACGGAGATTGATGGAACGGGCTATATTATTTCGGCCAATGAAGGTGATTCACGTGATTATGATGGCTATTCGGAAGAAGAACGCGTTAAAGACCTTACCTTGGACGCCTCGGTTTTTCCAAACGCTGCAGAATTGCAACTGGAAGAAAATTTAGGAAGGTTAAAAACTACTTCGGCAAATGGGGATATCGACGGAGATGGTGATTTTGACCGTATCTATGCTTATGGGGCACGATCATTTACCATTTGGAGCACGCAAGGGCAGGTAATATATGACAGTGGAGATGATATAGGGCGAAGAACTTTTGAGACTGCTCCTTTCTTATTTAATAATGATGAAGGGGAAGTCGATGGGCGAAGTGACGACAAAGGGGCTGAACCAGAGGCGGTAACAACGTTGAAAATTGGTGATGCGATACTATTGTTCGTAGGATTGGAAAGAACAGGGGGGTCCCTTGTTTATGATATAACAAACCCCTTGGCACCTGTATTCCTAGATTGGATTTTTAAAACGGAAGATGTCGGGCCAGAAGGCTTGTTGGCTATTCCTGCAGAAGAATCTCCCAACGGTGAAAACCTGCTAATCATTACTAATGAAGTTTCGAATACAGTTTCAATTTATGAAATCAAATAATTACGGTGCGATGATTCTTTAATAGAAATCGACCTTGTAAAGACCGTATATAAGCTATGTAATTTCCCTTTGCATTTTTCTAATTACCCTCTGCTTTTTAAACAGGTTCTAAGAGATAGCATTTTTTCCTCGGATATTTAGTGGTACTTTTGTCGCAAAATTCAAAGAATGAGTGCTATAGTGGCTATTGTAGGAAGACCCAATGTTGGGAAATCTACTTTTTTCAACCGTTTGATCCAGCGTAGAGAGGCTATTGTTGATGCCGTCAGCGGGGTTACACGAGACCGGCACTATGGAAAGAGTGACTGGAATGGCAAAGAGTTTTCGTTAATAGACACAGGAGGATATGTGCTGGGTAGTGAAGATGTTTTTGAAAAGCAAATCGATACTCAAGTAGAACTTGCCATTGGTGAGGCGGATGCCATCATATTTATGGTCGATGTAGAAACGGGAGTTACGGGTATGGACGAAGATGTGTCGAAACTGCTACGTAAGGTAAATAAACCTGTTTTTTTAGCAATTAATAAAGTTGACAATGCGCAAAGGGCTGCCGATGCCGTTGAATTTTATGCGCTTGGACTGGGGGAATATTACCCCTTGTCAAGCATCAACGGAAGTGGAACCGGAGAGTTGTTGGATGCGTTGGTGGAAGTATTGCCCGATGTTGAGGAGGTCGTTGAAGACTTGCCTCGATTTGCCGTCGTTGGAAGACCAAATGCAGGTAAATCGTCTTTTATAAATGCCTTGATTGGCCAGGAGCGCTACATTGTTACCGATATTGCCGGTACAACTAGAGATAGTATCGATACACGTTACAACCGTTTCGGTTTTGAATTCAATTTGGTAGATACCGCCGGTATTCGTCGTAAAGCCAAGGTCAGGGAAGATCTGGAGTTTTACTCCGTGATGCGATCGGTGCGGGCCATCGAGCATTGTGACGTTTGTTTATTGGTGTTGGATGCTACCCGTGGGTTCGACGGACAGGTGTCGAATATATTTTGGTTGGCCCACCGAAACAATAAGGGCATTGTAATTCTAGTCAACAAATGGGATTTGGTAGAAGACAAAGAAACCAATACCATGAAACAGTATACTAAAAAAATAAAGGAAGCCATTGAACCATTTACCGATGTTCCTATTATTTTTATTTCTGTGCTTACGAAGCAACGTATTTTTAAGGCCATCGAAACGGCGATCCAAGTCTATGAAAATAGGTCGAAAAAGGTGGTGACCCGAAAATTGAATGATATAATGTTACCCATTATTCAAAACAATATGCCTCCGGCCTACAAGGGAAAATATGTTAAAATCAAGTTTTGTACCCAGCTGCCCACCCCGTATCCGCAATTCGCTTTTTTCTGTAACCTGCCACAGTATGTTCGTGACCCATACAAGCGTTTTTTGGAAAACAAGCTGCGGGAGAATTTTGACTTTACAGGCGTTCCGGTTACCATTTTTATGCGTAAAAAGTAAAT
>CBDULZ010000177.1:0-5704 GCA_965368185.1 uncultured Kriegella sp.
ATTGTTTTTGGGGGCGTTGAAGCCCCTGAAGGACGTGAATTCGATATACAGCCATTGGAAATTCCGCCCATTCAAGATTTTATACGGGACAAATACAAGTTTTATTTAGGCCTTTCCAATGATGAAATCGGCTATATCATTCCCAAAAGCGAATGGGATACGGGCAAACCTTATCTATATAATGACGAACGAGACACCTATGGTGAAGAGAATTCTTTGGGACCCGAAACGGGACCACTTATTTATAATGCCCTGATCGAGGTAATTCAAGATTTTCAGTAGTTGACAATTCAAATTAGATCGCTGCATCGCGTATCCCATCCAGAAACGCCTTTGTTTTGCTGGACGGGATAATAAACGAAAAAACAAATACTACTAGTTTTTGCTTATAAGATTGCACTTAAACATTCCTATTTACTCCGAAGAATGATTTATTTCAATGTCAACTGAATTATTGGCGTTGATATCAAACAGGGGTGTTCCCGAAAAATCGGAGTCGACTATTCTCGATGATTCACTTTTTAAATAGAATAATGTTCCTTCAAAACCTGGAAGCTTTTCTCTTATAGGTCCATATTCCGGATTTACACAATGCTCGCCCCAAATGCCTAGCATGAACTTTAAACCTGGCTCGCTTTCCCCATATTGTGCCTTATCATCCGTTTCAACAATCCATTGATTCAATATGTCGGCAAATTTTTTCAATGTTTCCGAGTGCTCCGGGTCTCTGGCAAGATTGTTTATTTCAAAAGGGTCGGTTTTTACATCGTATAGTTCTTCCGATGGCCGTTCGTCCGACATGAACCTATCTTGAACACAATCAAGCTTTTTTTCTTTGTGTAATTGTTTCATCACCTGAACGAACTTAATGCCGTCAACATCCATATATGTTGGCTGGGTATAGGGCCTGTCTGTCTTGAAGTTCCGAATATATTTGAATTCCTTTGACCGCACAGAGCGAATTCGGTCGATGGTAAAATCACAGCGGTCTCTTGTCGAAATCACATATTCTCGAGGTGCTACGGAATCATTAAAAATATTCCTGCCTTCCATATACCCGGGTATTGGTATGCATGCCAGTGCCAAGGAGCTCGTACCAATATCCAGGCCACCGATTAGGTCATCATTTGTGCTGCCGGGTTTGAGTGCTTTATTGCCCTTACTAAAATCGGCTATTATCAGCGGCACATGTAATCCACCATCATACAAAAATTGTTTGTTTCGGGTCATACGCATACCATGATCCGAAAAGAAGAAAACAATCGTATTGTCGAGCAAATGGCTATCCTCTAATTTCTTTATGATATCACCCACTTTTTCATCGGTTATTTGAATGGCATCTAGATGATTTGCATATTCTTCAATAATGTCGGGATGATTGGGCAAATATGGGGGAAGTTCAATTTTTGACCTGTCCACGGGGGTTTTTACATTTTCCTTGAAGCTATCTGAAAATATTTCCTTACCTCCATATAATTGTATTTGTCCGAAAAACGGTTCCTTGCCTTTCAATGTTGAAAGGTCTAATCTTACGCCACCTTTTCCATAGAGTGGATGATATGTATAATCTTGATCATAAAGCTCTTTTCGGTCGTAAATGAAATTGTAATCGTCTTTACCATTGTTAAAGGTAAAGTATCCGTCTTTTTTAAATAGTTCAGGAATGGTCTTTACATGGTTGGGCAAATATATGGCAGATTCCACTGTACGGGAACCATGATGATTTTGCGCTCCCAATGTTGTGGCCATTATGCCAGTAATAATGCTTGAGCGACTGGCGGAACATACTGGGGCAGGCACAAATACATTGGTATATAAAACACCGTTGGTTGCCAAATTATCAATATTTGGAGTCGAAATCAAAGACGTACCATAACAACTTAAAAGTGGCGCCGTATCCTCTAAATATATCCAAAGGATGTTTGGCTTTTCGGGACGGTTGTTCGCTTTGAGTTCTCTTTTCCCGGAACACGAAAAAAATAAAAACATTAAAAAGAGGATGGGTATTAATCGCTTCTTCATAGTGTTATTTCTAAATTACTTTAGCCTTAAGCATCGTTTGGTGGCCTTATAAATACACGCAGACTTTACACCTAGCTATGATGAGTGGAAATTAGAAAGCACTAACCTTTCCAGTTGCTCAAGCCACACCGTTGTTTAAAGTTATTAATTGTGGCGGAATATCCAATCCCAACCAAAATATCATAACCGATAAAACCCCATTCATTCATAGCTTTTGTTAGGTATAGATTTATTCTTAAGAAGGTGTTCGATAAGTGCAGTTTCAACTTCAGAATAATTCGACTGGATTAGCCAGTGACCTCCATCTAAATCTAAAAATGTGTATTCGCTTTTGATATAGTTTTTGTTGTTTTCTGCGGCAAATGCTCCAACAGCTTCATCATGTTTTCCCCAGATAAATAAGGTTGGGACATGAATATCACCAATGGACTTATTTTTACCTTTCCCTATGTTTGCCCGATAATAATTTAATGCAGCCGTTAGGGACTCCTTTCTTCGAAAAACTGAAAGGTAATTTTCTAATTCATCCGTTCTGCTATGTTGCCATAACCTCCTGAATATTTTAAAATCATGCATCCTTAGTATTAATTCCGGTATTACGGGAATTAAAAATAACATTATGTAACGGCTCTTTTTTCTCTGTTCTTTATCAAGTTTAATGGCATTTTTAAATGCTCTAGCATGAGGTATAGATAAGCCAGTCCAGCTTATTATTCGTTCTTTGTTGTTATAAACGATATTCCATCCTATTCCAGCTCCCCAATCGTGTCCAACCAGATGAAAACTATTTTTTTTAACCAAAGTGGCAATGCCCAAAATGTCTTCACTTAACTTTGTTATAGTATAGTTCTTTATTCCCTTTGGACAGGCTCCATGGCTGTATCCTCTCATGTCGGGCGCTACACAATAAAAGCCAAGCGAAGAAATCTTACCCATTATTTCCCTCCACATGTATGATGTCTCAGGGAATCCGTGAAGAAAAATTACTAATTCATCTTGTTCATTTCCCGAAACTCTACAAGTGAATTCTAACTCTTCAACCTTTAATGTTTTTATTTCGATCATATCCCTGAATTATACCTAACAAGTGCATATGGTCATCAATCACATTTACCCTATACTACTAAGATACCAAATGCTTGTGGATAAGGCCTCTTATTTAAGCCCGTAAATTTAAACCGACTACCCCCACAGCAACGCCACAGGGGGTAGTAGCCCGACAATTGTCGTTCTGGCGGGTTTCGGTTTATTTTGACTGGGGATCAAAACCGTCCCTAATTCCATTGAAAATACCTTTGAATGCCAGTTCAGCGCTTTTACAAAGAACCAAAAATTAGCTTCGCGTTTCTGACCTGACACGAAAAAAGCCTCTTAAAGAGGCTTCAATGGATTCGTTTTTTATGAACTAACGGCTTGTGCAACGGTTACCGGCGTTAGGTGTAGTTTTTTATTTCAGTTGAAGGCAACAATCGAGAATCTTCTAATGCTGCAGTTCTATGTCCAACATTTTTTAAATAATATTCGTTTTGAGTAAATTCCATAAATTTCATTACAGATTCGTACTCAGCTATCAAAACAGCATCCCATTTTTCAGGTTCAGGTCCAATTAGAAAATCTTTACTTTTTCCGTAATAGATTATTCGGCTTCCCGTCATTTTAAATTTAGGCGAAATATTTTTCATATAGAGTTGGTATGCTTCTTCTCCGGTAACTTCTTCATTAGGTTTTATTTGTTCCAAGTTTGTATAATCAGCTTTTTGTCGGAACTTTAGTAAGTTCAGCATTACAATTTTCCCTTTATTATGAAAGTCCTGATAGAATTTTTTTCCGGATTCAGGATTTACAGTTATATATTTTTGCATATTATTTTCGTTTTACTCAAAATTAAACCTAACGTTGTTATATAAGTTTAGTTGCGGGGTTTAAGTACCAAGATTAGCAAATAAATACAGAGGACTTTCGTAAGTAGACTTGCACTGGCAATTAATTTTATACGTGGTAGCCTTTCGTTATATATTACCGAAAATAGAGTCAAATTTTTATCCTAATCTTTCTTCTTTTATAGATTTGGATTGGTATTTCTATACATTTACTTTTAGGAAGTCAAGACAGTCGGCAAACGGACGAACTTCAACACCATCGATACTTTTGATTGTAGTTTTATCCATGACATAAGGAGGCATACCGAAAGCTTCATTGATTTGCTTAATACACGCTAGGCCACCAGGAGTTTGCAGTAAACTGGTAAATGCTACGGTAATGCTGTTATAAGTTCCTTTCGGTAAAAATCCTGCCTGATATTTAGTATGCAAATTATTCCACGCTCCCACATATCCAATTATGATTGAAAATAAGCGCCCTTTTTCGTCCTCACTCAGACAGGTGTAATCATTCAATGCTTTTCTCATAAAGGCAACATTTTTTTTGGTGCCGTAGCTGTTGTTGTATTGTTCTATATATAATTTAGTGGCATCACTCAAAGAGTCTGTTGTAGTTTGCTTATTCCCTAGTTTTACTTGTTTTGCTAAATAAAAAACTGAAATGATAACAAATATGAGACCTATGATTTCGGCTAGTGCAATAATTGCTTGATAATTCATCTAGTATTTTTATATAATTAATATAGTATGGAAGGCAAGTAGCTGCCATTGGGTTGATTATATAGCCCTATGGACATAAGGCTCATTACATGCACCACGCGAAGTTTATTCTTAAGACACCAGCGAAATAGTTCGTGATTAGTAATTGGAACCAAAATGCCAGTACCCTGAAATTGGTCAACAGCCGATATCAATGCTTTTAATCCCTCATTTGATTCTGCAACAGAGTGACCAAAATAAGCCAATCCGGTAGAATAACCTACTATGTTATCGTCATGCTCTACCACCAAAGCTGTGCCTTGTTGAATAGCATCCGAAAGTTCTCCCGAACGATTATGTCCGTGCACATATTCACATAGCATATTACATGCATCCAAATCTTCTTTGAGCGCAGCACGTACAGCATAGCCTGCAATTTTATGGGAAATGGGAGGACCTTGCATGGCTGCCAAGGAGTCTTGTACGTTGAATCCCAATTTTGCATAAAGAGATAGGGAACTATTATTATATGCAGCCTGAAGCAGTCGGACCCCAGCAAATTCTTTTTTATTGGCTCTATCAATAACCTTTATCATTAATTCTTTGCCAATGTTCTTATTTTGTAGTCCGTTGGAAATTGTGATTGGTCCAACCCCAGCAATTGAGGAGCGTTCGTCAAGAAAATTGCTTCCTACTATCTTACCGTCCAGTTCAGCCAAAACTCCATAGAAACCAGGGTGGGAAATGAGTCCAGTTAACATGCCCGTCGTAACTTCGGGGTTCGGAAAATCTTCAGGAAAGTTATGGCGGTTGGCGACAGTTTTAAACGCAGTAAAACAGATTTCACCACAGGCGGGTGCGTCTTCATTTTGGCATTCACGGAAATGTAAATTCATAGGTTGGTTTTTTATGATTAGTATTATGGTTGGTTGAAAAACGAGTTAAGGGGAAGTGCGCTCTACAAGGTAATAAATAAAAACTTCACAAATTCAAATCAATGACTTTAAAATGGATGTTCGTTATCGTACCATAATTAAGGTTAACATAGGTATATGGTCATCAATCACAATCACATTTACCTTATACAACTAAGATACCAAATG
>CBDULZ010000178.1:0-5693 GCA_965368185.1 uncultured Kriegella sp.
AATCAATTGATTATCAGGGTTTTGTTTTTTTATTGTTTTCATAAAGGTCTATTTTAGCCTTATTATCTTCCTAAATAGTCAACAATTCGGATAACAAATAAATACAACTCTCCCCACTTATTGAAAACCAGTCTTCTAAGAAAAAGGTTCGTCAGGGTACAGGGACGAGAACTCTGAAAGCTTATTTTGGTTAATAGGATGCCTTATGATTTAAATCTAAGGTCATTTTGGGCAAATTATAATGGTTTCGTAAATCGGCCATATTCCGAAACTATTCAGTAAAATTAGTAATGAACAGAAACCCTTCAATTTTCTTTTCATTTAAGACTAACGTTTTAATTTAAGAATTCGCTTGGAAAGTAACACTCCGATGCGGTATTCCCAGTAGTAATTATTTCGTGTTACCACTTATTTAGCATTTCATCCACTTATACACTTATCAATGCCAAGTATAAAATCATGATTTTTTTTCATTCACACTTAATGTAATTTTCCACTTTCCTCCATTATAGTTTTTCGAAAAAGAAAGGTAGGGCGAATCGGCACTATCCTTGAATTTTTCACTTCCAAAATATTGAAAGTAATGGAGTCTAAGCAATCAACGGAGAATAAAAGTCAGCAGGATGGACAAGAATCACCTATCCCTGCCATCAACCTACCCAAAGGTGGTGGAGCTATATCCGGCATGGGGGAGAAGTTTCAAGTGAATTCGGTTAACGGCACCGCCTCTTTTAGCATTCCAGTTGCTACAGGTTCCGGTCGTTCGGGCTTTGTTCCCCAACTTTCCTTAAGCTATGACTCGGGCAACGGTAACGGGCCGTTTGGCTTCGGATGGCAAATGGGAAATGCCCAAATCAGTAGAAAAACCTCCAAAGGTATTCCCCGATACAACGATGAAACCGATACTTTTCTTTTGTCGGGCACCGAGGACTTGGTCCCTTATTTGGAGAAGGACGAAGATACCTGGACAGCTGTCGTGCGAGAAGATGGCGATTACCGCATCACTAACTACAGACCTCGTATAGAAGGGCTTTTTTCAAAAATTGAAAAATGGGAAAGCAAAACCACGGGTATTGTTCACTGGCAGACTATCAGTAAGAACAATGTTACCGGTATCTATGGTCAATCGCAGGACGCACGAATTTATCATCCGGAAGATGAACAGGCCATTTTTCAATGGATGCTCGAAAAATCATATGACGCCAAAGGTAATGTCATCTGCTACCAATACAAACGTGAAAATTCCGAAGGCATCGATTACACACTTTCTTTCGAAGGGGCAAGGATTCGGGAAGCCAAGGCATTTAACCAGTTGTACCTGAAATCGGTACACTATGGCAATAGAACCCCTCACCAGGACGATGAATTTCATTTTTCCATGCTGTTGGATTATGGAGAGCACGATTTGGTCAATCCCACTTTTAACGAAACCCAACCTTGGGCCGTTCGTAAAGACCCATTTTCTAGGTGTATGAGTGGCTTTGAGCTTCGCCAATATCGGTTATGCCAACGGATTCTAATTTTTCATCACTTTGAGGAATTAGGGGAAAATCCCACTTTGGTTCGCACCACTGGTTTGCACTATGAGGGCGACGAAAAGGCTTCCCTGCTTTCCTCCGTGCAGCAGAGCGGCCACAAGCCCAAAGAAGATGGTAGTCTTGAGACCAAATCTTTTCCTCCTCTCAGCTTTTCCTATTCCGAGGCATTGGTGGGAAGCGAGGTAAAAAGCGTTGCGCCCGAATACTTAGACAACCTGCCACGTGGCGTTGATGGCGCAACCTATCAATGGCTTGATCTGGAAGGAGAGGGATTACCAGGGATTTTTACTGAAACGACAGACGGTTGGTTCTACAAGAACAATAGGGGCGAAGCCACATTTTCGGCTGCACAGTTAGTTGCTGAAAAACCTCACCCATCTGCCAGTACAGGCACCCCACCGATACTTACAGATATTGATAGTAACGGCACCAAGGAACTACTGTTCCATGACTCTACGATGAAGGGTTATGTGCCTCAAGACGATCAACAATGGCAGCATTTTATACCCTTCGAGCAGTGTCCTTCCTTAAAAAGGAACCATCCCGACCTGAAATATATTGATTTGAACGGGGACGGTCTTGCCGATATGCTTATCAGCGAAGATGAAGTATTTACTTGGTACCCTTCCAAAGGAAAGAAAGGTTTTGGCCCGCCGGAATATGTCCGTAAATCATTGGAAGAAGAAGCTGGGCCAACGTTGGTATTTTCAAACCCGGACCAGAACATTTATCTGGCCGATATGACCGGGGACGGACTCAATGACATTCTACGCATCCGCAACGGTGAAGTAGTGTACTGGCCCAACCACGGTTACGGAAAATTCGGATCCAAGATAGTCATGACGAATGCCCCGGTGATGGATGCTCCGGATCTTTTTAGTCAAAACCGTATTCGGCTTTTCGATGTCGATGGTACCGGTACTACCGACCTTATTTATTATGATGGGCAAGAAGTAAAAATATGGTATAACCATTCTGGCAATGGGTGGAGTCAGGAAGTCGTCATTAAATCCTTTCCAAAAATCGATAATCTTTCAACTTTGGCGGTGGTGGATTTGTTGGGTACTGGAACGGGCTGTCTCGTTTGGTCTTCCCCCTTACCGGGAGATATCGGCGCTCAACTACGTTACATCGAATTAATGGCTGCCGGCAAGCCTTACCTAATGACCGCCGTAAACAATAATATGGGTAAGGAAACCTTAATGACATACACCGCTTCCACCGAATTTTATCTAGACGATTTAAGGTCGGGCAGACCATGGATTACCAAACTTCATTTTCCGGTGCAGGTTTTGCAGCAAGTGACGGTTATCGACCATATTTCTTCTTCACGTCTTACCACGAGCTATAAGTACCATCATGGGTACTACGATGGTGAAGAAAGGGAATTCCGAGGTTTTGGCCTAGTGGAGCAAACGGATAACGAATCTTTCGATACCTATAGCGTTTTGGACGAATTGGATATGCCCCCCATGTTCACCAAAAGCTGGTTTCATACAGGTGCCTTTGTAAAACAAGGTATAATCTCGCAACAGTATGCCAATGAATATTATAGTGGTGATGTATTGGCGCACGATTTTCCAGATAGTGTGGTTGAAGCAGCAACCGAAATGGACTATGGGCAATTACGGGAGGCCTACCGTGCCTTGAAAGGAAAAACCCTTCGGCAAGAGGTGTACACCTTAGACGGTACCGATCAAGAAGAAATACCTTATAGTGTTACCGAAACCAATTTTACGGTACGGCAGCTACAATCTGCGGGAGATGAAAAATTTGGGGTCTATTTGGTCTCAGGCAATGAAACGCTGACCTATGCTTACGAGCGTAACGTGAACGATCCACGGGTAGCGCATTCCATTCTCTTGGAAACCGATGCCTACGGACAGCCATTAAAAACAGTGGAAATTGCCTATCCCCGTCGAAGTACGGCCAGTGAAGCACATCCCGAACAGCAACAATTATATGCCACGGTTCAAACCAATACCTACTTCAATGAAGTGGATGACTTTTATTTGTTGGGTGTGGGGCTAGAACAAAAAGGGTACGAAATCAACGGTCTTGCCTTGGCGACCGATGCCTGCTTCGCTGTCGATGATCTTAAAGTGCAGTTGGAAAATGTTTTTGAGGAAGCTGCTGTCTTGAGCCATGACCGCCCATTTACCGGCGACGTGCAAACCCGCCTTATGTCATGGACCCAGAACTATTTCTGGGAAGATGAAAGTACGGTACTTCCATTCGGGGAAGTTTCTGCTCTGGCGCTGCCCCATCATACGGAGGGCATTGTCATGAGTACAGCTTGGGCCGATGAGGTCTATGGCACAAAAATCAATACGGCCCTGATGAAGGAAGCCGGTTATGTTAACCGCGATAGCCATTGGTGGAATCCCGGCAGCACGGTTCATTATCTTGACGGAAACTCCTTTTACCTACCTTTTAAAATTTTGGATGCCTTTGGCCATCAAAATCTGGTGTTTTATGATGCGTATTTTTTGGCCCCTATCCGGAGCCTCGATGCCATAGGCAATACCGTTTCGTCAGAGATCGATTATCGAACGCTTTCGCCCTGGAAAATGGTAGATAACAATGAAAATGTAAGTGAGGTGCTGACCGATCCTTTGGGGATGGTAATCGTTACTTCCAGATATGGTACGGTAGATGGACGTACCAAAGGGGATAGTCCGGTTTCCGGGTACCAAGAGCAAAGTAATTTGACGATCGATGCCATTGCGGCAACACCAAGTTCATTTCTCCAAGAGGCCGGTAGCTTTTTTTATTACCATTTGGAAGCTTGGACGGATGATGGGCAACCCCCACAATTTATCTCCCTCGTACGCGAAAAGCATATCAGTGAACCCGGTGGGGAAGTTTCCCCAATTCAAATCCAGTTGGGCTATTCCGATGGTTTTGGACGTAGTCTTCAACAAAAATTAAAGGTAGGGGATGACGATGCCGGAGAAGCACAGTGGTTGGTATCGGGGCGGACCGTGTTCAATAATAAGGAAAAGCCCGTCAAACAATACGAGCCTTTTTTCAGCGATACGTTCGCCTATCAGGATGAAGCGGAGGTAGCCCCCGTAGGAGTGACCCCGATTATCTATTACGACCCGTTAGGGCGGGTGATCAAAACCGAAACCCCCAAAGGATTTTACTCCGAAGTCGTATTTGATCCTTGGCAGGTAAGCACCTATGACGAAAATGATACTGTGAAGGATTCTTCGTATTATCAAGATCATATCGGATCGGGTGATGAGGAAGCGAAGGCCCTACAAAAAGCGGAAGCCCACTACAATACGCCATCGGTAACGATACTCGATAGCTTGGCGCGTGAGTTTATGGCCTTACAATATAAAGAGGAAGGCGGCGCACCTTTGATTACCCATACCACTTTTGATATCCAAGGGAACCCGCTTACAATCACCGATCCCCGGCAATATGCCGCCAACCAAAGCAGATCGGAACCAGATCGCCTGTACAATTTCCAGTATCGATACGACTTGGCCGGGAACAAACTGCATACCCAAAGTATCGACGCCGGTGAGAATTGGGGCCTACTCAATGTGCTGGGCAATCCGGTGCATGGTTGGAATGCCCGTGGTTTCCATTCCCAGACCAGCTACGATGCTCTACAACGCCCAGTGCAAATGGTAGTCGACGGCAACAGCATGAATCAGATCGTGCAGCGTATGGAGTATGGAGATCTTGAGCCGGATGCATTGGCTAAGAACTTGAAGGGACAGGTCATTCGTCACTATGATGAAGCCGGGCTGGTGGAAAACCTGCTTTTTGATATTGGCGGGCAACCGCTACAGTCGCAACGAACTTTGAGGACAGCTTATAAAACAGAAGTAAATTGGAACGACATTGCCGCCACAACCATGGAAGAGGAGACCTTTACTGTAACCATGGAATACGATGCGTTGGGAAGAGTTGTACAAGCGACCCAACCCGATGGTAGCATTTCGCAACCAAAATATCATCCATCCGGATGGTTGGAAAAGGTCGAGGTGCAATTAAAGGAAGAAACCGATTTCACAACCTTTGTAGAATCCATTGAATACAATGCCAAAGGACAGCGTACGAAGATCATTTACGGTAACGGTGTACACACCCGCTATGTTTACGAAGAGACTACTTTTCGCTTGGTCAATTTAAAGA
>CBDULZ010000179.1:0-5572 GCA_965368185.1 uncultured Kriegella sp.
TATTTATGAAGAAATTATTCTTTGCCCTGATTGCCTTTGTATTGTTCTGTAGTCATAGTATGTACCTTAAGCTAGACACCTATTTTCTCAAACCCGATACATCGGCAACTATTCAACTGTTCAACGCAACCTTTAACAAGAGTGAAAATATTATTACCCCCGACCGCATAATAGATGCGAGCTTCGTGGGTAATGGCAACCGCTCTAAAATAGATATAGACCAGTGGAGTGAGAAAGATAGTGTTACCATTTTAAATTTTAGAACGGGCGAATCGGGCACTTGGGTGGCGGGAATTTCAACAGCTTCTAGAACTGCCGAAATGAACGCTGCTGATTTCAATAATTACCTTGAGCATGGCGGCGTACTGGATATGTTGGAGTGGCGTCGTAAAAATGATGCCCTTAGACTCGATGCAGTGGAAAAATATTCAAAACACCTTAAAGCCATCTTTCAAGTTGGGGACAAAAAAACAAGTGACTGGCAAACAACTTTGGGCTATCTTGTTGAATTTGTCCCACAAAGAAATCCTTATGACTTGCATACGGGAGATGAGCTACAAGTTAAACTCCTTTATAATGGGGAACCTTTGGCCGACCAATTGGTGTACGCCGATTATGAAGAAACCAGTCATGGTCACAGTCATGACCAAGAACATAAAAATACAGAGGAACATAGCCATGATAGCGGCAATATAGATGAAACAAATCAAGCTCATAGTCACAGTGAAGAACATGATAAAAGCACCGAACATGGTCACAGTCATGATCAAGAACGTGATAATGCTGAAAAACATGACCATAGCCATGATAAAGATACCACTAAGGAAACGGATCAAATTCACAGCCACGCCGAAGAACATGAGCATACTGAGAAGTATAGCCATAGCCATGAAATGGACAATGCACACGAAACAAATCATGCCCATAGTCACAGTGAAGAACATGCCAGAAGCACCGAACATGGCCACAGTCATAATCAAGAACATGATAATGCTGAAAAACATGACCATAGCCATGGTAAAGATACCACTAAGGAAACGGATCAAATTCACAGCCACGCCGAAGAACATGAGCATACTGAGAAGCACAGCCATAGCCATGAAATTGACAATGCACACGAAACAAATCAGGCTCATAGTCACAGTGAAGAACATGCCAGAAGCACCGAACATGGCCACAGTCATACTAACGAGAATGGCAAAACTGAAGAAGAACACCAGCACAGCTCGGGAACACAACTTCGAACAGATGCCAACGGAAATCTGACAGTAAAACTCACCGCAGATGGTATATGGCATTTACGCACCATGAACCTTGTCCATTCTGAAGAACCTGGATTTACCCATGAATCGAATTTGGCGACCCTGGCCTTTGAAGTGGTACATGGGCATGACGAAGCTACACACAGCCACGACGATAAGCACGAAGAAGGAATTCCTTCGTATGTGTATTGGGTCGGTAGTCTTATACTTCTATTAGGATTGTTTCTTTGGTTTAATCGAAAGCGTTAAATGGGTCGATCAAAATTAAGATTTCTCGTAACCTCTATACTTTTCGTCTGTCCGCTCTTGCTTGCGGCACACGGTGTAAGTTCTTCCGATCAGGAAATTTTGGATAATGGGGGACTGCTCTCCTACATATTTGTTGGGGCCAAACATATGGTCACGGGATATGACCATTTGCTATTTTTGGCTGGTGTAATCTTTTATTTAAGTGGATTTAAAGATATTATACGTTTTATCACCGTATTTACGATAGGGCATAGTATTACTTTGATCGGAGCGACATATTTGGGCATTACCGCAAACGAGCATCTGATTGATGCCATAATTGCCATAAGCGTTTTGTATAAAGGATTTGAAAACTTAGGTGGTTTTGAAAAATTGTTAAAAGTAAAATCGCCGAATTTATTACTGATGGTGTTTATTTTTGGATTGATCCATGGGTTCGGGCTATCTACCCGATTACAGTCTTTCGAAGTAGGGACCGCACAGTTCTTGGCGAAAATAATTAGCTTTAATATAGGGGTTGAGTTGGGCCAGATTTTAGCATTGATACCTATTGTATTAATTATCACTAAATGGCAGTCAAAGAAAAGTTATGATGCCTTTTACAAGGCGGCAAACTATTATTTGATAATTGCTGGAGTAGGGCTGTTCATTTACCAAATCTATGGTTATATATACAGTCACTAATTATATGTAGTTTAAAAAATCAAGTGCCTTTTTAAGTGACATAGCTAATTTTTTTTGGAGTTCAGCTAAAGGTTCGTATTTCATTGTAGACTGGCAAGTACGGAAATGAAAAAAACTTCCGAATTTGAAATACCCGATGAATTTCAAAAGGCATTGGATGAAAATTCCGAATTAAAAGTAGTTTTCGAATCGTTGACACCGGGGCGGCAAAGAGGATACCTTCTTTATTTTTCACAACCGCAACAATCTAAGACCAGGGAGTCAAGAATTGCGAAATGTACACCTAAGATCCTCAACGGAGTGGGATTAAAAGATCATTACAAAAGCAATCGGTAAAAAAAGGGATGTGCACTACTTTACCCCTCATAGTTGTGAAATTCAGTAATCGTCCAATAGTATCCGTCTGGGTCTCTCAGGGAAAATTCGGTTTTCCCAGAGTTTGGATTTAAATGAATATCTTCTTCAATAGAGTAACCTATTTTTTCGACGTTTTGTCGTATACCCTTCATATTTTCAGTTCTGAAGTAAAGAATCAATCCATTTCCGGGTGCACTATCGGGATCCATCATTGTAGGGTGCCCGTGTTCGCCCCATTTGTGAAGGCAAATCAATACATTATCATCTTCCGATACCAATATATCGAACTCCTTTCCGCCATGCATACTTCTACATCCGAATACAGATCGATACCATTTAGAACTGGCTTCAACATCTTTTACGGCTATTATCGGGTCAATCATGCCCATTGATTTATTTTTTAAATTATGAAAATTTATGGCCGGTCCCTACCAATAAATCTTTCTTTTCCTAATAGAAAGTTTATAGCTCTTTTAACGTTCCTTTCAACACTCTTTTGCGATTTAAGGTTCGCAATATACCTAACTATCTCTTTTCTTAGCGAAGGTGCCAAGTTCTCAAATTTTGCCTTTGCCACTTTATTGCTATCAAGCGCTTCCACGAGTTTAGGATGTGGACTTATGGCCCGGTCAGCAGGATCAAATTCGATGGTCAATTTAATGGATTCACCTATACGTTTTGGAGAATCGCTGACCATTTTGGTATTGATGTAAAGCCTCCAAAGCCCTCGATATTTTACCAATGTTTGTGAGTATGGCATTTTGTTTATCTTACCCTTAATAGGTATAGGGCCTTTGTCCTTGCCTGCTTGTTTGAAAATATCCGACAGAATATTTTCAGGCACCAAAACATAAGGATTTATTCCAATTATAGCTATGTCAGCTTCGAATTTGCACATCGGCATTTGTGTTCGCAAAAGAAACGCTTGTTTAATGTTATGTATTTCCAATTAGGATCCAAATTGACGAAGATGGTGGTCGGTATGTTTATAGGCCAAAATTCCTATTTCCTCCTGGGTCATTTTCCCGAAAAAATCATGTACAAAATCGAGATTTGAATACTGTTCGTAACTTTCAATCAAAGCAATCCATTGTAGTTTTTCGACAACGACATCCCCATTTTTATCCTTTACTTTAAATTGTTCGGAAGTCGGAACATTTTTGTGCAATGGTTTTTCATCCTTTACCATTTTCTTCAACGCCATTTTCCCGAATATTTTTCCCAGAAATTCCTGTTTATAGGTATGATTGTCTTTTCCTAGAATCCAACCGTTCCAGTAGGTGTTGTGCTTGAGCATTTGGAAAACGTTCATTTTGCCCCATTGCGCCTCGCTATTTTCGTTAAGCGTTTGGATTCTGCTTATCAATTCTTCCCTAGTTGTACTATCGAAAATTGTTTTCATAGTAATTACTTTTCCACATTTTCCTTTATCCTGAAATTAGTAATTTTCTTTATCAATTCAATAGGAATCCACTTATGCAAAGCAAATTGTACCGAACTTCTGAAGATTTATATCTTGGGAGCTCGCTTTTAAAATTTTCAATACCCAACAGTGTCGGAAGTTCGTTCAACACTATATTGAGCACCTTTTGTTGAAATTTTTATGCTCATAAAAGATGAGCAACGTAAATTGCGAACCCTACTACGTGATTTGTTTTCATATTGCAGTTATTTTAGCGATTGTATTAATTCCTATTTTTCTGAAAGCACCTTGACTTTCTGCAACGCCTTAGGCCATGCTTCCTCGAACATCTCCAAATATTCTTCGACTATGTCCGTTTCCACAAGAAGTAGTGTTTTTCCTTCCATCGCTTTTAGGGTATAGTTTTCCAAAGCGCCCTTCCATTTCGACACCTCTTCACTTGTCGTGTCTTCCACCCCCTTAATGACATAACCTAGATGTTCTATTGACATAAAATTAGGCGTGTCATTTTTATTGATCCGACTGACCATACCGTTCCCATTTGGGCCAAGAAACAATACTTTGCTACCTTCCTTCCAGTCGGTTTCGGCATACGAGCCTTCCGAAAAGGGGGTCGTCCATTGGCGATAGGTCTCATCGTTCCATAATACATTCCATACTTTTTCTTTCGGGGCGACGATGGTGGTTTTAAATGCTTTTCGTTGCATACTAAAATTGTTCTATTGTTTTGGCATTTTCTCCGGTTCCATGTATAACATGCTCCAACGATGGCCGTCAACATCGGCAAAGCTTAGAATGTACATCCAACCATCTACTTCTGTAGGTTCAAAATAGACGTTGCCGCCTGCTTTTTTGACCACTTTGGCGAATGCGTCCACTTCCTCTTTGGACTGCGCATCAATGTTAATGAGCATCTCATTACTTTTAGATGTGTCGTTTATTTCATTTTGGGTATAATTTTTTATGTCCCTTTCCGGAAAAAGCATCAGGACAAAATCACGCTCACCAATCAAAAAGCTACCCAGATGCCGGGCCTCTTTATGCATGGCATTTTCACGAAAGCCTATGTCGCGAAAGAACTGTTTCGATTTCTGAAGGTTTTTAACAGGCAGGTTGAGCCAAATTGTTTTCATTTGATTTTAAATTAAATTTCTGTTTTTTAAGCGATAATGTAGCAGGGTGTTTCCACAGGCAAAGGTTCTGGATTCCTGTAACTCCAATTCCATTTGGTTTCTTACTTGAAACAGCGAAGTACCTTCTCCCAGAACCACCGGATTTACAATAAGCCGAAATTCATCGATCAAACCGTTTGCCATAAAAGTCGAAGCAATATTGGCACCCGCGAACAAAACCAAATCTTTACCTGCCTTCCCCTTTTCCAACCGTATTTCCTCGATTACATTTTGTTTGATCAATCTTGAATTCCATTTTACATCATTCAAAGTTCTTGAGAAGACTATTTTAGGAGTATTGTTCATAATTTCGGCAAAATCCCCAGTTTCAAAAGGCCAGTAGGTCAGCATTAATTCATACGCTTTTCGACCATATATAAACGTATCCACGGTTTTAAAAAAATCCATCATATAATCGGACATTT
>CBDULZ010000180.1:0-5542 GCA_965368185.1 uncultured Kriegella sp.
GGGCAGCTGAAATTCTTTTTTAAATGCTTTCATGATATTTAGTTTCTTAGGTTGTTAAACTGTATTTTTTAAACTTGGGTAAAATTAGTGCCGCCCTGTGCGCACTGAAAGCGATTCTGGACAAAGTGGGGAAAAGGTGGATTGAAGTGTCTAAAAATTCGTATTAAGTGTGAAAGCGATTAAGTATAAGCAGGAGAATCCATAAAAAGGAAAAATAAAGCCTGCCTTACCAAGGTATTGTCAATTGGCGAATTAAGCAACACGTTATCTGCCAAAGCTTGTTCTTGGATTGTTTCAACGAACAAAAAAAGGGGGGAAGAGTTTATTTTAACCAAGGATATGCGCTTTAGAAACTATACAACCAATTTCCACGCCTTTTTTCATTTTGAGAATATATTCTTGTCCCATTTACGAAAATCATAATATTTGCTTTTGGGCTCCCCGGTCCAACCGTTTATGCCTTTTTTCTTTGGCAAATAATATGCGTGCACGTACAATACGGGAACTATAAAGCAGGCAAGAATTCCCAATGCAAGCGTTCTGCCCAGATAGAATGAAATTCCACATATCAACAGGAGCGTTAAAAGATATTTGCCCATCCTTATGATTTTAGGTGTGCGTTCTTCAAAATGCCCCATTAGTATATTGCCCAAAGCAGAAATTATGCTTACAATAGCTATCTCAAACCATAACGATTCTGTTGCCCACATAATTTTTATTTTTTAGTTCATAAACCCACTGAATGCCGTATATTAAATTCAGGCCAGCACCATAATTGATTGAATTCTTGGCAATTCATTACTTTTTGCAAGGAAGTCTGCTAAATTATCGTTTTATGGTTGTTTTTGCCATAAAGTCGGACCATCTAATACTTCCATACCGATTTTCAGGGCATAAATTAATACCCGATTTAAATAGGGCATGAAAGTTAGTATCTTCTTTGTCATCCGTAACTTCTATTACCCTATCGTCTCTTTTTATCTGCCTGAGATAAATTTGGGTCATTTCTTTAAGAGACATGACTTCAGGACCCCCCAAAGTAACCGTTGAGTGAAGGGGTTCCTTTTCTACTAACTCAACGATGTATTTGGCAGCATCTTTGCGGTCAATGGATTGGAACTTCAACCCCACGGGAATTTTGAATTCCGAAGATTCTTCATGTGGCAGGTTATATAGCATGCGGTGCAACACGAAGTCGTGAAATTGGGTCAATCTCAGAATGGTATATGGAACTTTGGAATTTTCAATGATAACTTCCGCTTTCCTTTTATGGGTGTAGTAGGAAAATGTACTTTTATCAACACCTGCAATGGAGATATAAATCAAGTGGGGCGAAGAATCCTTGTCGATCGCCCCAATTAAATGTTCCGTACCCTTTACATCCACATTTTCCGAATCCATGGGACTACTTGCACAATGGATAATAACTTCTGTGTTGATATCGGGCAAACTTCGTTTATCCGTTAAATCCCCGATGTGTATGGTGTGTCCGATAGGGGGCATAGGGTTAGTTTTGCGGCTCAGAATAAAAGGATGGTATCCATGGCGAATAAGTTCCTTAACAATGACCTTGCCTAAATTACCAGAGCCTCCGGTCACTAGTATTTGTTTCATATCTATATTATTAGCTGACCTGTATCGTATTCAAAGCAATTTTTTGCTCTTTTCCCCTTAAACTAATTTCACCGATTGGAATAGGTATGTATTTTTCACTTAATTTCATCAACTGCAATAAAGCCGATGAAACAAGTATTTTTACATTATATTGATTACACAAAGATTGAATGCGCGAAGTGGTGTTCAAAACATCTCCTGAATAGACAATATCCTTTTTGATTACGCCTATCTCGCCTGAGGTCGCTTTTCCTAAATGTAGCCCTGCCTTAAAAGTTGGCACAACTCCGTATTTTCCAAGATACTTTGATTTTTTTCCTTCGATGGTCTTTTCAATTCGATAAAAGCAGCTAAGGGCATTGTTGTTTCTTATCCCCTTTTCCACCGACCAAGAAATTACCACCTCGTCGCCCACATACTGATAAATCTCGCCCAAACTCTCTACAATGGGTCGAGTGATGTCTTTATAGATTTCCTTGAGCATCTCAAAAAATTTGCCGCTCTCCATTTTTTCCGCAATTGATGTAGCACCTTTGAGGTCTAGAAACATAAAGATTCTTTCTTCCTCCCTAGGTCGGCTGTATTTACCTGTCAAAAAGCTCCAAAGCACACCCTGACCCAATTTATCATTGATCTGAAGCACAAATTGTGTGGAGGATACCAAAAGCCCCCAAATAATCATGGTGGCAAAAAATGATGGGGTGCCTAGATGAGCCATCAAATATTGTACTGAATTGGTAACGGCCAAATCGCTTTCGTCCAGAAAGGTGTATAAGACAAATCCTGATAGGAACAGACCAATAAACGCTAGCAATAAATACCAAAGTACAAAAAGCAGTCCAGAGCCAATTGCACAGAATTCAAAAGGTTTTTGACCGAAAGCTTCATATCTGTTGGACACCAATATAGTCCCTCCGGTAATCCCTCCAAAAACGCTCAACAACAAGTTTCCCATAAAGTCGGGCCAAAATTCGAAGGTTCCCGTTAGGTTGTGCAAATACACCAAGTCCATGGTGGAATAATATCTGTAAATATAAAATGCCGATTGTACAAGGGCCCAGCACAATGTTATTATCAAAATCTTTGGTATTTCTTTTGAACTAAGAACAGGTTGTCTAAATAAAAATGTTCTCATATGGTGTCGCGTTTTAAAGAGTGGTGTCTAGTTTTCCAGGAACCTTAAAAAATTAAAAGGATCAGGTAAAATCTTTCTGTTGCTTTGAAATTGGGCCAGTTTGCGTAGCTACTGGCCCATATCTCTCAATGGGCTCGTACAAGTTTAGTGTGCAAAGCCTAGTATTAGAACTTATAGCGCCTTGTTTCGAACCAATGTACCCTATGTAAGTTTTTGAAAGTTGAATGCTTTCTTGATTCTGATGGCAATAGTAATTCTCTTTTAAATGCTCTCATGATGTTTATTTTTTTATTGTTTATAAATTGTACTTTTTCAAATATTGAGTAAAATTAAGGTCAACCTGAAGGGTTCAAAAACGAAGTTGGATGAACTGGAAAAAAGTAGGTTTGAACTGCTTTTATTCTTGGTGTAAGCGTAAACTTCCATCGGCAATTCCCAGCATTTTTTTCATATCCTGCCTTATCGTGATGAGACACTTTTAGGTGCTCCCCTAATATTTTCAAAACAAAAATATGGTGAAGGCGGCTTCTTGACTATGCCCCAAGGTTTTAAAAATGTACTGAAAAGGTCAACCGGTCAAGGCGCTAAAAATCTAATGGAAAAGGATTGGTGATTATCCCAACACGTCTGTAACCCCTTAAACTAAGGCAAAGGTGAACAGCAAAAAATACGATTATATCGAAGCCGTTGTAAACCGCATAAATTATGGGATGAATTGGTATAAATAAGGAATGATTTGAGGAATATAATGAGCGAAGTTCACTAAATTAGATGTACCAAAACGATGGCATTTGAAAAATATAGCCTTATATATTTCGATTGCGATTTACACCCTGGCAGGCACCTCCCAAACGCCTGAACCGAAGCACTATAATTTTGCCCATTATACCGAAGAATCCGGACTTCTTTCTTATCAGGTCAATTCGACCGTGCAAGACGACGAAGGCTTTATATGGATTGGCACAAATGAGGGACTACAGCGATATGATGGAATTCGCTATAAGAATTTTGGGCAAGCCCATAACGATTCATCCTCCATACTCTCAAAAGCGATTCTACAGGTTCTTATAGATGTGAACAAAAATTTTTGGATTCTGACCCTAGATGGCAGTGTGGGGCTTTTTGACACCAAGTCTTTTACTGCGGAGGTGGCCCATGTAAAGGTAAAAAATGAGATTTTGCTCGGTTCGTTGACAATGCCCAAAAGGCTTGTTGCCGCCGATGACGGAATGATTTTTTTATTGTTGCCCGGGGAAGAATTGGTTACCTACAATAAGGATAAACATGAATTTTCTGCCGCCCATAATTTCTTTACACCAAGACCAGAATGGAAAATTGTCGATTTTATTCCGCAACCCGGCACTAAAAAATACTGGATGTGCCTCTCCGATCAGGGCTTTGCAGTTTACGACCGAAATACGGGTCAGTTGAGTCATAACGGCAACAATGTAGGGCAGGAGTTATTAATCGAACATTATAAAACAACCACAAACCCGAATAAATTATTTTTTGATGGTCAAGGGCGTGCGTGGCATGTCGGTATCAATGATGGGCTGCCCTATATGTATTGCTATGACTTAAAAATGCAGAAGGTTGTTCTTAACAAATATGGTTTTCTTGCACAAGTGCCCAAATACCATGAAATACACCAATTCTTGGAACAACATGATGGTACTATTTGGATTTCCGGTATCAACATTCTTGCAAAATACTTGGAAAAGGAAAAGGAATTTCAACAAGTGTATAATGGTTATGTGGACGACCGAAGCATTGAGTTTATTGTAATCACGAGCCTTAACGAAGGGAGGGAGCGCAATATCTGGGTTACAACGGCAAACAACGGCATGTTCCGTTTTAACCCGGCCGAAGAATTTTTCATCAATATAGAGCATCCTTCCAAACTTGTAGGCAAAATTGGTACCGGTGCCCCCGTCACATTCATGGACGATCTTGACGGCAGTATTTTGGTAGGGGTTTGGAATGACCATCTATATCGTTATGACCGTGAATTTAAACCGCTACCACTTGGAATAAGGGGGTTACCGTCGAATGAAATCACTACAGTGGTCCGTATGTGCCAATCTCGTCATGGCAATTTTATTTGGATGGCCGTAAAAAATGGCATCTACAGGTATGACCAGCAAAAGAGACAGGTACAGTTTTATCAACTGCCCATGTTAAAAAGTAGGATCCGTGAGATTGAAGAGGACAAAGAGGGAAATCTATGGTTCGGTACACATGAACATGGCGTTTACAAGTGGGAAGCTAAGAAAGGAAACATTGATTCTGCACAAAGGATTGCCCATTTTTTGTCCATTCCCGAAGTACGTGTCAATAAAATAATGGTCGACGCTGCCGGATTGGTATGGGTAGGTACACATACCAAGGGGCTATATGTTATCGACCCAAAAACCGATTCGGTGGTCTTGCACTTTGATGACAAAGCAGCAAACGGACTGAAATTGCCCGATAAGATGGTTTCTACGATACTCGACTACAATGACAGTCTTGTAATGATCGGTTCAAGTACGAATCTGCTCCATTATAATAGATTACAAAAGAAACTATCCAAGGTCGGAAGTAATAAGACATTGTCGGGATTTATACAATCCATGGAAAAGGATGACACCGGTTATCTTTGGGTTACATCTACCACCGGATTGTACCGTGTGAATGTGCGGAACAGGGTTTTCGTAAAATTCAATAGAAATGACGGTATTAGAAACGACTTTTTTGTAATTTCGGCTTCCCATCTGTTGCCCGATGGAAGAATAATTTTAGGTGCTTCGGAAA
>CBDULZ010000181.1:0-5466 GCA_965368185.1 uncultured Kriegella sp.
TATGACAAACGGCATACATTTACGCTGGCAGGGGAAGACCAAGTGTATCGTGCTGGGAATGACAAATTAATTGTCGATTATATGGGCTTTAAAATTTGCCCTATGATATGTTATGACCTTCGATTTCCGGTGTGGGCCAGAAATGTAGAGAATTATGACATCCTAATTTATGTCGCCAACTGGCCGAAACTTAGAATTGATGCATGGGATACTCTTTTAAAAGCACGAGCAATTGAGAATATGGCCTATTGCATTGGGGTCAATCGGGTGGGGCAAGATGACGCAGGGTATGCCTATTCAGGGCATTCGGGAGCGTATGACGCACTAGGAAACCAATTGGTATTTTCAGAAAAAGAAGTGGTGCTTTACACAACTTTGAGTAAAGGGCACATAAAAGATCAAAGAAATAAACTTAAGTTTTTAGATGACAGGGATAAATTTAATCTAACAACGTAAAAGTCACAGGCATTTCCCAATTGGCGCGAACATCGATTATTTCTGGATAATAACTGACCCTTTCTGGCTGAATTCTTTGTAGATAACTTCCTGTATCCCATTTTCTATTACCATTGCTATCAAAAATAATACGGACCAAGTATTTTGATGGCTGCAGGTTGTTGAACTCAAATAGCTGGGGTTCATCCGCAAAAATTTCCCTTTTAATTTCACCTTTTTCATCAGTTAATTGAACCAGCAACGGATACGAGAGACTGTCAGTGACTATATTAAAACTAAGATTGCCATAATCGGCGAAACTTTTAGTGGCCAGATTGAAATTCAAGGTATCGTTGGTTTCACCGAAAAGGTCGGTAATCGCACCCGGTAACAGCCCCATCTGATAATTCTGATTGGGTTCAACCTCAAAATCAAAATCGATCTTGTTTTTTAAAGTGTCCAAATCTGATGTAAAATCGATATAGGTCGAATCTTTGTCCATCAGTGTAATCAGAGTCGTGTCAATGGCAATAAGCGGCGTGTTGGCGGCAATATAAAATGGGTCCTCGAAATTTAGCGAACCTCTTTGGTTCGGGTTAAGTTGTAAAGAGTCGACACCTACTTTTCGCTGTTTGACAGTAAACGTGTCAATGACTTTTAACTTTTCATTGGTGACCGTAAAAATGATAGAATCGAGATCCGTGGGTGTAAACCAATAATTCAGGGTGTCTTTGTTCTGTTCTTTCAGCACTTTGGTCTTAACGCTATCGGGAAGCGGATTTATGGGCTCGATTTTCACAGAATCGCCTTCACCGTAATAGCCGAAGACAATTTTATTCTTCGCAGCAAAACTTGGTACGCTTGCACTATAATCAGGTACTTCTTTGAACAAATTCAACAAATAGGTAGAATCCGTAGGAATGGATACTGTATCGCTGACGAAGGCAATTTTATCGGTATTTTGGTCAAACACATTGTTTTTTGCCACATCTTTTATTCCGAAAATGGCATATTTTCCGGCTTTCAAATGGTCTAATGTAAAAATCACCGCACTGTCTAAGGTGTTGGTAATGTAGTAAGGAGGTTTTTGATATACCGTACTGTCGGTATAGGCCGAATCGATTTCATAGAGCATAACGCTAATAAATTCTTCGGCCTTTTTATTGAAAGCATCTTTAACCGCCCCCTGCACTTTGAGCGAATCTAAATAATCACCGGTCGAGAACACATAGGTAAAAAAGCTAAACGGATTGCCTTCATTGTTGTCGGTAATACTTTGTCCGAAATTTAGGGTGTACGTCGTATTTTCCTTAAGTGTATCCTTAAACTTGATCTCAAGATATTTACTGGCTCCGCCTTGTGGCGTAATGTCCGGGGTATATTTGAGGGGTGGGGAGACAATGAGCTGATCTTGAATATCCTTTAGTTTTATAAACTCGTCAAAATACAGGCGTATTCTTTTCGCTTTGAAATTGACGCTCATGTTTTCCGGTTCGGCCTTCACCAGAATTGGTGGGTCAACATCTTTTGGTCCACCGGTAGGGTTGCCTCTTCGCGCACATTGCCAAAGCGCAGTAACTACAAAGAATAAAAATATAGAAGCCAAAATACGTCGTAACATGCCGTTGAATATAGGGGCAAAGTAACAACTATTTTAGTAAAACAAACAATATTTACAGGGTCTCATTTATAACGTAGGGGCACTATGGCCATGCTTGCTATGTAAATGATTATACCCTTTGTTTCTTGCAAAGCCTTGGCGCAGATTTCCATGGTCGCCCCTGTGGTTATTACATCATCGACCAATAGTACGCGTTTGTTTTCGAGAAGTGTTCGGTCTGATAAGGTGTAAAGCGCGGTGTTTCCAGACCATCTGCCCATTCTTCCTTTTTTCGTCTGTGTTTTCGTATTTGCGGTTTTCAACAATAAGTCGTCAACGTACGCTGCGTTTAAATGATGCGCGACTCGTTGCCCAAATTGGGCGACCTGATTGTATCCTCTTTTTCGAAGTTTTCTTTTATGCAACGGTACCGGCACAACGGCGTCGATAAAACTAGCGCCATGTTTCTCTTTTAACAATTGGCCATACCAATCGCCCAAAAACGTACCAATTTTTTCCTGATTTTTATATTTCAGGTAATGAATAAGTTGCTGTACAATGCCATTTTCCTCAAAAAACAAGAACGAACTTGCTTTTTTTACATTAATTCGACCGTAAAAAATACGGTCAACGGGGTTTTCGACGTTAAAACTATATTCGGTAAGCGGTAATTCGTTCCGACAAACGGTACATAAGAGTTGTTCTCCTCTGTTTAAATGAGCATTACATCCAAAACAGAGCCGTGGTACTAGAATCGTGTTGATATCATTTAGTATCTTTGATATCGCTATTTTAACCGAATCGAACATAAAAAACCTACTTAACCCTAACATTTTTAATGGACGGTCAAGATAAGAAATTCAATTCCAAAATAATCTTCGCTTTGTTGATTGCCGTCATAATCGGCATACTTATAGCATTTTTCTACAGCTACGCTCAATCACAGACGAAAATCGACTATTTGAATCAACAAAAAGAGTTGCTTATCAAAGATATCAACTTGATGAAGGCAGATGTAGACCGACTTTCAGCACTTGATGAAGTTAACGAAATCGAATTGGAGTCTTCAAAATTTCGGGTACAGCAATTATTGGATTCAGTCGGGCGCCTGAACTTTACGGTTGAACGATTACGGGAATTTAAAACAGAACTTAGCAGATTAGAGGCAAAAAATGACAGTCTTATGCTTAAGAACAATTTTCTTAGGTATAATAATATGGTGATTTCCGAGAAGTTTGTCGAAACCAAAAAAGAAGTAGAAGAATTAAAGGGCAAGAGCAGTACGCTGGCCGAAGCCGAAGAGTTGCAAAGAAAGAAAATTGAAGAATTGAATAATGTACTCAAAATAAAGAGTTACCTGCAATTGCGCAATTCTGAGGGTGGCGGGTTCAGAGAACGTAGTGGAAGATGGATACGAACAAATAAAGCTTCAATTATTCAAAAGTTAAGAGGGTGTGTTACCGTTGTGGCCGACCCTATGGTCATTGACGAGGAAAGAATCATGTATTTTCAGTTTTTGGGCCCTGATATGCGGGTTATCGAAGACAATGCCAATACCATTACGGTTAATGGTAATGTGTATAGCAAACGTATTAAGCTGTTGCTTAATGGTGAAGATATCAAAGTATGCGATTTTATTACAATTCCTGAAGGTTCTTTAAGGGAGGGCACTTATACCTTGAATATCTTCGAAGACGAGCGTTTGCTTACCAATACTGAATTTCAACTAAAATAAATTATTTCATTTTAGGGTAATATTCTATTTTTGCCGAATGGCAAAGCAAGAAGACGATTTTAAAAAAGTGATATCCCATGCTAAGGAATACGGCTATGTATTCCAATCAAGCGAAATTTACGATGGCCTGAGCGCCGTTTACGATTATGCACAAAATGGTGCGGAGTTAAAAAAGAATATCAGGGAATACTGGTGGAAAGCGATGGTACAATTGAACGAGAATATCGTCGGTATCGATGCCGCTATTTTTATGCACCCGACCACTTGGAAAGCCTCTGGCCACGTTGATGCCTTCAACGATCCCTTAATCGACAATAAAGATTCAAAAAAACGCTATCGGGCCGATGTATTGGTCGAAGACTATGTGGCCAAAATCGAAGGCAAAATAGAAAAGGAAGTTGAAAAAGCGGCCAAACGCTTTGGAGATTCCTTTGATAAGACCCAGTTTTTGAACACAAACCAACGGGTAGTGGAGTATCAAGAAAGAGCTACT
Source organism: uncultured Kriegella sp. (assembly GCA_965368185.1). Taxonomy (GTDB): domain Bacteria; phylum Bacteroidota; class Bacteroidia; order Flavobacteriales; family Flavobacteriaceae; genus Kriegella. The sequence continues at coordinate 4,264 of CBDULZ010000181.1, forward strand.
TCCATATTAAAACGTTTGGGAAATTCGTTGGAAAACGAAGATTTGGCCGATGTCAAGCGCTTGATCGAAGAGTTGGAGATTGCTTGCCCTATGTCGGGTTCAAAAAATTGGACCGATGTGAAACAGTTCAATCTGATGTTCGGTACCAAATTGGGTGCCTCCGCTGAAAGTGCCATGGATCTTTACCTGCGTCCTGAAACCGCTCAGGGAATTTTCGTAAACTTTTTGAATGTGCAGAAAACGGGCCGTATGAAAATTCCGTTTGGAATAGCGCAGACCGGAAAAGCATTTCGTAATGAAATTGTGGCACGACAGTTTATTTTTCGAATGCGGGAATTCGAACAAATGGAAATGCAGTTTTTTATCAAGCCGGGTACGCAGCAAGAATGGTATGAAAAGTGGAAGGAAACGCGTATGAAATGGCACTTGTCATTAGGTTTGGGCGAAGAAAATTACCGGTTTCACGACCATGAGAAATTAGCCCATTATGCCGATGCCGCAGCAGATATTGAATTCCGATTTCCTTTTGGTTTTAAAGAATTGGAAGGCATACACTCCCGTACCGATTTTGATTTGAGTGCCCATGAAAATTTTTCAGGTAAAAAACTACAATATTTCGATAACGACACACGAGAGAGTTATGTGCCTTATGTGGTCGAAACTTCTATCGGCCTAGACCGTATGTTCTTGGCGGTCTTCTCAAAAGCATTGCAAGAAGAAGAGCTGGAAAACGGCACAACCCGAACTGTACTCCGGCTCCCTGCTGTCTTGGCCCCTACCAAGGCCGCCGTATTGCCTTTGGTTAAAAAAGACGGACTGCCCGAAGTGGCACGACAGATTATTGATGACCTGAAATGGGATTTTAACGTCATTTATGATGAAAAAGATGCTGTGGGCCGACGCTACCGTCGCCAAGATGCGAACGGAACGCCTTTCTGTATTACCGTCGATCATCAAACCTTGGAAGACCAAACAGTTACCATTCGACATCGTGATACCATGGAACAACAACGTGTGGCTATTTCTACATTACGGGGAATAATACATCAACAGGTGGATATGAAGTCGTGGTTGATGAAGATGGGGTAGGCTGTTGTTGGAGTGACGGTGGTTTATGGTACCCATGAATTCTTGACAAAACAAACAATTCTACAATTGATACCCCAACCGTAAACTTCCATAGAAATTTCGGGCATCGCCGGG
>CBDULZ010000182.1:0-5340 GCA_965368185.1 uncultured Kriegella sp.
ATTAACAATCACTCATATTTACTTCGACGGCCAGGCCGCCTTCCGAAGTTTCCTTGTATTTCGAATTCATATCCTTCGCAGTCTCCCACATGGTGTTGACCACTTTATCCAAAGGTATTTTTATGTTTTCAGGATTGGTCTCCAAAGCGAGCTCTGCGGCATTAATGGCTTTTATCGCACCCATCGAATTGCGTTCGATACAGGGTATCTGAACCAACCCCCCGATGGGATCACAAGTGAGCCCTAAATGATGTTCCATGGCAATCTCCGCCGCAATCAAGACCTGTTCGGGGGTGCCTCCCAAAAGCTCGGTCAATGCGCCCGCGGCCATGGCGGAAGAAACACCGATCTCTGCCTGGCAGCCTCCCATGGCAGCGGAAATAGTTGCTCCTTTTTTGAAAATACTGCCGATCTCGCCCGCAACCAAAAGAAATTTTTTAATATGTTCGAAGCCTGCATTGTGATTCTCAATGACCAGATAATACATCAATACCGCAGGAATGACGCCGGCACTGCCGTTGGTAGGCGCGGTAACTACCCGGCCCAAAGAAGCATTTACCTCATTTACGGCGAGCGCAAAACAACTCACCCACTTTAAAATCTGTCTGAATTTGACCTCCGTATTTCTGATTGTCTCGAGCCATTCCCCATAGTTTACATAGGGAATATCACCAATTAAATTCTTGTGCATATCGAATGCCCTGCGTCGAACATTAAGTCCGCCCGGGAGATTGCCTTCAGTGTGGCATCCGATATACATGCATTCCAACATTGTTTCCCAAATTCTTTGCAACTGCCGATTTATCGCGTCACCACTTCTAAGGGAAAGCTCGTTAGCCAATACGATTTCAGAAATACTTTTTTGCTCGTTTTTACAATAGGCCAACAGTTGTACTCCTTTTTCAATGGGAAAGGGAAAAGTGGCAAAAACATCCTTATTTTTTTTGGCGTTCTTACGTTCTTTGACCACCACAAAACCGCCCCCGATGGAATAATAGGTCTTTGTTGCTTTCTTTCCTGTGGATAGCATAGCCTCAAACTTCATTCCGTTCGCATGAAAAGGCAAAAACTCCCTTTTAAAAATAATATTGGTGCCCGGATCAAAAGCGATTGCTCTTTTATTGGCAAAGTTCAACACCTTATCCTTTTTAACCAAAGCTATAATTCCGTCGATATCAGCTATCGGGATTTCTACCGGGTCAGCTCCGGAGAGTCCCAAGATAATTGCCAAATCAGTGGCATGGCCTTTACCCGTCAACGATAAAGAGCCATAGACATATACATTGATTTCTACCACTTCTTCGAACAACCCTTCCTGCTCGAGTTCGGCTATCCACCGCTCCGCAGCCCGCCAAGGACCCAACGTATGGGAACTTGACGGACCAACCCCGATTTTAAGCATATCGAAAACACTGATACATTCCATGAAACAATCCCTTTATCGCTATACAAATATAGCGGGTGAAACTTCATATTGAATCATGCAACCAAAAATATGTGTGGCTATTCTTTTACCGATTCAAGAAAATCAGAGGGACTGTAATACTAAAAAAAAGAGGCTATCCCCCAAAAAGTGGATAACCTATTTCAATAAAAATTTTATTAGTGCGGCACCTAAAGATTACCTACAAATCGATTAACCTGAAATAATTCGGAAGTTAAGGCAATACTGAACCCGCCTGTTACGGTCCATGCAATCCCAAACCAGGTTGAGTCCGTACCCGACCATCTACGAATTTTTATCGTATAGGTTTTCCCCGGTTGGCCGGTAAATTCCGCTATCTCGTAACTATTGTCCCAAGAGCCGCTGTATCCCACTTGCACTCCATTTTCATCGTAGATAATAAGATCTAGGTCAACCGTTAGTTGGGACATATACCAGCTCCAAAACAAAATGGATGTTTTTGAAGCTTTTGATGTCCAAGCCAGCGCCACTTTTACTTTTCTTGGACCAAAAAAGTAATTGGGAACGGAGATTTTATATTCAAATGTCGATAGTTTATCATTTCCAAAGTTAGAAGAACTGAGCAAGCCTATATCCCAACCTCGCCGGCTTGGAGCGTTATTGGCCGATTTTCGATTCCTTGCAACATTCGTCCCTTCAACTGCATTGACAGCACCGGCACCGTCCAATGCATCAACACCATTGCTGACATCTTGCCACCAAGTACTGCCCGTAATATTTTTTGTTGCACTAGCAAGTAATATCGCCCTACATCCTTCAGGCCAATGTTTTAGGACCGTGTTTGTTCCTTGGATAAGTGCGGAAACCCCAACAACTGCAGGAGAAGCCATACTTGTTCCACCCATGGTAATTCCATCCGCTGTTACGCCAGTACCATTGGCACATATTTCCGGAAGTTCTCGGTCACCATGGGAAGAACTTGGGTTTCGGAATACGGAGTCCGTAGACATAGCCGAGGCACTATCATTGTGATTTCCTACTGAAATAGTGTTATATCCTTTGTGATTTACGAATTCGCTGCTTGGCGGATTAATATTATCAACATCTCCGTTCCAGAAATTTCCGGCCGCATGAACGATCAATGGATATGGATACCTTACTGCAAGATAATCCCCATAGATGTCATCGCCTGACAAAGCGCCGGAACCCGGCTCACTAGATCTATGAAAACTTTGATTGATAACAGTACACTCTTTATCTTCCACGGCCCAGGTCAATGCATCCCTATCCTTGTCGTTGGCCGAATGCAAACTGCACCCGGGAGCATGCCCGTTCGGAGTACCCGATTCATTATTTCGGATGATAGCATGTACATTTTGGGAATGATTGGAAGTAGTTGGATTATTCTTGAATTCGTCGGAAATTACGAGATTTGAAGTGTCACTAGGTCCAGATTCCCAGACGGCTACTTTTACTCCGGAACCATCTTCCCCGTTTGATTGAACAACATCGGAACCGGCAATTGCCATTGAATTACCAAGATCTTCAATACCTTCGGTTTCACGCAGTAAAAGTCCGGCAACTTCTTTGTTTGAGGCCAATTCGCGGATAGCGGCGGTTTCAACTACTGCCGTGACTAAAGGAGCCGATCTATCAACTTTCACAACTTTTACTTTACCCTCAAGTGATTTACTAAATTTTACCGAACGCTCATACATTTTCTTTCTTCGTTCATCAGCTCGTTTCTTAACAGATTCTTGATCACATTCGTTCTGTGTGCGGTCAGAAGGCGAGGCTTCCGGTTCTTCAACTTCATACCATATATCTATCAAAACGGTTTTTGGTGGTTTTTTGGAGTTTATCAAGGAAAAAAGTGTAGGGTGTATCTTGCCGAATTTTGAATCCAATTTTTTTCTATGGTCCTCAAGGATCTTTTCGCCGTCCACCCGTTTTCCTTTATGGTCGATCTCAAATGATATCGGCTTGCCACTTTTACGATCAGTTGCTTTATAAAATTCGAAATATTCCGTGTTCGGAATTTTATCATTTGAAAGTCGCTCTACCCCATTTTCAACAAGTTTTAGTCGTACAAAACTCCCGATAAGCAAGTTATTGTCTACTTCTGCATTAGTGGCAACAACTGTAAATGCAATTTCAAGGGATTCACTTAATCTTTGTGATTTTGAATTTACTATGGGCTGGATTACCAGAATATGTTGCCCAGCAGGGAGTCCTTTTTCGGCACTCCAAATAAATAGCCCTTTTTTTCTTGTCGGAGAAACTTTTCCATCTATGCCTCGCACCCCGATACTTCGAATAACCGAATCTACATCGGCATTAGGTGTCGTAGTAATTTCAATTGATGAATTCGTAGTTAAAATTTCATCGTTTACCAGATTAACCTGGAGATTGCTTTTTTCATTTGCCATAATGCATTACTTTATATAATTATTAATTGTTCTCACGGTATTTATTTAAAAGGGGAAGCAATTGGTCAAACAGATAAATTGGGAGGAAATCTTTTAGCGAAATCTTAACTTTAACCAATTCTTATATCATCGGCTTATGTTTTTACCGATAGAAAATTACAATTGTTTTAATCATCAGGCAGAAGGTTTGTATAGCTTGCAACGTCCCATGTGTATACTGCATAAAAACGGTATACTTTAAAAAATCCTTTTTTAAAAAGTATCTTTATTTTCCCTAGTACTTCCTCTACCATAATTTATGTAGCCCGCACTAATCCCTTTCTCCTTTCAACAATTTCATCGCAGAATTAGGTTTGTTTTTCCCGTTTATTTTTTAGGTTTACATAAATATGTACCAATGGATTTCGAATATGTTAGGATTAGAACGAACAAGCAAGAAACTAAGCCTCAGATGAATGATTTTTTGAAGATTTGCGTTTTGCCAAAGCTTGCGCTTTCACAACATTGGCTTCTAATTCTAGGCTTTATGATACTTCTACCGATTTTAGGAGTATCACAAAATCAACCCAACATCGTATGGATCACCGTTGAAGATATGAGTCCGCATTTAGGGTGCTATGGAGACAAGACCGTTCCCACCCCGAACATTGACAAATTGGCCAAAGAAGGGGTACGCTATACCAATGCCTATGGAACTTATGGCGTTTGTGCCCCTAATAGACACACCTTAATTACAGGTATGTATCCGACGTCTACGGGAGCTATGGCCATGCGCACTTTAAAACGGACAAGTTCTTTGGATAAGATTACCGACCCCGAACTTTTAAGCATTCCCGTATATGAAGCTACACCACCGGTGGGTGTACGCTGTTTTTCGGAATACTTAAGGGAGGCCGGATACTATTGTACCAATAATTCAAAAACCGATTATCAATTTAAAGCACCCGTCACCGCCTGGGACGAGAGCAGTAAAGACGCCCATTGGCGCAATCGACCGTCTAAAAAGACTCCATTTTTTGCAGTGTTCAACAATGTCATCACGCACGAAAGCAAAACGTTTAAAGACTATTCCCCTAAAGTTACCGACCCTAACTTGATTCCGCTACCGCCCTATTATCAGGATACAAAAGCAGTACGCACCGATTTGGCCCGGCATTATGACAATATTCACGCCATGGACCAATGGGTGGGTGAGCTGTTGGCAGAATTAAAAGAAGCAAAAGTATTGGACAACACTATCGTATTGTTTTTTAGCGATCATGGTGACGGACTGCCCAGGGCAAAACGTTGGGTCTATGACTCGGGCATTAAAGTACCTTTGATCGTTCGGTGGCCCAATGGCGAAAAAGCGGGCACCGTAAATGACGAATTAGTTTCTTTTGTTGATTTCGCCCCAACGACATTAGCCTTGGCCGGACTCGAAAAACCATGGTATATGGAGGGTATAAAATTTCTTGGAGATGACCGGGAAGATCCCCGCGACTATATCTATGCCTTTAGGGATCG
>CBDULZ010000183.1:0-5322 GCA_965368185.1 uncultured Kriegella sp.
CTTTCTCAACGAATTTATAGTGTCTTATCAGATCCTGTCTTCTAAGCGCTTCTGTATGGAATTCCCTTCCCCTCTCTTCTAGGATGAAGTCCCTTAGTCCTTCCAGGTTTGGGAAATCACTTACTGTAAAAGTAGACACGTTGGAAGCTTCCCTGACCATATTCAGAAGATCTACAGCCTCTTGGTTGGGTCCGTTGAGTTCATTTAAAGCTTCGGCCCGTGAAAGAAGAATATCGGCATACCTTATAAAAGGAAAATCATCGGCCGATCTACTGATGCCTTGATTGGGATATTCGGGAAACTTCATGCTTCTGGCATTATCTTCCCCAAGTACTATCGTTTCTCCATCGGCATTCACAAATTCAAATAGGAATGCCTGTAAGCGTTCGTCTTCGGCATCGAAAAGCTCTAAAAAATCTGACCAAATCTTGTATTCAGCGGCAAATATCTGACGGGGTGGGTATTGCCACTGATAGCCTCTTGGTACCACGTGACTCAACCAACCGTCTCCAGTGTCGTTGTCAGGAGTGTCAGACATTACGGAAACAAAAATAAATTCATTGTCACGCTGATTATCCGGGCTAAATAATTCTGTTCTTTCGCCTTCTGTAAACAAATCATATTCCCCAAGATCCATGACCATTTTCGCCGTCGTAGCAGCCTCCTGCCATTTCCTTGTCATCATATAAAACTTGGTCAAGGCAGACAACGCGGCTCCTTTTGTTGGCCGACCGTATTGATTTCTCGGAGGATCTACCGGCAAGATATCGCTCACTGCTATAAATTCATTTTCAATAAAAGCTATCATCTCTTGCTCTGAAGATCTCTCAGGACGGTCTTTAACATCGGTCAAACTGGTAGTAATAAGAGGCACCGGACCAAAAAAATCATATAATAGATAATAATTAAATGCCCTTAAAAATCTCGCTTCGGCCAAGATCTCGCTTTTTCTTGGGTCATCGGTTTCTACCAAATAGGCATTGTCTAAAACCGTATTTGCCTTAAAAATTCCACGATACCGACGCTCCCACCAACTTTTGGTCCATTGGTGTGTCGATGTCCAAGTGAACTCTTCAATAGGCTCGTTGGCTGTAAAAATACCGCCGCTTCGCTCGAAAGCGATATCGGTATTGACTTCCTGTAATGTTACGGCATCCCTGGTAATGTCGCTATATCTCAATTCTCCATAAACTGAATTAAGTACTACCTCAAGATCCTCAAGATTGTTGAAAAAATCCGTAGGACTTAATGTTGTAAAAGTTTTTTCGTCCAATAAATCCTCACATGCCGAAAAGAGTAGCAACAAAAAAGCTAGGGCAGGTAAAGTGCAATATGCCTTTAAAGTTTTCATATCTTAAAATTTTACATTAATTCCGATTGAATATATTCTTGCAAGTGGATATGCGCTGTAATCGATTCTCACATTTGAGTTGCCCAACGCATTTATATCAGGATTATAACCCCTATACTTCGTCCACGTAACTAAATTTTGACCTGAAGCGTATATCATTAATGAGGAGACACCCTTTATATCGAGGTTCGGAAAGGCATAAGCCAGTTTGGCATTTCTTAACCTCAAAAACGATGCATCTTCGACGGCCCTACTATTAAAATCATAGGTTCGTGACGGATTTGCAAAAGAAGGCTGTGCGTTCGTACCGTTTTCCGGGGTCCATCTACCTAGAACATAGGTTTGTCGGTTTCTTAGGTCGTCAATGGGGTTTTCAGAATCGATATTGGTGAAATTGGCCAATTCAAAACCGAATTTGCCTTCTAAGAAAACATCCAATGAAAAGCCTTTGTAACTAAATGTATTGTTGAGTCCCAAGGTGTAGTCGGGAAACGGATTTCCCAATATAGTTCTATCTTCATCGTCTATTACCCCGTCACCGTTCAAATCTCTAAACTTTCTTCCTCCGGGTGCAGCATTTGCCTGACTGGCCGAATTATCAACCTCTTGTTGCGATTGAAAAACACCGTCGAACAGATAACCATAATATGAATTTATAGGCTTACCGACTTCCAGTAATGTAAAATCTTGGATAAATCTGACATTGCCCTGAAGTATGCGCGGTAGCTCCCCGAGGTTCGTAACCTCATTTTTTAATGTGGCTAGATTCAAGTCTGTTGTCCATAAAAAGTCACCAACGAAGTTTCGAGAGGAGAGCGATAGTTCGAAACCGCTATTTCTCGTGTCTCCGACATTCTGTAAAGAACTATCAAAACCCGTAGTTGTAGGAATAGGCAAAAGAAGTAGTAAATCGCGAGTATTGTTTTGAAAATATTCAACCGTTCCCGATACACGCCCTTCGAGAATTCCAAAATCGATTCCGAGATTGAATGATTCCGTAGTCTCCCATTTAAGGTCGGCATTCGCCAATTGAATCGGGGCTATCGATTGATACTCAACGCCATCAAAGACCGAGATCGGTCCCGAGCCCAGCAGTACCAAAGATCTGCCATTATCAATTTCCTGATTCCCGCTAAGTCCATAACTTGCCCTAAGTTTCAGATTGGAAACAACACTTTCGTCGGGAAAGAATGACTCATTTGCTATATTCCACGCCAAAGCACCTGATGGGAAATAGGAAAATTTATTGTTTTCGCCAAACCTTGAAGAACCATCGGCCCTAAACGACCCCGACATCAAATACCTTTCGTCAAAAGAATAATTTACCCTGCCAAAACCTGAAACAATACGACTTTCAGACTTAAAAGACCCTACATTAAATTCAGTAGGATCTCCTGCGCCCAAATTATTCGTTCCGAACGAAGTGGTCGGAAAATTCTGGGCCGATGCATTGAATCCCGAGTTAGTGAACTCCTGATATGAGTAGCCACCAAGGAGGTTCAAACTGTGCTTATCGTGGATTACTTTGTTGTAATCCAAGGTGAATTCAAACAAATAGCTATTGCTTTCTTGGAAGTTTTTGGTGGCTTGGCCTTCTGCCAGACTTCCCTTTTGGGTAACAACATCGAGAAACTCATCTCCCCGTAAGAGACTTTGATCATAACCGACGTTTATTTTCGACTTTAGCCCTGTCAAAACTTCATATTCGGCAAAGGCATTTCCAAAAATACGTGTAGTTTTTATAAGCTCGTCTATCGTTTCTGCCTGTGCCACCGGGTTACTTAAATCCTGTAAGCTCGTAGAATAACTTCCATCTGCATCATATACCGGTAAAATAGGGGGCAGTTGCAATGCGGCGGCTATCACGCCCGCCCCACTGTTTACTCCTAGCCCAAGCGGCACCTTATTTTCATTTTCCGAACTGTTATTAAGGTTTATCCCGATCTTTAGTTTTTCTCCGACCGAATGAATTAGATTAACCCTAGCTCCAAATCTTTTAAAACCGGAACTGATCACTATTCCATCTTGATCAAAGTAATTGAGGGATAGGTAATATTGGGTGTCTTCAGACCCTCCCGAAAATGAGAGTCTGTGTTCCTGAATCATTGCGGAACGCAGTACTTCGTCTTGCCAATTTGTACCCAGACCAGCCTCGGTAAAATCTGCCTGACTGAACAAGGGTTCTACTCCCCTGTCGATATATACGTCATTATAGAATGACATGTATTCTTGCGCATTCATCAAATCAAGTTTTTTGGAGGCCGATTGGAAACCTGTAGACACGTTGTAACTTATTTCCAATGGGGTATCTTTTTGGCCTTGCTTTGTGGTTATCAAAACAACTCCATTTGAGCCCCTTGCCCCATAAATTGCTGTTGCTGAAGCGTCTTTTAATACTTGAATGGACTTAATGTCGGAGGGGTTTAAGGAATTTTCCGGATTTGCCCCGGCAAGCCCGTCAATTACATATAAAGGTTCGTTTCCGGCGGTAATGGAATTCGTTCCGCGGACCCTTATTGAAAATCCCCCGCCCGGTTCTGCACTGGTTTGGGTGACTTGCACCCCGGCAATTCTTCCTTGTATGACTTGCTCAATTGACGCTTGGGAATCCATATTCAATTTATCGGCCTGTACGGAACTGACCGATCCGGTTAGGTCACTTTTCTTCACGCTTCCATACCCGATTACAACGACCTCGTCTAGACCCTCGGTACTTTCCTCTAAGGTAATGCTGATTGTATTTCGGCCGTTCAATGCTAGTTCTTTGGTGGCAAATCCAATGTAGGAAGCTACTAAAGAGGCATTTCCATTGGAAAGACCAAGGGTGAAATTCCCATCAAAATCAGTTTGGGTTCCATTTGTTGTTCCCTTTTCCAAAACACTGGCGCCTGCCAATGGTACCCCTTTGCTGTCGGTTACAGTTCCGCTAACTGTAAAATCCTGCGGAAGTAAAGAGGTATAGCTGGTGATCGAGTTCGTGTTAACCTCGACATTGGCATACGAAGCATTGGCCAATAAAAAATTCAAACCAAGAGTAAGGAAGGAGATAAATAATCTAGTAAAGCGTATTTTTACTGGCTTTGGTCTCATTCCACTCAGTTTACGAGTAAAATCGATAATTTTGTTCATAGTTTTTAATCAGGTTGACAATTTCATAATCCAGGGAACTTTATTTTCCAAATTAATATCGGGGACCAATTCAACTTTTATTGCAGAGTCGAAATTCTCATTACTAAACGGTGGGCCGCCCTAAAATTATTTTTTCTTGAAATACATGTTTTTCAATTTTCTGTATAGGAAATATCATAAAATGTGATTTAATTAAAGCTACTTTAGTTCGGTGTTTATGCAAATTATCTTGTCGCAGTGAATTTGTGATATGGCATGGAAAACGCTTCGTGCATTCCGAAATTAACAATATATTAATACAATGAATAAATTTTTATAAAAATTACTGTCAACAATTGTAGAAATATATTGACTTTGGACTTAGGTTTATGCTCACAACAGTTGACGCAACAATTTTGATCATCGATTTTGCACAAGTTTTAATAGGAAACTACACTAAGCTCAGTATGGATTATAAGAAGAAATCCTCCATACCCAATCACCTCTTTCATACTTTATTAATAATGAAATTCAGGTGAAGATTTCGGGAAGGCCAGAAGTGCGTTTGTTCGGTAAGATGCCTTATTTACAAGGTGGCAGGCATCGCTTTGGAAATACGGCCCACAATACCCAATTGGCCGATCGCTCCATATTCATAAAGTTATCACGAGCATTCAGTACCTCCAATTTTAAATACGTGCATGCCTCGGCATAGTTTGGTGCGGTTTTAGAACGGTCAATGGTTTACTTGTAATTTTGAACATCTTGAAAAGAGACATGACCTACATCTAAAACCACTCCAAACTTCATATAAGATGGTTGGGGAAGTCTTTTACTTCCTCACAGCAAATCTGTTCCATAAC
>CBDULZ010000184.1:0-5316 GCA_965368185.1 uncultured Kriegella sp.
GATCGGTCGAGACCGTCAAACCTTTATATTGTAATGCCCTGAGACTTATATTTTCAGTACTCATGGCAACTCTGGGCATCATTAGTTCACTTTAATGCCCAAGAGTTTATCATATTCTTGAACCCGTTCAATTTCACTTCATTAAAGTGACGAGTTTTGTGTCAAAATTTCTGGCTGAAGATCTAATTGCACCTGGGGTATCGGCCAATAGCTGTTCTTACCCGAAGTAAAGGTACTCCCTGACAACCATGGCAATTTGTTACCTTCCAATTCACTGGCCAAATAAGTATTCAGTGTATTTTCTGCAATTCCCCATCTTACCAAATCAAAGAAACGCATTCCTTCAAGAGCAAATTCGAGCCTCATTTCATGTCGTACCGCCATTCTCGCGTATTCTATGCTTGGGAAGGAGGTGTATGGGTTCAGCATATAGTTTGCCGCAGGCTTTGATTCGTCCACCTCAATAGGTTCATCAGCGCCAAACGTTGTATTTGCAACTTTACCCATCACGATGTCATCGGCCGCACGTTGTCTAATTTGATTTACCAATGCCAATGCAGTAGCCAAATCATTTTCCTCAACTGCGACTTCGGCTCTCCATAGCAGTACATGGCCAAGTCGCAATAATCTAAAATTATTGCCGTTCACACCTTTTGCCCAATACGTCGACTCGGTAGATATCACTCCTAGATTTCGTTTGTAGAACATGTTCTTTTTATTTATGAACGGCCCCATGTTAAGTTGGTCTTGCATCCAATCACTACCACTCATCGGGCCCCAGTCTAAAAAGGGAATACCCCTTCTGCCAATAGTCCAATCGACTCTTGGATCCAATAGATTTTCAGTTGGAACAAAAGTGTCAACATCTAAAACCTTATAATCTTCGACAAGAAGATTATCTTGAAAACTATCTAATAATGGAAGACCGTTGTCATCTACCTTATAGGCATTGAAAAGGTCAAAAGAAGGCGCACTATAAGCACAGCATAGCCCCACATCACTACCTCTCGGATACAAGGTCTGGTGATCAATACCCGAATTTGCAACACCTGCCCCATCATTTACGGAGTATTGAATTTCGAATATACTTTCTCCGTTATTCTGGTGTTCTTCGTCAAAATTATTATAAAAATGGTCTTCGAGCTGAAAGGGTCCATTGTCAATAATATTGTCTAACAAGGGTTTGGCAGCGGCAAATTCACTTTGAAAAAGGTGAACCCTTGCTTTTAATGCCATTGCCGCCCAACGCGAGGCTCGCCCCACTTCTGAAGGAGCCGGATCTAAGTTTTCTATACCAAACTGCAGGTCGTTCTCGATGTCATCCCAAACTTCACGATCATTTTTCACCAAAACCGGATCGTCGTTTTCAGTAATATAGGGTATCGTCTCGAATTTTATTCGAAGTTGAAAATGAAACCATGCCCGTAAGAATTTCGCTTCTGCTTCAATTTGATTCGCCACTTGGTCGGATATTGCCCCTCCGGCTCTTTCCAAGGCCCGCAAAACGTCGTTAGAGCGTGCCACACCATCATAGTTAATACCCCAGGCACCACTTAACCATTCATTGTCAGATTTAACTTCGTATCTTTCAATGTCATTGATTTGCGACCATCCACCGTTCGCGTCACCCCTATGCATATCATCCGATGGAACATCTCCCCAGATCCAGTTAGTTCCGGAGGCTTCTCCAGTGCCGCCATTTGGACTACCATTGCTGGAGTACCCGTCAATCAGCGAATATGCACCTATGAGTAATGCGTTTACCCCTTCTTCGTTAACCAAAGTCGACTCGTTCACAGACCCTACAGGTGTTTCGGTCAGAAAATCATCACTACATGAACTTGTCAAAACCAGCACCGCCATGACGATACTTCCTCTTGTAAATAATATATTTTTCATGATCCTATTTTTTTGTTTATAAAGAAATATTTAATCCCAACATAATTTGTTTCGAAATTGGCCATGTACCTACATCAACACCCCTATCTATCTCTTGAGGAACACCATTTTCTCTTTTAGCACTTATTTCAGGATCCAAACCGGAATATTCAGTGAATGTGAACAAATTTGAACCTAATACATATAATTGCAAATTGTTGATACTTAGGTTTTTGACCAGGTCTTCCGGAAAGGTATACCCAATTTGCAAGTTTTGAATCCGAAGAAATGAACCATCCTCGATATAATTAGTCGATGCATTTTGTTCAAAAGAAGTTGATGTAGAGGCTTTCGGCAAAATGGCATTGTTATTATCGTCTAAATAAGGGCTCCCCCAAGACTGAAATAATCGATCCTCGGAATTCGGTCCTTGAAACAGCCCGTACCGTGTAAACCTACTGGTATAGTTCGCTAAATCGTTCCCCACACTTGCATATAGTGTTGCGGACACATCTACATTTCCGAACCCTAGTCCCATTCGTAGTCCGGCAGTAAAATCAGGATGCGGGTTACCAATATAGGTTCGATCATCAGGTGTTATTTCCCCATCACCGTCGAAGTCTCTTATCTTCAAGTTGCCTGGTTCGTTATAATCGCCATTTGTTGCATGCGCATCGGCTTCCTGTTGTGTTTGGAAAATACCATCGACTATATAACCGAAATACTCGGGAAAAGATCTGCCAGCTTCGGTCCGGGTATAGATCTGTTGGCGCGTTGGGAAACCTTGTAAGAACTCGTTTTCGTTATTCGATAATTTAGTTACCTCGTTCTTATAGGTAGTAAAAGTTGTAGAGAGATTCAATTTAAACCAATCATCCCACGCTGAAGTGCGGTATGAAAGTGAAATGTCAACACCTTTGTTCGACATCGATCCAATATTTACCGAAGGTTCTATGACATCGCCCACTACCTGGGGTATCGCTACCGGGAACAACATGTCTTCGGTATCTTTTTTCCAAAAGTCTACTGAAAGATCTAGTTTTCGAAATAAGGTCAAATCAAAAGCCAAATTCGTAGACGTAGTTGTTTCCCATTTTGCATTCGGATTACCGATGGCCAAAGACTGATAACCTAATGCAATCGTATTATCGGAGCCACTTATGGCATAAAACGAGCTTCCTGGGTCAGATCCAAAAGTCGTATAACTATTGTAGTTTCCTATTTGATCGTTACCCGATTGGCCCCAACTTGCCCGAAACTTCAGATAGCTGAGCCAATCTTCGGTGCCACTTAAAAAACCTTCTTTAGAAACCACCCAACCCAAAGATGCAGCAGGAAAAATACCATATCGGTTCGCAAGCCCGAAACGTGATGAACCATCACGCCTAACCGTGAGGTCAACTATGTATTTCTTTGCATAATCATAATTAAGTCGTGAGAAATAAGAGAAAAGGGAAGAAGTAAAACCGTTACCATTATTCAATTGATTACTGGCACCGGCATCGAGTACAAGAAAATTCGTATCGTTAGAAAAATAATCTTGTCTTGAAGCCGAAATGTACCTATAGTTTTGTTTCGAGGCTTCCATTCCAAAAAGAAAATCAATACTGTGTTCTTCGGCAAAAGTTGTTTTGTAGTTAAGCGTATTGGACCAGTTCCACCTTGTATTATTCGAACTACTCTCATTCAAAGTAGTTCCACGAGCTCCATTTGGACTTTCATATGCGGCAAAAGAAGGATTGAAACCGTTGGCCAAATCTATGTCATATCCTAATAACGTTTTTACGGATAGTCCTTTTAGTGCTTCTATTGCGGCATAAATGTTTCCAGTAATGTTGTAATTTTTATTGTTATTCCTCCTTGCCCTATCTAAAAAACCTACAGGATTAGGCCCATCGAAAATACTTCCCCCCACTACGCCACCAGCCCAATTCCCGGCAATATCTTTGACAGGAATTAGCGGGCTGGCAAGGTAGATTTGATTGAAGAGGTTTTCGTGTGAGTTATTTCCGCCCCATCCTTTTGTGACTCCATATGTTACTCCCAAGCGTTGTCCGATATTTAGCCATTCGAACGGACTGGAATCTATATTCGAACGCAATGAAATTCTATCAAAGGACGTATTTTTTAGTATTCCGTTTTCTTCAAGAAACCCACCTTGAAAAGAATAGGATGTTTTTTCGGAACCTCCGGTTACTGAAAGATTGTAATCTTGAATTAATCCTTGTTGATAGATTTCATCCAACCAATCCGTTCCCATGGGGTTCGATTTGGTAATGGGGTAATTTTGCTGATCATAGAGTGATGGGTCAACATTGACATTACCCGATGCCCCGCCGTTCGGGAATAAATATTCACTGAGCACGGGCGTTGCGCCGCTTCCAAAATGTGTATTACTCAGTGGAAGGCCATCATTGCCCAATTCCAACCATAATAGCTCTCCTATCAATTGGGGATCTGTCAATATATCGTATTTGGCATTTGAAAAACTCATACCAGATTTCATACTTACATCTATCTGTACGGCCTGATTCTTTTTTCCGGTTTTGGTCGTAACCAGAATAACGCCATTGGCACCTCTGGCCCCATAAATCGCCGTTGAAGACGCATCTTTCAAGATTTGTATGGATTCAATCTGCCCAGGGGGAGGTGCTTGTGCCCCTTGGACACCGTCTACGACCCAAAGTGGTCCGTTATTGTTAATTGTACCCATACCACGTATACGTACCTCGGCATCGCCACCCGGGGTAGATGCGCTGATAGTGGTCACCCCTGAGGCACTGCCCTGAAGCGCTTTGCTCACGTTGGATACCGGTTGTTGTTCAAGATAGTTCTCATCAACCGTAGCTACCGCACTGGTCAAAGTACCTTTGCTTCGCGTACCATAACCGATTACCACAACCTCATCTAGTTGTTGTTGGTCAGCTAGTAAATTAACATTAATCGTAGTTCTGTTACCTACTTTGATATTTTGTGTAGCATAACCGAGATAGGAAACGATAAGTATATCATTGGGGGATGCTTCAATATTAAAATTTCCATCAAAATCAGTCGTGACGCCTGTGGTTGTTCCTTGAATCAGAATATTCGCCCCAGGTATTGGACCTTGCTCGTCAGAAACGGTACCCGAAATTGTTACTTGCGACAGGGCATGACCCGAAAACAAGAAAAAAATGGCAAGAAAAACTCCCATTTTTAAAAATTCTAAAGGTTTCATTTTCATTGGTAATAGTTTAAGTGAGTTGATATGACTGTTTCTATATTAAAAAGGCATGGAATTGTTTTCACATACTTTTTAAAATTTAATGCCAAAGTGAGATTCATCGTGGTTCCTTCCCCAGTATTAAAAACTAAATTCCTTCTTAAAATCATTTGTACCATATAAAAACCACATTTCAAAAAGGAACTATTATTCTTAAAACAATTTGGTTCAAATAT
>CBDULZ010000185.1:0-5276 GCA_965368185.1 uncultured Kriegella sp.
GGTTACTGATTTTAGTGTGAATATGGGATAAAAGTAGGTCTGAACTTTTTCTGATAAAACGACCATTGAGCGAACGTGCCGTTTGAATGTGTAAAGTGTAATTTTGAGTGTGTAAACGATGAAAAGGAGCTTCGTATGCGCTATTTTCTGGTCAATCCCCATTTTTTTGTACGGTCTAAATCAGCTAAGTTTACGTTGTAAATACGGTTATGAAGAACTATTGTTTCATAGGGATGTTTTTTTTCTTTGGATTGGTCATGGTCTTTGGTCAAGTACCGCAAAAACGTGCGAATTTTGAAGTTTCGAAGCATCAGTCTTATCTAGATTCCGCGGCATTTTACAAGAAAAGTGACATTGGGAAAAGCATCGATTTTATTACGCGATCCATTGCGGAGTTGGGAAAGGAAGCGAACAAAAAAGATTTGGCGACTTCGTTGACGGTACTTGGTGAGGTGTACCAATATTACGAGCAATACGATCTGGCCATAACAAATTATATTGATGCTCTAGAGGCCAACAAATCTACGCGAACAACATTGCTTTTGGGTAAGGTGTATGTGCTGAATAAGGCCTACGAAGATGCTGAAAAAGTACTTGCCCCATTGTTGGAGGTAGAGGGCATCGTTCCTTTTCAACGGGCAGAACTCTATGAGATTATGGGCGATGCTTATACCGGTATGAATCAAATAGAGAAGGCGGTCGCTTTTTACTCGGAAGGCTTAAAAGTGGCCAAGAAGAATCAGATAGACCCTAAAATGGCAGATTTGAATTCGAAAATAGGGGATGCCTATGCTAGTAACGATCGGTCATTGGAAGCAGAAGCCTTTTATGGCAATTCCTTAAAACTGGCCAATAGGCAGGCGCCCCAACGGGCTGTTCAAGAAAAAGAAAAGGTCGCCGATTTCTATAATCAGAAGAGTAGGTATGAAGATGAAATCGAATTGCGGAAAAAAAGTCTTAGCGAACTCGACGGTCTAAAGAAGTTGTCAAAAGCGGAAACTTCAGTACCATCACAAAGCACCGGTGGCGACTCGATTACCAGCCAGCGCATCAATTATAAGATAGCCAATGCCTACATCGCCCAAGATAAATACGATCTGGCCATACCTTATTTACGGCAAAGCATCGAGCAGGCTGATAATGATGATGATTTAGTGGTTCAGAAAGATGCTACCCGAAAATTATCGGAAGTCTATCGATACAAGGGTGATTATAGCAAAGCTTTAGAAACCTACCAGGCCTATGTGGCGGTGGTCGATACCCTATATGTTCGAAAAGAACAGGAAATTTCCCGTGCTGCACGATTTAATCGGGAAATTTCGAACAAGCAGAGCAGAATTTCGGGACTGGAACAAGAACGGGAACTTTCCCAGAGCAAATATGACCTTGCATTGACCGAACAGCAATTAATTCAAGAAACCAACAAAAGACAACAATGGGTGATTTATTCATTGATTTTCAGTTTGATTTTGATGGGTCTGGCTGCCTTCTTTTTCTATCGCAGTAACCAGCAACAAAAATTGGCCAACAACTTGTTGGCATTAAAATCGTTGCGTTCCCAAATGAATCCACATTTTATTTTTAACGCATTGAATTCGGTCAACAATTATATAGCCAAGAATGACGAACGTAGTGCCAATCGGTATTTGAGTGAATTTTCGACTCTAATGCGTACCGTTCTTGAAAACTCGGAAGAAGACTTTATACCATTGAGCAAAGAACTGTCTCTTTTGGAACTCTATACCAAATTGGAACATACCCGTTTTCCCGATAAATTTGATTATGCGATTAGGGTTGACGAAAAGGTTGCCGTTTCCGACTTTCAAATTCCGCCTATGTTGTTGCAGCCTTATGTTGAAAATGCAATTTGGCATGGCTTGCGCTATAAAGAGGAAAAAGGATTCTTGAATATCGATGTAAAACAGAAAGATGCAACATCCTTGAAAATAAGTATTATAGATAACGGCATTGGTCGGGCGAAATCAGCCGAGCTGAAGACAAAAAACCAAAGAAAACAAAAATCCAAAGGTATGGGGAATATCAAAAAGCGTATCGCGATTTTGAATGATATGTATAAGAATAAAATTGATGTTGATATTACCGATTTGACCGATGGTACGGGTACGAAAGTTGTATTTACTTTAAAGCAAAATAAATGAAATTAAACGCAATAATAGTAGAAGATGAGGCCAATAGTCGTGAAATATTGCGAAACTATATAACGAAATATTGCAATGAGGTCGATTTGGTGGGTGAGGCGGCCTCAATAAAGGAAGCGATGCAACTAATTCGCGAGAATGAACCTGACCTTTTGTTTTTAGACGTTGAAATGCCTTTCGGCAATGCCTTCGACCTATTGGACCAATTGCCTGACAGGACCTTTCAGACGGTATTTGTTACTGCATATGATCAATATGCCAAAGATGCCCTGAACAATCATGCCGCCTATTATTTGATGAAGCCTATCAATATAGATGAACTGGTACGGGCCGTTCATTATGTCATGGATATCAAGCAAAAAGAAGATATGCTCGAAGATCGAGTGCTACAACCAAAATTGGGGCAAGTGCTGGGCAAAATTACCCTCCCCCAACAAGATGGGTTTCAGGTGTTGAACGTTTCCGAAATTCTCTACTGTAAGGCCGATGATAATTACACGGAAATTTATCTGATAAATAAGAAAATATTGGTCAGCAAGACCTTAAAGTATTTTGAGGAAGCGTTGTCCGGCTTTGCTTTTGCCCGTATTCACAAATCGTATTTGGTCAATGTCAACGAAGTGGTCAAGTATCGCAAGGGTAAAGGAGGAAGTGTCGTCGTCTCGAACGGCAAAGAACTTTTGGTGTCCGCATCCCGAAAAAAGGAATTGTTGGCGTATTTTTAAAGAAATTCATGATGATGACGGGGAACGATAATACATAGAAAAGGGAATATGATAAAAACAATTAACGGAAAGACTCCAACGATAGGTGAAGATTGCTTTATTGCGGAAAATGCGACGATTGTTGGTGAAGTAAGCATGGGATCGCAATGCAGTGTATGGTTCAATGCAGTGATTCGGGGTGATGTGCATTTTATAAAAATGGGCAATAAGGTGAACGTTCAAGACGGTGCGGTAATTCATTGTACCTACCAAAAATCACCTACCACTATAGGTAATAATGTTTCGATCGGGCATAATGCCATAGTACATGGTTGTACCATAGCGGATAATGTTTTGATTGGCATGGGAAGCATTGTGATGGATGATTGTGTAGTTGAAAGTAATAGTATAATTGCAGCGGGAGCTGTGGTTACGAAAGGAACTCACGTGCCTTCAGGTGCTGTTTTTGCCGGTATGCCCGCAAAGAAAATAAAGGATATAAGTCCAGAATTGAGTGCTGGGGAAGTCGATCGTATCGCAAATAACTATGTGAAATATTCGAGTTGGTTCAAAGAGAAATAGACCGAATAGGCCAATAAAAAAGGAAAAAGGCACCTTTAGAGTAAAGATTTCACAAAATTTTGGTCTTTGCGACATATTCTTGATTCGTGCACTTGAACTTTAATTCCTATTTTTGACGCATCAAAAAAGAAAAAAATGAAGGCATATATTTTTCCAGGGCAAGGGGCGCAATTTGTGGGAATGGGTTTGGATTTATACGAGAAGCATCCTGTGGCTCAAGAACTCTTTGAAAAAGCCAATGAATTGCTAGACTTTTCGATAACGGATATCATGTTCGAAGGTACTCCTGAAGATTTAAAGGAGACCAAGGTTACACAGCCTGCTATTTTTTTACATTCCGTAATTATGAGCATGGTTATGGGGGAAAATTTCAAACCTGATATGGTCGCCGGTCATTCATTGGGCGAGTTTTCGGCTTTGGTCGCCAATGGCACCCTAAATTTCGAAGACGGATTACTATTGGTTTCTAAAAGGGCGTTGGCGATGCAAAAGGCGTGTGAATTGCAACCCAGTACAATGGCTGCGGTTCTAGGCCTCGATGATAATATCGTAGAAGAAGTGTGCGAGGCAACCCCTGGAATTGTGGTGGCCGCGAATTATAATTGCCCGGGGCAATTGGTTATTTCCGGTGAAATTGAAGCCATAAACACGGCCTGCGAACGTTTGAAAGAGGCTGGTGCCCGTAGGGCTTTGGTCTTACCTGTTGGTGGGGCTTTTCATTCGCCGCTTATGGAGCCTGCTCGCGAAGAATTGGCTTCGGCTATCGAAAGTACTACGTTCAATATGCCTAAATGCCCCATATATCAAAATGTGTCGACGACGGCGGTTACCGATGCAGAGCAGATTAAGAGCAACTTAATTTCTCAGTTGACGGCTCCTGTAAAATGGACACAAAGTGTTAAAAATATGGTCAGTGATGGGGCCAAGTCATTTATTGAAGTAGGGCCGGGAAGAGTCTTACAGGGCTTGGTTAAAAAAATAGAACCAACGGCTGAAACGAGTTCCGCTGAGTTATAAATGCCTACGTTAATCCTCGAATTCTGTATTTCATCCGAAAAAATCATATTTAACGGCAGAATTGGGGCCATAGCCTTTTTTTTTAGTAATATTGAGTCCCAATTTATATAAAAAAGACCTACTTGCACCGCTGTGAATTGAATTCGTATAAATTCAACGGACAGTTTATGAAATTGAGAAGAAATTATTATTCCTTGGCCCCAGGAAGTAATTCGCTTTGCAAGCGCTTTATTTTTGCTGCTGCCCTACTTTTTGGATTTATGCTTCAGGCGCAGACGGCTTCTGTTATTGCCAATGATGCCACCGCTACTGAAACGGGCACTACTCCAGGAAATTTTTTAATATCTATTACAGGAGGGCTTCCGGGTGCTACTTATCCAGTGGGGTATGTGATATCGGGCACAGCAACACAAGGTGCTGACTATGCGGCACCTGCCACCTTTGGCTCCGTAGCTATTCTTACCAATATTAGTGGTACTGGTATTGCTAATGTTGCGGTCTCGGGAATAGTAGATGATGGTCTTGTCGAGGGTACAGAGTCGGTCGTACTTACTTTGAACAATAGTATATTTTATACTATTCCCGGTACAGGTGAAGCAACGGTTAGTATTACCGATAATGATACGGGTGTTATTTCCTTGGAAACGGGTACAGCCAACTACATTGATGAGGTAAATGAAGATGGTTCCGGTGCTTTTCCATACGGGCAATTCCGAATTGTATTGGACAATCCCAATGGCACCGCAAGTGACATAACAGTTAACTATACGATTTCGGGTACTGCCAGTGGTACAGACTATAACTTGACCAATGC
>CBDULZ010000186.1:0-5256 GCA_965368185.1 uncultured Kriegella sp.
TAATTAAGAGACGAGGTTCTTAGCTTCCCTCCCTAGTAAAGGTGCGGCATGAATTCGCTTAAGGAGAAATTGGGTTTGCCTCGGAAACCTCAAGGTGTTAAAGCCATAAAAGTATTGGGGAAAACGAATAGAAAAACATAGGAGCAAGTTTACACATCATACCTTCAGTCAGCGAGCTGACACGTCCCTTACCCACAGTGCGGAGCAAAAAAATATCCTAGATTAAAGAAGCCTATCCTTAAAAGCTTTGGCTACAGCTTCACTCTTACTATTGACATGAAGTTTTTCGTAAATTTTTTTGATATGTGAACGTACGGTATCGATGGCAATGAAAAGGTCATTGGCAATCATCTTATAGCTATATCCATCTACTAATAGTTGCAATACCTGTCTCTCGCGTTCGCTCAAATCATATTCTTGATGCTTGGCTTGTGGCGTTTCCTGAAACATTTTGAGTACCTGTGCCGCAATGGAAGAAGTCATGGGTGCGCCGCCATCGACTGCATCTTGGATATATTCCAATAATTTGGCAGGAGGAGTCTTTTTGAGCAGATACCCATCGGCACCGTTTCTTAATGCCTCAAAAACATTCTTGTTATCGTCAAAAACGGTCAACATCAGTACTTTGGCGTTGGTGTTAATTTGCCTTATCAGCTTCAATCCCTCTAATCCGTCGGTACCTGGCATATTGATGTCTAAAAGAATGACGTCGGGTTTCCATTTTTGGACCTCTTCCTTTACGTTGTCGCAATTTTTATAGGATGCCAAAACGCAAAAACCAATGCTACCATTAATCAGCATTGAAAGCCCTTCCTGAAACTGTGGATTATCTTCGTATATGAGCACGCTTATCATCAGCTTTTTTTTGATAAAATTATGGATGTTAAAGATCAAAGGCAATCACATAAATATGTGGATATTACTATTGTCAATAGGCATATCTAAAATTATTTCCGTTCCGTTTTGAGGTGAACTATTTATATGAAGTCGGCCCCTCAACGCATGGGCTCGTTTTCGCATATTGTCAAGACCGTTACCGGTATCGGCATTTCGCAAATCGAATCCTTTTCCGTTATCCCTGATGCCCATATGAAGTCGCTTTCCCAAGCATTGCATATGCACTACTACTTTGTCACCATAAGCGTATTTCGCCGTATTGTTGATGGCTTCCTTAAAGATAAGGAAGAGGTCGCGCCTCGCTTCCATATTTAGTTTAATGGTATTGATATGTTCATCGATATTAAAATCTATTCTAATATCCTTGGCCTCAAGTACTCCCGTGGCATATTCGCGCATTCTTGCCAAAATTTTTTGCATGCTATCGTTATCGGGCTTAATACTCCAGACAATATCGTCCATAGCCTCCATCATCCGTTGGCTATTATCTGTTATCTTGGTTAGATAGTTACTACTGGTCACGGTATCGCTTACCATTTTGCTCTTGGCCATAGAACTCAGGATGTTGATTGTACTGAGGGTAGAGCCCATATCGTCATGAAGGTCCCTTGCCACTTTGTTGCGCAGTTTTTCCAGAGCCAGCAAACGATTGACCCTTAGTCGATAGATTAGGTAAGCAAGGCCCAATACGACTATTGATAAAAGGGTAATAAACCACCATGTAGCATAAAACGGCGGCAGTATTTTAAAACCGACCCTAGTGACCGTTTCGGATTCTTCGCCATGCAGGTTTCTTGATTTTACCTCGAAAGTGTGATTGCCCGGGGGCATTGTTGTATAATTGGCCGCAAGATCCCTTTCCGCCCTTACCCAATCTTTGTTTATGCCAGGAATTCTGTAATAGTAATGGAGTTTGTGTTGTTGGTTAAAGTTCAGGGCCGAGAAATAAAAGGTAAAGGAATTCTGATAATGTTTTAGGGTAATCTGTTTTTGGGCCAAAAGCGAATCTAATGGTATGAACCGATTGAACAGCTTAAAATCAGTCAGAGTTACACTCGGGGGTTTTTGCTTATGTTTTAGCACCTTTGGTTCGAACCCGAACACTACATCATCGCCTCCGAACCATATTTCACCATTTTGCATCCTCCATTTTGTGGCGTTTGCCTTGTTTCCGTAGATAATGCCGTGTAAGTTATTATAGGAACTTATCATATCCCTTTCATAGTTATAGCTGCTCAGCCCATTATTGGTAATCATCCAAAGGATACTGTCATTATCCATCATCATTTGTGATACCTTGGAACCGTTAAGACCATCATAGGCCGATATTCTCTTTACCTTGCCTGATCTTATATTCAAAATATTAAGTACTTCGGAACCTAAGAAAAAAATACTATCATTGTATTGTTGGATATCGGAAATGGTATTATCCACAACTGAAAATTGGTCTCCAAATTCCCGATCAAAATGGAAGTAGATCTGGCCCTTTTCCGGGTCAACAACATACACACCTTGTTTATGGGTACCTATCCACAACCGGCCCTCTTTGTCAAAGTAAAGTCGGTAAATGATAGTATTGAAATTGTGGATTAGTTGAAAGGACAAATCGGAAACCGAATCTTTTTTGTCCCATTTCACCAAATGTCCGCCTTGAGTGGCGAACCAGAGATTACCATTCTTATCTTCCTTTATTTGTCGAACCGTGGACTTTTCAAAAACGGTAGGCTGCAACCATGACGAGACTTTTTTGGTATCCGGGTCGATAACTGCCAAGGTTCCTCCTTGTGAAGCCGACCAAATATTACCTGTAGTACTGTGTTGGCATAGGTCCCAAACTTTACCATACGATTCAAAATTCTCTTTCCCTATTCCTTTATAGAGATCACCTTCCAACTTATCGAACATGCTATCGTATACTAGGACTCCTTTGCCCCAGGTACCAATCCAATTCTCTTTGTTTCGGGTCTCCAATAGTGCATTCACGGCAGACTCATGTTTCAGTCCTTCAATAACCACCAGATTATAAACGTCCCGAAGATTCGGATTCACCATGTACAGACCGTTTGCTGAGCTCAACCAAATATTACCCTCCCTATCCTCAATTATATGTCTAATATCGTCCGATTTTATGTCGAATTCTAATGGCGTGGCCTTGAGCTGCTGACTAAAGCCATTTAGGTCATCTTCATAAACGAAAAGTGCATTTGCCCCGCCAATCCATAACTGTCCGTTGCGTGTTTCCAATAGATGTTTAAGAAAAGCATAGTGATTGGGGGAATGGCTTCCCAAAGT
This sequence comes from uncultured Kriegella sp., assembly GCA_965368185.1. Classification (GTDB taxonomy): domain Bacteria; phylum Bacteroidota; class Bacteroidia; order Flavobacteriales; family Flavobacteriaceae; genus Kriegella. The sequence continues at coordinate 3,190 of CBDULZ010000186.1, forward strand.
ATCGGACAGCATCTGTTTTTGTTTGGGATCGTAATGCAGTAGGACAGACCGCTGCCTAGTGCGATCGAAATCCCAATAGGCCGCCCACCAAGTATCTTTATTATCCTTTAAAAAAGCGTTAACGTTTGGAAGCGTTTTTTGGTCAAAAAAAGGTATCCGGGCAGGATTATTGTCATTATAAAAAAGCTCGTTGGTCAAACTGTTGAAGATGGCCAGTCCTTGGTCGCTACTAATAAAATATTCTCCTGTTTCGACATCCTCGAACAAGCCGTTTACCCCCCAACCTTTTGGCACATGAACGGGTACATCGGTATCTACGAACATTCCTTTTTTTGGATCGAACCACATTAAACCGAATTTTGACGCACATAGAAAAATCCTTCCCCTACTATCCTTAAAAAGCTTGAACTGGTTTCTCGGTGGTATGTCGCCGGCCTTTTTTACTGGAGTATCATCATACTGAAATGTGAAGGTATCGAACTGACCTATTTGCGAACCCTGCAAAAGCCAAAGTTTGCCATCTTCGGCACCTAGAATTTGGTCAATGCCGAGACTTGGTGGTAACCGTTCATTCTCATAGCCTCCAAAGGAAACGAATTTTCTTCCATCAAAACGTTGGATGCCGACCTCTGTACCTATCCAAAGAAAGCCTTTTTCATCTTGCCAAACACAGTTTACCTTGTTCGTGTTGAGACCGTCGGTAGTAGAATATCGGTTGAAGACATAGGTGTATTGTCCAAAAACACAGCCTTGGACGAAGAGCATCCAACAAAGCATCCTTAAACGCATTTGACCCTATTTATTCAGATTAAATGTATGCAAAGATTTGATATGTTATTAATAAAAGAGTCAAATTAATTCAGGGTTCGAAAGTCGAAATCACATAAAGATGTGAAAGGAAATAAGTTGGATTAAAAGGCTTCCCAATGCAAATTCACATATTTGTGCGATTGTGGATACTGGATTTCCAGCTGATCTTTGTACATATAATTTTAACCTAAAAAATAAAATCATGAGAGCATTTAATAATTGTCAAAAGACACGAACAGAAGCAAAAAAGCATCATCTCTTTTTCAATTTTAAAAACAGTAAAAGATATGTTTGGTCCGAATCTAGAAGATTTCAACCTTGATTTGCGAAATTAGTGGGGCTTGGTCTTTCAGCAACCCCACTCCCCATTAACAACATTAAATAGTGCTAAGATGAAAAAGGTTAAGACAGATTTAAATCGATTGATTCAGCTGATTTTGTTTGCGTTGTACCTCCATGATCTGGTGTGGAATTTAAAAAGAGTTGAAATTTCATATAATAATCGAAGAAAATGAAAACAATATCAAGAATTATCTGCGTGATTGCCCTAGGTGTGGGGCTATATTCCTGTGAAAAGGACTCTATTCGGGCTTCCGATGAAATTACAACTAAAAACTATTCTTTTACGGGCTTTACAAAACTTGATGTTTCATACAACTTCAAAGTATTTATTAATTTCTCCGATACCGAGGAAAAAGTGGAGGTGAAGGCCAACGATAATCTACACCAATTTACTGATTTAAAAATCATCGATAAGACCTTGCAAATCGGTGTTAACGGGTTAAGGAACGTCCGGGGCGATGAGACCTTGAATGTGTATATTACTACGAAGACTATTACCGATTATAAAGGGTCGGGCAATGCAATTTTTTTAGTGAATGATGCTATAGAAGGAAAAAAACTGGTCTTAGATTTTTCTGGTACCAGCGAACTTTCGAGCAATCTATCCGTGGATAGCCTAAAAGTGGTTCTAAGCGGGGATAGTCGTATCGATTTGGTGGGCAATGCCAGGCACTTGGATGCCCTGCTTTCGGGGACTTCGGAACTATCGGATTACGGACTGGCAGTAAAGAGCCTGAAAATACTTCTTAGCGGAATCAGCAGATCCTACTTAACCGTAAGGGATATTATGGATGTCGAAGCCAGCGGAAGTAGTGAGTTATCTTACATGGGGGATGCGAGGATTGTTCATCAAAATGTATCCTCACAAGCAAAAATCATTAAAAAATAACCTTAAAAGTTTTAAATCGGTCTATT
>CBDULZ010000187.1:0-5255 GCA_965368185.1 uncultured Kriegella sp.
AGGTCGGCAATACCTCATACCTGTTCCGAAATACCCTCGTAAAATACGTCGGGCTGTTAAATCCTAAGTCATAAGCTATTTCGGCCACGGTTTTATGATTGTTTTTTAGCGCCTTGAGTGATTTTCGAAGTCGAAGTTCCCGGATCAAAGTGTTAGGCGACATTCCGGTCAATGCGGTTATCTTTCTATAGGTCTGTGCCTTGCTCAATCCCAACCTTTGATAAAGGTGTTCGCTCTTAAAATCGGGGTCGGTAATCTGCGCGTTAAGAATTTTCCATAATTCGGTATATAACGAAAAATCGCTCTCCGATACGAACCGTACCGATTCCTTGCCCATATCGGGTATGTCGGATTCTTGGTCTACAAGCGATTTTGTATTGGAATCTACATGCATCATTTGACCGAGGCCCAACCGACAAAGTGTATGCAACCGCTTTTTTGCTTCTTCGAAAAGCTCCGACCCCGTTTCATCCACCGGTTTTCCGGTCACCAATGCCATATTGTACTCCAAGCCTTTGGGGAGGGTCCTTAAAAATCGGGATATCTCCGTGCTACAGACCATGGCATCTTGGGCGTGAATAAAAGAGGCCATAATCTCATCGTTGGGTTGCGTGATCTTGCTGCCTCGATGCTTTTCCAACAACCAATAAATTCGGTCGATATATTTTCCGCACTTTCCAGAGAAATCGGATAGGCAAATCATCATCAACGTTCGGTAGCCGGTATCGATTTCACCCGAAAGGGTTAGTGCCAGGTCCTTGTCATTTTTGGTGCCCTCGCCCAAATAGGGAAAGAATTCATATTCAGGAGACACTTCTATAACATTGCATGGCCCGACACCTTGAGCCTCCATATGGCTTGCAATACAGGCTTCTTTGTTCGGGGCTTCGATAAGGCAACAAGCAGTTTTTTGGGGTAGATTCAGATAATATTTCTTGTATGTCAACCCATATTTATTCTGTACGGCTATATCTTTTAGGTGTGCTTTATACATATCCTCCTCCGTAGCGCTTACGGCATCTATCCTATGAAAGTCTATATATAAGGGCATACGTTGTAGTTTTATTATTTGAATATCATGCGCTGCAAATTTTGGCAAAAGAGGTCGGCAGTACCTCGTATCGATTGCGAAATACCCGAGTAAAATAAGTAGGGCTGTTAAAACCAAGGTCATAGGCGATTTCTGCAACTGTTTTGTGATTATTTTTTAAGGCTTTAAGTGATTTTCGAAGTCGAAGTTCCCGGATCAAAGTGTTAGGCGACATTCCGGTCAATGCGGTTATCTTTCTATAGGTCTGCGCCTTGCTGAGTCCCAATTGTCTGCCCAAATCCTCGCTTTTATAATCAGGATTTTTTAGACTTTCGTTCAAAATTTTTGACAAGGTCTCACAAAATTTAAAATCGTTATCGCCTACTATTTTTAGGTCACTGTGGTTTACTTTTGGAGTGTTGGATTCTTTGCTCGAAAGTGCCTTTGTGGTCGCATCGAGGTAGATGACCTTGCTCAATCCGATCTGGCACAATGTCTTTACTTTTTGTTTGGTGTCTTCGAACAGGTCAGTGCCATTTTGGTCCACGGGATTTCCGCTGACCAGGGCCAACCGATATTCAAAATTATCGGGTATCGACTTTAGAAGTTTGGCGATGGCCAAGGCGCATAGAATGGCGTCGGAGGCCAATAGGAACGAGGCCATGATTTCATCGTTTGGTTGAAGTACGATGACTCCGTTATACTGCTTGAGCAATCTATGTATTTCCTTAATATAATGTCCGTATTTGCCGCATAGATCGGATGTACTGACAAGCATGATGGTGCGAAAGCCCGAATCGAGTTCTCCATCCAATTTATAAGCCAAATCGTTTTCATGGGTACTGCCCTTGGCCATAAACAAGTTGTATTCATCATCGGAGACCTCGATAATATTACAGGCCGTCATACCATGCGATTCTTCATGTGTTTTGTGACAGGCTTCCTTATTGGGGCCTTCCATCAGGCAAAACACCATTTTATCGGCTTCGTTGACCCAATATTTCCTTTGGATCACTCCGAACTTTTCCTGTACGGCCATATCCTCCATATGTGCCTTTATCACATCCTCAACGGTAAAATCGTCGGAATCGACCTTGTGTATGTCCATATATAGCGGCATAATCGTATCTTTTTTAATTTTACATTTTTAATTTGGCATATTTTAACGGAAGTAAACCAAATCGTTTTTGAAAGCATTTTATAAAATAAGAGGGGCTGCTAAATCCCGCATCGAATGTGGTCTGGGAAACATTCTGTCCTTCTTTTCCTAACAATTCCAAAGATTTTAACAATCGATATTCGCGTATAACGGCATTGGGCGATTGGCCCGTAACCCGCGTACATTTTCGGTAGAGCTGTGATTTACTTATGGAAAGTTTTTCGCAAAAGTCTTCGATTCCGAATTCGGGGTTCTGCCAATTTTCAGCTAAGATCCGAATAATATGTTCCAGAGATTTTTCGTCCGATGCGCTTAACCTTTTTATATTCTCTTGTAAGCTTTCGTTCTTTCGTAAATCCGGTTTGTAAAGTTCACTCACGATGGATGATATGATAATCGGATTTTCATCGTCAAGAGTGCAAAGGTATCGCGCGAATTGCACCGTTTTTCCGAATATCGTATTGCTTTGGTCTACCGGAAGACCTGCATGGAGCCCCATTCGCAAGTCAATAAGCTCAGTGGCCACGTGCAGGGCTTTCTGAATGGCTATGGCACAGTCAACCGCAAGTGACACCGATGTAAATGAAACAACAAAGACTTCCCCTTTTGTTTCCACTTCACTGCCTTCGTGTTTTTGTACTTGTTCCCTTACCGTTTCGTAATACAGTGAGAATAACTGTTTCGTTCTTTTTTTTCCCAAATCATGAAGCAGCAGTCTTACATCTTTGGTCTTAATCGACAAAATAACCCTGAAAGCGGGGTCGTTGAATATTTTAAGGTCGGGATCTTTGGGGTCATTATACGTTTCGGGGTCGGCTATCCTGCCTAAAAAAGCTTCCACTACTTTACCGTTTACCGGTATGATTTCATGAGGCACAAGCCCGTGTGAATGGTTGTGCATTTGGCGAACCGCCTCTTCGTTCGGGGCATCGATCAAACAAAAGACCCTTCCCCTGTCTTCATCGATCCAATAGGTCATATTTCTGCATCCAAACTTATTTTGGATGCCAAGGTCCTTTTTGTGCGCTTCGGCGGCGTGTTTGGCCTCAACACCTGGAACGATATGTGAATCCATATAAATTGGCATGGCTCAAAATTTTAAAATAAGATTTTTGGTTCAACGGAAAGGGGAATAGTATAAATATACTCATTCTGTGACGGTAAAATCGAACTTTTGGTTCAAATAATCGTACAAATGGTTCTAATTCAATATTTTGTATCACTCGTATAAGTGAATAAAATTATTTGCACGTGCGGAAAGTAGGAGGTTTTAGAGGTGGAAGTTCAAACCGCATTCTCATGCTCGGGGCAATCAACGCGTATATCTTTAGTGTGAAGCGGTTTTTGAAGTAGACCACAGTAGTCTTGGGTAGGCCCTCCCTGATAAAAGCGACATGAAAAGCACATACGTTGTACTGTAATTATACCGGCTTTGTTCAACTTTTCGATTAGCTCTAACAAGCTTTGGAATAACACTTCCTTTTGCGTTTCAGAAAAAGAATGTACAGGTTTTTCAATGGCGCCGGCGAATGAACTGGTCTTAGCAACAACTTCTTTGCCTTTATCGGTTAGATAGATTGAATAACTTCGGGTGTCAGAAGGATTTGTTTCCTTAAAAATATAGGCCTTATTGCCCAAAATGCGAACGGTTTCACTGATGGTGGCTTTGGTCACATTGAATTCTTTGGCCAAATAGTTCACCTTACATTTATTCGGGCTATGAAATTTCAAGAATAATAATAATTGCAACTGTAAGGGAGTAAGTGCATTTTCTTTACCTTCTTGCCAGAGCAAGACCCGGAAAGCTTCTGAAATACGTTCCAGGGCAACGACTATTTTACCCTCGATATTCGTACTTTGGTAATTGGGGTTAAAGGTATCCATTATTCAAAATTAACCCCAAATGATTCGTTAACCTAACCATTTGGGGCAAAAATATTAGTCGGTCGCTACGGTATAAGGCAATGACAGGTCGCCCGATGCCACACTATAAACAGTATAGACTCCCAATAATGGTAAGTCGTCTTTTGATGTGTTCACTTGCATATATGCGGCGACTCCATCGAATTTAAAATTGGTTCTGTGGTTCATACGGTATAAAGGAACGACAACTTTGATGGCATTTCCCTTGGTGATGACGGGAAAACCTGGAGAATCCATATACATAGGCATACCTGGATTGGTTGGCGGAAGTTTTACCGAAGTATCTGCCTTATCAAATTGTTTTACCGAGAGCCCTCCGGATACCCGTTTGTCTTCGTTCAAAACTACCCAATGCGGATGCCAAACGATACCGTCATCATCGTAAATGGCATTGGTGTTTTCATCCCACAAAGGGGTATCGTCAAAATCGGGGTGGGAGGTAAGGGCAAGGGCCACAATACCGTCAGTTGCTGAAAAGCCAACATCGGTAGGTGAAAGATTGGTGGGAAAAACATAGCCCAACACGGGGGCACCGTCCATTTGGCCGGCTTTGTTGGGCGTACTTTTTCCGGCTTCACCTTTAACGGATATGGAAAAGATCAATTGTTGTAATTCGGCATCGTGAGTCACTGTGGTATTTGTAATCTTAAGGTCGTCAGAGTCTTTAAAATTAGGAGATTCATTGCTTTGCGCCGATAGATTAGGCATGCTCAGGAACAGTATCATACCTCCTATTAAGATATATAGATTTCGTTTCATAAGTGGTGTGTGAATGTTACGTTCAATACTATTCATATAATTCGTTTAACGAACTATATAGATTAAAAATTAGCCCTTGACTTGTGCCAATGTGGCGCCATGGTTGATGTGCAATACGCTTCCGTTGTCCAATACTAAAGCAGGTACCGATTTAACGCCAGCCCCTTCGGCGTTTGAGATTCGGTCGGCTTGTTCACCCAGATGAACGACTTCGACGTTCACTTTTGAGGTGTCAACTAAATTTAATAGTTCTTGTTCGGCATTTACGCAAACGGGACAGCCCGCATGATAAAAAGTTGCTTTTTTCATTTCGATAAATTTTTAGGTTATGGCAATAGCGCCTAAACAAATATAGTTAGTTTAACTAACTAAATAAAATATAAT
>CBDULZ010000188.1:0-5071 GCA_965368185.1 uncultured Kriegella sp.
TACCGTTCAACATGGGCATTGCCTTGCCAAAATTATCTATGGCATTTCCTATATTCGGAAAAATACTACTTCCTTCCATCAACCGATAGGCATCGGCAAAAATGGGAGGTGTCTTACTCAATAGTTTTTTAACGGCGTTACCGTATGATGGTGTTAAAAAGAGCGCCTTTTGGGTATCGGTGGACTGTAAAAACCCAAAATTGATGGTTTGGTTCGAAGGATTCTTCAGAATTTCAGTAGGATGGGCAATCCTTAGTAATTGACTATTGACCACTGAAGGGTCAATGACCACATTTTTTTTCCATTTCCCCGTACGTATCAAGGGTACCGTGGTTCCAGAAGGTAATGGAGTTACTTCTCCTGTTCCCGCTTGGTGTTGCACCACCGACCAACTTCCGGCCTTAGGTAAGACCATTGTTCCCCGTGCAGCAATCACAAATACTGGCTTCGCGTTCTTGTCCGTTGAATTATTGACATCAAAACTGTCGATGCGCATCTGCTGGTCACTTTTATTGATATTTATGACACAATCAAGATCACCACCGATACTGCCTTGTTGAAGGTTTAACAGGTCTCTCAGTTGGATCGCGGTTAATGGTTTTCCGGCAGGTGCAACTTGTACATAGCCCAGAATTTTTTTGGAAACCACCCTTTTATTGGTATGGCCTTGAATTACATTTTCGATTTCTACATCGGCATCAAAATAGACGCCACCGCATTTAACCGGTTCATCGAATGGTGGATCCGTGTGCTTGACCTCCATCCCTTTTATGCCATCAACATAGGTATCATCGGTATTTATTGTGTTCGTAGCTGTATATTCTTGTACGGAGGGCGCATCTTTTATGTTTCGAATGTTAAACAGTCCCTTAATTGTACCCGGGTGAAATTCAAAGGGCTCAGATACTGTTTTAAAATCGGCGTCCGTAAGATTCTGATCCATAGGGTCTTTCCCTAATTTTAAATAACGGTATGAAAAATCGAATAGACCGTCCGATTCCGCTTTCCAGCCACTATCCGTTCTGTAAATACGACCGGTCGCGGTTCGGAAAACGGTTATGGTCCGGACCACTCTAATCCCCCAAGGGTATAAAATGCTTTTTACTTGAATGACTTCGTGGGCGGTGCGCCCCATCATTACATCAAATTTGGCTTGGCTGGTTTGTGCCATGGCCGCTGTCGGGCTCAGCCAGTCGCTAAATATATTGGCACCATAGCCGGTAATATCCATCCGTGAGAGAGGTACACCTCTTGATTTTTCCAATTTGTTGGATTTGACCAGAACACCTGTCAAAAATTCATTATTAAAAATTTCTGTTACCCTATGCCCCAAATTACTGGCTCCAGATTTTTGTCCCAGACCGTTTAAGAGATTATTTAATTGGATGGTATATCCCGGGAACATCGGACTGTCCTTTTCCTCTGGGGTAGGTACCGGCTTTCCAAAGTCTCCGGCGGTCAGGCTCAACTGTATGCCTCCTTGGTACTTACTTGTGCCATCGGTATTTTTACGAAATTGGGGACGAAGGTTGGTGATATTCGGTTTTGTCGGTTCTACGAAATTTCTGGAAATAAAGCTAAGAGCTTTTAAACCGAACGGTAAAGTAAACGCTGAAACTGTATAGTTTTTAGGGTTGTCATGGAAATCATCGACAATGGCATCAACTACAGGAATAGGTGCGAGTGGCACGTGCTCTTGATTGTTGTTCCAAACCCGGGTAGGTCCACCGTCATCTTCATAAAACAAGGCCCCAACTTCTGGATCCATATAAAGTTTAGGGGAGGAAGGAGTTTCCCTGTCCGGAGGGGAAAGATTTACGACGGGTTCCCACGCAATTTGCGGTAGTGTAAAGGAGCGCGCCATATCACCTTTTACCTTGACATGCATGCCTTCCACAATAAATGGCCAATTGTTTTTTACTACTACCGAACCTTCATCGGTACTCGTCGTTACACTGCCTGTTTTCACAATAATCATTTCTCCACTGACACTTACACCCAATTGGTTGGCATTGCTACTGATGTCCAAAAGCGCAAAAGGTTCTGCGGAAAGCCGACCGCCTAGAACCACATTCTCCCAGGCATTCCCAAGGTTATAATCACTTATTTCGGTAGTTAGCAAATCCGCATTATAGCTAGTGTCAAGTATAGTTTCATCTTTTGCCCGCCCAATTACTTTTTTTGATAGCAGCCCCAAACTTTCAAGTAAAAAAGTGTTTGCTTTTGTACTTTCCTCTATATATGACCGATTAACTTTTACTGCATTCAATACCCTTCCGGTAGAGAACAAAGTTCTTGTGAACCTATTTTTAACATCTTTCAATCGGTTTTTGGTAAGAGCGATACTATCCGGAGATTGCTTTCTCAGCAAGGTTGCAGTCAATCGAGATTTTGAGCTCCCCAAATTGGGCGATACCCTTAGGTTGTTCGAATCGGTTACAGCGGCACTATTTTCTGAATCGGTAAGGGTTTCGTTGGGGTAGGTGCCAAAGTAGAATCCTGTTGTTATTTTATCTCCATTATTATCTACTGGACTGTAATTAACGGCACAAATAAGCATATTAAGGTTGCCCCTGCCAACTCTTGAAAAAGAACCCTGACTGGCAAATAATCGTTCCCATGATTTTAATCTTCCTACATAGGGATCTGGAAGCGTCGGTAAATATCCGTAGAGTCCGAAGGCAAGAAAAAGATACCCTTTGGCTACTTCTTTCCATTTTTCGTCACATTCTCCGAACAAAAGACACGTATTTACTTGGGATACCGTAAAAAGGGCATTTTCGAGAGCAATAGCTACGGGCTTTGGTACGGCCTGATTTTTAGTTTTAGGTGCATTGTCGGCAAGAATATTGCCATCATAGAGATAGATTAGCCGGTTCTTGTCGGAAGCGGCAAGCATAAGGACAGATGACTTGGAACGCACTTCAAAAGGCTCTCCGTTTACTTTTACCGGTCTGTCTATTTTAAAATCGCTGTCGCATTGTGTCGTGACGTATTCAAGTGCAGGAGTACCTGAAATGTTCAGGAACAGGGGTGTGTTTTTTAAGAATTGAAGGTTTGTAGAAGATCCGTAGGGTTTCTGGTTATCTTGCCAAAGATCTAAGTCTTGACTCACACCGGAAATATCAGCGGCATAATCTGCAAGAAAAAGGTTTCCAGGGCCGCCCAATATCAATGGTTCAATAAACCGTGCATCATCATTTACAAGGTTCGGCCATGATGCCCTCAGGCCTTTTCCGCAATGCAATATTACAATACCGTTTCCTTCTGCCTGCAACGGATTGTTCACATCTAGAGTAGCTGTCGACAATGCCCAATAGCTCTGCTTAATCGGTGCAGTACCTGAAATTTCAATGAATTTGCCACTTGCTTTAACAATTTGAAAATCGGGATTGTTCTGCTGCCATGGAAAGGCGATTACATTTAAAATAGGATTGTAAACCGTGGTAGGATTTCGAATTACTTTATAGTTGTAATCCAGAGATTGCCCGAACATTTTTGAGGATGCATCGCCGATGGATAGCGATGTCAGTTTTTTTGTGGCTCCGCTCCAAATGAATTCAAAAGATTCAGGTAATTTGAATTCAGCGTCCCTCGCATCTTTACCGTAGGGAGAAGTTTCTGATGTTGTAACCGGAACATGTTGTTCCATCTTTAGTGATACCTCAATATTCGTATTTGGTTTTAAGGTGATTTTCTTATTGATAAGCGTCGGTGATTGACTTAAGTTTATACTTCCCGATTTAACCTTTATTCCAACATACGCCGTATCAGGAGCCTCGATGGAAAGTAGTTTTGCTTTTATCCAAACGGTTCCGGCAACGATAGGAAAAACCGCCCCTCTAGATACTCTTGTCGGTTGAACCCTGGTTTGAAACAACAGTATAGGGTCTGTGCCGCTATATAGAGTCGTTAGTTTAATAGTTTTAAATATATCTACCCACGCGTATCGACCTTCTGAAGTGACAAAGGGGCCCAAGGTTTCCACAGCCTGGGCACCATTGGCCCAATCGGGAGTGCTTCCTGAGACTTGGGCGGTTCTTGCCGGAACCATGCGAATAAATGTTCGAAGGCCATCGTCTTCTGGTGCTTCTATTGTTTTCTTAGCAACAGTTTCTATGCTTTTTAATTTCGTGTTATCGATATTTTCCCGGGCATAGAAATTAGAATTTGAAAATAAGTGCTCACTACCTATATCCTCAATTTGAAGTAAGGAATTTGCGATTAGTTGCTGTGCTTTTTGTAGTTCTTTTTGTTGTTCCGGATTGACGGCGTGTAAATGTCCCGTGGTATGTTCCAAAAGGGAGGTAAGTAGAAGCTTGTCCATATTAAAATTTTTAAAGCTGAAATCGATTAAGTGCCTGTAAAAAATAAAATGGAGGGAACTACAAAATGTTATAGGGATTCCAAAACAACGGGGAGCATTTATCAATAATGTTTAGAAAATCCGAATAAAATGGGTACTAAAATAGCGGGAACTGTGTACCGATTCTTGTGAGTACAAAATAAGGGGGAGTTCATATGTTCTCGTGAACCGTAAAGCGATACTGAAATAAAATAAATTTAGCGCCAAATTTGAAATATTCCTAAAAATTTAACACAATTCGATTTTGCCGGTTCGAATGAGGGTATTGTGACCATCGATTTTCTCTGGTATCGAACTAGAAATCAGCATTAAGGTTGTGAGCCCTGTACTCGGAAAGAGGACAAAGCTTAAATTAGCCAAATAGGATTTTGTTACTTTCCGATGCAAAGTAAGTAACATTGCTTTATTTATAGGGCCTTAGGAGGGTTGAGGTGTAAATGGAGACAAATGCTGGAAATGGTGTGTAAATTTATTTGGAAGAATTTTATCCATTTCAGATAATCGACGATCCCATTTAAGGATGCTTCATCATTGGCGGTCCATACCACTTTTATTTCTGCAGTTTCTATCGGACATTGGCCATAAGCTTGATCATGTTCCCGAAACTTACAGATTTACTGACCCTGCGACTCAGCATAGGGGCTCCTTGATTTTGAAGGCTTTAGCTTCTTGGGAAAAAGCAGGGTGACCATAACCACCAATTCG
>CBDULZ010000189.1:0-5037 GCA_965368185.1 uncultured Kriegella sp.
AGAAGCAGTTCGAGTTCATCTTTTGATATTTGCCCACTAGCGAACAACAATGTCCAGCGATGCAATTTTTCCCTAGATTCATCAACGAAGGCGGCTATCTCATTTTTGACCGTACTGCTTTCCTCCCCAAATTTCTCTTTGATCAGTTCCGATATTTCCGTTTTTAGTTCTTTAAATAATTTTTCCGATTCCATAGTTATTTTTTTATAGGTTACTTAAAAAAGAAGTAATCGCATTACCCGATGCCTTACTTTTTTTATTTTCATAATCGATCATCAAATCAAATGCCTTTGATATTTGCGCACTAAATTCTTGCGTAAATACCGGACTCATAGTACCTTGATTTTTCCACGTGTTCAAAAACTGATGAAGTGCCGAATTATCCCGATTCAAATACTCCCACATTTTAAGTGTTATCTGGTTTTTTTCCTTGGCACGTTCATAGGCCACCATGGTCTGTAACTGTACCTTTAGGTCATCTACAAGGGCAATATTATCAGCGTATGGTGTATTCGATTTTTGGATCAAATGTTCGGCCTTGGCTTTGGTATTCAAGGTTTCGGTAAAGGTGTAGTGGTCGTAGAAACTGCTCGCACAACCACATAATACGGTCACCGAAATAAAAATGATGATAGTGTTCTTTAATTTCTTCATTGTTCTTGATTTTACATTATTGTAACTCATTTTACAGACTTTCAGCAATGGAATTTTGTACTTTCGGTACTACTAAGACAATACGCCCTTTCTTATTCCATGGGAACTTCCGGTTCTTCGTCCTTCCGTTTTATCTTTCCTCCTTTTTGCTGAATCGTATGCGTAAGTTCGTGCGCCAATAGGTGCTGGCCTTCCTTCGAGTTCGGATTGTACTTTCCCTCGTTGAAATAGATGTCCTTTCCATGGGTAAACGCCTGTGCGCCGAGTTCTTTGCTCATTTGTACGGCATTGGCATCAGTATGAATGCGAATGCCGCCGAAATCGGCTCCAAAACGTGTTTCCATTTGCCGTCGAACCTTAGCTTCCATTTTACTACCACCGCCTTTACTTTGCTTTAGGCGATTCTCTAAAGATGGCCCAGATCCCGATTTTTTATTGGGCTTTGTTTGAACCGTTTCCTCTTCTTCCATTTGCTGAACGGGTTCCTCCTCCTCCATCATTTGGACTGGTTCCTCTTCCTCTTCGGCCTGCGTTTGCACCTCTTCTTCCTCCTGCTGTTGTACCGAATCCTCTTCCTCAATTTGCTGAACGGGTTCCTCCTCTTCCATCATTTGTACAGGTTCTTCTTCCTCTTCGGACTGCGTTTGAACCTCCTCTTCCTCTTCCGCCATTTGTGCAGGTTCTTCTTCCTCGGACTGCGCCTGCACCTCTTCTTCCTCCTGTTGTTGCACCGGTTCTTCCTCTTCCATTCTTCGAACAGGGTCTTTTTCCAATAGGCCCTCTCGCTGCACGGTAGAAACGGAGGCGACCAACGGTTTTTGTTGCATCTCCTCCTCAGCGCTACCCATCTTTTGAACCGCTTGCGAAGATTTGGTAGCGGTAACTACCTTATCTGCAACCGCATCGGCCTCAATTTCATAGGCATCCCCTGCCCTACCGACCTTTAACTTTTGCTGTACGACCGGTTTAAAGAACATTTCGTTTCCCGACACCTGCTTTGGGGGCAATCTTCTATACCTTTTTTTCATGGCCCATCGTATTTATAGTATCATCATTTCATTTGCAGCTACCACAGCATCACACAGGTATTCCCAGTACTTTCTTTGTAGTACAACCGTATGTTCACTATGTATTTTTTGTCTTTGATCAATTTAAATTTTATATACGAATTTCGATCTTCCCCACTATCATCGTCTCCCGATAGGTACACATTTTCTCCGTTGATTTCCTCGGATAGTATCATCACCGTATCCATTTGGCCAAATGTCGAAATGGTATAGGTTCGCGTTTCCTCGGGTATGAACTCCAGGTTGATCTGCCCTCCGACATCCAAGGAGATAATTTCGGAATGGAAAGGTTTGAGCTCCAAGAACTTTCTTTTGTCCATTTTAGGATAAAATTGTTTTACCCATGCAATGTCCCTAGCGGACAACCCGTCTTCAGGGGACAAACCGTTCTTATATTCGGCCGGCGACTTAATCATACCGGGGCCAAATGGGTAATGCATAATAGAATCCGGGTCCCAACTTGACCCTTGTACGGCATCGGGTTCTATTTTTCGGATGATGTTATAGAATGTTTTTTCCCTAGACCAAGAATTTGGTGGTTTTGCCAGAGCCGCATAGACGGCTTCTTCGTCCCATACAATACCCGCATTAGGGTTCTGATGTTCATGCGGAAAGCCCATAGCATGACCAATTTCATGCAGAACGGTATCTTCATCATTTAAGATATTCCAGCCGAAATTCATGGTACGTTGTTCTTTGGGGATTCCCCAAGAATCACGACCAACGTACGACCAGGAGCCTTCTCCTTTTGCAAAACCAATGCGAAAATGGGCTTCTAATCGATCCGATGTTTCCTCAAATTCAAGGCCTATGGTTTGATCCTTCCATTTTTTGAAGGCGTTACGAACTACTTCTTTTTCACCGGAACTACCTTTCCATGGAATTTTCACTTGGTTGCCGCTACTATCAATGGCCGTGGTGAAAAATGAATCATCGCTGAATAGGAAATATTTGAGTTTGGTTCCGTTGACCCATTTCTTTTCCAACATAATAATTGCCTCCATTCTGGTAGGGTTCATTGCGATACCAAAATTCCTTATTGGCATCTCAGGCAAATTGCAATAGTGAATCTCATTTTGTTCTTTCATGATTTTACGTTTTTATAAAAATTAATAATCCGCTACTTAGTATTTAAACTTGTTAATAATATTTAGTTTCTTTGAGACTGTTGACTTTTAGGTCACCAATCCGTAAAAATTATTTTCTTTTTCCAAGGGAGCTTGCACAAACCAATGCTCCAGGGTAGTTTTTCCAATAGAATATCCTG
This sequence comes from uncultured Kriegella sp., assembly GCA_965368185.1. GTDB lineage: Bacteria > Bacteroidota > Bacteroidia > Flavobacteriales > Flavobacteriaceae > Kriegella. Next base: position 2,989 of record CBDULZ010000189.1, read on the forward strand.
TGTTTTTCGTTCTACTATTACTTTCGGGTTGTCCTCGGTTAAAATGAGCTTCCCTGGTCTTTGCAAATACTCGTTACGCAAAAGGTCGACGGAAGCCTTTCCCAAAGCTTGCCAATTGGCCACTACTGCCCGCAGCATTTCTTCGGCGTGCATTTTCAAATCAGGAGTCAATTCAATATTTCTGTTTATCGGCCGATCAATAGGGATGTTGCACAAGAATTTCTCAAAGACCATGTGGTGCTCGAATTGCATCTCTTTCTTTGTGGCGATATACTGTAAGAGATGCGCTGCAGTCTCGGGGTCGTTCATTTCATTGCCTTCAAGCAATTCGCAATTCAAGAGCAGCTGTTTTAAATAGGGATGTAAAAGGATTAATCCAGCATTTTCAATGTAAAGGTCAGATGGAGTTTTATCCGATTCGAATTCCTCTAATTGTGAATCTTGCTCATCGACTTGTAACACATAATTATTTTCATCCCTTTTTTCCATGCGCCCATTTTTCGGGGTCACTTGATCATCATACTCAATTGCTTCCTTTTCGTGGTCTTGCGGTGGCCTTTTGGTCTGCTGATTATCAGGTGAAATAGAATTCGCTAGTTCCTCGTTCAAGGCCTCCAATATCCTAACAATAGTATTCATATCCACCAGTTGCACTACTTCTGTTTCAATCGATTCCGCTTTATATTTTTTAGGAAATATTTGGGCTACAGTCTTCATCAAAAGCAACAACTTGTTCTTTAAGGTAGCCTGGTCAACATTCAACAACAGACAAAATATGAAGTCCCACAAGACGGATCTTTGTCCTAGAAATGATAAACTGGGGGCCGCTATTTTTTTTTGTATGACAACAAGATTGTTGATAGCTTCGGCCGTAGTTATGCTTAGCCTATTACCGTCGACACTCAAAAAACAGTGTTTACAGATCTCGGTTAGATGTTTATCTGCTAATTGTTTGATCAACCGCTCCCTAAAACTATTGTTTAGTAAACGATGCTTTAGTTTTGGAGTAAAATCCTGTGAAACCAAAAGTGTTTCAAAGGCTGTATCGTCCTGAAATATTTCCATAGTTTTTGAATCGCTCCACCACGGCAGTATGCCCGTTTCAAAAAAATGGAAAAATGCATCATCAGTTCGCTTTTTAGAACTTGAAATATGGTTTTTAATGTTTGTACTTCTTGTCTTTTCCAACTCATTTACGATGCCTCGCTTAATAGCTTCTTTTAAATCGGTATAATCTAACGAAGCACCAAAAGAAAGATCCATCGCTATCTTTTCAATTTGTAGATTGCCATCGGGAGGCATGGTTTTTTGAAAAATATCAAAATAGGTTTCTAAATATGGCAAAACCTTTTCTTTTAAAAACACATCAAGATTGTCTTTGAGGTGATACGCCGTTTCTATCGAATTGGTGTTGACCTCAAGGAAAACCTTGTTTATGATGTGTTTCCCGTTTTCCATTAGCTATATTAATTTCTCCCTTTTAATGATTTCAAAATGGTTATTCAAAGTAGGCGTATCCGCATCTACACTATTGGCGATATATTCCTTTCCAAAGTTTTTGTAGTTCTTTGAAAAGGATATAGATTGTTCTTTAAATTGTCTTTTTATTTGTACCGTTCCTTCCAAAAGCGCTTTAATCTCGGAAGATGATGAAAGCTGGTCCTCGTTCTGGCATCCCAGCACATTATAAAAGAGCTGCAGCTGCGTTTCAAAAATTTGTAGGGCCCTGGCCCCTTCCTCCTTACTGGTTCCTATTTCCATAATCAACGAAGCCGTGGTTTCCAAGGGTTGCTGAAACAGTTTTTGAAGGTCTCCGTTTTTCTTTCCAGAACTATACTCTTCCAAGTTGTTTAAAACCTCTTGGTACTGTTCTACCGTATTTGTCCAAAGTGGTTCGATAATGTTAGACCCCTGCATATTTAGTCGCCTCAAGAGCTCACTGTCCGATTTGACTCTAACTGTAGTCTTTTCGGTACAATTGGCTTCGACCCCTTCTCTTTCCACGGTAATCGTACGAGGCCCATCAAGATGAGATCCGCAAGATTCGCT
>CBDULZ010000190.1:0-4801 GCA_965368185.1 uncultured Kriegella sp.
TTTCCGACGCCGTCAAGGCCGCACAGTAAATGTGAATATTGTTTTTCTTTAAAAAGGAAATGATTTCAGTAGTGGTTCCCGTGGCAATGGTGGTCGTAAAGATACATCCAACGCTCGATCGAATAATGTTCGGATTGTAAAGATCGCCTTTGGCATTGGCGATAATGACCGCATCAAGACCAGCGGCATCGGCGGTACGCAATAAGGCCCCAATGTTTCCTGGTTTTTCAGGGGCTTCGGCGACCAAGATAAGCGGATTCGCATTCTTAAAGGTTAGCGCACTTAGGGGATGTGATTTTGATTGGACAATGGCCACAATACCCTCAGTGGTCGCGCGATGTGCAATTTTCTGGTAGACTAGTTTTGTAATAGTAATCACTTCCGTGATGGCTTTGCCTGCAGTCAGCCTTAAAACTTCATTTTCTTCAATTATCTCAGGGCTAAAAAGCAAGGTTTGTAGATGATAATCGGCTTTAAGCGCCATTTGAAGCTCTCGTGCGCCCTCCAAAACGAAAAGACCCGACTTTTTGCGTTCCCGTAATTTTTCCTTGAGTAACAGTATTTTTTTGATCAAAGGGTTTTGGGTGCTGCTAATATGTTTAATTTCGTTCATCCGTACAAAAATAGCGCAATGAACTCGTTTAATATGTAAATTACTGGAAAAGCGCACGACCTATTTCAAAATCTAAAAAGAAGACATGAAGTACCCGTTAACAGTTATCGTATTGATCTTATTTTTTTCGTGTAAGGAAAACCCCAAGGCTGTTCAGTCCGATGCTACGGCAAATCCCAAAAATCAAGTTACTTTAGAACAAAGCAACTATTCAGAAGCTTTGATCAAGGTTTTTGATGCCCATGGGGGACTGCAATCCTGGAGAAGTAAAAAAACCTTGGAGTTTGAAATAGCAAAACCTGACGCTCGAGAGCAGCATGTTGTTGATTTGTATTCCAGAAAAGACAAAATTACCCTACCCGGCGCAACTTTGGGTTATGACGGCGAAAATGCATGGTTGTCGGATCCAAATGAAAGCTATAAGGGCAATGCGGCCCTTTACCATAATTTGATGTTTTATTTTTATGCGATGCCCTTTGTCTTTGCCGATGATAACATCAATTATGAAAAAGCCGAAGATTTGGAGTTCGAAGGCAAATTATATCCTGGTGTGCACATTTCTTATGACGATGGGGTAGGCGCCTCCTCAAAGGATGAATACTTCTTGCATTTTGACCCCGAGACCTATCAAATGGCATGGTTGGGTTATACGTTCACCTATGGTTCCGACGAGCCATCCGATGACCTTCGTTGGATTCGATATAACGATTGGGCTGCTGTTGGCGATGTCAAACTTCCCAAATCGATTACTTGGTATGCTTACGAAGGAAGGGAAATAAAAGCGCCCAAACGCAGTACCTCATTTGAAAATATAACCGTCAGTGAGATAGCCAAACCTGACGATTTTTATGAGCGACCCGAAAATGGACGAATAGTGGAGATTAAAGGTTAAAAATGACCTAATCTAAGGCGTAAGCCGTTTTTTTTTGTTTAATTTTAAGATCATCTTTGTACTATGGAAGTATTATTATTTGGTATAGCCAAAGACATCGTGGGGAAATCTGAAATCCGGTTTTCGGAAGCGGATGCGGTACCTGGTTCAGTAGGGGACCTCAAACGCCTTTTGGCCGAGTCGTATCCTGAATTTGGTAAACTTTCTTCCTTGGCGGTGGCCGTAAATAGCGAGTATGCCACGGATGGCGTATTTTTGACAAAAGAGGATGAAATTGCAATAATTCCACCAGTAAGCGGAGGTTAATGGAAAAACTAACGATAGAAATAGTAGACCATATCGATACGGCAAAAGTGTACGGCGAGCTTTCCCATCCGCAAAGTGGGGGTACCTGCGTTTTTGTGGGTTCGGTGCGCGAGTTTACAGATAATCAAGAAGTGGTAGCTTTAGAGTTCGAGACCTATAAAAATATGGCGTTAAAGGAAATGGATAAAATCGCCATGGAAGCCATTGCGAAATGGAACCTTAACAAGGTGCTGATCCGCCATGCCGTTGGTGCTAAAAAAGTTGAGGAGCCTGTAGTGGTGGTAGGGGCATCTTCGGCACATCGAACCGCATGTTTTGAGGCGTGTCGCTTTTTAATCGATACATTAAAGGAAAAAGTGCCGATTTGGAAAAAGGAGATTTTTAAGAATAATTCCGTTTGGGTTTCCGCACATCCGTGAGTCAAAGACTGGGCGCTGCTATTTATCATGGTACTTGAACAGATACTTGGTCTTAGTCCAGAGAAGTTGAATTTGAAAGAATATGTTGATAGACAATCACAATAGAAAAATAAACTACCTGCGATTGGCCGTGACCGACCGTTGCAATCTGCGCTGCAATTATTGTATGCCCGCAGAGGGTGCCGATTTTGCCAAGAACGATAAGTTGTTTACAATTGATGAATTGTCTCGGTTGAGTGAAATATTGGTTTCCCAGGGCATCGATAAAATCAGGATTACGGGTGGCGAACCTTTTGTGCGTAAAGACTTAATGGTGTTGTTGCGCAGACTTGCGAAATTGAAAGGGCTGCATGATATTTCGGTTACGACCAATGCCACGGTCATCGGTCCGTATATCGATGAGTTGAAAGAACTGGGCATATTGAACATCAACGTCAGTATGGATGCCATAAATCGGAAGACCTTTGAAAGAATTACGCGGCGTGATCAATACGATACGGTACATGATAATATTTTGCGCTTGATTACCGAGGGGTTTAACGTTCGTATTAATTTTATTGCGTTGGAAGGCCAAAATACCGAAGACATAATTCCCATGTTAGAGTTGACGCGACATTTTGATGTGTCGGTCCGATTTCTAGAAGAAATGCCGTTTAACGGTGGCTCTAAAACTTTTGACAAAATTGCTTGGGATTATAAACGTATTTTGGAATTTATTCGGGAAGCCTATCCGGACTATTATAAATTGGACTCACCTGAAACGTCAACATCTATAAATTATAAAATTCCTGGTTTTAAAGGTTCTTTTGGGGTGATTCCTTCTTTTAGCCGAACTTTTTGTGGTAGCTGCAATCGCCTTCGAATTTCGGCTACAGGCGATGTCATTACTTGTTTGTACGCCAAGCCCAGCATGAACCTTCGCAACATTCTGCGCGCTGAAAACTCCGAGGAAAATATAAAGGAACAGATTATACGAGCGGTTGGAAGCCGGGCAAAAACCGGATTTGAAGCACAACAGCAATATAAGGGCGTTTTTAGTAATTCAATGACTTCAATAGGCGGATAGATGGATAAAACGCTTTCACATATAGATGCATCTGGCAATGCCTCGATGGTTGATGTCTCCCATAAAGAAATTACCGTACGCACGGCCGTGGCTTCGGGAAGTGTCGTTTTTCCGCAAGACGTATTCGATACTTTGGCGGCCCAAGATTTTTTGGGTAAAAAGGGAAGCATACTTCAAACTGCGATTATTGCGGGTATTCAGGCGGTAAAAAAAACATCGGAACTGATACCCTTGTGCCATCAGCTAAACCTTTCAAAAGTCGACATTGATATTAAACCCAAGGGCAATGTTTTATCGATTAGCTGCAAGGTGAAATGCAATGAGCGCACAGGTGTTGAAATGGAAGCTTTAACCGGGGTTTCGGTGAGTGCACTGACCATCTATGATATGTGCAAGGCACTTTCACACGATATTAAAATATCTGAAATTCAATTGGAACACAAAACAGGAGGAAAGCATGATTTTGGGAGGTAAGTTATACGGATTGGTGTTGTCAGGCGGAAAAAGTACCCGAATGGGGACTGATAAAGGGTTAATAACCTATCACGGTATGCCACAGAGGGAATACTTGTACCAATTGTTAGACAGGGTCTGCGATCGCACCTTTATCAGTTTACGGAAAGAACAAGAATCGGAAATACCTTATGGTTTTGCTACGATTGCCGATGAAGACAAGTTCAGAGGTCCGTACAATGGCATATTGTCCGCGCATAGCAAATACCCAGATGTCGCTTGGTTGGTATTGGCCTGTGATTTGCCTTTGATCGACTTACTTTCGTTACAGCAATTGATTGCAGCCCGAGACCCGAATGCTGCGGCAACCGCTTTCGCACAAAAAGATGATCCCTTACCAGAGCCTTTGTGTGCCGTTTGGGAAGCGAAAGCACTGGAAGAATCCATGCGTTATTTGAATGAGGGTAATGGAACATGTCCACGTAAGTTTTTAATCAACAACGACAACGTGAAATTGGTTTTTCCCGAAAATGAAAATGTACTTCTGAATGCCAATTCGGAAGAAGAATACAAAGCGGCTTTGCTTAAGTTGGCTACATCATGAATCATGAACGTTATATAAGACAGACTATCTTAGACGGGTTTGGCGCAGAATCGCAACACAAACTTTCCTTGGCCAAGGTATTGGTAGTAGGGGCCGGTGGTTTGGGTGTACCTGTATTGACCTATTTGAATGCGATGGGCGTAGGTACTTTGGGCATCGTTGATAACGATGTTGTGGCCCTTACCAATTTGCAGCGTCAAGTACTCTATACTGAAAATGATATTGGGCACTCTAAAGTTACCGTGGCAATTGAAAAGTTGCAGCAACAGAACTCAGAGACTACTTTGATAGGGCATTGCGCCTATTTGAACCGTGAAAATGTGTTCGATATTTTTAAGGATTATGATCTGGTCGTTGATGCCTCCGACAATTTTCCGACGCGTTATTTGATCAACGATGCCTGTGTGATACTAAAAAAACCTTTTGTTTATGGGGCGTTGCATAGTTT
>CBDULZ010000191.1:0-4797 GCA_965368185.1 uncultured Kriegella sp.
GACCCCAACCTACTTTTGTAATCTGTCCGTTCGGCCGAACAAGTTGCAAGGCCATTTTTAAAGTAGCACTGACACCTGCCGCGTCGATAACACAATCAACCCCAAGGCCATCTTGTTGCATTGCCCATTCACTGGCGTCACCGACAATGCCCTCACAACCGTATTGTTGTGCTATTGCCAGTCTTCCGCGATCCGCTTCAAGCCCAACCACGGCAACAGAGGCGCCACAGAGTTTGGCCATTGCGGCACAAAGAATTCCAATAGTTCCCGGTCCCAATACCAAAACACGGTCACCCGGTCGAATTTGTGAATTTACCACGACAGCATTATAGGCTACCGAACAGGGTTCCGTCAAACAAGCTTGTTCAAAAGGTAAGCTCTCGGGTACTTTATGAAGACACCGGGCGGGTACACTAACAAAACGGGTCATTGCACCGTTCACCCCGTACCCAAAACCTTTTCTGGTCGGGTCCAAATTGTAAAGACCTTGTTTGGAAAGTGGGTTGTTTGGGTCAATAATCGCAGCAGTTTCACTAACAACCCTGTCACCTTCTTTCCATCCTACAACATTTGACCCAAGTTCTACAATATGGCCACCAAACTCATGCCCCAATACTACGGGGTAGTTTACAGGCCAACTGTGGTCAGCGGTCCATTGATGTAGATCGCTACCACAAACACCGACATTGGCGACTTCCAATAAAACATTATCCTGTCCTATCGATGGTTTCTCTATTTCACGAATTTCGACACTTCCTTTTTCGGGAGCGAAATTAACAACGGCAATTGATTTCATTACTAATGGCTTAAATTTGATTAAACTTCTCCATATGCATGGATTTTTTGACATATAAGTCGCAAAGATCCTTCAAGATCACCGTCAGCCGTTTTGAACGAATCGGCATCGATGGTCAAGGGTGCTCCTAAGACTACTAAGGGAGCACCAAATTCAGGACAACGAATTGCCTGCTCCAAGGTCAGCCCGCCAACGGCCTGTACAGGAATGTTCACAGCGTTCACTACCTCTTGTAGTTGATCCACCGGACTCGGCATTTTTAATCCCTGTGCAGCAATACCCCTACGCTCATCATAACCAATGTGGTGTATAACGTAATCGCAACCTAGGTTTTCGAGTTGTTTTGCTCCTTCGACCATATCTGGGCAACCTAAATTATCTCCCATTACTTTTACACCATAATCGGCACCTGCCTGCACGACAACTTTTATGGTTTCTTCGTGTGCCCGAGCCATAACCACAACATGGGTTGCACCAGCTTTAGCCATCATTTCGGCTTCCAAATAGCCACCATCCATAGTTTTAAGATCTGCCACAATGGGAATTTCAGGAAAAGCTTCCCTTAGTTTTCGAACTCCGTGCAAACCTTCGGCAAGGATCAATGGGGTTCCGGCTTCTAGCCAATCTACCCCGGCGCGTAAGGCGAGGGCGGCGGTTTCAAGGGCTTCATCGATATTGGTAAGGTCTAAAGAAATTTGTACTATAGGTTTCATAGGCAATTGGCATGGATTTTAATCAAGTTATGAAATATGTTTTAGTTTTTCGTTCTTATTATTAGTGTACTAATAAGGCGCTAAATATAGTTATTTCCCGAATTAGCAATGATCAATATTCCATTAGAAAAGTAGCAAATGATTGAAAATTTTGATGTTTTGTGGGCAACAATGAAGAAAATATTCTCTGATATTAACAAATTCATAATTTCAATGATGCTATCTTAGAGGTATGAAATCTACATCAAGATACCTCTTTTTAGCGTGGTTTGCTTTGAGTACCCTAACGATGCTTTCACAATACAATAAAGAAGACTGGCAGGAACGTGATCTTTGGATGAAAGTTCCCGAGTTGATGAAATTGGGGAAAATAGGGCAGGGGCACAAAGTTGCCGATATTGGATGTCATGAGGGCTATTTTAGTTTTCACCTTTCAAAGCAAGTTGGGTCGTCAGGAAGAATTTTTGCTATAGACATTGCCGAATACCGGCTTAGCGAACTAAAAGAACATATTGAGAACCGCAAGGTGACAAATATTGAGGTTATTCTTGGGGACGATGACGACCCTAAATTACCTAAAGGCCAACTTGATGCGGTTGTGGTCATGGACACCTATCATGAAATGGAAGACTATTTAAAAATCCTGGTGCACGTCAAAGATGCGCTAAAACCTAATGGGCGTCTATTGATTCTTGAGAAGTTAAAGAATCACAAAATAGGAGGGACCAGGGACGAACAGACCGATGCACACACCTTGTCGGCCGACTATGTAAAGGAAGATTTAACTAAAGCCGGATTTTCCGTTATAGAATATGTCGAAGACTTTGGGTATTGGAAGGAAGAGACCGATAAACAAATGTGGGTTTTGGTCGCGGTTCCTAAACCCGAATAAATCCGTCTCACCTTAACATAATTCCAATTCTTAGCCGCCCATAGCTATTGCAGATGTCCTAGCCTACACACTGCAGACGATTCTGTTACTATTATCGACTCCATTAAATTGGACAGGTTTAAAGAAAAATCATAATTTTTCTTATAATTTTCGTTCAACCATTTGATAGCCCGTACCTTTGCCGTCATTTAATTAGTTTAAAATCAGTAAAAAACAGATTTATGAGTAAAGTGAAGGAGAATGATACGGTAAAAGTTCATTACACGGGGAAATTAAAAAATGGTCAGATCTTCGATAGTTCTGTAGATAGAGAGCCTCTTGAAGTGACTTTGGGTCAAGGTGGTTTGATTCCAGGTTTTGAAAAGGGTTTGGTAGACATGGAGGTGAACGAAAAAAAGACTGTAGTCATACCTAAAACAGAGGCTTATGGGGAAGTTCAAAAAGAATTGTTCCAAAAGGTTAATAAAGAAGAGTTACCTGATACTATTCAGCCAGAAGTCGGTATGGGCCTTGTAGCCAAAAATGCCGATGGCACAGAGCGAGAACTACGTGTGGCCGAAGTAAATGACGACCATATTGTTATTGATGCCAATCATCCTTTGGCCGGACATGATTTAACTTTTGACCTAGAGCTTGTTGCCATTAAATAATAGTGACGATACTTTCCGGACACTAGTAAAAATAGCCCAACAAATGTTGGGCTATTTTTTTAGTCACTATTTTTTATAAAAGGTTGGTAAGGGACACGACCGCTCCCGGAGACAAATCGTTTAAATGAATATTACCTATTCGTACCCGTACCAAACGCAAGGTGGGGAAACCTACAGCAGCGGTCATTTTGCGAACTTGACGAAACTTGCCTTCGGTAAGTGTTATGGTAATCCAAGAATTCGGCCTGTGTCTTCCGACACGTAATTTTTCATCGGCCTTGGTTAATTTTGGATGGTTTAAAAGCCGTCTAACCATACAAGGCTTTGTTTGGTACTTTTTTCCTGCAAAACCGATTTCGACACCCGTAGCTAATTTTTTAATGGCCATATCTGTTATTATACCGTCTAGTTGAGCATAATATTCCTTTTCGACACCAGACCTATTTACGGCATCGCTTAATTTTCCATCGCTCGTGATCAAAAGTAAACCTTCCGACTTTTCATCAAGCCGGCCGACGGGCATACTTCCCTTCGGAAAATCATATAATTCACTGATAAACCTTTTATTTCGAACCTCTTTGACGTCGTTCGACTTCAGTTGGCTGAGCAAACCAAAGGGCTTGTAGATCTTAAAATGAAAATGGTTATTAACCTCCATAGAAAGCGGAAAAAAAGAAATGACCAAAATAATACTAATATCTTGTATTCTTGATTTGAAGGATACCTTTTTTACTTGCAGCCTTGCAAGAAATAATAAAGTTAATCAGACATTATCTATAATGATATTTTGATAAAAATATATGATATTTTAACTTTTTGTGGTTTATATCATGTGTTATTTGTTACTATTTTCTTACCTTTAATTTAAACTCTTTCTTTTTCCCCCGATCAAGAAACTCCATATAAGTAATTAATGAATACTACAGATACAATGCAAATTATTGAAGTTTGCAAGCGCATTCTTAACAAGTCGTCTGATATTGTCTTTTTTTTAGATGAGGGTGTTCTTTTGTGGTCGAACTTAGTGGGCAACGATTTAAGAGCCCAATTATCAAGTCGCGTATTTATTGATACGATTCATTGCGATGATCAAAAGAATGTGGCATATACGCTTCAAAGAATAAAGGAGAATACTAGTGGAGAAGCTAGCTGTACCTGCAGGCATATTCTCAAAGATAAAAGTACAATTTCTATAGAATGGACATTCTCTTGGCTTCCCGAAATGCCTATCATAAGTTGCATGGCCGAAAAACATGAGAATTTACTTAAAAATGAACATGAGAAAGTTGTTCGATTGGAACATCTGGAAAGGGATATTATGGAACATGCCATGGAAGTCACTCCAAACACCACGGAAGTTTTTCATAAGTATATAGAAGGTATCGAAAAAATATTTCCTGATTTAAAGGCGGCAATTTTAACTGTCGAAGACGACAGATTGTGGAATTTAGCCTCGCCGAACTTACCTCGGGTATGGGTTAATGCCGTAAATGGATTACGTATTGGTCCAAAAATAGGATCCTGTGGGACAGGTGCTTTTTTAAAACGACGGGTTATCGTAACTGATATAAAAACAGATCCATTATGGGAAGACTTTAAGGATTTAGCGCTTCCTCTAGGACTTCGGGCTTGTTGGTCGCAGCCTATATTTAATTCAAAAAAAGTAGTGATTGCCACCTTTGCTAATTATTATCCTTCAGTTCGTAAGCCCTCTAGAAAAGAACTGAAACTTTTTGAGCGATTGGC
>CBDULZ010000192.1:0-4668 GCA_965368185.1 uncultured Kriegella sp.
TGCGAATGTAAATATTACCATTATCCCAAAGAACAAACTGTCACTTTTCATAAAGTTATTTTTCACGGTTTCAATATAAGTAAAAATTCCACGAATTATGAAGTTGTTTGTAGCTAAAACCAAGGAGACTTTCCTTCATTGATTCTTAAATTCACAAATTACTGTCGTTAATACCTTCCGATTTTTTAATTGCCTTTTTTAATTTTAGGATAGTCAACAGCAGCAATCATAGTTATTCTATTTCAGGGGGCTTTTATCTCAAAATCGGTCTTTGCCGTTTCCCCATTACCCGAGATTTCTATCGTATATTTTCCCTTTGGCAGGTAGGTTTTTCCATTTTCAGCTTCTTGCAATTTCTTTTTGTTCTTTTTTAAATAGGATGACTTTCCGCTTTTTGAAAAGGCAAGGTCATACGATAGAATGTTCAGACCTTTGTCGGCCTGTATTTCCGTAGAGCTTACGATTATGCCATCAGCGGACTTAATTAAGGCCGAAAGGGTACTCGATTTTGAGCAATAAAAAGTCAAATCCAGTCCTGGAGTATTCGGTTTCGACCACGCCCCGGAAGCATTGCCCCAATTGGAGCTATAGTGTATAGTATTAACTTTAAAGAGGTGTAAGGGCTCTTCCATAATCTTGGAAGTCATTTGTTGAAGAGGGGCGATATCAGCTTTGTAAATACTTCGTCCGTGTGTGCCGACCAATAGATGTTTGGCAGTAGGTTGAATAACAAGATCATGTACTGCAACGTTGGGCATTCCGTTTTGTAAAACCTCCCAATTCGCCCCACGATTGAAAGAAACATAAAGCCCATTGTCGGTACCCGTGAATAGCAGTTCTTCGTTTACGGGGTCTTCTATAATGACGTTTACAGGCGATGCCGGAATGTTGTCTGAAATGCGCTTCCATGTTTTTCCATAATCTTCACTAACATAGATGTATGACTTAAAATTATCCCATCGGTATCCGTTTAAGCTGACGTAGACCCGTTGTTTTTTATGTTTTGAGGCTACTATGCGGCTTACCCAAAGGCTGGTTCTATCATTTGACAAGTCTATGTTCTTGTCAATTGGCGTCCAACTAGAACCGCCATTTTGAGTCACTTGAATACGTCCGTCATCACTTCCGGTGTAAATAAGACCAAATTTTAGTGGGGATTCCGAAATAGCGGTTAATGTGCCATAGGCTACATTTCCCTTTCTGCAGTCTTGGGTCAAATCAGGGGAAATGGTTTCCCAATTGTCGCCTTGATCAAGTGAACGGTGCAGGTGATTGCTGCCCAAATAGAGTATGTCTTGATTATGGGAAGAAAGCAAAATAGGGGTTTGCCAATTGAACCGGTACGGGTGTTCGCCTAGTTCATGTTTCGGCTGGATATATTTTCGCTTTTTTGTGGAAAGGTCTAAACGATAATAATTTCCGAATTGAAGCCCAGTATATATGATGTTGTTATTTCTGTTGTCGATTTGTATTTGCATGCCGTCGCCGCCCAGTATCGATTTCCAGGAATAAGCTCCGGTCTGATGCCATTTGTCATTTTCCTTGGCGGTGTGTGGGCCCATCCAGACCCCGTTATCCTGAAGGCCTCCATAAATGTTATAGGGTTTTTGGGAGTCCGCATTTATCGCATAGAATTGACCTACGGTTGGAGAATTATTTTTAATCCAATGGGCGCCATCATCATACGATATATTCACGCCCCCGTCGTTGCCGTTGATTAAATGACCCGGCATTTTTGGATCGACCCAGAGTGCGTGGTGGTCGGCATGAACATTGTCGGCGTTAATTGAAGAATAGGTCTTCCCGCCATCATATGATTTTATTAGAGGAACACCACCAATATAAATTTTGTTGCGATCATGCGCATCGACCCGAATTTCACCAAAATAATAGCCATAGCTATAATACAGATTATCAAGATAACTTTCGTTCATCTTTGTCCAAGTTGAGCCGCCATCATCGCTTCGATAGACCTCGGCCCCTATTACCGGCGTGTCGAATAGTCGTGAATTGGCATCTTCCAAATAATCAGCTAAATCAACCGGTTTTGTAGCACCGCTACGTACCATCTGTTTGACGTTTTCGGCCCTATACTTCTCCCGAAACCCGTTGGTTTTTAGAAACTCATTAAGTTTCTTGTCATCAAGATTTAAAAAATCCGTTACGGACATCGACTTAAAATCTTCTTTGGTCAGAGCGTCGGTTTTTTGAAAAGTGTCGCTTTTTTTTGGTCTGTGAAACTGGTTGTCATACAATGCATATACCGTTTTTTCGTCAAAAACGGCCAGCCCGATACGACCGACTCCTTCACCTGTAGGCAGACCGCTTTGCGCTGTCGATACGATTTTCCAGGTAGCACCGCTATCTGTACTTTTATAAATGGCGGAAGCCGTTCCGTTGCCCTTAAAGTCCCATGCTTTTCTATCCTTCTCCCATGCCGCGGCATACATTATTTCAAAATTCGAGGGACTATGAGCTACGTCTATGATACCTGTACTATTGTTGACAAAAAGTGTTTTTTCCCAAGTTTCGCCACCATTGCTAGTTTTGTAGATACCCCGATTCTCATTTGGTGAGTATAGGTGTCCGGTTACCCCGATTACCACCTCGTCGCTGTTTTCAGGATTGATAACAATACGCCCGATATGCTGCGAGTCGGGCAATCCCATATGCTTCCAAGTCTTTCCCTTATCGATTGATTTTAAGATACCGATACCTGCATAAGAGGATCGCGATGCGTTGTTTTCACCGGTGCCCACCCAGATAGTGCCCGATTTCCAATCAACGGCAATATCGCCGATATTTTGGGTGTCTGTATCATCAAAAATAGGAATGAACGACGTTCCGTTGTTATTCGTGTACCACAAACCACCCGATGCATAGCCAACATAAAATTCGATGGTATTATCGGGGTTGACGTCTACATCGACAACACGACCACTCATTACGGAAGGACCTATATTTTTAAGTGGAATATTTTTGACCAAAGACCGGGCAGCCATCTGTCTTTTTTGTTCGAGGGCATTCATAACCTCGGTTTCCGAGGAGGGAACGGACTGAGAAATGCCGATCAAACTTATGCTTAAAAAGATCACCAAGCATGCAATTTTCATTTCATAAAGGCTTTAAAAGACGGGTCTAAATTATTGAACGGAAGATACGGAATTACAAAATCACTGAATATGTAACAAAATAGAATTATAAAAGAAAGAAACAGACTACCTATTGTGCAGATCATCGATTTTAGTCCTAATAATTTCGGAAAACCTTAATTTTCTGTTAAATTCACCGCGTTATAAGTTGCACCATTTGTTCGTATTTGTGTCGTGGTCAACAAAGAAATATAACCAACTTTAAACCTTAAGGGACTTTATTTAAGTCCCTTTTTTTGTTGCTCCTTATCGAATCTTTATTTTTGGGATATGAAATACGATTTGATAAGCAACAGGCTATTTAGCAAAAACCGGAAGAAGTTCATGGACCAAATGGTACCCAAGAGCCTTGCCGTTTTTAATTCCAACGATATCTATCCCATCAGTGCCGACAGTACGCTGCCGTTTCAACAACATCGCGACATATTTTATCTCAGTGGTGCCGATCAGGAAGAAACCATTTTGGTGCTTTTCCCCCATGCCATGGATAAAAAGCACCGTGTAGTATTATTTGTGCGCGAGACCAATGCCCATATTGCAGTTTGGGAAGGCGAAAAATTAACTAAGGAAAAGGCTACGGAAGTTTCCGGTATCGAAACGATATATTGGTTGTCCGATTTTGAAAAAATATTTTTCGATCTGATGACCGAGGCCGATACCCTCTATCTGAATACCAATGAGCATTACCGCCAGGCGGTTACTACCCAAACCCGGGAGGCTCGTTTTGTTGAGAAGGTAAAGCACGATTTTCCGGCGCACAAAGTTGCCAAGAGCAATCCTATTTTGCAGCAGATACGCGGGGTAAAAGAGCCCGAGGAAATTGAGTTGATGCAAAAGGCCTGTGACATTACCGAAAAGGGATTCCGTAGGGTGCTCGAATTCACAAAACCAGGGGTTTGGGAATATGAAATCGAGGCCGAACTATTACATGAGTTTGTTCGTAACCGTTCAAGGGGCTTTGCATATTCGCCGATCATTGCTTCGGGCAACAATGCCAATGTGCTCCATTATTTGGAAAACAACAAACAATGTTTAGCAGGGGACATGATTCTGATGGATACCGCTGCAGAGTATGCCAATTACTCCAGCGATTTAACCCGAACCATTCCTGTAAGCGGAAAATTTACATCGCGGCAAAAGGAAGTCTACGAAGCGGTACTCCGTGTAAAAAATGAGGCGACCAAAATGTTGGTTCCCGGTACGCTTTGGGCCGAGTACCATAAAGAGTGTGGTAAAATAATGACTTCCGAACTGTTAGGCTTGGGACTGCTGGATAAAGGCGATGTGCAAAATGAAGATCCAAAATGGCCCGCCTACAAAAAGTACTTTATGCACGGCACCAGTCATCATATCGGGCTCGATACCCACGATTACGGCGAACTTAAAACGCCGATGAAGGCCAATATGGTATTTACCGTAGAGCCGGGCATCTATATTCCCGAAGAGAAAATGGGCGTACGTCTCGAAGACGATGTGGTCATTCAAAAAGAGGGAGAACCCTTTAATTTGATGAAAA
>CBDULZ010000193.1:0-4576 GCA_965368185.1 uncultured Kriegella sp.
GTTTCAGGGTTGCTCAAATCGACTATCCCGACCGACATTTTTTTTTGTTCAATCAGCTTTCTCCATTCCGAATTTGTTCGTAGTTCACTTTCGAGATTGAGCTGCAGCGAACTATCAACAAGTTTTCGCAAGGGCATGATTTTGGCATCATCAATTTGAATTGGCAAGGTTGGCTGTGCTACCAACTGGCCAAAAAGAACAATTGACAAGAGCATAAATAAAACTTTTGTTTTCATATGGTAAATCTGGCTAATAAAATATAACCAAAGGTATTCAAATGATATATCGGCAAATCGTTAAATTTTAAGGAAACTCGATTATCAAAAAGTCGAACAAAATCAATATTCCACAAAAAATCAACTCCTTAAATATGTTAAAATTCGAAAAGCGAAAACAATTTTATTCGATTAGATTACCAAATGCCCTTAACACTACTTATTTTAAAATCGTTAAAGGAAAGTTTGCCAATACCGGTATTTTTAATCGACAAATCGGTATAATTCGCGTTAGGGAAGATTTGCGCGGTCATCACATATTGCCCTTTATTAACAAACACCTCTATAGATGATCGGTCTAAAAACAGACGAACCTCGAATGGCCCATCAGGTAAATTCGCAATAGGCATCTGCTGTATGGCACCAAAATTTTCGGTAAAATCGGTTTTACCAGAAAGAGACCTATCTATTAACAATAATTCTTCCTTTCCATCCAAAGTAAACGTCAATTGCTCATTCATGTGGTTCTCGAAAGTAAAGTGAAAATCTCTTGTGCTTGTCGTAAACCGAATTTCAGCCTGATTAAAATTATCAAAGGAAATCGCTTCTTCGGCCCCGACTTCAAGAACGATATTTTTTTCTTCAGCGGTTTTAAGTAGTTCGTCAAGTTCTTTCACAGGATAATTCACAAGTTCATAGCTCTCCTTAATTTTTCGCAATGATAGTTTCCGAGGTACCGTCATGGCACTTCTCCATTTTTGGGTCGGTGTTTTGGCGGCATAGTTCCAATTACTCATCCAACCTATAAAAATACGGTCGTCGTTAGGGGCGTTGTTATAAGTCACCCCGGCGTAATTATCGGTGCCCCAATCGATCCATCGTGGAATTTTTTGGTCTGAAGTAAACGTTTCCCCATTAAAATCGCCTATAAAATATTGCGTACCACTGCCTCCATTGGGTGCGCCAGGGTTGATACTGATGAGCAATACCCATTTCGCTTCCTTGGTTTCTTCAACGACCAACTTGAACATATCAGGGCATTCCCAAACGCCGCCATGGGCACCTTGCTCCTTTCCGAATTCACTAACTTTTTCCCATTGCAACAGATTCTCGGAACTCCAAATTTGCAAATGGTCCCCAGCGACCAAGAGCATACTCCAAGCCTTGGTATATTCATTCCAGAAAACCTTTGGATCCCTAAAGTCTTTTTCTCCTGGATTCCCAATGACCGGGTTGCCTTCATATTTTGTCCATGTTTCACCATTGTCTAAACTAAAAGCAACACCTTGCGTCTCATAAAGCTCTTTTCCCTCTTTTCGGGCTACGGCATCGTGATAGGTGAAAATAGCCACCAATGGTGGGTCTTCGTCAGAACCGAGTTTCGAAGTATTAGCAACATCGACTACTGCGCTTCCAGAGAAAATATAACCGTTCACATCAGGAAAAAGGGCAATTGGCTTATGCTCCCAGACCACCAAATCTTTACTTATGGCATGACCCCAATGCATTGGTCCCCAAACAATATCGTCGGGGTAATACTGATAGAAAAGATGGTAGACACCCTTGTGATAAACTAGGCCGTTGGGATCGTTCATCCATTTTTCTTCAGGGGAAAAATGAAATTGCGGCCTGTACTGTTCGTTGTAATACTCCATTTTTTTCTCTTCTGTTGTTACAATGGCGTTTTTGCTTCGAACTTGTTCTTTACAAGACATCAAAACTATCAAAATAAGAGCCGAATAAAGCCACTTTTTACTGCCGTTCATACCGTATTTTTAAAAATGATATTGACCCAACTTCCTCTAAAGTAGTATCTTTGTACCAATTATTTTTATATATGTTGAAATTTATTTCGTACTTGTTTTTTTCTCAATTTTTTCTTCTAGGTCTTACCGCCCAGAGTAAAATGGACAAGAAATTAAAGAAATTCAACAAAGAAAGTATTCCTTATATATCGGTCGAAACACTTAAGAACTCCGAAAATGTAATGTTGTTCGACACCCGAAAAAAAGATGAGTTTTCGGTGAGTCACCTTAGTAATGCCGTTTGGGTAGGCTACCAAGAATTTGACATCAAAACAATAGACGCAAAGGTTGCCGACAAAAATAGCGAGATAGTGGTTTATTGTTCGATTGGGGTACGCTCGGAAGATATCGGGGAAAAACTTCAAAAGGCAGGCTATAAAAATGTCAAAAATTTATACGGAGGTATTTTTGAATGGAAAAATAAAGGTTTTCCGGTATACGACTCCACAGGCCGGGAGACTGAAAAAGTACATGCCTTTAGCAAGCATTGGGGGAAATTGTTGACTAAGGGTAAAAAGGTATACGATACCGAAAATCGGTAGACGATCATTCTCAAAAAATTATGTTTTTCCCTTTATTAAACTTCCAAAACAAAAATGGGCCTTATACTTCAGAAACAAAATAAAAAAGATGAACAAACCGTTCATTTCAGCCTGGTCGACAACAAGAACCTACTCCTAATTTTCACTCGAAATCCGGAATTGGGAAAGTGCAAAACGCGCCTTGCTGCCACTATAGGGGATGAGGCGGCCCTCGCGATTTACAAATTCTTATTAGACCATACCGTTGCCTTGACTACCGACCTGACCATTGAAAAACAGGTCTGGTATTCCGAAGATATTTGGAACGACGATGTCTGGGATAACAGAATTTTTGATAAAAAACTACAAAAAGGAATTAATCTCGGTGAACGCATGGCCAATGCCTTTCAGGAGGGATTTCAAAAAGGATTTGAGAAAGTCATCATTATTGGTAGCGACATGTACGATTTAAATCAAGAAGCTCTTGAAAATGCATTTTTAGCCTTAAATGATTCCGATTTTGTTTTAGGACCTGCCGCCGATGGCGGTTATTATTTGTTGGGGCTAAAAAAATGGATTCCCAAACTTTTTAAAAATAAAGATTGGGGACGAAGTACTGTATTGGAAGATACCCTAGCCGATTTGAAAAATGAAAAAGTACACCTGTTGGATGTCAAAAATGATATTGACATATATGAAGATATAGAACACATTGCTGCTTTTCAACCGTTTCTAAAACACCTTGAAAAATGAGAAAAAAACAACTGAACGAATCGGTGGCCTACCTCAGGGAAAAAGGATTTGACAACCCAGAAATCGGCATTGTGTTAGGCACGGGACTCGGCAAACTGGCAGAAGAAATCGAAAACCCAATTGAAGCGCACTACAACCACATTCCCTTTTTTCCGCTGGCGACCGTGGAGTTTCATGCCGGAAAATTAATCTATGGAAACATCGATGGCAAAAAAGTTGTAGTGATGCAAGGCAGGTTCCATCTCTATGAGGGCTATGATTTTTTAGACATCACTTACCCTATTCGGGTAATGCATCAACTCGGAATACAAAAGCTATTTATCTCCAATGCCGCCGGGGCTATTAATCTAGATTATAGAAAAGGAGATATTATGCTCATTGAAGACCATATCAATCTTCAGGGAGGGTCGCCACTGGCTTTTAAAAACGTTGCAGAATTCGGTCATCGATTCGCTGACATGAGCGAGCCATATGACGTTGAGATGCGAAAGAAAATAGAAGAGATTGCAAAAAAAGAAACTATTTCATTGCAAAAGGGGGTGTATGCCTCAGTAGTGGGCCCACAACTTGAAACGAAAGCAGAGTATCGAATGTTAAAGATACTCGGTGCCGATGCCGTAGGTATGAGTACGGTACCGGAAGTAATCGTTGCCAACCACCTAGATCTTCCCGTTGTAGCCATATCCGTTTTGACCGACGAATGTGACCCTGATGAGCTAAAGCCTGTCGACATACAAGATATTATCAAAGTAGCCAGCAAAACCGAACCAAAAATGATTAAGCTGTTCAAAGAACTGATACAATCTTTATGACCAAAACAAGCAGTTTGCCTGAATCGGTCATGGCCCACATTCAACTAATCAAATAAATTTAAACTGTTAAATTTTCCAATAATACGTAAGGTTTTTTAGGGAAAGCCCACTTAAGGCCAGTATCAAACAACTTTTTGTGCCCATATATTTTAAATGACAAAGAGAAGCCCGAAAATTAGTGTCATCATCCCCACATTGAACGAGGCGGTCTATATTTCCCGTTTATTGATGTACTTACAAGAACATAGTTCTGCACAGAATATCAAGGAAATAATAGTTGTCGACGGCGGGAGTTCTGATGACACCGCTGAGATTGCATCCGATTATGGTGCCATAGTAATGCATAGTTCAAAGGGCAGGGCAAAACAAATGAATTATGGTGCTAGAAAGGCGAAAGGGCAAATACTCTATTTTTTACATGCGGACACTTTTCCTCCAAAAAAATTTGACTCCAGTATTTTAAAAGCCGT
>CBDULZ010000194.1:0-4400 GCA_965368185.1 uncultured Kriegella sp.
TAACTTCCCGTCCGCTTGGGCGGACGCCCCTCTTTGAAAAAGAGGGGAGAAGGGAGCTTACATTTTTATACTGCTACAATGCCTTTGATATGGGGGTGCGGGTTGTAATCCACCAAAGTAAAGTCTTCGAACGTAAAATCGAAAATGTCTTTTACTTCAGGATCCAATACCATTTTAGGCAACGGCCGCGGTTCACGGCTTAATTGCAATTCTACCTGTTCCATATGGTTGTTGTAGATATGGGCATC
This sequence comes from uncultured Kriegella sp., assembly GCA_965368185.1. GTDB lineage: Bacteria > Bacteroidota > Bacteroidia > Flavobacteriales > Flavobacteriaceae > Kriegella. Next base: position 249 of record CBDULZ010000194.1, read on the forward strand.
GCCAAACGTATGTATAAATTCGCCCACCTCGTAACCGCAAACCTGTGCCATCATCATCGTAAAGAGGGCATAGGATGCAATATTAAACGGAACACCTAAAAAGATGTCGGCACTGCGTTGATACAATTGACAGGATAATTTGCCGTCGGCCACATAAAATTGAAAAAAAGCATGGCAGGGCGGTAGGGCCGCTTTGCCATTGGCAACATTCTCTGCGAATGATTTTGAGGTATCGGGCAATACACTGGGGTTCCAGGCCGATACCAACATACGCCGACTGTTCGGGTTGGTTTTTAAGGCATGTACCACTTCTTTGATCTGGTCGATCTCATCACCGTTCCAATTGCGCCATTGGTGCCCATAAACGGGACCCAAGTCCCCATTTTCATCGGCCCATTCGTTCCAGATGCGTACCCCGTTTTCTTGTAAATACTCAATATTGGTATCTCCTTTTAAAAACCACAGCAGTTCATAGACGATGGACTTTAAGTGCAGTTTTTTGGTGGTCACCATGGGGAAGCCCTCGCTCAGGTCAAAACGCATTTGATGGCCGAACACACTTAGGGTACCGGTACCGGTGCGGTCTCCTTTTTGGTTGCCGTTTTCTAGAACATGTTTGAGTAAGTCGTGATATTGTTTCATTTTACTATGCTTTCTTTTTCAATTTTATATAAAAGTAATTCTTTATTATCATTTGGAATTTTGGTTGTTCCAATTAATTTAAGTCCAAGTTTTTCCAAAAGTTTTTGAGACCCTATATTGGTCTTTGTGGTGATGGCACTAATGGTTTTAAGTCCGAATTCGGTGAATGCCATATTCTTTATTTTGTTAGCAGCCTCAAAAGCAAAGCCTTTTCCTTCATATTGCGGTAAAAGGCCAAAGCCGATGTCGATGCCATCGACGCCATCTCTGTTATAAAGTCCGCAAGTGCCAATTTTAATACCATCAGCCTTTGTGATCAACGTATAACTTGAAAACCCGAGCTCTTGTAATTGTGACAGCATTTTTAGCTGAATATATTTTTGGGCCGCTTCAATTGAATTGATTTTTCTATCTCCTACGTTTTCGATAAACTTGGGTGTATTTAGCAAATGGTAAATTAATGCAGCATCTTCTTCTGAAGTCGCTTTGATGAGTAATCTTTCGGTTTCGAATGTTCTATTTTGACTCATTTGCCTTCATCCGCAATAGTAATGCTTGTTTTTTGTACTAGTCAACCTGGTTAAATCACTTAAGCCAATGGCAGCGAAATATGGCAAGCAAAAGTTATTGTTCTTTTAAAAATTTAATTAATGGGTTTATAAAACTATCAAACTTTTCAATATGCGGTAAATGGCCCACGTTTTCTAATTCCACTAACTGGGCATTCGGAATTTCCTTCTGAGTTCGTTTGCCCAATTCATCGTATAGCCCCATTGTTTTTCTAACCTCATCGGAAACCAAAGGTTTTCCGAGTGCAGTTCTATCTCTAGTGCCAATAATTAAAAGTGTGGGAGCAGCGATATTTTTAAATTCGTAGACAACGGGCTGTGTGAAAATCATATCATACGTAAGTGCGGCATTCCAAGCAATTCTTTCGTAGTCTGAATTTAATGTCCAACCCGCCAATAAGTTCACCCACTGATCGTATTCAGGTTTCCATTTATTGTCATAATAATTGACTAATTGATATTTTTTAATGCCGTCATAATTTTTTTTAAGCTCGTTGCTATACCACCACTGTACAGGTTTATAAGGGACTTTTAGTTTCCAGTCCTCAAGGCCAATAGGATTTTCTAATATCAATTTTTCCGCTGTATCGGGATACATTAAGGTAAAACGCGTAGCCAGCATACCTCCCATAGAATGGCCGAGAATGGCCGTTTTCTTGATGTCTAAAGTATCGAGGAGGGCTTTTGTGTTTTCTGCAAGTTGTTGAAAGGTGTAATGAAAATGTGCTGGTTTTGAAGATTTTCCAAATCCGATTTGGTCAGGTACAATTACACGAAACCCTTCTTTGCTCAACGCTTCGATCGTCGTTTTCCAATAGGCGCCATTAAAATTTTTACCGTGAAAAAGCACTATGTTTTTTCCATTGTAATTTTCGGGCTCAACATCCATGTAAGCCATTTTTAAATCTTGTTTCTGAATTTGCAATGCTATAGTAGAAACGGCATAGGGGTATTGATAGTTTGACAATTCGATGTCTAGCCATTGCAAACTATCCGTTTGTGCAGTTGAGAACTGAAAGGCCGCAAAAAGGACTAGTATTGTGAAAAGGTTCTTTTTCATTAAATCAGGTTTTTATGCTAATAGCGATTCAACTTGTGGCCAAAGTTCTTTGTTTTTATCTTTTTTATTTTAAAAGCCTCCCGAGGCTTCGGGACAAAAAATCTATCGGACTTCATAAAAATACACGAACCCTGCAATCAAGCCCGAAGCCCATATTGTTATAGGTTTTGATGTAACCAGTTTTTAATTCTCGATTTCATTTATATGACAATCCACTTTTCCGTCAATCTCATTATATACTCCCCAAGCCGCTCCAAAAACATCTTCTCTTTTCAAATAATATCTAATAAAAAAGTTGCCGGCGTTTACGAAAATATTTGTTTTTAAATATTTCGAAAATTCTGCCAATTGGTTTTCACTTATTTTATTTGATAATAGTACTTCTAAGTCGCCTCTTTTGATGATTTCAGCATAACTTTTTTTGACTATTTCGAAATTGACCTCTTGTTTTTGCTTGATGTTTTTTGGGATTTGCGTCAGATATTCAGGTTCATTTAAACATGGGTCTGTAACGCTCTCTTTTTTTAGTTTGTAGCTTTTGTCTACTTGTACTATCTGATAGTATTTTATTCCTCTACCTTTTAGCTTTTTCATAATGCTATCTTTAAACTTACCTTCCATTCTTAGCCCAAAATAGATAGCCTTTAAAGCTTTATAGTCGTAATAGTATTTACCTGAAAAGTTTGTAACAATCCTATATTCTTCCTCATAATTCCAACGAAGAGATTTATAACTGGCTAATTTTTCAATAAGACTTTTATTGTTACTTGGAATATCAGCAAAATTAATTTCCGGGGGCTTTTCAGAATACTTAACAGGAAAGGAGTAGAATTTACTACCCGAATAATTGCTTAAAAGGTCATTTAAATCATACTCTATACAAAAGCCTTTATGTCCATTCCCATAATGCGACCACAATATTTCGTCAAGATAGTTGCCAGCCAATGAATAAATACCTGCCTTTTTTAGTGTCTCCAAAAGATTCATTAATGCACCCTCCACTTTGGCAAGGGCATTTTTTCTTTTTTGATTCAGAAAAAAGCCAAGTGATTTTGATTGTTTATTGAATTTATCGGACTTGACTATTGTTTCCCAAGGGTCGTTTAACTTATCAATAGATGAACTCCAAAAAGAGTTTTGTACAAGAGATTCAATGTCTCTTTCTAAAATTTCATCTGAACCCCCACGGTATTTATAAACTAGCAATTATGTTTCTTAAAATTAGTTACAACAATTGGATACAATCATTGATCATATATCTATATTATGTCAAAATATCGGTGCTGTAAAATTACGATATTCAAGTAGTTATAGGTGCTGCCGTTGCGGCCAAGTTTTCAGAATTTATTAACGAAGTGTTTTAGGGTGAAGACTACTAGGTGAAGGGTGAAGGGTGAAAGGTTAAGGGTAAAGGGGGAAAGGTAAAGGGTAAATGGTTAAGGGTAAAGGGGAACGGTAAAGGGTAAAAGTAGAAAGATTAAGGTTTGGAGTTGTATTTTATTAAGGCGGCGATTCTTTTTTGAAGTAATTGTATATCACGTATTATCATTGATCCGGTTTTGGTATCAATAAAATCTAAATCGGAACATAGTATTAAGTGCGATTCCAATTCATAGGCCGACCCTAGGCTAATCTGTAAAAAACGAACAAAGTCTTTTTGGGAATATTTCGCCGAGCCCTCGGCTATATTCGCGGGAATAGAAACGGCGCACCTGTTTATTTGTGATGTAAGTCCGTATTTTTCTTCATCCGGTAATAATTTTGTAATCAAATAGACATCCTTTACCAACTTCCGGGCTTCTTTCCAAACCTCAAGTTCTCTAAAGTTCCTCATTTTTAATCCATTTTGGTACCCCAATCGATCACCCTTTGCCCCTTTAC
>CBDULZ010000195.1:0-4186 GCA_965368185.1 uncultured Kriegella sp.
TCGGAAACTCTGACAGGGGGAAATCTAAAGATAGAAAACTTATTCCGATTGCGAATACCACAATTCTACCTGATAATTTTTTAATACTGCCCCAAATATTCAAGTCGAACGGCTTTGCAACCTGTCACGCCGGAAAATGGCATATTACCGAAAATCCACTAGAAAAGGGCTTTGACGTAAATATTGGGGGTAGTTATGCAGGGCATCCTTTCAGTTATTATCCCCCCTATAAAAATGTGGATTTAAAAGCTGCGAAAGGGGAACGACTTACCGATGTGGTCATGAACGGCGCAGTAGATTTTATCAAAAATACAGAGGAGCCATTTTTTATCAACTATTCGCCATATGCCGTGCATACCCCGATTCAACCAGTGCCTTCGCTAATTGAAAAGTATAGGAAAAAAACGGTTTCTTCAGGCCAAAGCAATGTAGACTATGCAACGATGATAGAGAATCTTGATGATAATATCGGGAGGTTGATCAAGGCTTTGGAAGTAACCGATAAGTTAAAAAACACCTTTATCGTCTTTACTTCAGACAATGGAGGGCTTTTTGCTGTCAGCAACCAGCACCCTCTTCGAGCGGGAAAAGGGAGCTACTACGAAGGCGGTATTCGGGTTCCTTTCTTTTTTGTTTGGGATGGAAAAATAGTAGGAAGCCAAAAAAATGAAACCCCAATATCCAATTTAGATATTTTTCCGACCCTTCTGGAAGTGGCAGGAATCGAAATGCCGGAAGAAGAAAGTGATGGGCAAAGTCTATTACCGATTTTGGTGAAAGATAAAGAATGGGACGATCGACCTTTGTTTTGGCACTTTCCGATTTATTTGCAGGCAATTACCGATAAAAATGAGAATCGCGATATGAAATTTAGAACGCGGCCCGGTTCCGTGATGCGCTATGGTAAATGGAAACTGCACCATTATTTTGAAGATGATGCTTTGGAACTTTACAATCTGGAAGACGATTTGGGCGAGCAGCACAATCTTGTGGATGCTGAACCCGAGAAAGCCAAAGAATTATTCGAAATGTTACAAGAATGGCGTGTACGTACCGATGCCTCGATACCTACTGAAGAAAACCCAGAATTTATAGCCCTGAAATAATGAGGGGTGTAGTCGGTATTATTTTTGGGATTATGACACTGCATTACAAGGATCGGACTTAAATTTATAACTACACCAGATGAAAACAAAAGCGATTTGCTTCCCATTATGTCTTATAACCCTATTAGTCATGCCCATGTTCGGTGCCGCCCAGGAAAAACCCAATGTGCTGCTTTTTTTGGTCGATGATATGGGATTGATGGATACCTCTGTACCTTTTTTGACCGACACAGCGGGAAATCCCCAAAGACATCCACTCAATGAGTGGTATAGAACACCAAATATGGAACGCTTGGCCAAACTAGGTATGCGCTTTTCTACATTTTACGCACAAAGTGTTTGTTCTCCTTCGCGTGCCAGCCTTTTGACCGGCCAAAATGCGGCGCGGCATAGAACGACTCAATGGATTAGGCCCAGTGAAAATAATAGGGGGGAGTTTGGTCCGATGGATTGGAATTGGAAAGGGTTGAAAGCTTCGGATAATGCCACATTGCCCAAAGTTTTAAAAGCCAATGGGTATCGGACTATTTTTTTGGGCAAGGCGCACTTCGGTCCTTTAGGTTCGGAAGGGGAGAACCCTTTAAACCTTGGTTTTGATGTAAATATTGGAGGCGGATCTTGGGGGCAGCCGGGAAGCTATTTGGGGATGAATGATTACAAAAGAACAGTTACGAAACCCGGGGTTTTAGATTTTCAGGTTCCGAATTTGGAGAAATATCACAACACTGAAACATTTCTTACCGAAGCTTTAACGCTTGAAGCAAAGGAGGAGATTAAGAAGGCGGTCACAAGTAACGAACCCTTTTTTCTAGAAATGTCACACTATGCGCTGCACGCCCCGTTTATGACCGATTCGCGGTTTATTGAAAATTATACTTCGGAGAAATACGGTGAAACGGCACAGCGATTTGCGGCACTCGTTGAAGGTATGGATAAATCTTTGGGAGACCTTTTAGATATTTTAGATGAATTGGGAATTGCCGAGAGCACGTTGCTGTTCTTTGTAGGAGACAACGGTTCAGACGCCCCAATAGGTGATATGCATCAAGTGGGGAGCTCGGCCCCCTTGCGCGGCAAGAAAGGTACACATTATGAGGGCGGCATGCGCGTACCCTTTATTGCGGCATGGGCCAAACCCGAAGCGAACAATATTTGGCAGAAAAAACTGCCGATTGTTCAGAATTCCGTTCAGCAACAAATGGGGACTATTATGGATATCTACCCTACTATTTTAGATTTGCTAAGCATCGAAACTCCTAAAAGACATACCGTAGATGGTGTTTCTTTAGGAGAGAATTTAAAAGGGAACAGCAACGAAAAGAAACCTGAAATGTTCTTGATGCATTTTCCACATTCACACAGAAGCAGTTACTTTACGAGTTACCGCAATGGCGATTGGAAATTGGTGTACCACTATTACCCTGACATGAATGTCGAAAAGGTAAAGTATGAACTATTCAATCTTTCCAAAGACCCCTATGAACAAAGTAATTTGGCAAGTGATGATCCTGTCAAATTAAAGCAAATGGTTAAGTTGATGAAAGCGCAATTAAAAAAGGAAGATGCCTTGTACCCTATTGACAGTTCGGGTAAACCCATGATGCCCCATTTCTAAACTAGTTTTTTCGTTATCATACAAAACTATTTCAGTTGATGGTACGCCCACTGCCATATTTATAGTATTTTGACCACCTCTTTTAGAACAACAATATGAAGATTATTATTGCGAGATACTGTTTGCTGACGTTAGCAATGTTGGCGGCACCACTGGCCCAAGTTTATGCACAACAACCCAATATCGTTATTATTTATGCGGATGATATGGGTTACGGAGACCTGCAATGTCAGAACGACGCTTCCAAAATACCGACGCCAAATCTGAATCAATTGGCTTCCGAAGGCATGCGTTTTACCGATGCACATAGCTCTTCGGGTATTTGCTCACCCAGTAGATATGCATTACTTACAGGTACTTATCACTGGCGCAGACAGCACGGCATTGTGACTTCTTTTGGCGAACCTTTTTTCGATGAATCGGATGTTACCCTTCCGGAAGTGTTAAGAAATAATGGATACAAAACCGCAAGTATCGGAAAATGGCATTTGGGTTGGAACTGGAATTTCAAAAACGAACCTACAGGCGAAGTATTCCAATGGAATAGAATGCGCAAATTTTATAAACCAGAAGATGTAGATTGGAGCCAACCTATTACTGGTGGACCGTTGGACAGGGGCTTCGATTATTATTTCGGGGATGGTACCATAAATTTCCCTCCGTATGCATGGATGGAAAACGACGGATTTGTCGAGTTGCCGAATGCGGTGATGGATGTGCACAATGTAGGTTTTGACATCAATGAGGGGGAATGGGAATTTCGGCCAGGACCCAAGGTCGAAGGTTGGAACCCGTATAAGGTGCTGCCCACCCTCACCGACAAAACGGTGGAATATATCAAGCAACAAGAAACGGACAAACCTTTCTTTCTCTATTTTGCCTTGCCTTCTCCACATGCCCCGATTATTCCGAACGAAGAATTCATTGGAAAGTCGGAAGCAGGTCCGTACGGCGATTTTGTACACCAGACCGATTGGGTGGCCGGTCAGGTAATGAAAGCTTTAAAAGAAAAGGGACTGGAAGAAAATACCATTGTTATTTTTACGGCCGATAATGGTCCAGAAAAATATGCTTTCGAACGGGCAGAAAAATACGGTCATTTCAGTATGGGCGATTTCAGGGGCTTGAAACGTGATGTTTGGGAAGGCGGCCATCATGTACCTTTTATCATCAAATGGCCAAGCAAGATTAAGGCGGGAACCGTTTCTGAAGAAGTTATTTCCCAAGTTGATATTATGGCCACCCTTGCGGCCATTACGAATACCGAATTGCCTAACAATGCGGCGCCCGACAGCTATAACCTTTTGCCGCTTTTGAAGGGCAAAAAATATAACTCGCCTCTTCGCGAAGCAACGGTACACAATACCTTTGACAATGTTTGGGGACTCCGAAAAGGACAGTGGCTGTACTTGAACAAACCTTCAGGTGAACATACCAAAATGCCCGACTCCTTCAAAAAAATGCG
>CBDULZ010000196.1:0-4142 GCA_965368185.1 uncultured Kriegella sp.
GCTCGTCGGGCTCATAACCCGAAGGTCGCTGGTTCGAGTCCAGTCCCCGCTACAAGGCGTAACCGCTATAAACAAACGGATTGTGAACTACAATCCGTTTTTTTTATGCCTTGTATTTCCGTATTATTACGGGTTCAGGAACAATTGTTGTGTTTATGCAAATATTGTAGTTAGCCTAAATAGGAAGAATTCTACATTTTTCACACCTCTGAACTGGGCCCTGAACGCTTTTATTTTTGCGTTAAAGGATTCTGCGGATGCATTTGTACTCCTGTTTATAAAGTAGTTTAGGATAGATCTATAGTTGAGCGATATCGTGTTTGCGATGGTGTTGAATGCCCTAAATCCCGTATTTTCTACATCCCTGTACCAATGAGCCAGTTTTGTGTAGGCGGTCTCTATGGAGGTTGCCGTGTTGAATATGTTCCTTAGCCTTGGACCAGGTCGAATGCCACCTTAATATCGGGATAATGGGCAAACAATATTTCGCTTCTTTCGGATTGGTTCTCCGTCCGGTTATTTGGGGCCTTGTGGAGTAAATACCTGCTTCTGGCCAATAGTTGCTTTCTTGTATCCCCGTTATGGAATTCTCTTGGGAGGAACGTCCTGTTCCTTGCCCTGGCCTGTTTGATCTGTTCGTTCTCCAGGTCTATCGCGTCCCATCTGTGCTTGATCCGGATGCCCTGAAGGGCCTCCAGTGCCAATTTCTGTACGTGGAACTTATCCGTCACTCGTATCGCTTTGGGGAAGCACTTTTTTGCGATGGTCTTCATGGAATTTGCCATATCCAGCGTGATTTCCTTGACCTTGGCCCTTTTCTTGGCGGGTATCTCAAGCAGCTGTTCTATAATGGGCTCCACCTTGGTGCCGGAGAAAATGGCCACTATGGACCCTTTCCTGCCCTTGACCTTTTTTTTCGTGATTATGGTGTAGAGTTCCCCCTTGGAGAGTGCCGTTTCGTCAATAGACAGGTAAGGCCCCATATTTTTGGGGAAGATGGGCCATTGTTTGGCATGTCCCTTTTGCTCCCAGCCCTTAAAATCGCTCAGATGATACTGGTACTGTCGCTGGAGTTTTTTGCCATTGACCCCATAGAAATGGCCTATGGTGCGGCAGTCGGAAGCCTTAGTATCGTATCGACCAAGTACTTTTAAAAAAGCAGCGAACTCGATGGTCATTCGTGTTCCATGTGCTACCAGACCCCAATCTCTTTGCACTATTTCGTTGGTGCGCTTATCAAGCCAACGGCGCCGCTTGATGTGGAGATAAACCGACTTTCCCCTTAATGGAAAGTCCTGGACGGCAATCTCCTTATGAAAACCATGGGCTATTAAAATACGATGTTTTTCTTCTTTAGGGATGTCCTTCTTTTCTTCAAAATATAGATGGAGCATGCCCTCTTCTGTTTTATGGGTAACTAAATCGAAGTGGGTTATTAATAGTTCGGGAAGTATAAGCTTTAATAGGCCGAGAGATAATTCCAATCCTGTTCGTTTTATTGCAAAGATCTTATTCTATTTTCAATTCACACACAACTTTTGGGATTGGTCCTCATTTATGGCAATTTTGTCCAAAAAGACAGTTATATTCTTAAAAATGAAATGAATTTTTCCCTTTCAGAAACGCTCTGATTTTTGCGCTGACCTTCAGTATCAAAAGGTATAGAAATTATAGGTAATTTTCCATGTAAAGGTTTTGCCAGGGGCTACTTTTATATGTAAGTAAGGCTCGGGGCAAACTGTTTTCTGCGCCGACCAAAATACCAATCTAGATAATGGTCGGTCGCAAGTAATTCTTACGCCTGCTCCGGAGGTTTTATTTTCTATTTGAATATCATATCCATTTTTGGTTATTTGATTGCCCGTAAGGGAACCTATATAAACATGGTCCTTTTCACCTAAGTTTTTGATATAGACAATCTCCTTACCGTTGATTTCCGCAAATTCTCCAATTCCCCTGACTTCACCTTCTCCCATAAGATCGAAAGGGAATTTTACGCTGTATCCAGGCCCAATGTTCATGGTATCTATAAAAAAGAAGTTATGGTTGTATACCTCTGTTTCAATGATTTTATTTCCGGTATTCGTAAAGGTATGCTCCAATACCATTTCCGATTTTCCCTGGGTCAGAATAATGGTTTTTTCATATTCATAGGGATAATCCCCCCTTTTCAAACTGTGATGAAATATTACACCGTCATGTAATTTCTTTATCTTCCATTTCCCGGTATCGTATATTTCGTACGTTTTAAACTTGTTGTAATCCGATTCTTGTGGTTTGGTAAGGGCACCGACCCCGATTTTCACAAAGCTGTCGCCTGTAAGTGCCTGCTCATACCCAATAGGTGCAAATTCCTCTACGGGTCCCATAACTGATTCATGCACTTTTGGGTCATAAGTTTTAAACCACTTTCCAAAATAACTATGGCCACCATACTCCAATACGGGCATAACACCTGACCAATCGAAACGGGAACCCTGATAATACCCTTTTTCTATATCTGGAAGATAAATTTCAGCTTTAATTTGGCCATTTGATATTTTGGCCATAGGTGCGTCCTGGCCATAACTGATTTGTAAAAATGTCAAAAACAGAAGTAAGTATCTCACAAAATTTATTTTTGTATTCGGTTGATTAACTAGTGATGGTCTGTTACGGTCGTATAGGAGTGCCATCTTTTCCTCGCAATTGGGTCCAATTGTAGTTGTACTTCACAGGAGGATATTTTTTCGCCTGTTTTTCATTTATGTCTATTCCCAATCCTGGCGCTTCGTTTACATGCAGATACCCATTTTTAACTGTAGGCGTACCCGGAAAAACCTCATAAGTCAACTCCTTAAAATTTTGGGCTTCTTGAATACCAAAATTCCATACGGCAAGGTCAATATGGGCATTGGCAGCATGTCCTACGGGAGATGTGTCGCCGGGACCGTGCCAGGCCGTGCGAACATTGAACCATTCGCCCAATCTGGCCACTTTCATTGCGGGAGTGATGCCTCCTATTTGTGAAATATGAATCCGGATAAAGTCATAAAGCCTACTGCTCATGGGTTCAAGCCATTCATGGGGGCTGTTGAACAATTCACCCATGGCAATGGGCACGCTTGTTTGTTCACGCAGTATTTTGAACCACCCTATATTTTCTGGAGAAAAGGGATCCTCGATAAAAAATGGCCGATATTCCTCTACTTTTTTTATCATATCAATGGCATCCATCGGTTGTAGGCGTTCGTGCATGTCGTGCAGTAGCTCTATAGTGTCGCCAAATCGTTCCCTAGCCTTTTTGAAAATCTCGATTGTTCCGCGTTTATAGACCTGAGGATCCAAGGTATTATCGTCGGTACTACCGAAACCAGCTTGCTTCCAATCGGGGTTTTTAGTCAGATGTGTAGACCCATAGCCACCGAGTTGAATTCGAATATTTCGGAAGCCCATTTCTTTGTATTTCTCTACATCATCCATCACCTCCCCGACTGACTTTCCGGATGCATGGGTATAGGTATCCACTGCAAATCTAGTTTTACCTCCCAGTAAATCGTAGATAGGCATTCCGGCCATTTTGCCTTTTATGTCCCATAATGCCTGATCCACTCCGCTCAGTGCATTGTTGAGTATGGGGCCGTTTCTCCAATAGGAGCTTTGATAGGCTGTTTGCCATATATCCTCTATGTTCGCAACGTTTTTTCCTTTACAAAAGGGATCGAGGTATTCTTCGATGGCGGATACGACGGTATGCGCGCGTTGTGTAAATGTAGCGCAGCCTATGCCATAAAGTCCAGCCTGGTCCGTCTCTACCTTTACAATAACAAGATTAATTCCGTAAGGTGCGGTCAATATTGCGCGCACTTTAGTGATTTTGACCTGAACCCCTTTTTCATAAGAAGGGGTGGACACCTCTCTATTTGCGGCATGTGCCCTTGAGCTTCCGAAAAGACCTAAAATCCCAGCAGTGGATCCAAGGCCTAGGGTTTTTAGTGCATTCCGACGGTTTAGTTGATTTTCTACTTTTTTCATACTAGTTGTATTTGTATTAAATGGGATGACATTTGATGTACTTTAAACTATCATCAATTTTGTAATAGTTTCGGTTATCACATTATTTCGAACAATAAACCCGCCCTATTCAATCTGTTTTGATTTTT
>CBDULZ010000197.1:0-4095 GCA_965368185.1 uncultured Kriegella sp.
CAGACCTCACAACGGATTATGCCAAAAACAATGCATCGGTAATTGCATTAATAGGAAAAAGCTACACTGACGCACCCGAGGAGTACAAAGAGGCCTCCCCCCTATTTTTTGTCTCAAAACAAGCCCCGCCAATACTTACTTTTCACGGCACCCTTGACGAATTGGTGCCTCATGAACAAGCCGATCGCTTGCATGCGGCCCTTCAAAAAGCCGGGGCAACTTCCTATTACCATTTATTGGAAGGTTGGCCGCATACCATGGATGCTTCCGTCAAGGTAAATGCGTATGCACAATACTATATGGATGCATTTTTCGAAAATTATATTCCAAAGCCCTAACACACATCACCTGTCGTCCCGAGTACCCTATTTACCAACTGGAATTTGATAAAAAAACCGTTTCAAGACCAAAAGCGAGAACGGTTAAATTTCAATTATTCTAACTCTATATCCAATTATATTATAAATATTCCGATTTATGGTCAATATATAATGTGTTTTAAATAATATATGACTAGCACTATATCTTTATAAAAGTTTAATTTGTATAAAATATATTTAAACTAAAAACCATGAGATTTTTACCTTTGTTTGCCTGCGTATTATTCATATTATCCTGTAAGGAAAAAGCTAAAGATGAAGCTAAAGATATGGATGAAACTAAAGAAGAAACGTTTCAATTACCTGAGGTGCAACCTATAGATCACGCCGCCGTGGTGACTCAAGAATTCGTTTATGAAATGGAAGATGCCCTGACCCCTGAGTGCCATGCTTCAACAGTCGAAGTTAGTAATGGCGTTGTTATCGCTTCTTGGTTTGGTGGTACTGAGGAAAAGAACAAAGATGTGGGTATTTGGGTTTCCCGAAAAACAAACGGTTCATGGTCGACCCCCGTCGAAGTTGTAAACGGGGTTCAAGATGAAACCACACGCTACCCTTGCTGGAATCCGGTTTTGTTCAAACCTAAAGGAGGGCCTTTATATTTGTATTATAAAGTTGGGCCAAGTCCACAAGAATGGTGGGGACTTTATATGACCTCGAACGATGATGGCAAAACATGGTCTGAACCTGTAGACCTTCCTAAAGATATATTGGGACCTATTAAAAATCAGCCCATTCAATTGGCCGATGGTACGATTCTTTCCCCTTCGAGTTTGGAAACAAAATCGGGAGATTGGACGTCACACTTAGAAATCAGTACCGATCTGGGTAAAACGTGGACCTCTTCAGGACCCTTAAACGATCCCAAAGAATTCGGGGCCATTCAACCCGTCGTTTTAAATTATGGCGATGGGAAGTTACAATTGCTAAGCCGAACAAAAAACGAGGTGGTGTCTCAAAACTGGTCTAACGACAACGGAAAGACTTGGGATAAGATGACAGCCACATCGCTCCCCAATCCCAATTCAGGGGTCGATGGGGTAACGTTACAAGACGGTCGACAGCTTTTGGTCTATAATCCGACCGGTACAAATTGGGGGGATCGAGTGCCGTTGAGTATCGGACTTTCTACCGATGGAAAAAACTGGGACAGGGTATTGGATCTAGAACCACTTCGGGAAAACACCGATAAAGAAGGCGAAGAATATTCCTATCCTACGGTTATACAGGCCGAAGACGGCATGGTGCATATTGTGTATACCTGGAACCGAAAAACTGTTAAATACATTGTTTTAGATCCCCAAAAGCTCTGATATATAAATAGATGGAATGAAGGTAAAAAGGTGGCAGCGCAGATCGATTCGCGTTTTGGGGGCAGTGTTCGTCCTATTAATGCTACTTTTCTATGCTTCGACCAGTACAATTGATACGACTCCCTATTTTAAGACATCCTATTATAAGAATACCATTGCAAAAATGGATTCGGCAATCGAAAGTAAAATTGCGGTTGACGGTCCATTTTTAGCTGGTTTTGCGAGAACCAATATTACCCCTAAAGTGGTCGGCGGAGTGCCCGACCCTAAAAAAGGCGAATTCAATGCTATAAAAATGGCCGGTTTTGGTGATGGCCAAATCGCGGTCGGCGTCCACGATTCGCTATTTGCAAAGGCTGTTGCCGTTGAAGTTGATAAAAAAGAATTGGTTTTTGTCAGCGCCGATATGATTTTAATCCCGGAGTTGGTCGTACTTGAAGTCGAAAACAATTTAAGGGACCGCATTTCAAGAAAGCAACTTTTTTTCGGGGCCACCCATACCCATTCCAGTATCGGAAACTGCATTCCCGGATTCGTCGGCAAAAGTTTCGGAGGTGATTTTCAACCGGAAGTAGTCGCTTGGTTAAGCGATAAATTCACGCAACTCATACTTGACGCATTAGATGATAAACGCCCTGCAAAAGTCGCTTCGGGGTATAAACACGTTCCAAATTTGGTTCGTAATCGCATTATCGGGGAAACAGGAAGGTTGAACGATAAATTGAACCTGCTTTCCATTATTCAAGATAATGGCACCCATGCTGCCATAGGAATTTTCGCTGCCCATGCCACCACTATTGCCACTTGGAACGATAAATTCAGCGGCGATTACCCGGGCCATTTCCAACGGAGCTTGGAGCAAAATGGGATAGATCTGGCGCTATTTTTTGCCGGGACCGTCGGAAGCCATTCCAACAAAGGCGAAGGCGAGAAATTTGCCAAAGCACAATATATCGGCGAAACCCTGGCCGATGCTGCGAAAGCAGTGTTAAACACGATGGTCTATGATTCTACGGCTGTCTTAACTTCTATGACCTCTGAATTGGAGATTCCGAAACTGCAGGCCTTTTACGTTACCGATCGCAGGCGGTTTTCACCGTTTATAGGAAGCCAATTGCTGACCGAAATGCAATCCATTTATCTACAGGGCACCAAATTAAATGATTTTATATGGATCGCAATGCCCTACGAACTGAGCGGCGAATACGGTGTTGATTTAAAAAATGCGCTCGAACTCAAAGGCTATAATTCTGCCCTAACAAGCTTTAACGGACAATATTTGGGCTATATCGTACCACAGAAATACTATTACTACGACACCTATGAAGCGCGGTTAATGGGTTGGTACGGCCCAAGTATGGGCGATTATCTGATGGAGCTAAACTTTAAAATGGCCAACGCGCTGACAGACTCGAGGCTGTGAACTAAAAAACTGAAGAAATGAAGAAAATTTTTAAAATATTAGGTACGCTACTTCTAATTGTCGTTTTGATTGTCGCTGCCCTCTTTATCTACAATTGGCGCGATCGGAATCCTGACTATGCCCTTGATATCAAATTGGAGAATACCAATCCGGCAATCTTAAAAGCGGGATTTGCCAAAAGAGCCATTACACCCACTATTATTGATACGTGGAACGATGCCAATGGCGACAACAAATACAATGAAAAGGATGGTGATTCGTACAATGACAACAACAATAACGGAAAATTCGATGCCTTTTGGATCGCGGGCATGAGCAACGCCAAACCTGCCCAAGGCGTGCACGACGATGTCTGGTCGCGTGTGATGGTTTTGGATGACGGAAAAAGCAGAATTGCCATGATCTCTATGGATGCCATCGGGTTTTTGCATGGCGATGTGGTCGATATTCGAAAACGCATTCCCGAAGCCTTAGACCTTGATTATGTGCTACTTTCCTCGACCCATACCCACGAGAGCAATGATCTGATCGGCATTTGGGGCGAAAACATGTTCAATTCGGGGGTGAACCCCGAAATGATGGAATATGTAAAGGAACAAACGGTCAAGGCCGTGGTCGAGGCGGCGGAAAACATACGCCCCGCCAAATTGGTCTTTGCGGAAGACCTTTCCGGCGATGATGCAGCCTTAATCAAAGACACCCGAAAACCGATCGTTAAAGCAACGGGCATTCATTTGATGCAGGTCTTGGATGCCGAAAACGACCAAACTTTGGGAACGCTCATCAACTGGTCGAACCACCCGGAAACCTTATGGAGCCAAAACTTGTTGATCAGTTCCGATTTTCCCCATTATGTACGCGAAGCTATTGAAAATGGGGTGTATAGCGGTACCGAATTAAAGGAAGAAGGTTTGGGCGGGGTCGCCATTTATTTTTCCGGGGTAATCGGCGGTTTGATGGCTCCCCACCCTTCGATTTC
>CBDULZ010000198.1:0-4066 GCA_965368185.1 uncultured Kriegella sp.
TGTTAGTTGTTAGTTGTTAGTTGTTAGAAAACTAAATATTCTTAATGTATGTTCATGTTTACAATAGGGGATGATATTTATCGGAATATTACATTATTATTACCCTATAAATCGATTATTTCGGATTGATTACAATCGGGATCCTGAATTTTGAACGTATCGGTATTCCTCTTTTTAATGCCGGCTCAAGTGGAGGAAGACTATTTAGGCTCTGTTCTATTTTCTCATTGAACTCCGGCTTTCTGGAACCGAAAATTTCACTGTTCGAAATATTCAAAACGGTAATACTACCGTTACTTTCAGAAATGAACTCAACATACACCGTATCTTTGACCTCCTGGTCAACCGTAAATTCATTTTCTTGCAACATCTTCAAAATATGCAGAAACAGCGTCTCTTCAAAGCATTTTTTTTGGAGGACTTTGGTTACCGTTTCATCACATTTGCTAAAAAGGGGGTATTGATCGACATCGTTCCAATCAATATTCAGCATTTCTTGGTTTACCAGTTTTTGGGTCTTGGCATCCTTTGACTCGAAAAAATCACAGGACGCAAATCCACATACCATTAGTAAAATCAAAAACTTTTGCATAACCGCTAAAATTGCACGGAAATTACGATTTTTTTGTGGGATTTTAGGTGAACCGGACCCAATGCAAAATCGTTTGTCTTATGAATTAAAGTGTAGGTAACGAACATAGTCCATTGGGTATGGAAGGTTGTAAGCTATTGGCAATTCATATGCTTTTAAATAAACGCTTAAGAATTTAACTCCCCGGCCTTGCCTAAGGGCAAGCCCACCCCTCTTTAAAAAAGAGGGGAGCTCATAAATGCAACATTCTTCAAAAGAGAACTCTTATTGAAATTTCAATCGAACGTAGTTCCTCCCTTTTTCGAAGGGAAGTGTCCTGACCCTAAGTCAGGATGGAGCGTTGCTTTTAAAATAAAAATCTCAGGAGTAAACAATTAAATCCGACTTAAAAGAGAAACAGGCCCAAAAAAACATTTCAATTGCTTTCAAAATGGATTTCCTGTTTCAGTTCTTTTATCCGTTTGGCAACCGTTTCGGAAAAATAACGTTGTTCGGTTCCGAATTTTTTGATGAAACTCTCGTAATACTCAAGTTTCACCTTAGGGTCTTTTAAATGCTGATCGGAAAGAAAACACAACTGATAAAAGACCCTCATATTGTCAGGGTCTTCCTTTAGAGCCAATTTGTGGTACTTGATCGATTCCTCTGGTTTTTCCTGTACAGCGGCAATACGTGCTAAACTTTCATACTCCCGTGCAAAGTTGACCTCCTGCACTTCCTTGGAAAGCTTAATATAATATTGGGCGCTATCCAGCATTCGATCTTTAAAGAACACATGACCCAAATTGAAATAATAATCAGGATTCGAATCATCGATATCCAATAAAATATGATAGTTCGCTTTGGCCTTTTCAAATTCCCACATATGGTATTGACAGATGGCAAGCTTGTAATAAATATATTCCTTTTTTTCACCCAGCTCCAACAACCGCTCGAACCAGGGCACGGCCTTGCCAAATTCATCATTATTATAGTACGCCAAGGCTTTCAGGTTGATAAGGGAAACATCATTTTCATAAAAGCGCAATCCCATATCGACATAGGTCAAAGCGGAATCCTTCTCCTTTTGGGCCACGTAGTATTTGCCCAATTGGAATAGACTGCGTAAATGGGTACTATCTAATTTTACTGCGTTTTTGAATGTCGGTATACTTTCCTTGTAGTTCTCCAGTTCGTTTAGGGTTACTCCCCAGTAGAAATAATATTCCGGATTCTTGCTGCCGTCTAGTACAAGATCGAAAAAGAGGTCTGAAGCCTGCACGAACCTATTTGTTTTCAGGTACAGTTTCCCCAATTCAAAACGGGCAATCTGTAGTGTCGGCTGTTTTTCAAGAATACCCTTATATTGTGCCACGGACTTATCAAAATTCCCTATTGCACTGTAGGCGCGCGCAATTTGCAACGCCGATTGTTGTGAACCTACTTTGGCATACGCATTTATAGCTTGCGTGTAGTCGCCCAAGGTATAAAGACTATCGGCTGTGGCAAAAAACGAAGTTTGGGCAGCAACCTTAAAAATTAGAAACACTGCCATAAAAAACATTGTCTTTCTCAAACTCTTTACATCTAATTTTAATAAAAACTTTCTGGCATTCGATAAAAGCTAAAAACTTAACCGCAACGAAAACTGTTTTCCATTCTTTTGAGCATTATTTTTCTCTCGTTTGACGCCCTTTCCATATAGCACGCTCACAATTACAAATTGAATACTAACGATTGATTTAAATCGCAATAAAAAGTCCCACAAACCTATCTTACAGCTTCAATAAAGTACTTATTTTGATCATTTACGGTTAGTTTGGCCGTAGGAAGACCTGTATACTGGAAAGCTATCACTTCACCCTTTTGCGCTTCAATGGCAAACCGGCCATCAAAATCGGAGACCACTCCTCTACTGCTTCCTTGAACAGTAACATTCACCCCAGGCAGCCCTTGCGAACCATCCGTAATTGTTCCGTACACGGCATTTTCCCCATTCTTGTTTCTATAGCCCAAGACTTGCATCTTACCGGAGTTTGTTTTGCGAATATTCGCCTCTGAAGTCTCATTTTAATTGGGACCCTGTAGTTTAAATGTAATAGGAATAGAAAATGGTACCTGAACAGCATTGTCCTTTTGTTTACCAGGGGACATTTGGGGTAATTTGCTGATAATTCTTGCAGCCTCATCTTCAAGTAATTTGTCAGGTCCGCGCATTCTTAGCCCTCCGATACTGCCATCTTCTCGAATAACGAAAAGAATGCTTACCCGTCCTTGAATTCCCTTTTCTTGAGCTTCTAGTGGATAGCGGAAATTTTTACTGATATGTCGCTGTATCTTTTCATTGAAACAAGCCCTTTTATCGATAGCATCTTCACATCCTGGAAATATAGGCACCTCTTCTATAACAGCAAAAGGCACAGCTACACCTTCGTCAAAATCAGTATTATTGTCCTTTGCCGTACTATTGTCTTCACCTCCAGCCAATTTAAAGGTGATGGGAATTGAAAAAGGTACGCGAACGGCCTCACCCTTTTGTTTACCCGGAATCATTTTGGGCAATTTGGCGATAATTCTCGCGGCTTCATCCTCCAGTAATTTGTCTGGCCCACGCATTCTAACCCCTCCAATACTACCATCTTTTTGAATCACGAACATTGTACTTACGCGACCCTGAACACCCTTTATTACTGCCCCCTCGGGATACCGGAAATTCTTACTGATATGCTTTTGTATCATTTTATTAAAACAGTCCCGAGGATCTTCAGAACCCTCACAGCCAGGAAAAATGGGAACTTCGTCGATAACCGCAAAGGGTACGTCCACATCCTCGCTGACCTCAATATTCTCTGGAGATAACTTTTCCTCGGTTTCACAAGAAGTATAAAATAGTATTCCCAAAAGTATAGGCACCAAAGCCAAATATTTTAGTTTCCAAATGCTTTTTGATCTTGATTTTTGTAACATGACTATTCGTTTTTTGATTAATGATGATTTAAAAAATTGATTGATGAACGATATGTGTTCCGTCTGAAACACTTCGGATAAAAGCAGCTGATAAGACTCCTTTTTATCGATTTTTGCAACTTCTGCATCGGCGATGAACTCGTGCAGTTCTGAAATTCGGTTCTGATAGATATAGACCAGCGGGTTGAACCAACAACCGATGCGCATCAGTTCAAAAAAAATCAGGTCCCAGGAATGTTTTTGTTCAATATGTACCAACTCATGGCGAATGATGCTTTCGTGCTCTTTTTCAAGCACTTTATCGCCCATAAAAATGGATCTGAAGAACGAAAAGGCTAAACTGCTATTTTGCACCACGATCCGTGTAAAATTCGGAAAATACTGAACCTTGCCCTTGTTTCGCAGTTGTTGAATTTTATACAATTTAAAGGCGAATAATAAGGCTGCAGTCACCATTCCTCCAAAAAGAAGCACTTGGCTCCATGGCAGGTTGCTCAAGAAACCTTCGGTCGTTGACGGGGTGACCGT
>CBDULZ010000199.1:0-4040 GCA_965368185.1 uncultured Kriegella sp.
ATTTTAAATGGTTTGGGAGTCATATACAATGACTTTGCCCCAAAGCTTACTTGATTCTTCTATAAATGTGTTATGCACATCTTCCTCTTGATATTTTTGCTGTGCCTCGGCAGACTCAAAAGTGACCATCAAAGAATAGGTAAAAGAGCCGTCTACCACATCTCTACTGGCTTGTGGCGGGGTACCAATAAAATTGGTCTTGGCATATTTTGAACTGCTCAAAAACTTCTGTAACGAAGTTTCGAAGGTCTTTCTGTCTTCTGGGCTCTCAGGATTATGCAGCCAGAAGAATACTGTATGGGCAAATGTTGGATCAAATTCTCTCATTCTTTATTTAATTTTTACCAAGGTTTATAGGGTCATTTTCAAAAATATAAAAATACTACACCTCTTTTCAGTTTTGACTAGGAATTCTCTTCCAAAAGTTTATCACGCTCCTCGCTCAACTCAAGCGCCGAGTAATCCAATCTCCAGCCGATGGTCTCCACTATCTTTTCAATCATCATTACCGCCTGCCATGCTTCTTTACGCGCCGTTTCCATTAAGCCGCTTTTTGGTATCTTATTTAGAATATGCTGTTTGGCCTCTTTGTTCAAGGTCGTTATATCATCTGGAGAAAAGAAATTGAACATTCCACTTTTTATGTCATAGTACTGAATTTCGGGTTCAATCGATAGCACCTCAGGTCGGGGCATGTATGCCAAAATAATTTTTCTTTTTTCCTTATCGGCATGCACCTTCACTTTTTTAAAGTCATAGCCGATATGCACTTTTGCGTTAATAACCAACAAGGCCTTCTTTTTACTTTTAAAGAGGTTGGTAAAATCGTTCTTGGTATTCTCATACGTATAGATTTCTGCAAAATCACCCTCTACGGATATCAATTTGCAGACACTTCTAATTTTTTCCAACAAAATAATCGATTGCTGGTCTGTGCGTTCTTTACTTTGTTTTATTCTAAACCTCGAGAACAACCAATACGTAAGAACAGCCCCGAGGATAAGCCCAATAATAAGTAATGGTATACTATCCATTCAAATTTCCTATTTCACCCAAATGGGTATATTTAAATCCTTTATCATATTTAAGTCCGTACCCAAAAATCCTATCCATAGCGGAATGGGCAAAAAGAACGACCCCGATCAACAAGAGCAAAGATATGGAAAGATATGCCCCAACTAGGTAAATCAGAATAGCCACCCCTTTATGATGAAAGAAATTGTAGCACGCCGCGCCAACTTTGTTACCGAAAAAATAACCTATCATACCAATGTCAGGCGCCAATATCAATATCAAAAACCACCACCATTCGTATTCGAGCAATCCGAACAAATAGATTCCCAAGGCAAACATCATTAGTTCTTCCAGCTTCAATATTCTTACCATATGTTGTGGATTAAAATTATACAATTTCCAAAAATGCCATTTATCCATTTTCCAAAGCATACAAAACAGGTCTACTCGGGCTGGCATCATTCTCAAAGGGCGCAATTTGAAGATTTAGAAAATAAGTGCCATCATGTATAGCGTTGGCGACAAAAATAAATTCAGTAATCGTAGCACTTTTACGAATGGTTCCTTCAACACCCCAAAAACCTTTGTGCGCCCATAATGCCCCATCATCTTTCTCTTTATCGACCGAGGGTAGATCGACGAGCAAGTGTTCAACTCCTTTATCTGCCAAAAGTTGAGCTGCCGTTCCCAACAAATAAGGCGGATTCGTATGTCCATACTGCCTGTTTATTTTATCCTTTAAGTTCGGAAGGGTTCGTATGATAACGGCTTCCCTTTTTTTGTTTCCCAAGGCATACTGCAACTGCTTGGGGGAAATAACTAAATCGCCCTGATAGCGTTCGGGGGCAATGGTAATTAGTTCCGCATAAAAGAAAAAACGGCTCATATTCTGATTGATGGAATGAAAGTCTTCTGTAATATGCCCCACACATTCGGTGTGCGTGCCATGGGCATGAGGGTTAAACGAGATATCATTAAAGTTAATGGCGGCCCCTTCCGAGACTTTACCAATGAAATTACCTTCGGTATGGGGTTCAATTTTAGGCGGTGGAACATACCATGCATTTACGTTGGAAGTATTACCACGCAACGGCATTGAGATATCTAAGGGCTTTGACAGATCAATTTGATGGTTTTTGTTTCGGTATTTTACTGTTGCTATCATTTATGCTGAACTAGTTTCCGTATCTAAATTTAACATAAAAAGATCGGCTGCGATTCCGTCTGTCAAAAACTTTCCCTTTTTGGTGACCAACAGTATGCCATCTTGAATATACAATAAGTCTTTCTCAATGTATTTTCTTGCCTGTTGATTGAGGTATTCGAGCCTGTTTTTACCAAAGTCATTTTCAACTCTCACTAAAGAAACGCCCCAAATCGTTCGAAGTCCGGTCATTATATATTCATTATAGCGATCTGTTTTCGAAAGCGTTTCGATTTCCATAGGAAGCTGCTCCTCGGCAATTGCCTTAATGTACTTGGCGTTGTTTCGAACATTCCATCCACGGTTCTCCCCATCATAGGAATGGGCCGAAGGGCCTATTCCCATATATTTCTTGCCCTGCCAATAAGCCGTATTATTCTTCGAAAAATAGTTTGGTTTACCAAAGTTTGAAATTTCATAACAAACAAAGCCTGCCTTGGCTAGACGGCTTGTCAAAATATCGTAGTGCGATTGGGCCGCTTCATCGTCTAAAGGAACTACGATTCCTTTTTTTATAAAACTGGCCAGGGCCGTGTTAGGCTCAACGGTCAATGCATAGCTTGAAATATGCGGAAGGTCAAAAGACAGGGCTTTTTCAATATTTTGTTCCCAGCGGTCGTTGGTCATACCGGGAACTCCATAAATCAAATCAATGGAAATGTTATCAAAGTATTTCGTTGCTTCCTTCAGGCAATTTGCAGCTTCGATAGCATTATGCGCACGATTCATGAATTTCAGGTCTTCTTCAAAAAATGACTGGATTCCGATACTTAAACGGTTGATTCCCAAATTTCGATACGCACCAAAGACATTGAAACCTTGGCTACACCCGGTATCCGTAAAAATCAAATCATCAGGGTTTGCCTCTAAGGTAATTTCGGGGTTTTCAACGACTTTATAATTTTCGTAAACCGTAGTAATTATGGCTTCGATTTCATGCAAATCAAGAACCGACGGTGTTCCGCCACCAAAATAGATGGTTTCCACTACCTCATTTTCAAATGCTTCCTTTCGCAATTTCAACTCGTTTTGTAATGCCAAAACCATGGCCTCCTTTTTCCCAAAAGTCGTAGTAAAATGGAAGTCACAATAATGACAGGCCTGTTTGCAAAAAGGAATATGGATGTAGATACCGCTCATTTCAATTTATAATTAACAGTAAACAATTAGCAATATAGAGTCGGTAATTGTTAATTATTTATTCTTGTTGTCTTTAGTATGGAAAACATGATTTTGGAAAGTTCATCTGCCTTATGAATCAAGCTGGTTGCCTCCGCTACATTTATGTAATCAGAATCTCTTAATAAATTCAACCAATATTTTGTCTCCAAACTTTCTTTATAGGCAATTGAAATTTTCGCAGAAAAATCAGCTTTTGAAATTGCACCATTGGCTTCTGCTACATTTGCGCCTATTGAAGTCCCTGATTTCAACAATTGTTTGGATAAAGTGTATTCCTTCTTCTCGACAATTATCTCTTTATAGAGCAGAACTATTTTTAAAGCAAAATCATATGATTTCATTAACAAGGGGTTATTATCTAAGCTCATATTGAAAATGGTTCATTGTTAATTGTTTAACGTTCATTGCTCATTGTTTACCGTTAATTGCTCATTGTTCACTGCTCATTGTTCACTGCTCACTGTACACTTCTCATTGGTCATTGATTATTGCTTACTGATTACTGTTCCCTGCTTATTCTTCACTGCCCGTCACCCACGGTTCACTGTTTAATGATCATTGTTTACTGATCACTGTTTACCGTTCATTGCTCATTGTTCACTGCTCATTGTTCACTGCTCACTGTACACTTCTCATTGGT
>CBDULZ010000200.1:0-4010 GCA_965368185.1 uncultured Kriegella sp.
ACACTGCTCGTCTATTAAAGTTATGTTAACCGTACACCTTTAAACTAAAAGATTAGTTTATTTTGAAATGACCAAACCATTATCGATCAAAAAAACATTTCAGTTTGAACAAATCTTCTATTGCTTTCTACTTTCTTATTTTATTTTTTAGTTTTTCAAATGCTCAAGATTTTGTAATCAAGGGTAAAGTTGTAGACACCTTTTCTAAAACGCCTTTAGAAGCTACTACGGTGTATGCCGAATCCGTAAAGGATAGTACGCTGATTACCTACGGTATTTCGGAGGAAGATGGGTCGTTCGAGTTGGAGGGGAACACAAATTTAAAAGAGACCAACGTTTTCTTTTCCTATAATGGATACAAGACCTTGGTCATGAAACTGAATATTAAGCCTTCTATTGATCTGGCCACCGTGCAAATGGAAGAACAGGCGCAAGAACTAAAAGGTGTGCAGGTGTTAGGCGAACGCGTGCCAATCACCATAAAAAAGGATACACTCGAATTTAATGCAGATTCTTTCAGTGTACGTCCCGATGCTACAGTTGAGGAGATACTTAAGAAACTGCCAGGGATCGAGGTCGATAGTGATGGCAAGATTACGGTTAACGGAAAAGAGGTAAACGAAATATTGGTCGATGGGCAAGTATTTTTTAGCAAAGACCCTAAGGTGGTGACCAAAAGTTTGCCAAAGGAAGTTATCGATAAAATACAGATTACAGATACCAAGACAAAGAAACAAGAGTTTACGGGCGAAGACGGTGACGGCGAGAACATGAGTATAAACTTGACCATTAAAAAAGATAAGAACAAAGGGTATTTAGGTAGAATTGCGGCGGGTTACGGAACCGACGATAGATACCAGACGAATGGTCTTGTTAATTATTTCAATAATAAAGAACGGATTAGCTTTATTGCTAGTTCAAATAATATTAATAACTCCGGGTTTTCTTTCGACGAGATTTACGATATGGTCGGGAATACCAGGGGCGGATATTCAGGTGCTCGCGAATCGGGGCTGATAAATAATTATGGCAATGGCATTACCACGTCTTCGAATTTGGGCGGCAGTTATGCAAATGCCAAGAAAGGGGAATACGAAATTGATGGCAATTACTTTTTTGCCTATAGCGATAATTACAACGACCAAAAAACTAGCCGGGAGAATATTTTGCCCGATCGTCGCTACTTTAGTGATAGCGAATCGAGCTTTAGGGGGTCGACGAATTCGAACCGTGGCGGGGCAAATATAGAGTACGATATTGACAAAACACTACGGGTATCTTTTGAGCCCTCAATGAGTGTGAATAGAACAACCTCAAGCGATATAAACAATGCTACTTCAACGGATGCTGATGGCGAATTGATAAACAGTAACGAACGAACTTCTGAAGATGACGGATTTCAACGCAATTTCTCCAACCAATTTAATATTATAAAAAAACTGGACACGATTGGTAAGTTTGTAAGTTTTTCCTTTTCCAACACGAATACTGAAAATAAGAATGTATCGAATCTTGTTTCGAAACGTTTGGTTTTCGGTGATGATCCCAGTGAAGAAAATCTTGATCAGCAGTCCAATGTTGACAACAAACGAGATGCTTACGACCTCGAAGTGTCATATCGACAGCCGCTGACCGCAAAGTTGTTTTTAGATTTTGAATATGAATATAGCCATGACAACAGGGATAACAAGAAAGAGGTGCTAGATTATGAAGAAGCTACAAACAGATATACCGATTTCAATGAGATGCTAAGCTCTGATTTTAATTTTAAGAACGTGCAACAAACACCATCGGTCGGCCTCCGCATAAATGGTGAAAAACTGAATTTCAATGTTAGGGCTTCGTATCGATTCACCAATCTTGACAATCAAGATTTTTTGCAAAATACATCCTTTTCCAAAGGTTATGAGAATTTACTTTTCAGCAGTAGATTGCGTTATAGCATAGGTAAGAATAACCGGCTTTATGCCCGATATAGAACAAGTTTAGATGTGCCTTCCATAAATCAATTACAGCCGGTTCCAAATGTAAATAATCCATTGAATGTTGTTATCGGTAACCCGAACTTGTCTTTGGGCGTAGGGCATAATATCAGTTTCAATTATAACAATTTCAATTGGAAAGAGCGTACGGGTATTTACGTATATTCTGGTGTTGAGGTACAGAAGAACCGAGTATCGGCAATATCTACGACCGATGATAATTTTTTGCGAACTACCCGATTTACAAATATTGACGGTAATTATAATGGTTACGCCGGTATGGGATATTCAAAGCAGATAAAAAAAGACAGCACGTTCACGGCCAAATTTAATATAAGGCCGAGTCTTAGTTTTGGCCAACAGGTAAGTTTTACGAATGGGGTAGAATTAAAGGCAAAAAGATTTGACGTATCGCCCCGTATTTCGACGACGTTTAACTTTAGTGAGCTTTTGGAGATAGAGCCAGGGTACGGAGTATCTTTTAATAATACGCAGTATAATCTAGACGGCATTGAAGATATTAAATACACCGCTCAGAATGCCAATTTAAGAATGACTTCGTACTGGCCCGAAAACCTGATTTGGGGTAACGATTTAAGATATAACTATAATGGCAATGTAGGTCCCGGATTTAGAAAGGATGCGCTGTTCTGGAATATGAGTCTCGGGTTACAGGTCATGGAGAAGAAAGCAACAATTAAAGTGCTTGCCTATGATTTGCTGGACCAGAATATTAATACCCGAAGAACAACTGGTGAGGATTTTATTCAGGACTATCAGGGCACTGTTTTACAACAATATTTTATGGCTAGTTTTACCTATAAATTCGACCAGTTCGGTGGAAAGAAGGAAAGGGGAGGCCGGTCTTATCGAATGTAGCGGATAATTGGTTGTGTTCTCGGCTTTTGTAAAAATTATCAGCGGTAATTGACCAGAATTAGCGAATATAAATTAAACGTTGGGCATCCTTGGGGACGGAGTCGGAGTAGGGCATTGGGGCAGCTTTGGTCTAATAGCGCTTCAAAGCCAATTTCTTTTCCTAAAATACATAAGCATTCCTATTGCCACAATAATCATCACCCCCCACATAATAAAATAACTGTATTCGTATTTGAGTTCGGGTACCACCTCGAAATTTGTACCATAAATACCGGCGATAAAGGTCAAGGGTATAAAGATGACCGAAAAAATTGTCAAGAATTTCATGACATCGTTTAATTTGCTACTTATAGTGGTATGGTAAATATTCAGTTGATCCGATAGTATTTCACGATAGGTATCGGAAGAATCGGTCGCCTGGTGTATGTTGTCTAGCAGTTCCTTAAAATGGACATGGGTACTTTCATCAATAAGTTCCGATTCCATTTTAGACAGGCTTAAAATCATCTCTTTGGCGGGTGTAATGCTTTTTCTTAGAAAATTCAGTTCCCTTTTGTACGTATAGATTTCGTCAATGACACTTTTTCTGGGCTCCTGTAGCAGTGTTTCTTCCAAAGTCTCTATTTTTTCGCCTAAGACACCAATGATGTAAATGTAGTTGTCTACTACAATATCCAAAAGGGCAAAGGCCAAATAATCAGTGCCACTGTTGCGAATACGTTTCCTTTGGTTTCTTATTCGCTCCCGAACCGGTTCAAATACATCCCCCTTTTTTTCCTGAAACGATAAAAGTACAGTTTCGGTTATAATGAGGCTCAGATTTTCAACTGAAATTTTATTGGTTTCTTCGTCTTGCTGCAACATCTTGACCTAAAGTAAAATACAGTCACTGAATTCTTGAACTTTGGATCTCGAATGGACATCCATTACCTCGGCCAGAATAAGTTTGTCAAAATCAAAGGCATCGGCAATGTCTTCGATTACTTGGCCGTCATGCAATCCATCGATGTTGAACCAGGTAACAGTAGGCTTCTCCCTGTAGACAATCACTTTTTTTGCAGAATCTACAGTGGTTTCTTCCAATATTTCGGAATCGAAATCTATTACCCGAAGTACAACCTCGTCCATCTTTTTTTCGCCACGAAAGGA
>CBDULZ010000201.1:0-3944 GCA_965368185.1 uncultured Kriegella sp.
ACCTCAATGGCAGGCGAACTTGGAGACTTTTGAACCACGGTCCGATAAGGATTATTCAGCTCTTCTATAAGCGCTGCTCCTACAAAGTCAAATGTATAAACATCCTCCTTATTATCATCTTGGAGCCAATTTTTGGTGAGCAGTTGCTTTAAACTATCCTCCTTTTTTAATAGTGCATACGAAACTTCAGTATCTGCACCATGGCCAATCCAACTGTGCAACAATTCAATCTCCTGTTCGGTCAATTGGGTCTTGCCATCAGGTGGCATATGTTCTTCCTCTTCTAGGGGTAATGCTATGCGTTGTAGCATCAAACTTTCTTTTGGGTTGTGCGCCAACCAAACTTCGCCATTCTCACCGCCCTTTGCTATCGCTTCAATACTTGTCAGGTCTAAATCTCCCTTATGCTTTTGTGGATTATGGCAACTAGTACACTTTGCCTCTAAAATAGGATGAACGTAGGCGGAATAAATAGGTGTATTCTCGTCTATTTGCTTTTTGGAGGCGGCACTTATCGGCTCCATTAAAAAATGACTCCCGTGGGTCAATCCGGCACCAAAATGACCTCCGAAAACAACGCCCACAAAGCCAGTATACAACAATACTTGGTAGACCTTCTTTGATTGATACATCAAAACCGATGCATACACAATAAAACTAATCGCTATTCCAATCCATTTATGAAGGAACATGAGCTCTGATTCATATCCTTCCAAGGAGAGTAATAGCCCCATAATCGTTGCTAGTACCGTTGTCAACGAGGTCAACAATAATAGAAAGTAGTTTATTTTCTCAAAAGAGCTAGGGTCAATTTGTTTTCTGAACAGATTTAGCAAAACCAGAAGTGCAATAAACGCTACCGGAAAATGCAAGAGCAAAGGATGCATTCTGCCCAAGGGTTGTAACCAAAAAGGAATTTCCAAATACCGTTCAAAAACCACTAAGAAGGCCAGAAAAATATGCAGAAAGAAGAGTACGTTCAAAAAAACGGGAATTGGTCTTTTCATATTTTATGCCAAAAGATCTTTTACTACATGGCCATGAACATCGGTCAACCGAAACCTTCTGCCTAAATGCTTATACGTCAATTTTTCATGGTCGAGCCCCATTAAGTGCATAATGGTAGCATGTAAATCGTGAATATGCACCGGACTTTCAATAATATTATATCCTAATTCATCTGTCTGACCATACGAGATACCTGATTTTACACCGCCCCCCGCTACAAAAATACTAAAGCATCTCGGGTGATGGTCCCTGCCATAATTTTCCTTGGTCAACTTTCCTTGACAATAATTTGTCCTTCCAAATTCACCACTCCAAATGACCAGGGTTTCATCTAATAATCCCCTTTGTTTTAAATCGGTGATCAACGCTGCGGATGCCATGTCGACGTCTTTGGCCTGACCTTGCATTTCACCTACCAAATTTGAATGCTGGTCCCAGCCTTGATGGTACAATTGCACAAAACGCACACCTGACTCCGACATTTTTCTAGCTAGCAAACAGTTAGCGGCATAGGTGCCCGGCACCATGCAGTCGGGACCATACATTTTTTTGATGTGATCGGGTTCTTTAGAAACGTCGGTAATCTCAGGAACGGCAGTTTGCATTCGAAATGCCATTTCATATTGTTTTATTTTTGCAGGGATTTCAGGGTCACCAAACTCATCGTATCCCAATTGGTTCAGGGATGCCAAATGATCAAGCATGGTTCTGCGCGTTTTTCTATCCATGCCATCAGGATTGTTCAAATACAGAATAGGGTCTTCACTGGCACTTAATTGCACCCCCTGATGCGAACTGTCTAAAAAGCCGTTCGACCATAATTTTGAATATACACCTTGTCCATTGCCTTTTCCTTTTGAAAGCAAAACGCAATACGCCGGTAGGTTTTTATTCTCACTGCCAAGGCCGTAACTAAACCAAGACCCAATACTGGGGCGGTTTCCTACCTGTGCACCCGTTTGCATGAACGTCAGTGCGGGATCGTGGTTGATCGCATCGGTGTGCATACTTTTTATAACGCATATATCATCGGTGATTTTTGCAATATTCGGAAACAACTCACTTACCCAAGTTCCTGATTTACCGTATTGTTTAAAGCCGAACTTTGATCCAACCAGGGGAAATGATTTTTGCCCAGCAGTCATGCCCGTCAACTTTTGATCACCTCTTACCGAAGGGGGCAAATCTTGCCCGAACATATCATTTAGCTTGGGTTTATAGTCAAAGCTTTCCAATTGGGAAGGAGCTCCATTTTGGACCAACAGAATAATACGTTTCGCTTTAGCAGCAAAATGTTTTAACCCCAAAGGCAATTGATCTTCTGCTACTCTTTTTCCGGATAAAAGATCTGGCATCAACAATGACCCCAAGGCGACACCTCCGACACCCAAAGCCATCTTACCCAAAAAATGCCTGCGATTAGCGTTTAAATGATGTTCAAAAACTTCCTTCTCCATAAGTTTTGTTATTTGAGAAAATTCTTAGCTTTTAACTATGGTTTCCTCCAAATTATATATTGTATGAATAATTTGCATTAGCGCAGCAACCTTTACTACATCCCTGTCTTGAGCAGCCGGAAACTCCCCAACATTGATGAACGCCGCAGCTTTTTCCCTTTCTTCCATGAAAGCCGCTTCTTGCTCATCGTAATAACCTACTAACATTTCCTTCTCTTCGGGTTTGATCGTTCGACATACGATGGTACTAAATGCCTTTTCGATTTTTGTGGCCACCGTACTTTCTTCCTGTATCAATTTTTCGGAAAACACCCGCGCCGACTCTAAAATAGTAGGATCGTTAAGCGTTATCAATGCCTGTAGCGGAGTCATTGTCGACTGTCTTTGTACTTCGCACTGATCACGTGTGGCCGCATCGAAAGTCAGTTGTACCGGAGGTAATGTGGTGCGCTTTATAAAAATATAGATGCCCCTACGGTATAAATCCTTGCCGTGATCCTGTACATAATTCGCCAAGACCCCTCTTCCAGAGCTGGCAGCTTCCCACAATCCGTCGGGCTGATAGACTCGTACACTTCGTCCGCCAATTTCCGGGTTTAACAATCCACTGGTTGCCAAGGCATGATCACGTACCATTTCCGCATTAAAACGCAATCGCGACATTCTTGACAAGTATTTATTGTCAGGATCCAGGGCCAGTTTCTTTTCACTTACCACGGAAGATTGTTTGTACGTGGCGGACATAACAATTTTTTTGATCAATCGTTTCATGTCCCAACCATTCTCCATAAAGTCAGCCGACAACCAATTTAATAAGTTCACATGTGTAGGCAAGTCGCCCTGCATTCCAAAATCACCAGACGATCTCACAATGCCTACCCCAAAAATTTCTTGCCACATTCGATTAACAAATACTCGACTTGTCAATGGATTTTTAGTATCGAACAACCATTTCGACAAACCCAAACGGTTTCGCTCATACATATTCTCATCAAATGCCAAAACCGATTTCGGAGTTCGGGCCGTTACTTCTTCACCTACATCGTCATATACGCCGCGATTAAGCACGTGTGTGGTTCTAACATCGGGCTTTTCTTCAATTACCATGACATCTACATCTTCCACTTCCTTTTTATTTATAAAAGGAAGTTCATTCTCGACCACCTCATCGGTAATTGTTATCAAAGGTGCCTCAGCCAATATTTCGCCTTTGTTTTGCCTAGGTGGCATTCTATCAAAAAACGCAAAGGTGCTGAAATAGTCCTTTTGGGAAATGGGGTCGTATTTATGATCGTGGCATTTGGCGCATTCCAAGGTCAATCCTAAAAAGGCTTTTCCGAACGTATTGGTTCTATCGGTTACATTTTCAATTCGAAATTCCTCTTCAATAATGCCCGCTTCCTGATTTATTTTATGGTTTCTATTGAAACCTGTTGCCAAAATTGTTTCCAAGTTTTTTTGGGGAACCAAATCGCCCGC
>CBDULZ010000202.1:0-3941 GCA_965368185.1 uncultured Kriegella sp.
TACGACAAGGAGCGTTCCGGAGACTTTCCCCATGGCCTTACAATTCGCTCGAATGCTTATAAAGATGACAAGCCTCCCCTTTATATTATCAATGGCAAAGAGACCCCTAAATCAACATTTGAAAAATTGAACAGTGCGGATATAAAAGAGGTTCGTGTAGTCAAAGGGGGAAAGGCCCTTGAAAAGTATGGGCAAAAAGGCAAAAATGGAGCAATCGAAATAGAGACCAAAACGGATAAGTGGAAGGTGGGTTATGGAAAAATGCCAGCGAATTCCGATAAAATTACCTATTTAGATTTTTTTCGTCAAATACAAAAGGACAATCCCGATGCTGCGAATATTAACCTAAACCGGGCACTTATCATCATAGATGACAAGGAAGCCTCCCTAAAGGAATTGGATAAAATAACAGTTGGTGAAATAGAAACTGTGATGACTGTTGCAGATGGAAAAACGGCCTTGGCCAAATATGGCAACAAAGCGAAACATGGTGTCATAGTGCTTACTACCAAAAAAGCTAAAAATTAACTTTTTTCTTGATTCAAATTCTATAAAACCGATTCAAGAAAAGAATCGGTTTTTTTAACAATACGGAATGAAATCATCAAATTTGCCCAATTTTAATACAAAAACCGCCTTACAGATATAAAACAATCTCAAAAAGGCCCTACATAAGTAACAATACAAAACAATAATTTCGAAATTAATTATAAATTATAACATTGTTCAAGGAGGAATTGTAAATATTAATACAACTATCATTTTTTAACTTACAATACTGTATTCACTTGTATTGAATTCGCCCCAATTATTTGGAAATGACTGATTTAATTTGATATCTTGATGGGATAATCGATTATCGAGCAGCGGTTGCTCACTCCTCTTCATCGGAGGATTAACCTAAAAACAACACATTATGATGACACTTGCCAAACTCTTGTTGACCCTGCTATTATTGCTGATCATGATATTGGCATAAGTAGTTTCATATATAGGCCTATATATATTAAAAGCCCGGGGGACGTTCTCAGGGCTTTATGTTTCTAACTATCTTTGTAAACATGAAGAAAGCATTTTTTAAATTTTTAGCTAAAGTGAACAAGGCTTTACTTCCCTCCTATTCAAAAAAGAAATTGGATTTGGCCAAAGCGACTAAATTTCAGTTGGCCCTAACGGCGTGGCGTTATTTTGTGACCACTAGGGCCTTGGACTAATAGATCATTAAAGATTCTACGGAATAGCCTTCAAGCTTTTTCCTACCTTTAAGAAAATCAAGTTCTATAAGAAAATTGCATTGTACAACCTCCCCTCCCAATTGCTCCACCAATTTACATACTGCCGATGCAGTACCTCCAGTAGCCAATACGTCATCGTGAATCAATACTTTTTCTCCTCTTAAAATACTGTCGGTGTGAATTTCGAGTATATCGGTACCATATTCTAGTCCGTATGCATGACTTAGTTTTTCGTAGGGCAATTTTCCGGGTTTGCGAACAGGTACAAATCCTGCATTGAGCTTATCGGCCAGTAAGGTAGCGAAGAAAAAGCCACGACTCTCCATTCCAATGACCTTGTCGATTTTCGTTTCACCAATCATGTCGGAAAGCATTTCCGATGCTTTGCGCATCGCAGTAGCATCTAATAATAAGGGGGTAATATCTTTAAATACGATTCCTTTTTGGGGAAAATCGTCAATATCTCGAATAAAGCTTTTCAAATCCATTTAATAGGGTAAGTATATTTTGCCGTAAATTTAAAAAGAAATATATTTGCACCCCGCAATATAAAAAGCGGGCTAAAATAGCCTCTTGATGCTGCCACGTCTGTTAAAAGAAATAACGGATTTGATATTAAATCGGAGCGTCATTTTGGAATGAAAAGAATGGCTTATCGGTCCTGTGGCGCAACTGGATAGCGCATCTGACTACGAATCAGAAGGTTACAAGTTCGAATCTTGTCAGGATCACTTAAAGCAGAGAGTCCATTGCCAGTCGGTGAATGGACTTTTTTGTTTTATAGAACGGCAGAAGACCATGGGCCTTATCATAATCTCTCAAAAAGGCACTAGATGTTTTGCTGCTTTAATTGTTCGATAATATAATCGCTGGCCCGCCATGAAAGTGCCAAAATTGTCCACGTACAGTTTTTATCCCCTTGCGACACAAAAGGGCCCGCATCGGTAATAAAAACGTTGTTTGCATCGTGCAGTTGCTGAAATCTATTGGTGACTGAAGTCTTGGGGTCATCTCCCATTCGGGTTGTTCCGACCTCATGAATAATCCTGCCAGGGGCTTCGAGTCCATAATGATTTTCTTTCGAGGGTGTCTCACTAATAGCCTCTCCACCCATGTTGTGAATAATCTCTTCAAAAGTGTCTTGCATGTGTTTCGCTTGGTTGATTTCAAAATCAGACCATTTGTAATTGAACTTCAGCACTGGAATACCGAATTGGTCGACAGTTGTCGGGTCGATTTCGCAATAATTATCCTTACGGGCTATCGCTTCGCCCCTACCTGCCATGCCTATGACCGAGCCATAATATTTTTTGACATCGTCCCTAAGGGTTTCCCCGTAGCCCCCGACCTTCAACCCGAAAAACTTATTGAATTCATTGGGGTTCATGGCAAAACCATAATTGGGCATTCCCATACCTCCCCCGAGTTCAATATGATAACCACGGGGAAAATCCAGTTTCGAATTATCGCCCCACCATGGGGAATATACGTGCATACCATTTACGCCATCCTCGTTATAGGAAACCTTTCGGTTCATCAGTGCGGGGATGAATCCCGCTTTACTAGCTCCCGTAGAATCATGCAGATATTTGCCCACCAAGTCGCTGCTATTACCCAAACCGTTCGGATGTTGCTTGCTTTTACTGTTCAATAGAATACGCGCCGAACTACAGGCCGAGGCCGCAAGAATGACCACCTTCCCCTTCAATTTATATTCTTTTCTATCATCTTTGCTGATATAGGAAACTCCCGTTGCCCTGCCCTCTTCGTTTGTAGTTACTTCACGCACCACCGAGTTCACAAAAATCTTGACCCTTCCCCCATTTTGCTGGGCAGGGAAAATCAAACAACTTCCGGAAGAAAAATCGGCGTATACCGAACAAGAGCGACCGCATTGTCTACAATAAAAACACACACCCCTTTCATTGTTGATGCGCTTTGTCAAAATCGACTTACGCGCAGGAATAACCGGAATGCCCGATTTTTGGGCTCCTTTGATATAAAATAATTCGTGTAACCTTGGTTTTGGGGGCGGAAGAAAAAAGCCATCGGGATCATCTTCCAGACCTTCGTTCGTACCAAAAACCCCGATCAATTTATCAACCTTGTCGTAGTAAGGCTTTACGTCATCGTAGCCAATAGGCCAGTTTTCACCATGGCCATCCCTATCCTTTCCCTTAAAATCCTTGGGGCCAAAACGGAGTGAAATTCGCCCCCAATGATTGGTGCGACCTCCCAACATATGCGATCGGAACCAGTCAAATTCTGTACCTTCCTCACGGGTGTACGGCTCACCTTCGATCTCCCAGCCCCCGTAAGCCATGTCGAATTCACCAAATGCCCGATCCGTTCCAGCACCCCTGCGTGGCGATTCATAAGCCCATTTCAACTGGGTCATGGTTTTAGGATCTTTTGGGTCAAAATAGGGGCCCGCCTCGACGACCGCCACGTTTAAGCCAGCATCGGCCAGTTGCTTGGTCGCCATACCACCACCAGCGCCTGAACCAACAATGATTACATCATATACTTCGGAAGATTCCTTTATCTGCATAATTATTATTTTAATTTAAATGCCCTCTATTGAAAACCCAATGGACCTGAAAATAACGAAATCATAAGGGCAAACGCTAGTTGAACGTTTAACCAAATCCCATTTGTGCAATAAAATTGCAAAAAAAAACAAATTAAATTACTCGCATATCAGAG
>CBDULZ010000203.1:0-3867 GCA_965368185.1 uncultured Kriegella sp.
GATTTTAAAAGCGCCTACCGACAGTCGACCCGACTCGGGGTCAAATGCCAGGGCAGCGTGAAGATAGAGGGGCACTTCTTCGGTCCAGAACACTTTGCGCACAAGTCCGACGCGTAGCCCTAAGATTATGTCATATTCCGGTAATGGGCTTACCTGAAGTCCCAAGCGTAAAATTTGACCCCTTTTTCGTTCACTCGTACCGATTTCCATTCCAATTAGCTTGGTTTCCAACAACTGTCGCAAGACGGGATAGGGAATTTTTATGGGAAGTGTTAACCGTATACTTTTCATATCTATGTTAAATTTCCTTTGAAGGTATGACGATTTAAATGGTATCTGTACTTAAAAACAATTTGTCTTGAACGCTTTAAATCTGTAACCTTAAAAAGGGCCAAATGGGTCACTATTTGTATGTAATGGGTTCGTAGAAGTGCCTTTGAATATTTATTTTTCCCAAACACCCCAATTTCGGGTTAGAAAAATATGAACTTGAATCAAATGATATGACCAAGAAAGAATTATTAGGAAAAGAACTGAGCAACCTATATGCTATCGCCAAACAGGTAAATACCCATTTCGATGGTAGTGATATCAGTTTTCTCAATGAAAAAGTGAAAACTATTCTAAGCAGTTATGCGAAATTTAGTTGCACGAGCGAAGAACAGACTTCCCAGATGCTACGGAAAATGGAGGTCAACCCTGGCAACACCTCGGACTCCATAGTCAATGAAATCACCGAAAACCTACATGATATCGTTAAAAGCGACCACAGCCCTGCTATCAAAAACCTTGGCTATTCCCTCTCGCTAAATCGACTTGTTGCCTACCACAGGGCCAATATAGAAAATGTGGAATATTTGATGGCGAATTCTTGAGTTGTAGAAAAAATAGGCAAAAATCTATTTTGCTTTTAGGTTTTCAGTTGGTAGTTTTTTAGTCAATAAAAATTAAATAGTTGCCTATCTAATGAATGTCTTAGCGAAGAAACTCCTCCAAAAAGAAGCGGGCCCCAAATAGGGACCCGCCATTTTTAATTTGATTCGGGATTAATCAATCATTTCTACTTATGTTCTTCTAGAATATGGGAAGTCTCGAGATCGTTTTGAATAAAGTCACGCTGTTCCCTTAAAATTTCCTTTATTCGGGCGGGAACCTGCGTTTCGGCCAGCACCTCATTGTATTCTTCGATGGCCGCCTTGTCACCGCGTACCGCCTCTTCGAGCATAGCTTCATCATTATCACCGGAAAAAAAAGCCTTTACATCCATCCATGTGCGGTGCATGCTCCCTTTGGTACTTCCATCGATGTCACTGTCGCCCAGATCAAGTCCGGAAGCTGCGTTATTGAGCTGTACCAGAAAAAGCTTCCTATTTTCGATCCTTCCCCTAAAATAGCTTTTGATAGCCTCATCCTTGGAATTTTCGGCCGCCTTGTCGAAACCC
Organism: uncultured Kriegella sp.; assembly: GCA_965368185.1. Lineage (GTDB taxonomy): Bacteria > Bacteroidota > Bacteroidia > Flavobacteriales > Flavobacteriaceae > Kriegella. Next base: position 1,443 of record CBDULZ010000203.1, read on the forward strand.
TTAATGGCATCTTCATTTTTTTCAACGACTTCCTGTAATTTTTTTTCGATTTTTTTTACATCTGTATTCATAGTATCGGAATTTATGTTTTAATGATTCTAATGGCCAACTGTTTGCGGCCTTTGCCCAATGTATTCAAAACCCAGGATACGGAAGGACCCAATACACTGAATTTTTGATTGTATAAGCCAAAAACAAAATCATCACAAGCTACCTGCTTGGCATCACTTTAATTTACCGCTCTATAAAACACGAAATATTGGTATCTTCGAGAACAGTAAGAAATCGCATATGACAACGGGCAAACCGTGGTTATGGACCCTTATAGACCTCATCGAAGTCTTTTTTAACAGCTCGCAGCGAAACAAACGCGGCCATCAACAAGGCTAAAAGATTAGCTCGGTAATACATGTCCGATGTCATTATTTACCGAGAAAGTGGCGGTATTCGAGACCGGATTAGCTATGATGATTAAGAACTAAATAGACCAAAATAAATTGAGCTCTAAAGACCAGTTGTTTCCGGTCCCAAATCAAGCATAACTTATCCGCCTTGACTCGATAACTATCGGGGTGCTGAATTTCTATAGCGTCCTTGCAGCTAACTAATCAGTAGATTTTCTTAATACCATAGTTTAAATACTCTTCAACAATTTGTATCTTGTATGGGGTTATATCTGGTCAACATCTTCATTGCCAAGTTTATTAAAAATGCGAATATTTGTCTCTTCATCATTTCAGGATTTACAGGACTACCGCCATGCCACCATTCGCGTATTGCGACAATTGGGTCATCAAGTAGTAGCCATGGAAGACTTTGTAGCCGCCAATGCCGTTCCTTTGGAACATGTTCTCAAAAAAGTGGCGCGATGTGAACTCTTTGTCGGATTATTCGCATGGCGCTATGGCTTTGTTCCCCAGATCAAGGCGGGAGAAAAGCCTCCACCAGACCTTCCGGCCATTGTAGGCGCGGAGTATGGGGTTACCTCCATCACGCATTATGAGTACCTCTATGCCAAACAACTAAAAATCGAATGTCTAGCCTTTTTGTTGGATGAAAATGTACCTTGGCCACCGCATCTTATCGACGGGTTTTCCACACTTGACCCTAACGCCCCCATAGATCCTCTGGCCATCCGTAATTTACGCGCGGAGCTTCAACAAAATGCCATCGTCTCTTACTTCAGCAATCCGAATGATTTGGAAGCAAGGGTCGGCGCAGCCGTTACGGTAGCTGGAATGAGCAAACAGGTTTGGTTGAACTTGGCCGATGTGGGTACTGTTTCCGATACAGTGAATGATAGTGCCCCTGATGAAGGTATACGAAAGGCGATTATGGAGGCTGACCAAAAAAGGGTGTTACAAATCAATTTAAATCCAAATTATCCTTGGTGGTCTACCAGATTATACCTCACCTCATTGTTAGCCGAGCGCCTGACCAATGTATGCCGCATATTAGTGGTGTTAGACGATAAGTTTATCGGCCTATTGTCTACACGATGGATCATGGCGGTACTAGAGACTAAGCATTCTATTTTGACCAAAATCGCCAAAAAGATAGATACCCGTTTAAATGTAGCTTCGGATGTGGAACGTGAACTTTCGGAAATCATCGCATTATGGCGTAAATCATTCGATATTGCTGGAAAGCCCGAACAAGATGAACGGGCAATGAAAATAATCCTGACCCCAGAACTTCTCCGGCGCTGGTTCGGGGACACGATGTTGCAACAACCGGTTCGAGTTTCCGATCTGTCGCGGGCGACCGTAATAGACCTACTACGTATTTTGGACTATCCTACTGAATTCGTCCCCATTGTTACAGAGCATGGGTTTTCCAATCAACAAAGTCCTACAATCGGCAACCAACAACAGGAATCAATAAAGGTTGTGGATAAATCGGCACTTAATGCCAAATTGGCACAAACGTACGTCTCCGAATTGAAAGACGGCAATAAGATATTCTAGAGGATAACTTAGAATATTCGGATTTATTCCTGTCCGAATTTCAACATAACTTAATTGCACTGCCCAGAAGATTCAGATTTGTTTCGATTTTATAGCATCCGGTATGTAAGCATAAAACAAAATAGTAAGAGGGCTCATGGGCTATGGCAAATAAATGAATTATTCTTATTTTTTTTTTGAATTTCGACTTTATTGGTTAGACGGTCTTCTAGGGAAATAAAAATTTTATCTTTACTTAAACATTACGGCTATTGTCTTGTCGTACATTCTTCTAAAATGATATAGTGTTGCTCTCTTACGCTATATTATTTTCGGCCACAAAAGTCCAGTCAGAATGTAAATCAATTTCCTTATGTATTAGATATTATTACCAAATCAATAAGCCCGACCCTCAACAGCCCCATCAGTCTTCGAAGGTTCTATATCTGGAAAGAAAGATAAAAAACAAGCCGTACGAA
>CBDULZ010000204.1:0-3768 GCA_965368185.1 uncultured Kriegella sp.
GTCATTCACGCTAAAATCCCAAACATAGACAATAGAATCATTATTGCTTGGTGAATCCATCGCTTTCATTGTCTCCGGAGCAAGACATAAAACAGATAGTAGTAATATAGTAACAATTTTCATAAAATTGTCATATTGAGGGTCCATAATCAAGATATTACATTTTTCAATAGTATGCCGCAATCATTGTATGACCGGACTTATTTTATGTATATGTTGCTTTTTCTTCGAACCATAGGCATTAAAAGGACGCCGTTGATTTAACGAAGAGGTCAATCACATAATATGAGTTGCACATTGTCTTTTGAAATCATCTTATCGGTAGAACAGCTAGCTGCCCCATCTTTTATTTCAAAATGATGGCTATTTTTTTTCTGTTTTAGCCGAATCTTTATAAAGAGTAAATTTCTTTCTAAAACATTTGCCGGTTTGCCGTCAACAAAGACGGCTGCATTCACCATATTGGACGGTACAACAAGCTCTACGGTATACATTGCTGCCGGTACGGCGCCTGCTGTCTCTTCTTCTTGAATATTGGTGTTGGGAGTTGAATCTTTTTCGACAAGAACTACGGAATCATCGGGCGTGGAAGTGCCTGGGTCGACCTCTTCCGGCGCTGCATTTTCGGAGTTGGTGATCAATTGCGGAAGCACTAAAAATAAGGCTAAAACCCCAATGATGGCGGTTATTCCGAATTTGATGGCTCCGTTTTGATTTTTTCTAAAGAATTCTAGAAATGTAGTTGTTCCAAATATTTTTGTGCTGATTCGTACTAGAATGTTGGGGTTGCCACCGATAGGTCTTACATTCGCTTTAGAGGTGTCGTCATTAAGCCTGACATTTTTGCTACTGCTTATATCTTCATCGATTTTTTGGCGAACAAGGCTATAGAGCTGCTCATAATCCGAGTTAATATGCCGATTGGTATTTAAGGTGTTGATGTCTTTGAGAATATTGGTCAACCGCGCAATATTATGACGTATTTCGGTGTATAGGTTAAGGTCGTCGGTCACCCCTTGAATATTGGAAAGGTCTTTTAGCTCCCTAATTTTGATGTCTAAATTCTCGGTTTCATCCTCCCAGTATTTTACAAGATCAATGCGATCTGTCGCCTTGGCGATTTTAACATCATCTAGCACCAATGGAAAAATTCGCTCGTAGAAGTTTTGGTTCTTGAAGATTTGCAGGAGTTCGAACATACAATTTTCAGACCGAAGGTATTTATTGCTAATAACCAGAATCACGCAATTACCTTGACCCAGCTGTTCCATAAATTCTTTAATTCTTCCTTTATACTGCAAATCGTTTTTATCCCTAATAATGTGCACGTTCCGTTTTTGAAATGCTTTCTCAATGGAATCGACTATGGCATCGCTTTCGGGATTCCAAGCGTATGAAACATAAATGGAAGGTATTTCAAGACCTCTCTGCATAAACAGAAGTTTAAAATTTTAGATATCAATGGGAGGGAACGATTCTAATTTCAAATTACAAAAATAATTCGGTATCCCGTCCGAGGGTATGAAAATACCGAATGGGTACGTTCTCGACATAAAATTGTTCGTTCTGAAATGTTTTAAATAAATCAGGCTATAACTTATTATATTTGGAGAATAGCAACGGATTAAACAGCCTAACAACATGTCAGAAAAGAAACACCTCCGAAGTAGTCAATGGTTCAATAGTGATGACAAAAAAATGAACTTTACACATCGCTCGTGGCTCAGAAATCAGGGCTACCCCGATGATTATTTTGAGGGAAAGCCTGTCATCGGCATTTGCAATACTTGGTCTGAACTTACGCCTTGCAACGGACATCTTCGTGATTTTGCCGAGATAGTCAAACGCGGTATTTTAGAAGCAGGCGGAGTTCCATTGGAGTTTCCGGTAATGTCACTGGGAGAAACTCTTATTCGACCCACCAGCATGCTTTTTCGAAATCTTGCAAGTATGGATACCGAAGAGTCGATTCGAGGCAATCCGTTAGATGGAATTGTATTGCTCACAGGTTGTGATAAAACGACACCCTCGACGGTAATGGGGGCCTGTAGTGTTGACCTTCCGACTATAGTGGTTCCAGGAGGCCCCATGTTGAGTGGCCGTTTTCGTGGTGAAAAAATTGGTTCGGGATCGATGAATTGGATGGTCAAGGAAAGACAGAAATTGGAGGGTTATACCGATGCTGATTTTATTGAAGCTGAAGTCTGTGTGGCTCGTAGCATCGGTCATTGTAACACAATGGGTACAGCGAGTACAATGGCTACCATGGTTGAGGCGCTAGGATTAACCTTACCTGGGTTTTCATCAATTCCTGCTGTTGATTCCCGTAAAAAACTTTTTGCCCAACTTTCCGGAAGACGTATCGTTGAAATGGTCAAGGAAGACTTAAAACTTTCCAAAATATTGACGCGAAAAGCGTTTGAAAATGCCATTGTAACAAATGCCGCCGTTGGGGGGTCTACAAATTTGATTATTCATTTGACGGCGATTGCGGGCCGTATTGGGGTCGATTTAAAGTTGGAAGATTTTGATCGAATTGGTAGTAAAGTGCCGCTTTTGGTCAATCTTAAACCTTCGGGCAAGCATTTGATGGAAGATTTTTTCTATGCAGGCGGACTTCCGGTGGTGCTTAAAGAATTAAAGGAACTGCTGCATTCAGACAGTATTACCGTTAATGGCAATGGCTTTTCGGAGAATTATGAGGATGCAGTTTGCTACGATACCGATGTGATATCTACTATGGAAAAGCCTTTACAAACAGAAGCAGGTATTGCAGTGTTAAAGGGAAATCTTTGTGAGAATGGTGCAGTAATCAAACCATCCGCGGCATCGAAAGAATTGATGCAACACAAAGGAAAGGCAGTGGTTTTTGAAAGTATTGAAGATTATCACAACCGTATTGACGATCCACATCTTGATATTGATAAAGACAGTGTTATAGTGTTAAAAGGAGTTGGTCCCAAGGGATACCCTGGAATGGCCGAAGTTGGCAATGTAGATTTGCCCGAAAAATTGATACTTCAAGGTGTTAAAGATATCGTTCGTATTTCCGATGGACGCATGAGTGGTACGGCAGCCGGAACGGTTATTCTTCATGTTTCTCCTGAATCGACGGTTGGGGGTACCTTGGCCTTGGTGCAAAATGGTGACCTTATCGAACTTGATGTTCCCAATCGCAAACTACATTTAGATGTTTCGGATGCTGAAATAGCACAGCGAAAGGCCGTTTGGAAAGCCCCTGAACCTTTGGCAAATAGAGGTTATGTGAAAATATATATCGACCATGTAGAACAAGCCGATAAGGGCGCCGATCTTGATTTTCTGGTCGGGGGCTCAGGGTCAAAAGTGGAAAGGGACTTGCATTAAATGACAACAAAACAACAGCTCTATGTTTTTTGTCGCGCGTTTGTTGAGGAAAGGATTTCTCGAATTCAGAACAACATTAAAGGAATTCAGGAGGCTTTGACCTCGGAAACGAAGAGTAGTGCAGGCGATAAACATGAAACAGGAAGGGCCATGCTGCAATTGGAGCGTGAAAAGTTGGGGCGCCAATTGGCTGAAGCCGAGAAGATGAAACAAACCCTGTTAAAAGTTATTGTAGAGAATCATTTTGAGAAGGTGCAACTTGGGAGTTGGGTAAAGACCTCAAAAGCCGATTATTTTTTGGCAATTTCTGCAGGCGAATATAAAACGGAAAGTCAATCTGTTTACTGTATATCTATTCAGACACCGATTGCACAACTCTTAATTGGTAAATCAAAGCATGAT
>CBDULZ010000205.1:0-3761 GCA_965368185.1 uncultured Kriegella sp.
AAAACTTAAAAAGTAAACATTTTAATGTTGATTAGCTCAAACTCCCCTTTCTTCCGTTTGCGCCAAAACTTGGCGCAAACGGAATTCATTCCCCTCTTTTAAAAAAAGAGGGGAGCTACCTGAATTTGATTTTAGGATTATTAATTAAGGCTCAAATACCAAACGTTCATACTTTCCATCGTATCGCCGATCAGGGTGTTGTTCAACAACGTTCCCCCGTACGAAAACCCGTGTTTGCTAAAGGTAATATTGAGTCCGTACGAAGTTGCCCTAACCGAAGTATAAATCGTTTTTAGTCCTCTTTCCGTACTTTTTTTCTTGATTTCCTGAACTAAATAATACGAAAGGTTTTGCCCTCGGTAATTGGAATTTGTCACAAAATCAACGATTTCCATATTCGATTCCGCTTCGTTGGGTCTCAAGATACTCGCTACAATCAGTTGTCCTTCTTCGAATAAACCATAAAACTCATACCCCTGTTCCAATAATTCGATCAAAACCGACTTGTCGTGAATAGGAAAAGGATACGAACGGAAGGCTCTTTCGTTCAACCGGGCCAAGGCCGACAATTCGTTAAGCTCTTCGCTCCGCAGCTGATGAATCTCCAACGCATCCGGTAGGGCCATAAACGAATTATGGGAGGTATTGGCGGCCGCCAAGGCAATCTTCTTTACCGATTGGATCATCTTCAGCTTCTGTTCGGCACAATTGGAGCGCTCCTTGTTCAAAAAATCGGCTACAAAATAGCCTGTGGTAACTCCATTGTACAAACCGGGAATCTTTGCTTCTACTTGATAGCCCTCCGATTGAAAAGATGCAATGCCTGCCTCGGGAACCCTACTGACAATCTTATCGTATTTCCGTTTCCTGGCAAGGTTTTTCATACCGTCAATCAACACGTTCCAATTACCATGATCGGCTTCCAACAAATACACCCTCTTGTTGCTATTGCCATGGTGAACAAGACCTCCTTCTATTCGTTCTATCGTATCAAACATTTCTAGCTAAAAATTAATCGATTCATAAATCAGTCGAAACCAGTATCAGTCGCGCACTTGGCCATCACCATAGATATAATATTTATTGGTAACCAGTTCGTTAAGCCCCAATGGACCACGGTGATGCAACTTATCGGTACTAATGGCCAGTTCGGCCCCTACCCCCATTTGACCGCCATCGGTAAATCGGGTAGAGGCATTTTGGTATACTGCCGCACAATCTACCTGCTCCATAAAGCGTTCGGCAGTTTGGGTATCGGTCGTCATGATCGTGGCAGAATGCCCCCCAGAATAATCGTTTATCTTTTGAACCGCATCGGAAAGCGTATCTACCGATCCAATACAGCATCGCAATGCCAAAAATTCTTCCGACCATACCGACTCCTCGGGAATAAGCACCTCATTTTTCAGAACTTCCTTTGTCTTTGTATCGACCATAATCGATACGCCATTGGCCTCTAAAATATTCCGTAATCCGTTTAATTTTTCCTCATAACCGGAAACGTTGGTATTCACCAATATTTTATCGAGTGCATTGCAGGCAGAAATCTTATCGGTCTTTGCATTCAAAATGACCTTAAGGCTCTTTTCCCAATCGGCATCCGCGTCGACGTACAGAAAGTTGTTGCCGCGGCCACTTACCAAAACAGCACATTCCGCATGTTCTTTGACAAAAGCAATCAATCGCTCGCCACCACGGGGCACGATCAAGTCTAAAGGCTCTGTAGGATTTTTTAGAAACTGCTGTGTTTCCGTTCTGTTCATAGTCAGTAATTGAATACAACCGGTATCCAATCCATTTTCCTCCAAAGCCTGGTGCCAAAAATCAACAAGCACCGTATTGCTATTCAAGGCTTCCTTTCCCCCTTTTAGCAAAATCTTGTTGTTGGCCTTAAATGCCAATACTGCCGCTTCTACCGTTACATCGGGTCGCGACTCATAAATTATCATTATGGTTCCGAACGGGGCCGTTTTATTAATCACCTTTAGCCCATTCCCCATTTCTTTTCGGGTAATCTCTTTATTTACAGGATCTTCTTGTGACCGTACCGACTTTACCGCTTCGATCATACCATCAATTTTTTTGTCGGTAACGATCAAACGGTCGTACATGGCTTGATCATCTTTCTCGAACAGGTCCAAATCTTTTTTATTGGCCTCGAGCAATAATGTCCGGTTTTCATCCAAAATGCGCTCCATACTGGCGAGCACCTTGTTTTTTATAGCTGTTGCTATTAATTTCATAGTTCTATCTTTTTAATTTGTTATTCCATGGCCACTTTTGTACCCACGTTTTTACCATCGATAATATCGATTATGGTATTGTCTTTTTTCCCATTGGCAATAAAAGTGGGAATACTATTCGCGGCCGCCTGTTGGGCATAATCCAATTTGGAACCCATACCACCGCGACCTTCGGCTTCTTTTTTGTTGCTGTCTTTAATGTACTTATTCAAATCCTCGTTGGGATCTACATTTTGAATAAGATCACTATTTTCTGCATCGGGATGCCCGGTATACAGTCCGTCAATATCCGTCAGAATGATCAATCGGTCGGCATTGATCAATTGCGCAATAAGACTTGCCAATTCATCATTATCGGAAAACATCGACATGGTTACCGAAACGGCATCATCTTCATTGGCGATAGGAATAACGCCTTCCGAAAGTAGACCCTCACAACAATTGATCATGTTCTGACGGTGCATACCCGGACTAAAATCACGTTTCGTAGGAAGTACCTGGGCACATTTCATTCCGTAATCTTGAAAAATATTATAGTACAATCGCATCATACGCGGTTGCCCAATAGCCGAATACACCTGCCTTCGTTGTGTTTTGTCTTCGATACGTGAATCACCCAAAACTTCCTTTCCAGCAATGACGGAACCTGACGATACCAATATGGTAATAATATCGCGCTCATACAGTTCTGCAATCTGTTTCACCAACCTTCGTAAGACCGGTCTAACGATCCGATTGTCTTTATTGGTCATTACATTCGTTCCGACCTTAATAACAATTCTCTCTTTATACATTTTATTTTTCTTTTCCTAGTTCTACTGCACGATTAAAAGCGGCAAAGGCAGCATCTTTAATCAGTTCGTTTACATTGTTGTCTTCCATCGAATCTAAAGCGGCACGGGTCGTACCTCCTTTTGAGGCCACTTTTTCCATCCACGAATTAGGTGACAGATCATTTTGATTAAAGAGCTCGATCGCACCGGTAAATGTTTGCCCGACCAAAACTTTGGAATCGTTTTTTGAAAAGCCCATTTGCAGTGCTGCCTCCATCATACTCTGCATAAAATAGAATACATAAGCGGGCCCACTGCCGGAAATACCCGTTGAGGCATCGATAAATTTCTCACTGCTGACCAGCATCGATTTCCCCGTAGTATCCAACAGACTTTCAATAGTTAGTAGTTCGATACGTGAAACTTCAGGGGATGCGACATACGAGGTGAGTCCTTTACCGATTTTTGCCGGTAAATTGGGCATGGCCCTGACTACTTTGTCGAGATTGCTCCAGGCCTTTATGGAATCGATGGTAACCCCTGCCATAATCGAAATAACCAATTGTTGGGGTTTCACCATTGGGTTGATTTTTTTTAGCAACGCTTCGGCGTGATATGGCTTCACCGCGAGAAAGATAATATCCGCTTCGGGTACACAATCTCCCAAATGCTCATAGGCATCGAAATGCGAAATTTGATGTAGTTCTTCCAGTTTTTCTGCGGAAGTGTCCAACACCATAATATT
>CBDULZ010000206.1:0-3715 GCA_965368185.1 uncultured Kriegella sp.
ATCGGCACCGGCAATCTTTTGGATCCGCTTGTCATTCAACCATTTGGCCGCCCAAACAATACCCACGCCATCGGGTAGTAATATATCGGAAGCCTTTAGGGCTTTTTCAAAGGCCGTATCTTCATGGGCGATACAATACGAATATTGATTTATGGTATTTACAATCAATTTATTGGTAGCCCAATCTACTTCTTCCAAACGCCCCTTAAAAACAGGGTACCCTAATACCTTCAAGTTTTCTGCTCCCATAAGTAATTTGCTTAACTCATTGTGTAGCTTGGCCATTTAAAGTAATTTGAGTCCGTTTTTCCTTTTGTAAAACTTGATAGGTAATAGTACAAGCAATCTACTGATTTTAGAGCCAAAACTTGGTATGTAATACGGCTCCGCCGTTGCCTGTCACATAGGACACACAAGTAGCTCGCTACTTTTTTGCTTTGGCCTATAGGTTTCTCCCCTAATTCGTGCCAAAAAATTCGGAAATCCCCTAAAAAAATTTCCGTGGCGTTTTCATCACTTAATACAACACCTAATTAGCAATATCTGGTCACTTGGGCAAACCCTTAGACCACTTCCCTTAATTTGGCATTGACGACGATGCCCATCCCCTCTAACACCAAGGAAACCCTGTTTCGGCCCACATGGCGCACAATGCCCTCTTGATTTTTTAAAAGGCCCCGTTGGATCGTTACGCGATTTCCTAGCTGTAACTTCGCATGGACCAACTCTTCTACGGTATCATTCTGCATCCAATCTTTAAGAACCGCTATTTCTTCCTCACGTACAATAGCCGGTCGACCCAACCACAACAAATAGCGTTCTACCCCGGGAACCGAAAAAGCGATGGCGCGATCTTTTTCCCTGCATTTAATAAACACATAGGATTTGATCAAAGGGGTTTCCACTGTTTTTTTTCGATCGCTCCAAAAACGGACCTCCTTAACAAGTGGGCAATACACCTGAACATCCATTTTCACAAGCCTTTCGGCTACTTTTTTTTCATAATTAGCTCGAACCTTCAATACGTACCACTGCCTCATATCAATACGCTTTTTCCTCGCCTTTTACGGCATTAAATACGGTTCGCCCAATAATCCGAACATCAAGGGCCAAGGTCCATTTCTCTACATAAAAAATATCCAACCTAACCCGGTTCAGAATATCGGCCTGTTTTAGTATTTCGCCGCGATACCCACTTACTTGCGCCAAACCGGTAATACCGGGTTTTACAAAGTGGCGTACCAAATATTTATTGACCGAGGTTTCATAATCTGCGGTATGTAGCTCCATATGGGGGCGTGGCCCTACGACACTCATATCGCCCAAAAACACATTAAAAAATTGGGGCAGTTCATCGATACTGGTCTTTCGTAAAATTCTGCCGATTTTGGTGATGCGCATATCGTTTTTGCTGGCCATTTTTGAATCGGCATCGGTACTGGCGGTCATCGATCGAAATTTATAGCACCAAAATGCCCTACGCTTAAACCCGTGCCGCTTTTGTTTAAAAAAGAGGTTGCCCGGCGACTCCAACTTAATCAATACATATAATAAAGGTGTCAACCAAGAGAGTACGGTGAGAATCACAAAAGAGGAAAATAGAATATCAAAGGTACGTTTGGCAATACGCCCAAATTCAGTATCCAAAGGTACTTTGCGTAGGTCGAGTACCGGTATGTTACCATAGGTCTCAATTGCCATGGCGCGGGAATAGATTTCCTTATTGTCGAGAATGATCTTAAACTTGATCAGGTTGTTATCGGCAAAATGGATCAAATTCTCCAATTGTTTTTTGCTAAATTTGGAGGCAACACAATACACCTGGTCGATATCGTGCTGTAGCATATAGCCAAAGCAGTCTGCAATCTTGCCCAGATAAGTAGGGCTTTTAGATTCCTTGTCATCGAAAAAACCTTGGTAGCGATACCCAAAATAGGGGTCGTCAAACTCTTTCCGAATTTTTTTTAAGTTGGCATCCCTACCCAACACGACCACATTGACATAATTGCCACCGATCGTCCTATATTTTCGGGTCGACCAGAAGAACAAGATGCGGTACAATAGGAAACAACTGCACAATACAAAAAATACGAGCAATTGGTAGTTCAAAGAATCGTAACTACGCCCCTTAACGCCGAACAATGCAAAATAGGCCAACCCATAGATGGCATACAAATGCAGTACCTTATCAAAATTATCCATAAAGCGTTCCTTACGTGCGGTAGGGTAGTAGTTTAAAAAATAGGTGATCAACAACCACGAAACGTTATAGTATAGGATATTAAAAGGGTCAAGGTAGGTATGTGGTGTCAGGAAAAACAACACCCCATTGATAATGCCCAAGTGTACAAAAATGGAAATCGGGATTATAAAATCGGAATTCTTTAATTTTCTCATAGAATACTTCTATTAATTCCGTTCACGCTTCAAAAAATACTACGTCAGCCCCTTCAGTAACGGTATTCGTAAAATACGATCACCGGGGCAGTTGAGCCGCGGTGGTCTTTGGTATCTGAAAATGTAACTTGCTCTTTTTTAATTAGTTATGAGTCGACATTTAATAATAAATGCCTGCTTTAACACAAAACAAATATATGTATACGATGCAGAGTGACAATGGTTAAAAGGAGGTTCTCCCCAAGAATTGAATAGTTGGCAATTAAGGGAACAGTAACCAATAATTTGACAATTTCATGCCCCTAGTTTTGAGGATATAAAGATACGGGTATGGAAAATCGATGTGAAGGTAAATTTAGGTAGGTGATTTCCTATGTGCTAAAATAGCAGATGGGCTAGAACGCCAGTATCATGGCAGTTTTGGTGTAGGCGAAAACTTACGATGTGCGCGTATCCGAAGATCGGTAATAAGGACATAGTCTAAAACTGGGAGCTTAAGCGTGGTCGTAAAATAATCGCGAAGCCCTGGAAATGTGGGCTCCGCTCAATTTCCGTTGGGCCGGTCATAATGAAACGCCACGTTTCCAGTGGATAAAATCGTTTTGGTTCATTTGGTCGGCCTTGGAGATAACTTCGCCACTGGCGACTTTGACCACATATTCCAAAATTTCATTACCCATTTCGGCAATCGTTTTCTCCCCGCGTACTACCGCTCCGGTTTCGATGTCGATAATGTCCGGCATTTTTTCGGCGACCAAGGTATTTGACGAAACTTTGATGATCGGGGCGATCGGGTTGCCCGTGGGTGTACCGAGTCCCGTTGAAAACAGCACGACCGAAGCGCCCGAACCGACCATGCCGGTGGTGCTTTCCACATCATTGCCCGGGGTACACAGCAAATTCAGTCCCGGTTTGGTAACATATTCGCCATAGTCGAGAACCGCTTGAATCGGGGAGGTGCCTCCTTTTTTGGCGGCTCCCGCCGATTTCATGGCGTCGGTGATCAATCCGTCCTTGATATTTCCGGGGGAAGGGTTCATATCAAAACCCGAGCCTGCCGCTTCAGCCGCATTTTCATAGGCTTTCATCAGCTCCATAAAACGTTGGGCATCGGCTTCGTTCACACAGCGGTTGACAAGTTCTTGTTCGACGCCACAGAGTTCAGGGAATTCAGAAAGTATGGGTGAACCGCCCAAAGCGGCCAAAAGATCCGAGGCATAACCCAAGGCAGGGTTGGCGGAAATACCTGAAAAGCCGTCAGAGCCCCCACATTCCAAGCCCATCTTCAGTTTTGAAAGGGGAGCTGGTTGCCGCGGAA
>CBDULZ010000207.1:0-3650 GCA_965368185.1 uncultured Kriegella sp.
TCAAATTTACTGAGTGAAACTAAAAGAAAATGTAATCCATCAAATGAAAAAAACGATTTACGAAGACCCTCGTATTGTTATGACCCTAGATGCAGGAGGGACCAATTTCGTTTTCTCCGCTATTCAAAGGAATCAGCCAATAATCGATCCGATACGACTTGACCCCAATTCGCACGATTTGACCAAATGTCTTGAATCTATCATTACGGGTTTTGACATGGTTAAAAAGGCACTCCCTTCCAGCCCATCGGCGATAAGTTTTGCTTTTCCCGGACCGGCGGATTACCCTCGAGGCATCATCGGAGACCTACCTAATTTATCGGCTTTTAGGGGTGGAGTGGCCCTCGGCCCAATGCTCGAACATCACTTTGATATTCCTGTATATATTAATAATGACGGTAATTTATTCACCTATGGGGAGGCACTTGGCGGCCTTCTCCCCGAATTAAATGAAAATTTGCAAAAAGCCAAAAACCTAAAGCGGTTCAAAAATTTAATTGGCATAACCCTAGGAACCGGTTTTGGTGTTGGATTAGTAAGCAATAACCAGCTGATAACGGGAGACAATTCAAATGGAGGGGAAGGATGGTTGTTACGTGACTTTCTAAATACCGATGCTTATGTTGAGGAGCACATTAGTCGTGAGGGCATCAGGAGAAGCTATGCCATAAAATCAAATATGCCTATGGAAGAAGTCGGCATGCCCGCCGACATTTACCACATCGCAAAAGGGAAAGCGCTTGGCAACAAAGACGCGGCCGTATCCACCTTTACCGATTTTGGCACCGTGTTAGGCGAAGCCTTGGCGAATTTAATAGCTGTAATTGATGGAGTGGTTGTTCTCGGGGGCGGGGTTTCTGCGGCATTCGACCTTTTTTCCCCGTCAATGTTCAAACAAATGCGGTCGACCTATAAACTTCCCGACGGAAATACTGTGCCACGCCTACCCCAGCAGGTTTTTAATTTGGAAAATCCAGAGGAAAAGAAAAAACTACTTTTGGGAAACCAAAAAGAAATTGCCATACCCAAGAGCGATAAAAAGATAACCTACGATTCAATGTTACGAACGGGTGTGGGCGTATCTAAAAACGACACGGCGGCTATGATAGCTCTTGGGGCTTATGCCTATGCCATAGAAAAGTTAAGCACGTAATAGTTATATTTGAAAACCTATTTACGCATGAACGTTGAATCCGTGGAATTGAACCACTATTCAAAACCTGAACAAAGTTGTATTAAATGAAAACAAAATTGAATTTTTTAGCTTTATCCGTTATCCTATTGGCTGCTTTTGGCTGTGAACAAGGTGAAAAGAAAGCTCCAGAAAAAAAGAGACCCAATATCGTCTTTATAATGTCCGATGACCATGCCTACCAAGCCATTAGTGCATATGACAACCGATTGATCAATACACCGAATATAGATCGTATTGCCAATGAAGGCATGCGATTCACCAATGCCTGTGTGACCAATTCGATTTGCGCTCCTTCACGGGCTACCATACTTACAGGAAAACATACGCACATTAATGGCAAGATAGACAACCTCATGCCGTTCGATACCACTCAGGTGACCTTTCCGCAATTGTTCAAAAAAGCGGGCTACCAAACCGCAATGTTCGGAAAACTGCATTTTGGGAACAGCCCCAAAGGTGTGGATGAATTTATGATTTTGCCTGGTCAGGGGCATTATATCAATCCCGACTTTATTACCAAAAATGGGGACACCACGATTACAGGGTACGTAACTGATATTATTACCGATTTAAGTATCGAATGGTTGGATAAACAACGAGATCCCGACAAGCCGTTTATGTTAGCCTACCTTCATAAAGCGCCGCATAGGCCTTGGTGGCCAAGACCGGACAAATTCAGGGAATTTTCAAAAAAGACCTTTCCTCTGCCCGAGACACTTTTTGACAACTATGAAAATAGGGGTACGGCTGCCAAGACTGCAGAAATGAATCTTTTGACCCATATGCAATACGGCCACGATAGTAAAATATGGCCCGAGACAATCGAAGCCATGGGCGGCGTTGAGCCAAAAGTCGAACAATTACAGGCCAGTCCGTACGACGAATTCAATCGAGGCACCGAAGAGCAAAAAAGCGCATACAAAGTAATTTTAGATTCCATCAATGAAGATTTCAAATCGAGATGGCCTTCGATGACCGACAAGGAAAAAATGATTTGGAAGTACCAGCGGTATATGCAAGATTATTTGGGAAGTATATCTTCCGTCGATGATAATGTAGGGCGGTTTTTAGATTATCTGGATGAAAGTGGATTGGCCGAGAATACGCTAGTCGTCTATACTTCCGATCAGGGCTTTTACCTCGGTGAACACGGTTGGTTCGATAAACGGTTTATTTATGATGAGTCGTTCAAAACACCATTGTTAATCCGATGGCCCAATGAAATAACACCAGGCACCACCAATGAAGAAATGGTACAAAACCTCGATTTTGCCCAAACTTTTCTGGAGGCTGCCCAAATAGATGCCCCAGACGATATGCAAGGTGAGAGTCTTATGCCTTTGTTAAAAGGCCAAAACGACCAGTGGAATCGTGAGGCAGTCTATTACCACTACTACGAGTACCCGAGCGTACACATGGTCAAACGCCATTACGGAATCGTCACAAAGGAGTACAAATTGGCGCATTTTTACTATGATGTTGACGAATGGGAACTTTACGATCGCAAGAAAGACCCGAATGAGATGAACAATGTGTACAACGATCCAGAATATACATCAGTGGTAGAAAAACTACATGCAGAATTAGAGGGACTTCGGACGAAATATAAGGACTCCTCGGCATTAGATCAACGCTATATTGATATTTATAAAGAGATGGCTAAAAAATAAAGAAACTCAATTAATATTATTTTTGAATACAACAAAAAAGTCGACATACCTGCCGACTTTTTTTGTGAACTCTTGATTTATTTATTGATTATCAAGAGGTGCGTACTGAAATTTTTGACCGCCTATAGAAAGGTCTGCCATCAAACCCTTTTTAGGCTTTATAAAGGCCACAACACCGTCATTATAATTGGCTTTTGCAGCAACACCTTTTTCCAGGGCTATTGCCGAAGCCTCCGCAGAAAATTTATACTCCCCTTGCTTAAAGGCATTGAGGGCCTCTTCAGTCTCAAAAAATATAATTTCGGTCAAGGCCTGACCGCCTGCCTGAAACCCCACATCCAATTTTTTAAGATCGGCCATACCGACGATTTTGTCTTTTTCATAAACTACACCATTACCAGAAGCTGCCCCAACTATAAATCCCCCTTCTCCGACATTTGGAAAAATAACATATCCAGAAGAATTCTTAAAAAAACGGTCAAGCCCCTTATCTATGGCCTGCAATTTCATTTTTGCCTTTTCGGCATCCTTAATAACCCTTTGGTCGCCGTTACTTTGAGAAAATGCTACTAAAGCAGCGAAAAAAGCTATCATTATCGTAATTGATTTTAAAGTTTTCATACTAATTTTTTTACTATTCAACATTATTTTAAGTTATCTCTCAGGGAAGCAGAAGACAAATAAATTCTCCCGAAAAAACACCCCATTCGTAGTAAAATTAAAAAGATGGTTTCGTGCCGATTATCGGTATTCAATAATTTATTAATTCAATCGTAAATTGCTAA
>CBDULZ010000208.1:0-3647 GCA_965368185.1 uncultured Kriegella sp.
TTAGAGCGGTTCGGGATAAGCGTTACAAATACATTCGCAATTATAGACCTGAACAGGGCTATTATTTGCCCGTGGATTACAGGGAACAAATACCGGCCATGCAGGAATTGCTGAGGTTACGGGATGAAGAAAAACTCGACAGCGTACAATCCCTTTGGTTTAGGAATCATAAAGATCCTGAGGAATTGTATGATTGCCTGATCGATCCCTACGAGCTTAACAATTTGGCAGAAGACCCTGCTCACAGTGATAAATTGCAAGAATTACGGACAGAAATGGATCGATGGTTGAAAGAAATAGGAGATGAACCCAATCTTCCGGAAAAAGAATTGATTTCCCGGCTTTGGAATGGTTCGGAAACCCAACCTGTTACCTCTGAACCGAAAATTACGACTTCGAATAACTTCGTTACCATTCGCTGTACCACTGAAGGAGCTTCAATAGGGTATAAAATTATTGATGATGGTGGTCCTATTCCAAATGCTTGGTCGGTTTATCAACAACCGTTTAAAATTCCAAAGGGACGGACAGTAATATCACAAGCATATAGAATCGGATACGTACCTAGTGAAATTGTTGAAAGGTGAGTTGGGTTTTTATATGGAACGTTGGTTCGATAATATTAAAATCCATTTAAGATGGAATGAATCGTATGCCGCTTTTTTATTCAAAAAGGAATCCCTCGCAGTACAGTGCAGGACACCTTTGTTTGTCTGAAAGACTAACTTTACTTACTTTTTCAAACAGAATGTTTCAAATCTTTAGAAATAAAAAGGGGGTTGCCATGCATTCATTGCAAAAAGTTTACTGGTCATACCGTTGTAGGTCTATAGCCTCTAATGTTTAAATTAAAGAAAAATGTCAATACAATCAGATACAAATACTTTTGATGCCATTGTAGTCGGAACCGGAATCAGTGGGGGGTGGGCAGCAAAGGAACTTTGCGGGAACGGACTTAAAACCCTTGTGCTGGAACGTGGAAGAATGGTACAGCACGTTATAGATTACCCCACTATGAATCTTGATCCCTGGGATCTGCCAAATGCCGGAGAGACGCCTGCAAAAATAAAGGCGAAATACCCAAAGCAGTCTCGCTGGGGTTTTGATGAAACTACACGCCATTTCTTTAACGACGATTCGAAATACGATTACGACGAGGCAAAACGCTTTGATTGGATCCGTGGTACGCAAGTTGGCGGCCGCTCATTAATATGGGGCAAACAAACTTACCGCTGGTCCGATTTAGATTTTGAAGCCAATGCCAAAGATGGGATTGGGGTAGATTGGCCTATTCGATACAAAGATATAAAGCCTTGGTACGAATTCGTGGAAAGACATATTGGTGTAAGTGGCGAAGCGTTGGGATTGTCCCAATTGCCGGATAGTGTGTTTTTAAAGCCTATGGAGCTTAACTGTGTTGAAGAACATCTGAAAAAAGGTATTTCAGAAAAATACGACGATCGTGTACTTACAATAGGTAGAGTGGCACATATAACTGAAGGTACAAAGCCGGGCGCCGGAAGAGGAACATGTCAATACAGGAACAGGTGCAAACGTGGCTGCCCATATGGCGCTTATTTTAGTTCCAATTCATCAACGCTGCCCATGGCCGAAGCTACGGGAAATATGACACTTAGACCAGATTCTATTGTGTGCGAGGTATTGTATGACAAGGATAAAAAGAGGGCTACCGGGGTAAAAATAGTAGATGCCAACACCAAGAAAGTAATCGAGTTTAAGTCTAAGATTGTCTTTCTGTGCGCCTCGTCTATGGCCTCTACGGCTATTTTAATGCAATCAAAGTCAGATGTTTTTCCTGACGGGATGGGCAATGCCAGTGGAGAATTGGGCCACAATATTATGGATCATCAACTTGGCGGAGGTGCCAGTGGTAAAATTGATGGTTATGACGATAAATATTACAAAGGAAGAAGGCCTAACGGATTTTATATACCAAGGTTTAGAAACATAAACACTTCTTCTGAAAAGGTAGATTTTATTAGGGGATATGGGTACCAAGGTAGTGCTGGTCGTAATGATTATAGTACAACAATCCCAGAGTATGCCTATGGAAAGGAACTTAAAGCGGCGATGCTCGAACCGGGAGGTTGGCGAATCAATCTTGGTGGTTTTGGGGAAGTATTACCCTATCATGAAAACCATATGTACCTGAATTATGATAAATTGGATAGGTACGGCCTGCCGACCATTGTTTTTGATGCCGAGTTTAAAGACAATGAAAAACGAATGAAAAAAGATTGGATCGAACAGGCTCAAGAAATGCTCGAAAATGCAGGTTTTAAAGAGGTAAGGGCAAACAAAAGAGATTCTTATATGGGCGGCGGTATTCACGAGATGGGAACTGCCAGAATGGGCAGGGACCCTAAGACTTCGGTATTAAATAAATACAACCAGTTACATGAAGTACCCAACGTGTATGTTACCGATGGCGCTTGTATGACTTCTGCAGGATGTCAAAATCCGTCATTGACCTATATGGCATTAACGGCAAGAGCGGCAAATCACGCCGTAGAGGAACTCAAAAAAATGAACCTTTAAAATAATCGATTTGCAAAGAAGAGCTGCCCTTAAAAATATTGGATTATCACTAGGCGCCATTACCATGTCTTCAACCGTGGTCGCCCTTGTTCAAAGTTGTTCCCAAGAAAAAACACCTTCTTGGAAACCTTTATTTTTCTCACCCGAAGAAGTGGAAATAGTTTCAAAAACACTTGAGGAGATGATACCGGTAACCCCTGATGTTCCCGGGGCGACCGATTTAAATTTGACCCAGTTCATAGACGGTTACCTGCATACCATTGCTACAGAAAAAGAACAAGCAGCTTTCAAAGCAGGCATTGCGCAGTATTTGTCAACGACCTTGGAAACAACAGGTAAAAAGGCCACCACAGATTTAACGGAAACAGATATAGAAAATCGGTTGGCCTATTATTTTAAGACAGATGCCGCACAGAAAGCAAAATGGAACTTGGAAGTGGCCGCCGCAGAAAAAGACGATGCTCAATTGCCCTCGCTAGACGCTACTAATTTTCTTGTGTTGAAATCATTGCGAAAAAGGGGAATAGAAGCTTTTAAAGTAGCCGAACAAATTGGGAAGCATGTATTGGCCTATGACCCTATTCCCGGGGTGCAAATAGGATGTACAGCCTTGCAAGAGGCAACCGGAGGCAAAGCTTGGTCTTTATAAACAGCACTGGTTAAAGATACTATAAATGGAGTTTCGCTGTTATTTAGAGCAAGTGAAAAACCTCTTATAATTGCGTAAGCAACCGGACTATCGTCTGGGTACATTTCCATAAGGTCGGCCATATGTTCCCACTATTTTTTACAAAGTTCGAAAGGGGCGATTGCTTTCCATTTTTTAGCTACATATGGAATAAAAAATTGTTCTCGGTATCTAAAAAAATACTGTAATTATAATCCCCCATAATCTTTAAGAACTTTCTCAAGTTTCGGCCAAATAGGGTTATGTCTTTTGGTATATGCTTCTTTCTTTTCGGAATGGATCTTCATTTTAAATGCTTTTCTAAACATTTTCACAATCGTTGCGCACTAATGGGTGTAGGCGCTTAATTTTAGTAAGCCCAACATTGGGGCTGGTCTTAAACACGACTATTTTTTAACTT
>CBDULZ010000209.1:0-3581 GCA_965368185.1 uncultured Kriegella sp.
ACCAAACACCCTTTTTTGATTTTCGATAGCATTCTTTTAATAAAATCGGTTTCCTTTTTTCGGTCATTTTTTGTAAAATGAAACATACTGTCAAGCAATACTATATCATATTCGGCAAAATTGTCAAATTCAAAAATGTCGGTTTCTTTTCCCGTTACGGTTAAACTTTCAGCTTCTGCAATACGGTTCATTTGCTCGACCCCAACTTTGGAGTTATCAATTCCCACTACGGTATAGCCAAGGCGAGCCAATGTAATGGCATCTCTCCCTTGTCCACAGCCTAAATCCAATACTTTTCCTCTTTTGGAATATTCAGCAAAAAACTCAATCAGTTCTGGATATGGTTGACCGAACAAGTTTTCAGTCTGATAATATTTGTCGTAAGGTACTGTCATTTCTGTTTTTCTACATTAACTAAAACGCCCAATGTTTTCGTAACCATTTCAATTTAATTAATTGCCACGCTATTCAGTTTTTGGTATCCTATTTATTTTATGTCAAGAGTAATTTGAACTTTTTGTCATTAACAGTCGGCAAGAAACTTTGAATACACTGTCCCCGACGGTTCGGGATCAAAGATCTTGGGGACTTTATAAAAGTACGCAAACCTTTGGATTAAGACCGTAGTCCGCTTGTTTATAGGTTGTGGTAGTATGTGTTTTAATAAAACTGTAAGAAGATACGGTTGGAAGTATAATTTATAGGAAGTTATTTAATACGAGCGTCACAAAAATGCTAGCCCAAGATTACATGCCTTTCAGATACCATTAATGCATAAGTTTTCTCCATGTCGAGGAAAGTATTAGCATCCTCGGCTGCAGCGGCCATTTGAGATGATTTCATGGCAGATTCTCTCTTTGATTCATCATCGAACCATAATTCGCCGATTCCATCAGGCTTGTCATTATCTTGACCTTGCATTATATCATTTTGAATCCATTTTTGAAGGCCCGGAATTTTTTTGACTACAGATGTATGTCTTTCTCCTCTCCACTCTGCTAAACACTGTTCATGCGAGATAGTGGATTTTTTATAAACAACAAATAGGACCTTACTCATGATTTCTCCATATTAAGTCATATAAGTTACTGAAAATCATATAGTAATAAAAGTGATACTGCTATTTTTTTACTTATTATTTTAAACATCTAGCCAAATAATAGTATAATGAGCTATACACGATAACTCATGAATTTAGGCACTTGTTGATTTATCCCAAAAGCCTTTTATAGACTTCTAAAATATTTTCAATTCTTTTGGTTTCATCGGGGTCGATGATTTTTCTTTCTGGATGCTCATCCAACCAATGCAACGTTCTTTTGATACCTTCGGCAAATGGAATGGTCGCTTTAAAACCGGGTACAAAGGTTTTTATCTTGGTATTGTCAAAAATTACACTTTCTCCTTTATCGGCCAAAAGTGTTCCGGTATACGAGGGTTCGACCTTGCAAATAAAATCGGAAGCGATATGCACCATTTTGGCTTCGCGTCCCAAACTATCGGCCAATATTTTATAAATGGTATTCCAGCTTAAAATTTCATCGGAAGTAATATGGAAGGCATGCCCGATAGCCTGTGTCAATCCCAATAGCCCCACAAAACCCTTGGCAAAGTCATCGGAATGGGTGACTGTCCATAATGAAGTTCCATCACCGTGAACAATAATTTCCTGACCTTTTAATATGCGATCCGCCGTGTTATAGTGCCTGAAACCACCAATGGCAATGGGTATAACCGTATCGTAGGTCAGTGAAGGCCGAACAATGGTTATCGGGAAACCCTCTTCGCGATACGCATTCATCAAACGGTCTTCACATTTAATTTTATCGTTGGAATAATCCCAAAGTGTATTGTGCAATGGGGTCGACTCCGTAATAACGGGATAGAGCAGCGGCGTTTGGTAGCAGGAAGCAGAACTTATAAAAATATACTGTTTTGTTTTGCCCTTAAACAGTGAAATATCACGTTCAATATCTTCTGCTGTAAAAGCAATCCAGTTTACGACAACGTCCCAAACATGTTTTTTGAGTTCCGTTAATGTATTGGGTTTGGATATATCACCGAGAATTGTTTTTACACCGGATAACGTCGCTTTAGTATTTCCACGGTTCAGGTGATAGAGGTCGATTCCTTTTGCATTCGCCAAACGACTAGACGACATACTTATGTTTCCCGTACCTCCAATAAATAATACTTTCATCCTTCCTGTTTTTGGTTAAAAGAGTTCTCGTACAAAGTTATGACAACCCGAAATAACAATGCTGTTCTACATTCGCAATGTACTTTTAAATGCCACAGCACGAACAATGGAACCTTATAGACACTATTTGACCTGTTGCTTCTTCTGATTTTATTTTTATATTATCCTAAAAATAAGTACCTTAAAGTTGCATAATCAACACATCATTCATCATGGCAACAATAAAAACTTTAAACAAGTGGGCCAATGCCCACACCTATTACGCGATTGATCTGTTACGCGTAGCCTTGGGGGTTTTTCTCTTTATCAAGGGAGTCGATTTCATGTCGAACCAAGCACAAATGGCGGAAGTCATAAAACCCTTTCAGAACATACCCGGTGGCATGGGCATTTTGCACTACGTGGCCCCTGCGCATTTTGTCGGTGGTTTCTTGATTGTTATCGGTCTATTGACCCGTTGGGCCGTCATAGCCCAATTACCTATTTTAATCGGTGCGGTGCTGGTTAACTTTTTAGGAGAAATGAACGTGAACAACTTATTATTGGCTTCAGTCACTTTATTGGTTTGTATTTTCTTTGTTTTCTATGGCTCAGGAAAACATTCATCGGACTATTATCTAAAAATGCAGAAGTAAAAGACTAAAATCTCTGGAAGTTTATTAAAAAAGTGGATGAAAAGTCAAAACAAGCAGTCATTACGAACGCAGTGAAGTAATCTGTGTGTTGATTACCGGCAACTTAAAGATTGCTTCGTACCTCGCAATGACGTAATTCAAGACTTTTCATCCACCTTTTTATTTCAAATACTATCCCCTGGTTAGGCTTCCAAGCCCTTCTTTACAAATACCTTGGCCAAATGCGATCGATACTCGACATCGGCGAAATGGTCGCTCATTACCTCAACCCCATCAACGGCATGTTCGGCCGCACTGCTATCACCATTATAGGCTTCCTCGACCTTTGTAGCCCGATACGGAGTGTCAGCAACACCGGTGACACCAACCTTTACGCCACTACCCTCAAAAACGACCGCTACACCCACCACTGCAAATCGTGATGCGGACTGGTAGAATTTGTGATAGTTGCCATGGGCTATTTTCGGAAAACGGACGGCAGTAATAATTTCGTCATCTTCCAATGCCGTGGTAAAAATGCCTTGAAAAAAGTCGGTAGCGGCAATAGATCTACTGCCGTTTTTTCCTTCTACAATTATCGTTGCATCACAGGCGAGTACCGTAGCGGGATAATCGGCCGATGGGTCTGCATGGGCCAAACTGCCACCAATAGTGCCTTTGTTGCGCACCTGCACATCGCCAATGGTTTCTGCCGTTTGTTTTAAGATATTCACATTTTTGTAGATTACCTGTGAATTTATAATCTG
>CBDULZ010000210.1:0-3545 GCA_965368185.1 uncultured Kriegella sp.
ACCATGGTTTCCTTTAAAAGCCTTGTTTGGCGGTGACTTTAGTGAAAATATTTCCCTGTTTTCTGCGCCCATCATCCAAAGATTCATAAACACATCTTCTTCTTTATCTGGCCGATCTATTTTCCATTGGGCTTGATAATTTTCGTCAGTTTTAATCGATTTTTTATCCCATTGATAGTCAAAAGCATATAAATATCCGCCCGCAAAAGCCATTTCTTCCGTTGGCATCAGCTTTAAGGGCTGCCCGGAAGCATTCAAAACCTCCATACTTTGACCTAAATTATGATAGAAATAATCGTGGAACTTATCGCCTTTGCGCTGTTTTTTAGAACGAAAAACATCAATATAGTAGCCGGTGGTCTCCCCTGTTTTCACAGCACTTACCAATCGCGATTGGTCACTACGGGTTTCAGGTTCTAAAAAGTAAACATCGGAATACGTAATATTCGAATAATAGCCCTCTTTTTTTTCTGACTTGGGATATGCCCCCATCAAGTCAAACGCATGATTACTGAACATTTCGGTATAAGAAGACACGCCATCGACCATCACCGTATTGTGGGCGGGGAACTGCGAGTAAAACTCCAAGTATATCGGTTGTAGGTAACCAGCACCTTTTCCAGGATCACCGCCTTGGACAAAACCCTTTCCATAAAGCTCCAAGTTGATGCCATTGGCATGCATATGGTTTCCGAGTGAAGCATTCAAAGAAGCCATCAAACCATCTTTACCAGTTCCAATACGTTGTACATGCCAACTTACATTAGGCGCGTAAAAAGTTTGGGTGATGTAATCGTTTAAATCACCCTCTTTGTACTTTGGATTAAGCTTTAAAGGCTTGCTTGCAAAAAATGAACTTATTTCGGCTTTTGGTTTTCTTATTCTGTCCGTTTTTTCATTCCCGGCAAACAGACGATACAAACCTGTAAAATCTTCTTCAAGATTTTCATTACCATTTTTCTGAGCAACGCGTATTAAATTTGCAAAAGCCTCTGTTCCAATATCCCCATAATTGGAATCACCAAAAGCAACTGTTTGCCCATTGGGAAATAAATACTGGGGTAACATTTTCACAGCCTTCTCCATTACAGGCATGTACGGTAAAATATTATGGTCGAAAGTATTGTCGAAATCCTTAATAAAAGTTGTTAAATCCTTAGTTACGCCCAGAGAATATCCCGGACACTCTGCCCAAACACCATTGTTCTTATCATACCCAAAATTCATAAACTTCGTTAACGACCATTGCCGTGCCGAAGTAACATTCAAAATGTAGTCGATGTAATATTCCCGTCCTTTTTTATCTTCATAATACTCATTATCCTTTAAGACCATTGCAGCCTTTAAAATTATCTTTGCCTGATGTAAGTTCCAGTTATTTTGTGGTACTCCATTTTTAATGATCTGATCTGTCCATCTCTTGATGGTTTTGTCATACATCGGAATATTTTCAGCATGGTTCGCTTCAATGTACTGATGCAAAAAATCATAAAGTTCGGCTACATCAATAAGCACATTTTCATGTATTACTTGAAAATTCGTAAACCCGACAAGCGTTTGAATGTGTCCGTTTAATAGATCGATAGGTTCACTTCTATACGACATCCCTTCCAAATAGGTATGCATAATAGCATTGGCAAACTTAGCGTACCGTTCATCGTTTTCCAGCCAATAGACAAATGCCGCATCTCGTGCCAACTCGATTATTTGCTCATTAATGGAGTAAATTACCCTTCCTGTCTTTGATATTTCAGCCCATTCAAAGGGATTCCCTTCTTTGCTTCGATTTGGTAGATACAAGCCACGTGGGTCATCCATGTAGGGTAAAATATCTTCCAATTTTGGCGTTCCGTACGGTGTCGTATAGTCTCTTGCACCTACAAAGCGAACCGTAGGAACCGGTGCTTCCCCATCGGCATGCGAATAATTAACACCGTTAACATAAATTTTGGTGGCTTTGGTCTTCCAATACATCTGCAGGCGAGAAACCATCCATTCGAGGTCTGTAACATGGCGTTCTACATGTTCATCAATTCGATTGTGAATTCCCGTCAACACGTCTTGCGCCCATTGCTCTTTTTTTATGGTTTTTTCCAAATCCTTTTTTCCTGATTGGGTAATGTACAATCTGGGATACCCCTGCTCAAGATTTTCAGGAAGCGGTATAGTACCCTCTATTTGTGCCTGAACGTTAGAGCCCGCTAGACATATCAATAAGTGGACTGCTATTTTGATATATTTTATATTACCTTTCATCATGTACACTTATCTAAATTGAACCTTTAATGTAAAGTCAATTTTATAACAGAAACTGACGAATCGGGTGCTGTTTTAGGCACGCTGATAGTGAGCCCTTGGTCACTTGACTCTGTTGTCAACTTCGAAATGGGATCGGTCAACAAACTTGCCTCTTTAAGTTTAATATCGCCATTAAGAACCAATTTGCCATCTTCCGGCCAATCAAAAACATGGGCGTAAAGCACACCATCTTTTTTAGTATAGCGTCCCCATTCCGGCCTGTCATAAGGGCTTGCCGTAGCGCCATAAATCGCCTCCCCATTTGCTTTGGTCCATGCCCCCATATCATTCAGTCGTATAATACTTTCTGCAGGAAATCTTCCAAAACCATCAGGACCGATGTTCAATAAGAAATTACCTCCTTTTGAAACGATATCCACTAATTTTTGAATAAGGTCTCCACTACTTTTCCATTTATGGTCAGATGGTTTATAGCCCCAAGATCCGTTCATCGTCATACACGCTTCCCAGTCTGAATCGATTCCTGTAGCCGGAATTTCTTGTTCGGGCGTACCAAAATCGCCTGCAAAATTCCCTTCCATGTCCATTCCTTCCATTCCCATTCGGCCTTTATCAACTCTATTGTTTACTATTGTGTTGGGCTGTATATCACGGATAAAGTCATAAAATTCCTTACCCATTTCGGTCGTATAATCGGCAATCCAGTCCCCATCAAACCAGACTACGCCTACGTCACCATAGCCGGTCAACAACTCTTCTACCTGTGGCTTTAGGTAATTTTTAAAATATTTTGGGAACTCGGGATTCACCACGGTCTGGTCTTTTTGCCCCGCATTATAGTTGGGAAATAAATTGCCCTGTGCCTGCGGATGGTGCCAGTCAACGATGGAATGGTAAAAACAGAATATAATGCCCTGTTTTTTACAAGCTTCCGCCAGTTCTTTGATGATATCCCTCTTAAATGGAGATGAATCCATAATGTCATAGTCGGATACTTTGGAATCCCAAAGCGCAAATCCATCGTGGTGTTTTGAAGTGATTACGATATATTTCATTCCCGCATTTTTAGCCATGGTCACCCATGCATCGGCATCAAAAAGCTCTGGATTGAACATATTAGGGAATTTTTCGTACTCCTCTATCGTGTAATCCAACTTGTCCATGGCCCATTCGGCTCCGCCACCCGCTATTTGTTCTCCTCGTTCACCGCCTATTATTGAATACGCCCCCCAATGTATGAACATACCGAATTTGGCATCGCGCCACCAGGCCATGCGTTCGTCATC
>CBDULZ010000211.1:0-3364 GCA_965368185.1 uncultured Kriegella sp.
GCACACTTCCGTTCATAAAGGAAATACAGTCTTTGCCTGTAGTTGAGGCGATGGCTGGCAAAATATTATGTTTGCCGCTCTATCAACATCTTGCAGAAACGAAACAAGAAGAGATTTTGGCTATCATTGAGCACCAAGTGCGCAACTAAAACTATTGGTTTTCGTACGCCCTAATAGAACTCTTTTGTAATGGCATCTATTTTTTTATCCCAAGAATAGTTCATGGCATGTTTATAGGCGTTGTTGCCCAGTTTTAAGCGAAATTCGGCGTTCGCCATTTTTTCTATAGCCCTGGCCATATCGTTAATGGACTGTTCCTTTGTCACGGGGTTAATTTTGATCCCACAATTGTCGGGCACCACATGGGCCGCCCCGCTGATATTAAAAATAATTACGGGCACGCCGAATGCCATGGCTTCGACTATTTGACTCCCGGTAGTATCCCTAAGCGAACAAAATAGCAAGACATCGGCCGCCTTATAGTATTCTTTTAGTTGGTCAAAAGGTATTGTACCAACACGATTGATATACTTTGGGTTTAAACCAAATGTTTTTACCCATTGGTCTATCTTCTTTTCCTGTTCCCCATCACCGACGATAGTGAGTTCGTACCGTACTTTAGAACTGACCCGGGATAAGGCGTCTAAACTGAGTTTTAATCCCTTTCTGGGAATCAACTTTCCCAACCATAGTATTTTAAGAACACCATCGGTTGATTTTATCGGTGCTGTTTGTATTTCGTATTCCCGGGGCAAGGCGATGTCGGTCGTTAAGTGTGTTTTTTGTGAATACTTCGGATAGTAATTGCCCAATACTACCTTGGTCTCCTGATTTGCCGCTAAAATAGCCGTCGCTTGCTCTAAAGTCTTTTTTAGACTGCTGCTATACCGCATCAATAGGTGGGACACTTTTTTTCTAACGCTTTCCCAAACCCATTTTTTCCCAAAATATTCCCTAAAAATTGGCATGGCCATCTGGCCACCGCCCACTGGACCAAATATAACGGTACAGTCCTGTAATTTATAAAGACAGCTGCCCTGCTGCATACTACCATAGGTAACGTGATGTGCAACCGCGAATTTGTGTCTTTTATGCATGCGAAGCACCACTTTGGCCGCCATCCATTTCCAAATCAAATAATGCAAATAGACACGTTTTGAACGGGGATTGAGTAATAGCCGATCCAACCCGAAGGGTAAGGCTACAAAGTTAAAATGCAGATTTTTGAGCTTAAGGTCAGTGTCACGGGCTTCGATGTTGTTTTGGCCCATGGTACTGGTCACACACCATACCTCATACCCCTTTTCGGTCAGACCGGTAGCCCAATTCCAGCCCAAGTTTTCCTCCGACCCCATATTTGGCGAACAGGCATAGGCTGCTAATACTACTTTTTTCAATAGGATGGGGTAACAGGCATTTCTACTAAATAATTCGGCTTATAAAAATGAAATTGTACTTATTATAAAGATTGTTTCGCGTATAGAACACCCTTTTTACCCGATTTTTTGGTGTTTTTATGGCCGTACGCATAGCCATAATCATAACCATAACTGGTATCTGACATTTTAACGTCATTGAGCAGAAAGCCCATGTTTTTTAATTTACCTTCGGCTTTGGCCTCTAGGGCGAATTCAAGCAGCTTCTTTTCGGTTTGCCCCGCCCGAACCAGATAGAGTGTAAGATCGGCGTAGTTGCTGATCAAAAACGTATCGGCCAATAATAGGGCAGGGGCCGTATCGACAATGATATAGTCAAAACTCGTTTTCAGCTCCTCGAACATCGGCCCAAATTTATCTTTGCGGAGCAATTCTGTCGGGTTGTCGGGTATGGGCCCTGAGGGTAGTACCTTAAGGTTGTTATGTAGTTTTGAATCTTCGATAAAATCAACAACCGTTACGTGAGACCCCTTCAAATAGCTGCTTAGCCCCTTTGTACTTAGCGCACCATTTTCATACCGCTGCAACTGTGGGTTTCTTAAATCGGCACCCAATAAGAGTACTTTTTTGCCCGAGAGTGCTAAGGTCATGCCCAAGTTGGCTACTGAAAATGTTTTGCCTTCCCCTTGAATGGAAGTGGTGATAAAAATACAAGCTCCCCCTGACACGGCATTCGCTTTTTTAGCTCGTAGTGTAGGTTGGTACTTAAAATGTTAAAAGATTCGGAGAGAAATGATCTTTCTTCAATAGAGACCAAAGGGGGTTCGCCGTCTAGAACATGCGGTATTTCACCCACTATCGAGGTACCTTTGGCAAGGTCCTTTAGCTCGTTTCGGGTAGTTACTTTACTATTGATCAGTTTCCGCACGTTGATACTTAGAAAAGGAACAAACAGCCCGGATAGCAACGCCAGGCCCAATACGATTTTCTTGTTTGGGGAGACCGGGGCGTTTAAACTGTAGGCTTCGTCCACTATTTTGGCCTTGGGCGCTTTGGCCGCGAGGGACAAGGCATTTTCTTCCCTTTTCTCCAATAAAAACAGGTAGAGCGCTTCCTTGATATTCTGCTGGCGTTCAATACCGCGAAACTGCCGTTCTTGAGCAGGCACTTCGGAGATATGGGATCCCAATATCCCGGCTTGCCGATCTAAATTATCTTGCTCTATTACGAGATTGGAGCGTTGGCGCTCCAAACTTGTCATTACGTTATTTTTTATTTGGTGGATTTGATTGCTCAAAAGCACGACGGAAGGGTTTTTTTCAGTGGCATCGGAAAGCAGCCGATTGCGTTCCAATACCAAACTATTAAATTCTTCGATCAACGCATTTGTTCCTGATTCATCAATACCGAGGTTTGTAGGCAATAAGCTAACCTCATTGGTACGTAAATGGCCGATCATCGCCTCGATAACCTCCAGTTCCGTTGCCACTTCCTGTTGCTTGTTCTTGTAATCACTGACATTTTGAATGTTGATGGCCGATTCCGTTTCAATATCTGTCAATCGATTGGCCGATTTAAATTGCTCTTTGCCCGTCTCAACCGAATCCAATTCGGAATTGATAATGTTTAATCGTTCATCGATAAAGAAAGCGGTATTTCGTGCAATCAGGTTTTTATCTTCGATCGCCTCTTGGTTGTATTCAAAAATCAATTGATTCAAGACGTCTTTTGCCTTTTGCGGAACCGTGCTTTCGATACTTAATTCAATCAATGTAGAATTTTTTTCAATTAAAGCTACTTCCAATTGTGATCGAAGTGAAGTGGCTACCAGATCTACCGTTAAAAACTGCACACGCACATTTTTCTCAGTGTCGGTATCTGTCATGAGCAAGGAATCAAATTCCTTATTTGTCTCAACAATAAAGTCGGCAAACCCCATTTCCACGATTTCGCCCAAGGTATGGGTAGCTTTATAATCCCCTTCGACT
>CBDULZ010000212.1:0-3358 GCA_965368185.1 uncultured Kriegella sp.
TAGTACGGGAGGTATTTGCAATGGTAAAACAAGCATAGCCCCGGCATATAATACAAACATGTGAATAATGTACACAGGGTACGCTGCTTGGCTTAAGTAGCTAAGGGTTTTACTTGGTTTGTTTAAGTACCTATAACCAAAACCGAAAACCCCAAAAATCCAGCAATTAGATTCAATAGCCATGAGAAATCCAGGCGCTTCAGTTCCGAATTGTACAAATCTAATAACATACAGAATAAGCGCTAAACCGGCATACAACCATCTCCATTTTAAAACCGTTTGCCAGAATGTTTTGCCACTATACACTAAAAGGAAACCGAAAAAGAAGGCAAGAAACCCGATAAAAAAACCGTGCCAAGTCTGGGCGTACAATGCGAACGGCTGGGGCTTTACCATCAAAGCCTCAATGACAAAAAATAGGGATATCAACAAAGGTCCGCCGGGATGGCTCATTAGAGTAGATAGCGCTCTTTTGATTATACCGTTCCCATGCCTCTTCAGGTAGTAATAAAGTGGCAAAAGCAAAAGTACGTACACAAAGATGTTTCCTAGAAACCATAGATGGCCTTGATGCGGATAATAGCCCAAGGGCATATTATAATATTTTTGAAAAATAAACATATGGAGTGGGGCTATTGCCACAATCCCAAAGAGGAAAGGCAACAAGATTCGCTTCGTTCGTTCCATGAGCAATTGCTTCCAATTTCGTTTGCGTATGGCGAAATAGAGCCCCATTCCCGACACATAGAATAAAAGTGGAATTCGCCAAACATTTAGCATGGTCATTGGTTTCCATAAGCCTTCAAGGAATTCGTCACTTTTTATAAAGCCCACGAACATGGCCCAAGGTTGAAAAATAATGGCTATATGATAGATGAGTAATAAACCAATGGCAATAACCCGTAACCAATCGATATCATGTCTTCTTTCTGTTTTCATTGGAATATAGCTTTTATATTTTTATTGTAACATCATTGCAATAACCGGACGAGTTTTTTCGATTTCTGTCAAATCAAACTGCAAACCAAGTGGTCCCAATTGTTGTTGGAGCATTTCATAGATTGGCTTTATTTCGGTAAAAGGACCCATAACACTTTCCCTTGGGGTCATACCAAAGTTGTTTTTTGCGGACTTGTCCGCTTTAGCATCCATAAGCAACTGTACGATTTCGACCCGACAAAAGAAAGCGGCCGTGTGCAAGGCTGTGGCCCCATCATTATTCTTATGGGTTAGATCCGCCCCGGCATCTAGAAGTACGTGGGCAATCTCATTTTTTCCAAAACTTGCCGCCGTAATTAAGGGAGTGGAGCCACTCATGGCGTCTTTCTTGTTAATATCTGTACCTGATGCTATATGTTGTTTAACTGCTTCCAGATTATCCGATAGTATTGCCGTTTGAATATCGATTTTTGGTGTCTCGGCTACTGACTTGGTTTCAGTACTATTGTTTGCCTCAGCTTTTGACTTATTGCCTGACCGACCGCAGGCGGTTGTGAGTAAAAGAAGAACAAGTGACATGTTTACCAATGTTCGCAAAGAATTAATTCTAAATGTTTTCATGATTTTAATTTTTTAATGATTCCTTAAATTTTTGTTACGACAAAGGTCAGACAGAAGCTGATGCAACACCTATGAGCTATGCAGCCAAATGTGTCAATTTTTAGAAGGGTATAATAACTATGACGCAGAGATATCAATTATGATGCAAACGGTGACTTTTCCAATATATATGCGATTTGCGGAATTGCATGTATTTGTTTACATTTTTCTAATTTAGAGGCAGCAAAAAACAACATGTCTAACCAATCATCCAATAGGTCAAACTTTATTGAACAAGCGGAGGCTATAATTCTTGAGAACCTGGCTAACGAACAATTTGGGGTGTCTGAACTTGCAGACACCATGAACATGAGTCGGTCTAACCTGCTCAGAAAAATCAAGAAACAGACACAACTTTCGGCAAGCCAATTCATTCGTCAAGTTCGTCTTGAAAAAGGTATGGAGCTACTAAAGGAAACTTCGTTTACAGTTTCAGAGGTTTCGTATCAAGTAGGTTTTGGAAGTGCCTCTTACTTCATCAAATGTTTTCGTGAACAATATGGGTATCCACCAGGAGAGGTTGGCAAAGGCACAAGGGAAGAAAAGGTAAAAAATAGTGTTCAGCCCCATTTTTTAAAGCAATACCTATTGCCTATAATTGTTGGATTAACCTTAGTTACAGCGGTTATTGCATTTTTCCTTTACAATAAAAAAGATACGGTTTCCGAGGTGGAAATTGAAAAGTCAATAGCTGTGCTACCATTCAAAAATGAGAGTAGCGATTCTGCAAACCTTTATTTTGTGAATGGGCTTATGGAATCTGCATTGAACAACCTTCAGAAAATAGAAGCCCTTCGCGTTATTAGTAGAACCTCGGTAGAGAAGTACAGAAATTCGGACAAAAATATTCCAGAGATATCCAAAGAACTTAATGTGAACTACTTGGTGGAGGGTAGCGGTCAGCGTGTCGGAGATAAGGTGTTGCTTAATATCCAATTGATTGAAGCGTCCACGGATACGCCTATTTGGGTTGGACAATATAACCAGGAGGTAATCGACATATTTGCTTTGCAAAATGAAGTCGCACAGAAAATTGCAAACGCCATTGAGGCAGCTGTTACCCCCGCAGAACTAGAGCAAATTGAAAAAAAACCGACTGAAAACCTGTTGGCGTACGATTATTACCTCCAGGCATTAGACCCTTATTATTCTAGGACCAAGGAAGGGTTGGAAAAAGCCATTCCGTTATTTGAGAAGGCCACGGAACATGATCGACAATTCGCTCTGGCCTACGCCAATATTGCCATATCGTATTACTATCTTGACATTTACCAGAAGCAGAAACAATACACTGAGGTTATAAATAACTATGCCGACAAAGCACTGCTGTATGATTCCAAATCGGACGTTAGCCTTATTGCAAAGGCGCTATATTATATGCATACCGAGGAGTATCGATTGGCTGTGCCCCATTTAGAGAAAGCATTGGAGTACAATCCCAATTCAGCAGCTGTGGTCCAAGTACTTTCTAGTTTATACGCCACTTACATTCCAAATACTTCCAAAAATCTGAAGTATGCATTGCTGGGTATACAGCTAGATATTGCCGCTAACGATTCTATTGGCAAAGGTTATATTTATTTGAACTTGAGTAACGCGCTCATCCAAACAGGTTTCACCGACGAGGCCATCACATATATCAATAAGTCTTTGGATTACGATTCGGATAACTACTATTCGCCATATTTGAAAGCCTACATCCAGTATGCTAAAGATGGGGATATTGAACAAACAAAAAAGGCCTTGATACAAGAATTAA
>CBDULZ010000213.1:0-3286 GCA_965368185.1 uncultured Kriegella sp.
TCTTGTAG
Organism: uncultured Kriegella sp.; assembly: GCA_965368185.1. Taxonomy (GTDB): domain Bacteria; phylum Bacteroidota; class Bacteroidia; order Flavobacteriales; family Flavobacteriaceae; genus Kriegella. Next base: position 9 of record CBDULZ010000213.1, read on the forward strand.
AAATACCAACGGAATCTTTTTTTGATTGCAATTGGCAATAAAACGGGTAGCTTTGTCGGCCGAATCGGAATAGATTACACCTCCGAATTGCATTTCACGTTTTGCGTTTTTAACTACTTCTCGTTGATTGGCGACAATGCCTACGGCCCAACCATCGATACGGGCATATCCGGTAAGTATGGTTTTTCCGTAGCCTTCTTTGTATTGTTCAAAGACCGAATCGTCGACCAATCTTTTGATTATTTCCAGCATATCATATTGTTCGGTACGAGAGTTGGGTAGAATGCCATAGATATCTTCAGGGTTCTTTTTTGGTTTTATCGATTTGACCCGATTAAATCCGGCTTTGTCGAAATCACCGAATTTGTCGACAAGACCCTTAATGGTATCCAAAGCATGGGCATCATCTTTGGCTTTATAATCGGTCACTCCACTAATTTCGCAATGGGTGCTTGCACCTCCTAAAGTTTCATTGTCGATGTTCTCCCCAATAGCCGCCTTTACCAAATAACTTCCTGCCAGAAAAATGCTTCCGGTCTTTTCTACAATCAAGGCCTCATCACTCATAATAGGTAAATAAGCCCCTCCGGCAACACAACTCCCCATAACTGCCGAAATTTGTGGGATTCCCATGCTGCTCATAACCGCATTGTTTCTGAAAATACGACCAAAATGCTCCTTATCGGGAAAAATTTCATCTTGAAGTGGAAGGTAGACCCCTGCACTATCCACTAAATAGATAATTGGCAATCTATTTTCCATGGCGATTTCTTGGGCCCTTAAATTCTTTTTTCCGGTGATTGGAAACCAAGCACCCGCCTTTACAGTGGCATCGTTGGCCACAACCACACATTGCTTGCCAGAGATATACCCTATTTTTATGACAACGCCACCAGAGGGGCATCCCCCATGTTCTTTATACAAGCCTTCACCAGCAAAAGCTCCTATTTCAATACTGTCTTTGTTTTTATCCAATAAATAATCGATCCGCTCTCGGGCGGTCATCTTTCCCTGGGCATGCAATTTTTCAATGCGATTTTTACCTCCCCCCAATTTTACTTCGGCCAATCTTTTTTTAAGATCCGATAGTTGTAATTTATTGTGGTCCTCGTTTTTGTTGAATTTGATGTCCATTCCGCTATGCTTTCCTTAATTGGCATTAAAGATAAGGAGTAAAAATGATTACATTTGGGAAATTTCAAAATCAACATGAAAGATAAGATACGATGGGGCATTGTCGCACCAGGGCGCATAGCCCATAGTTTTGCCAACGATTTAAAACTGGTTGCGGATGGAGAAGTACGCGCTGTTGCATCACGCAGTCTAGAAAGGGCTGAAGCTTTTTCAAAAGAGTACAATGCCCAACATGCATTTGGTAGTTATGAGGCATTGTTTGAGTGTGATGAGGTAGATGCCGTTTATATCGCCACTCCCCATACCTCACATGCTGAATTGGCCGTAAAGGCTATGGATAAAGGGAAACATGTGCTTTGTGAAAAACCAATGGGGCTGCATCGAGGTGATGTAGAACAAATGATTGCCGCGGCAGAACGCAATCAGGTATTTTTAATGGAGGCTATGTGGAGTAGATTTAACCCAGCCATTCGAAAGGCGAAACAAATGGTCGACGATGGTGAGCTTGGCGAAATAGCCTATGTTCATGTAGACTTTGGGTTCTACGCACTCGATAGGGATGAGAAGGGACGATTGTTAAACCCCGAACTCGCGGGGGGTTCATTGTTGGATATTGGTATCTATCCGATTTTTTTGGCCTACCTAATGTTGGGGTATCCCGATAAGGTTTTGGCCGCCTCCAATTTTTATAAAACAGGGGTCGAGATACAAACATCCATGATATTTCAATATTCTGAAGCCCAGGCTATTTTATATAGCGGTCTGAAGAGTAAAGCGGAAATGAAAGCACAAATTTCGTGTAGCAAGGGTACCGTCTTTTTGAAACCTAAATGGCATGAAGCCCAAGGCTATATTGTAGAACACGATGGACAACTAGAGAATTTTGATCTGCCTACCTTGGGTAGGGGGTATGCCCATGAAATAATCGAAGTTCATGAATGTCTTAAAAGAGGTGATTTGCAAAGTAACCTGTGGAGTCATAAAAATAGTTTAGACCTTATGTCATTGATGGATGAGGTGAGAAGGCAAACGGGAATACGATTTCCAATGGAAGCCTAAAGTTTGTCGTATTGCGATGAATAATCCTCTAATTTTTACGATATTTGAGATTCGAACCAAATCAACGAAAAGAATGGGAATGAATAAGAACACTGTACTGGCATGGGCAACTTTTATAATGATAATCGTAGGACTCGGACTGATTGCACTTGGGGCTTTTAGATATGACGACGTAGCCGGTTGGGGTTTTGCTTCCGTAGGTATAGGTTTTTTTGCCATTGCGTGGGTCTTTAACGCTTTGAAAGGCCGTGTTTGATTTTTTGTTTCTGATTGCATCAATCAAAAGCTCTAAAACTATTTTTTAAATTAACTTCTCAATAAATTAACTCATAAATTAAGAAAATGAGCGACGATAAGAAGGTCATCTTCTCCATGTCGGGAGTGACCAAAACATATAAAACTGCCAATACGCCGGTTTTAAAAAATATTTATCTCAGTTTTTTCTATGGAGCTAAAATCGGAATTCTGGGTCTAAACGGATCTGGAAAATCTACGTTGTTAAAAATTATTGCCGGGGTCGATAAAAACTTTCAAGGGGATGTTGTTTTTTCTCCCGGATACAAGGTAGGTTATTTGGAGCAAGAGCCCCAGTTAGATGAAGACAAGACTGTTTTGGAAGTTGTGAAAGAAGGGGTTTCGGAAACCGTGGCCATCTTGGACGAGTATAACAAAATCAACGATATGTTCGGGTTGCCCGAGGTATATGAAGATGCTGATAAGATGCAAAAGTTGATGGATAAGCAGGCGGAACTTCAAGACCAGATCGATGCATCGAACGCCTGGGAACTAGATACCAAACTTGAAATTGCAATGGATGCTTTGCGGACACCTGAGCCGGACAAAAAAATTGGTGTGTTGTCAGGTGGGGAGCGAAGACGTGTTGCCCTATGCAGATTGTTACTTCAAGAACCTGAAATTTTATTGCTTGACGAGCCGACCAACCACTTAGATGCCGAATCGGTACATTGGTTAGAGCATCATTTGGCCCAATATAAAGGAACGGTGATTGCCGTGACGCATGATCGTTATTTTTTGGATAATGTAGCGGGATGGATTTTAGAACTTGATAGGGGAGAGGGTATTCC
>CBDULZ010000214.1:0-3260 GCA_965368185.1 uncultured Kriegella sp.
TGTATGGCGGCAATAACGGCATCTTCGATGGCTTCCTCAATATCGGCGGCCCCGAATTTATCGAGATTTTGTGATGCGAATTCAAGCCATCCTGGAAAAGGATAGCTTCCTATGACGGTTGTTCTGATCGGAATTTTGCTCATGAATTATTTTTAAGTGCATCCCACCCAAGCGAGAATTTAGGGTATCTAAAATTTTCTGGATATTACCTATAGGCTAATGTAACCAAAACAACTTGTATGTACAAGTTAAAATTCATACATTTCAATCAGTAATTAGGGTACCAATGTCTAACTTAGTGGCCGTGAAATCAAGAAAAATTAAAAACAGAAAATACCATACGATTCAAGACTATATCAGAAAACGTATACAAACAGGAAAGTATCCTGTTGGTAGCTACCTGCCGTCGGAAAATGAAATATGCGGCCAATTTAGTACTACCAGGACCACCGTTAGAAAAGCTTTGGACGAATTGTTGAAGGAAGGGTTTATTGAGAAGGAACAGGGCAAAGGAAGCAAAGTTTTGGAACGACGAAAATCTTTGGGGCTTCTGACGGTCAAAGGTTTTTCGGGAGCTATTGACCATGAGGTAAAGACTGTTGTTACTGACGGACCAAAAGTCACGGATTGGGATCCAATTATCGCATTTGCACTAACGGAAGAAGAAAAAAAATCAAACTGCGTCTATTTTCAAAGAGTTCGGTATATCAATGATCGACCTGTAGTTTTGGAGAATAATTGGTATGCTAACAATGAATTGCCGCTAATCGATTCGGATGCTTTTATAGCGGGTTCTTTTTTCAAAACCCTCAGCCAAAAGCATTTTATAGAGGTTATGGGTGCGGAGCAAGAATTGAAATCGATTCCTGCAAGTAAAGAGGTAGCCAAAAACCTCGAAATACAGGAGGGAAGTCCAATTTTACATATATCGGTACGTTTTCGAACGAGCAAACTGGGTCTCAATCTTTACGGAGACCTGTATTGCAATACCACGGACTATCCTATTCGGAACAGCTATTTCTTATGACCCCCTGATGGCTTAAAAAAAGAATACAGCTTCTTCGGATTCTCATAAAACAACTTTTGATAGTATTCTTCCAATTCTTTTGATTTTAGAAAATCGGGAATCGTTTTAATCAAATAATTCAATCCCGGGTTGCCTCCATAGCTTTTCCAGTAGGCGTTTTTGGCCATGTCCATACCTAAAACGATTTGGTCGGGGTATTCGGGCAGCAGTTGTTCCAACAATTGCAACGAATAATTAGGCCCGTTTTTTTTCCAACGAAAGATACTGTCATATTCTATACGAACACCTTCATCCAATACATCGCGATTGTAATCAACATCCTTTGCCCTATCAACATGGGATAGCACTACATGTTCGAGTTTTGCGCCCAGCTTTTTAAAAAGGCGGGCTTGTTCGAGTGCCTGTTTGCCAAAATTCGTGTGGGTCAAAATGGGGGCACCTGTTTCTAGATGCGCATTGACCACTGCCCTGAAGATCAATTCTTGATGTTGGGTAAAAGTACCATCCCCCGTGGCCAACTTTATAAGCCCCGCTTTATGTCGGGTTCTTTTTACAAAGGTGTCCGAATAATCAAATTCATCTATTCCTTCTTCGATATCGGCAATAAACAAACGTGTCAATTCGTCTTCGGAGCTACTGTATCGCCAATGGTTTTCCGGATAATAAATCTCCAAATGAATACCTGTTGGCACGATAATGTTCACACCACTACGTTGGCTGACCTCTGCGGATTTCAAAACGTTTCTGCCGCTATTGGCGGGCATGGTATCAACAACGGTTCTACCTCCGACTTTATAGAAATTCGTTAGTTCTTCGGAAATCTTATTTACATCGTTCAATAAAAACTCGGGGTGTTTGGCCGTTACATAGCTTTCATCAATGATGATATGCTCGTGTGAATAGGTAAGGCCCATTTCGGAGATTGGTTTGTCGCCTAAAACGGTTCTAAAAAATTCTTGGGACATAGTTTTTAATTGTTTGTCCATCCGTTGCGGGAAATATCCGCAAGCTTATTGGGCAATTCTAGAATGACACCCAGACGAATAAGGGAATCCTGTAATTTTTTAATGTCGATATTTTTTGCGTCCATATCCGTATCCAACGATAGTACCGCAGCCTCCCCAGCCGCTTGGCCCATACTCATCGTCTGTGCCATGGAGCGGCAAGAGGCATGGGCATCATGGGTGGCCGAAAAACAACGACCCACGACCCAGGTGTTCGTACTTTCTTTGGGAATAATGGTACCATAAGGAACCCCATAGACACCTCCATTCGGAACATATTCCCAAAAAGTTTCTGAACCGCCAGTAGCCGCTTTTCTATGGTCTTCTATGGGTGCTCCACAGAGAAATATTTGATCGTCAAAAGTCTTGGCAGACATACAATCTTCTCTGCTCAATCGATATTCCCCGAATACTCTACGGGTTTCCCGAACCCCAATTTGATGTGAGAGCCCAATGATTTTTGCATTTTGGTAGCCTGGTACTTCCGCTCGAAAGAAATTTTCAAATATAAAGGCTTGTCGGCGCCCTTCGATTTCTGCCTTTGTAATATCCTCAACATCCAAGGGGTCGAGATCTACGACTTTTACCGCGACCGTAGAGATGCATTTTGGTTGGCACATTTCGTGTGCCGAACCTTCTTTTCTTGGCAATGGATGCGAACCTTTTTCGTAGGCATGGGCCATTTTTTCTTTTAACATTTTTTTTCCTCCGGCCGCATCGTATTCCTTATGTTCAACGTTCGACATTCGAAAGGTAGTAGTCATACTCTGGGCTGCATCTTTTTCACCGGCCTTTTCATAGGGGATATCCGCCCAATGGCAATAATCGGCATCACCGGATGCATCGATGATGCGTTTTGCCACAATCGAGAAAAACCCCACGCCTTTATTGAAAAATATACAATTGGAAGTTTCGCCGACACTTTCCACACCGACCAACGTTGAATGATAAAACAGTTCGACGCCACTTTGAAGCAATAATTTGTCCCAGACCTGTTTCAACTTTTCAGGGTTGTAATTCACCCCGGTTCCTGCCCCATAAGTGTTCGGCCGAAGAAAAATATCCCCAGATTTATTGAGCTCATTGACTATGCGATCTGGAATTCCTCCGACTATTTTCTTAGGGCTTTCTGAAGGCGTAAAAAAACCATAAAAAGTGTCCAACATCTGCGTTGAGGTGCCGCCCGGAAATCCGTAGCGTTCTACAAGCGTTACTTTGTGTTTTCCTTG
>CBDULZ010000215.1:0-3109 GCA_965368185.1 uncultured Kriegella sp.
ACGGATTTGTTTCCTCAAAATAAAAATCGACATCGTCATTCTTGAACATCGTCAAGCCATACGCCAATTCACGATCATGTGCCAATATCGGAAAAGGCACACCACCCAAATGATATCCATATTTCTCGTAAGTCGGTGTACTTACATGTGCTTCGTACCAAACCGTTGGCTGTGAGAAGCTGATATGCGGGTCATTCGCGAACAACACTTTTTTGTTTTTTGTTTTTTCAGGGCCCAATACCCAACCATTGCTTCCTGTAAAGAGTGGAATAGCCAACTTTTCGAGAGACTCTATCACGGCCGATGTCAGGTCCATTACCGTTATCGCTACCTCTTTAGCCTCGTAATTCGGAATTCGCAATGCATTTTTTCCAAGGTCGGCTTCCAAATCACTAAGATATTCGGCACCAAGTGTATTTTTAATATTTGTGAGCAAGGGATCAGTCTTGTGTGCAGTGTCGAAACTAAAAGCCATATACCCGATCGTGTTGTAGACATCCTTGAGTTCAAAAGGCCTCTTTTCAATTCCGGTCAGATAAAATTCCACCGGTGTCGGACCTTCTTGGATAAACTGATTGATACCATCTAAATAAGCCTGCGTCAGTTGTATTTCTTTATCATATGGATTTAATCCGGATAGGGTTCGCTCAGAAGCGTCGTCTACCCCTAGGGCCAAGAAAAATTTGTCGGTATTCACCAAATCTTGGCCAAACACCTCTGATAACCCCCCACTTGCTATACGGCGTAATAGTTCCATCTGCCAAAGGCGGTCTTGGGCATGCACAAAACCCAAGGCACGAAAAGCATCCGCCTCATTAGTGGCGTAAATATGGGGGACACCGTAGGGGTCATAATATATATTTGCTTCTTGGGACAGCCCGGAAACCTGCTTTTCCCCATCATAATCGGGGCTTAGCAAATACCCTATCACACCAACGGAAATTAGAAACAGCACCGCAACGATCAGCAAAAGGTATCCTATTTTCTTAACATTTTTCACAAAGCAAATATGATTTAAAATTTGGCTTCTTGCAAGGTCGGCTATGTCAAACTTAGAGATATTTGTACTTCAAACCTATATGGCAAACCCCATTCTTCAAACATGCCATCGTTTTGCATTTTAATAGTATAAATCGCACACTGTTTTAACATAATTTTGTATTTTCAGCTCAAGAACCTAAATACTCATGATTATGAAAACACTCTTTATTAAAGTTGGGCTATACAGCCTCTTAGTAGGGCTTACCATTACTTCGTGCTCTAAAGAAACCGATGAAACCGATCTCGAAATTTTAACCAGTGTCAATGCACAAGCCACAACGGTACAAAAAGACGAATACCCCATTCCGACACTTGTGGTCGATTTGCCCGATGGGTTTAGGACCAATGACATTCCCTTCGATATTGCCAAGGCCGTTGAGCCCAGCGACTGTGCCCCCACTCCCTTTGATGAAGTCATCGATGCTTCTATATCGAGTAATTTAGACGCCCTGGGCCTCGAATGGTATAGCCTCTATGCCGAGATGAACTTTGTATATACACTTACCGATGACGGCCATCAGTACTTCGGGGAAAAAGGGCAATATACCTTTTATGTTTATTATTTAAAGTGGAAACTCGAACGATTTTGGAAAATGCGTCGTGAAGTGACCGTACGCGGACAACATAATGCTACCCTGAACAATTTTGACAAAATAGTAGAAATTCTGACCTTTTGGTATGGCTTTCCCGAACGGGAAGCAGCTATCTATGCAGATTATTTTATCAATGTCATCAATGTCGAGAGTACTTTCCTGGTAGAAACACCGTTGGTATCGTTCGATGCTTTTGCAATAGCTATGGAAGGCGACTTCGACCAAGGAGACCTTATCGTTATCGGTGATGGCCTAATAGAACTAATGGCAGAAACTGGCATTAACAAAGGGGTTATTTTGAGCGGTATATTATCCCATGAATGGGCACATCAAATTCAATTTAACAATTTCGAAGCGTGGTATCCCGATGGTGCCGCCGATAATGTACCCGAAGCTACGCGTACGACAGAACTGGAAGCCGATTTTTTTACGGGCTACTATTTGACCCACCAAAGGGGAGGCACACAGGAATGGAAAAGAGCCCAGCAATTTCTTGACTTGTTCTACAATATAGGAGATTGCTCTTTTGACTATGACAACCACCATGGTACACCCAACCAACGTATGGAAGCGGCCAAAAAAGGGTACGAATTGGGTGAAAAAGGTTTTTACAACTGTAGCAAGGCATGCAAAGGCTATACCTATGGTAAATTACACCGACATTACTTCTCACGTAACCATGCCTTGGACGAGCATGAGGTTCATACCGCTTTTCTAGATGTTTTAGACGAAATCATCGGGAACCATACGTCACCGGAACCCGAAGGAGAAGAGGAAGAAGAAAATGAACAATATTACTATTAAAAGTACAATTCAGGGATAAACAGTTTTATTACTTCGTCCCGAACTATCGGGACGAAGTATCTTTCCAAAAAATTTTCTAAAACATTCTATTTTCCAGAGTTTGCAGATGATTGGCACTTAATAATGATTCAGGTCCTATTCTTCGAAAGTCGTAAATTCAATAGTTGATGTGTTATACACTTTATGCGTTTGTTTTTGAAAATCCTCAGGTTTAGCGTAAAAGATATTGGGCACAAAAGTCTGTGGATTGATATCAATGTAAGGAAACCAGGTACTTTGCACCTGTATTTGAATTTTATGCCCCTTTTTGAACGTATGAAAAACGTCTTGCAATTTAATATCAACAGGGGTCACCTTATTTGGTACAAAAGCTTCCGGAGTGGAAAAGTCGTTTCGATATCGACCTCTTAACACCTCGCTCCGCACCATTTGATGGTAGTTACCCATTTTTAAATAATCTTGTGTCTCTTCATAATCGGGATGGTCGGGCGGGTACACATCGATCAATTTGACGACCCAATCGGCATCGGTACCCGTGGTAGCAACTTTGAGCTTGGCCATGATGTCTCCAACAAAAGTTAAGGGATTCTCCAAAGGCTCGGTCTCAAAAATTAAAACATCAGGCCTACGTGCCGCAAACCGCTGGTCGTCGGTCATATATTTTCTCGGCG
>CBDULZ010000216.1:0-3005 GCA_965368185.1 uncultured Kriegella sp.
TCGCCTGCGTTAATTGCAGGTTGCCGTAGTTCCCGGCCTTTATGTAAACGATGTCCCCAGCCCTGGCTTTGGTCATGGCATGCTGAAGGCTCCAGGATTTTTGTTCGGAAAGCCCGCTGTTGCTGGACGAACCGTTTGCAGTTACATAGAAAACACCAGCTACTAAATAGTAAAAAGAAAAGAAAAATAAAATAAAAGAGACAAGTAATTTTTTTTCCATAGTCAAAGCATTTATTGCTTTTAAAAAGCAGGTTGAATTAATGTTAAAATTGGGGGAAGTAATAAAGGAAATTAAAGATTTACTATAGAGCCGTATGGCCGAATTCAATATGTTTTTAGATTGAAACTATTTCTGCGTTTTTTTAATATGGCCTGTATATCATGATTCTTGGACGTTATATTATCTGATTGGATGATATGGCTAGCAATTCTTATTCTTTTAAAATTTTTAGGAACTCCGAGTTTCCGGCCTCATCCATAACGTTTAATAACAATAGACCTTTCGGAGCTTCGGAAACATCCACAACAAAACTATTCCCGAAAGAATCGATTTGCCCCTGCTTTATTGTAACACCCGAAAGTGTATACAATGCAAACTGGGTATATGTAGAATATTGTGGTAGGGCAATATTCATACTTCTTTGCACCGGATTTGGAAATACTGAAATTTTCGAACTTTCAATTCCAGAATCTGTAAAAATTTCTCCACTAATCCGAGCCTTGAACGAACTTCCTTTTGGGGAGACCGTTAGATATAGACTGGTCTGGCAGCCATCGGCTGAGGTAAGCACATAAGCCCCACTGTCTGCTGAGTTCAAACTCCTCAGTGTGTAGTCATCGCCGACGGTAGCCCCATTGGGCAGTTTAATGGTTAACCCAACCCCGTTAGGCAGCATACTTAATGTTAAATCTTTTCCTTCCTCTACGCTTATATAGTTTTGACCACTTCTCCATACTCCGTCAAATTTATATTCAGGAATGATGCTGTTTGAAGAGCAGTTAGTTATACCATTATTTCCAACAGTCAGGTTCAAGGTGGTTTGACAACCATCCGCAGAGGTGAGTATATAAACTCCGTTATCTTGGGGGGTTACCCGACCTAACCTGTGGTTGTCTCCAACGGTGGAACCGTTAGGAGTCTTGATACTAAGGCCTACACCATTGGGCAACATGCTCAGCACAACATCGGTTCCTTCGGCAACGTTCAGGTTGTTTTGTCCGCTTTGCCATGAACCATTCAAATTGTATTCAGGAATTATGTATCCAGTTGGGCAATTGTTATTGTTGGAACCGCCACTGCCACTAGAACCTCCAACATTCAGGTTCAAGGTCGTTTGGCAACCGTCTTCCGATGTAAGTACATAAACGCCGCTATCTTCTGTTGTTGCCTTACCAAGGGAATAGTTGTCCCCTACTAAGGAACCATTTGGTAATTTGATGCGAAGGTCGACTCCGTTGGGCATCATGCTTAACATTACATCTGTTCCTTCATCAACGTATAAATTATTTTGCCCACTGTTCCATGTACCGTCTAATCGGTATTCTGGTGTTATAGTTCCTGCTTCACAATCATTTGAAGAGCTACCGCTAGAGTCACCAACTTTCAAGTTCAAAGTTGTTTGACATCCGTCCTCAGAAGTAAGTACATAGTCGCCGTTATCGGCGGCGGTAACTTTTCCAAGTGAATAGTTATCTCCCACAATGGATCCGTTCGGAAGCTTAATAGTTAGGTCTACACCGTTGGGATACATACTTAACGTAACATTGGTTCCCTCTTCTACACTGAGGTTGTTAGCGCCATGGTCCCAAACCCCATCGAGGCTATATTCTGGTAAAATACTACCTGTACAGTTTTTCCCTGTTTCTTCGGTACCACCTACTTTTTCCATACGGTCAAAATCTCCTGCGGCGTAGGCTAAGTAAATTTCGAGAGCTGAATATCCGGCATTATTTATTACTTGGTAGGCCCCAAAATTATAGCTACCCTTTACCTGACCACTAGAAGTGATATTATGTGCAGATTCAAAATTATCAGGTATATAATTGTTGTTACTATCTGAAGGAGAGGATCCACTACTGATGCTTGGAAAAGAACCACTCGTCGCCATACTGCCATTTCCATTTTTGTATTGGTTGACAAGTCGGCTGTCAATGGCATCGCGATTGGAAAAGCTTGCACCCACATGCGGTAATATCGTGTTTTCTATTTGTGATGCCGGTATGGCAGATCCTACAAGGCCTGAAGTTTTGTAAGGAGAAGATTTGATATAAGGAGAAAGGTTGGAACTATATTGTCCTTGCCCTGATATCTGAATGTTTCCTTTAATATATGCATGGGTATTTGATGGTGATCCAGTTCCGTCGCTTTCTCCATTTACGGAAGTAGAACCTTTGGAGCTTACTTGGTTCGATGACTTGTATTTATTATTTAAGACGGTGAATTTTGTGCCCAGGCTTGTGTTTGTTCTCCAAAGAGCACCGTGCACCAAATTATTGACCATTTCATATTGTAATTTGGATGACTGAGGATGATTGCTTCTTATATTTCTTTCTGAATTATGGATGAAAAGATTTCTAAAGACAGAGATATTCTCGTTTTTCTTATAGCTTAAGAGTCCATAATTGCTTTCTGCGATTATACAATTTTGAACGGTAACATCTTTGATTGTCGACCCAGAAAAATTTCCGACGAGGGATAGGTTCTCGTCCCTTGCCCAACTGAGACTACAATGGTCGATAATTATGTCTTCGAGATGTGTTCCGTTATAAGCCGAAATGTTGATGCAGTCTTCATTACTTCCCGAACTTGAACTCGACTGCCGTATCCTAAGTCCCCTAATGATTACGTTTGAGGCACTAATTCGTACCTCTCCTCCCTTTATTAAAATTCCGTCGCCAGGAGCCGTTTCACCAGCCACGGTGACATTGCCTGCATTATATGGAATGTCTAAATAATTACTACCACTGTGGGTAATGGTACCCGAAACTTTAAAGACAATGATTCT
>CBDULZ010000217.1:0-2995 GCA_965368185.1 uncultured Kriegella sp.
TCGAGTCCCGTCCGGACCGCAAGTAAAATTAAGCCCTCACGGATGTGGGGGCTTTTTTATTTTCTCATTTATAAACTATTTATAAACGTTTTGGGGGTTTCTTAATCAAGATTTTAAAGGGTGTTAAATAGTCATATCTTGAAACAATTGACCTCCTCCCGTTAAAACGGACAGTTCTACTTAGGGGAAGTTTACAAGACGGGTAAGTCTTCACTTTGCTTTACTGGAATCAGACGCTTTTTATATTCTTGGGTTCCAGATTGGTACGACAATTTGGGGTTTCCAAAACTGCTAATCTTTAGTCCAAGATGATGTATTTAAAGTTCTTTTTTCAAAATTACCAGTATAGTGAATAGCAATAAGCAAATTGAATTCTAAACATAACAAGATTTTTTTAATAGTACTCCGAACTCGCCAACCATAGATTTATTGGTACAAACCCAAGATGAGAACTCAGGTATTGAAAGCCTTTCGAAAATTCGGAAGGTTTTTTAAGATGAGTGAAACTAGACTTGGCATATTCACTGGGTTTATGAATCGGGACAGTACAGGATGGGAACATTTTTTTTGAATGTTATTTTTGAGAAAATTCCCATAATTCGCACGAGATTATAATAGTGTAAGAAAAGTACATTAACTGTAAATCTCTTTTTAACTCACCAAGTATAAAAATAGAATGGCAACCAAAATAATCTTGTCCCTTGTTCTTGTGTCAATAAGCTTTTGTAATGAGACATTAGTACAGGCCTCGCTAAAGAAAAATAATGAAGATGACGAATTGGTGACGGAATATTTGCGTAGTCTAAATGAATTTCAAAAATCGGAGTCGAATAAAATTGCGTTCTCCAAAGTTTTGCAAATAAGTGATAAAATCGGGAATGCTATGAAAGTATCAGCAATTTCCTTTAGGGAAAATGATAGTTTGCATAGGATAAATCCTCCAAATGGAAGAATTGCAATAGTTGCCGATGGTAATTCCCCCGACCCGGATGATCTCGGAGGCACGGCAGTTTCGATTTCCTTACTTCGTGCAACTGGTCTTGAAGACAGATTGGTACATTATTCCCACAGCTGCGATCTTGTGCGTGATAACCGAATTTCCGAAGCTGCAGAAAGAGAAAGACATGCCTTAATGCAAAGTGCGTGTGATGTCACCGCAAGACGATGGGGTGGTTTCCAGGGGATTTCTTTTTTTGATGCCAAATGGCAACAAAATGAAACCGTAAAAGATCTGGCCGAAGCAATAGACGCCTCTACCTCCGAAGACCCGTTATGGATTATCGAAGCTGGTGAACCCGATATTATTGGGTTTGCACTTGATGGCTCAAAAAAGTCAAGGCATAAATATGTCAAAGTGGTGACCCACCATCCTGCCAACGATGATGCCGGTGATTTTTATACTTGGCAACAGATTTTGGATTTTGGAGTACAGGAAGTCCGTATCCCGGACCAAAATGTCAACCTTAAAGTCGACTTGGAAGAATGGGATTGGGCAAAAAATCATCCAGACTCGCGAATACAATGGATATGGATTCAGGGTAAAATTGCGGAAAATGACGATGTTGTAAAATTTCAAAAAGGAAAATGGGACTGTTCCGATGCCGGTATGGTATTGTTTTGGATTACAGGGGCTACGAACGATGGTCTAAAATCAGGAACGGTTGATGATGTCAAACATTTACTTTTAAACCATGTAGATGATAATTAGAATTTAAAACCTTGCAAGGCATAATCTTAATTGTTCTTTATCAAATTGATAAATCAATAGTATTCATATGAATTCGATCAAGATAATTTTTAGGGCTTTGATGGCTGTACTCTTTTTTGTGGCTTTTTTGCTGGTAAGCTGTCAAACAAATAACAAAGATGTAAAGTCCGATTCAATGACCGTGGTGAAAGCAGAATTGCCGAAACGCCCCAATATTTTATGGTTGGTTACTGAGGATATGGGACCCTACATTCCCTCATTTGGCGATTCCACAATCGTGACACCTAATTTAAGTCGCCTGGCCGCAGAAGGTGTGGTATATCCAAATTTGTATTCTACTTCAGGAGTTTGCGCTCCCAGTAGGGCCGCCATCGCTACGGGAATGTATCCATCGAGCATTGGTGCCAATCACATGCGAACTACTTCGTATACCGAGGTGACCGGCTTACCTTCTTACGGGGCGGTTCCACCCCCAGAAACCCGTATGGTGAGCGAGTTACTTCGCATGAATGGGTATTACTGCACCAATAATTATAAGGAAGATTATCAATTTAAGGCGCCCCTTACCGCGTGGGATCAAAGTAGTCCGTATGCGCATTGGCGCAATCGCGATAAAGACCAGCCATTCTTTTCAATTTTTAATTTTACGGAGACGCATGAATCCGGATTATTCGAACCTTATGGTCATCGAAATATTGAGACAAGACACTACCAAGCAGGCGATACAACCTATACTTGGGCTGCCGATCGAATGACTGAGGAACAAACTCCGATTCATTTATCCAAGGAGACTAAATTTTCAATCCCTCCATATCTACCCGATACCGAAGTCGTTCGCCGTGATATGTGGAAATTGTACAACAATATCGCTGAGATGGACAGACAAGTCGGTGCTGTTTTAAAACAATTGGAGGACGACGGACTCCTTGAAAATACCATTATCGTTTTCTACGGAGACCATGGCGGACCACTTCCGAGGGAAAAACGATTGATTTATGATTCGGGATTGAACACGCCGATGATTATTCGGTATCCAAATAAAATGCATGCGGGAACAAAAGATGAACAGTTGATCAGTTTTATAGATTTTGCTCCGACACTTCTTTCCCTTACTGGCATGCAGCCTCGGGAATATATGCACGGACAGGCATTTATAGGAGAACACAAAGCCAAGGAAGAACGAAAGTTCATTCATGCTGCCGCAGACCGCTTTGATGGTTTTACGGATGTTATTAGAGCGGTTCGGGATAAGCGTTACAAATACATTCGCAATTATAGACCTGAACA
>CBDULZ010000218.1:0-2954 GCA_965368185.1 uncultured Kriegella sp.
ACAAAAGGAAATTTACCAGCCAACTTGGTGGCTACCTTTACCATTTCTTCATAGTTTTTAGGTTTTTCCAGTTCTCCGCTGAATGGCTTGATACCAATCGTGGCAAAGTCAAACTTTTGCCAGTCGATACTATAGTAACTACGTACATGCCCCGTAGTTCTATCAAGATCTACTTGAACAAATTTTGGCTCTCCTGAAAAACAGAAAAATTTATAATCATTAATATCTGCTTTCCCCATTTCCGACAAGTATTTTTCGGCAATCAATCGAGGCTTTACATTTTTGTAGGCCCATTCTTGTCCTCCTCGGGAGTATTGGTTTTTAGACATCCATTTTTTAAATAGAAATCTGGCCTTTGTTCTATTCAGTTTAGATTTATCCTCTACAATTAAATTGAAATGGTAACCGTGAACAGCCTTTATAACAAATTGCTCGGGAAGTTCGTCAAAATTAACCTCACTACTACGGTCATAAACCTTGATAAGTTCATTGAGGTATTTTGCCCCGACAACCTGTTTAACATATTTTCGCACTTCGTATTTGTCTACCAATTGCGTTAAAATAGGCGGCCGATAGTAAGCTTTTAGCCATTGAATTTTTTGATTGAATTCAAGGGGATTCTCTAAATCCAATTTTTTTCCTACATAATATTCGTAATATATTTTCAAATAAAACTCGGTGGGAAGGAACTTCATTTTTTTAAGAAGTCCGTAAATTATCTTTTTCAGCATAGTTGCCCATAAAAATTGAGAGGAAAGCAAAGATATACAATAAGACTTTTATATTTTTGTCCGACTATGGAGATTCCTAAAATATCTGTTATCGTCAGTACCTATAATTCCGAAGAATGGTTAAAGAAGGTGCTTTGGGGATTTAATTGTCAGACTTTCAAAAATTTTGAAGTTGTCATCGCCGATGATGGATCCGGGCCTAAAACCAAGGAGCTTATCGAAAAATGTAGCAAGGAAGTTTTTTATCCCATTGTTCATGTTTGGCAAGAGGACGAAGGGTTTCAAAAATCGCGAATTCTTAATAAGGCAGTTGTGGCATGCCATGCCCCCTATATTATTATGACCGATGGAGATTGTATTCCACGGGAAGACTTTGTCGAGGTACATTATATAAACAAGGAAATCGGCTATTTTATTTCGGGAGGGTATTATATGTTACCGATGAACATTTCAAAAGCCATCGAATTGTCGGATGTCGAACAGCAAAATTGTTTTAATATTCAATGGTTGAGGAGCATGGGTATTCCCAAGACATTTAAAAACAACAAATTAACGGCTAGGGGATTCATTTCCACTTTTTTTAATACGTTTACGCCGACCAACGCAAGTTGGAACGGACATAATTCATCGGGTTGGAAAAAGGATATATTGAATGTCAATGGTTTTGACGAGCGAATGCAATACGGGGGCCAAGATCGTGAATTGGGCGAACGGTTGTTCAATTTTGGTATCAAATCAAAACAACTAAGGTATAGCGCCGTTTGTGTTCACTTAGATCATAAAAGAGGTTATAAAACACCAGAGTCCATTGAGAAAAATATGGCCATTCGAAAGGAAACTAAGAAAAATCGGTCGGTGTGGACTTACTATGGCATCAGTAAATAATAAGCCAATTCATTTTTCTTCTCCAATTTTTTCAATTCGCGGTAGCGTTCGAGGTCGCTAAGGGCATTTAAATGACAAATAATCACTCCCTTTTTTCCATCCAGTATACCTAACCTTAGAAAGTAATGATTGAAGAATTTCCATGTAGGCTTCACCAACATGAATAGGTAATTGAATTTTCTTTCTTTATAGAAGTCTTCCTTTGCCTTTAATCTCCCGTATCTAAGCATTTTTGCTCTATAGTCGTCGTAATCCTTATAGCAGTAATGTATAAGTTTTTCCTGCATGATGCCAGACTCGCCATTGACATCCAGGGTTTCGTGTACTATTTTTTTATCGGAAAATTTGGCTTTACTCTTTCTGAAAAGTCTATAATTTTTGTCTGTTTGCCAGCCACTGAACCGCAACAAATCGTTTTTGAACATAAACTTGCGATAGAACCAATAGGCGGCGATATCCGTGCCGTTGTCAAGCGTAGTTTTTATTTCGGTATGAAGTGCATCGGGTACAACTTCATCTGCATCTAAAAACAAAATCCAATCATTGGTGGCCTGTTTTAATGCAAATGACTTTTGTGAGGTGAAATTTTCGAAAGGATTCTGAATGACCTTCACCTTGGGATGGGATTGCAAAAATTCAAAAGTGCCGTCAGTACTGTAAGAATCTACAACTATAATTTCATCGGCAAATTCAACTGATTCAATACAATTTTGTATGTAACCCATCTCGTTGAACGTAATGATGACTGCGGATATTTTTTCAGACGAAGTATGCATGGGCTAGCGAAGCAATTTTTAATTAATACAAAAGTATAACAAAAAAATGTAGAAAAAATTGTTTATAACAAGTGAAATCCTACAAAGTTTTCAGGAATTTAAATTTCCACAGAACTAGGAATTGGTTACGATTACAGCATTATACACGGTCTTTGTTTGAGATGCAAAAACTCAAAAATGGTTGGGTATTTTTTTACTAAATTTTAGATAAATGTTTATCTCGATTTTTCATGCGACTATTTTTTAAGTGGCACGGGGACACATTATTCCCTATTCAATTGAAATCAAGAGGTCTATAAAAATCTGTAAATTAAATTTTTTGCCTTGTTTAAAATTGGGCACAACCTTCGAAGAGTGATGTTTCCCAAGGCCAGCCCAATATTACACTTTTCTTTACTCTTTTATCAAACCGAATTTAAACAGCTACATCGTATTCTCGAAGGGCATCGTTTAACGATGTTTTTTTATTGGTACTTTCCTTTCTTGTACCAATAATCAATGCACAAGGAACTTGAAACTCCCCGGCAGCAAACTTTTTGGTATAACTTCCAGGAATAACTAC
>CBDULZ010000219.1:0-2951 GCA_965368185.1 uncultured Kriegella sp.
TATTTTTTGCATCTTAACGAAAATTGGTCGTTTCAGCATACGGTGGAATATCAGGAAGAACGGCTTGAAAATTTCGCATGGGTAGAGAAAAAGGTACTTTTCATTGGTGTAAACATTGTTGGCAGTAGTGTTCACGACGAGGAAGAATGGGAACAACGATTAACCGATGATGCCAATTGGGTCAGAGATCAGGTAGATGCCCATAAAAATGACATTGAGGCCTTGGTCGTTTTTGGCCATGCCAATATGATCGAGGCCGGCCCGGCGAAATTCAGCACCTTTACCGATTCCTTTCGGGCTACGGCAACTGATTTTAATAAACCCATATTGTATGTTCAGGGAGACGGGCATATTTGGTTTCAAAACCGGCCGTATGACGAAAAGAACATTCTGCGCGTACAAGTCGATTCCGGACCCAAGGCGGTCAAAATAACGGTCGACCCAAACTTGGAACAGCCCTTTATATTTGATCGTGAGTTTTTGGATTAAGATTTTTGATAGTAGGGTAGACTTAATCATACAATGTAAAACTGTATTTTAGTAAGCTAACAATCCTAAGAATAGCTAATTGCCGTTTAAATGGTTTAAGAACATAGGTCCCGGGCCGCTAATAGCAGCTGCCTTTATAGGACCGGGCACCGTTACCGTTTGCACGTTGGCAGGCACCCATTTTGGCTATGCCTTACTTTGGGCAATGGCCCTCTCTATTTTGGCCACCATTACACTTCAAGAAATGGCCGCCCGTCTCGGAATAGTTACCCAAAAAGGATTATCGGAAATAATACGATCGGAACTTAAGAACCCGATTCTAAAATCAACTATCTTACTATTAATTGTATCGGCCATCGTAATTGGTAATGCAGCCTACGAAGCCGGCAATATTACCGGGGGCGTTTTGGGGTTGGAAGCATTTTTTGGTCCTTTGACGTTTCGAACAGCCACTTTCTCTGTCAATAGCTACGGTCTGATCATTGGGGTTCTGGCATTTGCCCTATTGTATTTGGGCAACTATAAGATTCTGGAAAAAGCGCTGGTCGCACTTGTTGTCTTAATGAGTTGTGCCTTTTTAACTACGGCTATTATTTCAGCACCCAACCTATCCGATATTTTAAAAGGCTTGTTTTTTGTTGAAATTCCTAAAACGAGTGTTTTGACCATTATTGCGCTTATCGGAACGACCGTCGTACCTTATAACCTGTTTTTACATGCCGCACTGGTCAAAGAAAAATGGACCGCAATTACCGATTTAAAACATGCCAAACGCGATACCATTACCGCCGTACTTTTGGGTGGCATCGTATCGATGAGTATTATCATAACCGCCGCAACAACCTCTTTAACGAACATTGCCGATGCCGCCGACCTGGCTAAGGGGCTAGAACCACTGTTTGGCAGGTATTCCACTTTTATACTTGCCATGGGTTTATTCGCCGCAGGGGTAACGAGCGCTATAACAGCTCCCTTGGCTGCCGCTTTTGTCGCAAAAGGCTGTTTTGGTTGGAGCGGTGGCATGAAATCAAAAAAATTCCGGTGGGTCTGGATGCTTATTCTCGGGTTAGGGGTTGTATTATCCTCTTTGGGAATCAAGCCTATTGAGATTATAAAATTTGCCCAGGTAACAAACGGCCTATTGCTCCCCATAATTGCAGGACTCTTACTATGGATTATGAACAAAAAGTCGATTTTAGGGCCTTATGCCAACGGTCGGCTTCAAAATGTTTTAGGCATCTGCATCGTGGTCATCACCCTCTTTTTAGGGCTTAAAAGTATTTTGTCCGTATTTAATATCCTCTGACAAAATCACGTTTAGATGGGCTTAACCCCTTTTAGAGCGCATTGCCTTAACTTTTTCGATGGATTTGTCGGTTACAAATTTCGCGTATTCTTCGGTTTCTACTCCATACATTGCAATTTTGCCCTTATCGTCGCTGTGAATTCCAAAGCCGTATCTTTTGGTCAATGGGGAAGCTCGAAAACAAGGTTGCCCTTTCGAGAAGAATTTGGCACGTTCTGTTTCATATTCATTTTTTGTAAGGTCTTTTCTGTCCGCGAAGACTTGAAAGAGAACATCATCGGAAGTAAATTTGTACGGATTTTTATCCAACATTTCAAATTGCATAGTGGCTACTGATTTTTTATCTCCTTTTAATGGTGGAATTTCAGACCTGCTCACAGGACAATCCTCAGCGATTTCGATAAATGTATTTGCGTAGTTCGTAGTATGTATTTTCATTCCAGTTATGTTGTTTCAGCTTCCTACACAACAGTTTGTATTAGATCGGCTGTATTTAAAGTCTTTAATTTAGCAAACACAAACCGCTTGGAAAACTTTTATTTTCTATATTTTATGGAGGTGTTATGCGGTTGTTCTTTTTTCAGTTCTATTTGGTTAAACCTTATTCCGATTAATAAATAGACAAAGGGAGCGATTACGGCATATCCGATAATCCCTATATTCCTGATTTGCATATTTCCGAAGGGAACTCCAGCTATTCCCAATAGGCTTAAAATTCCGGAAATGATCATTAGGTTTCTTATTGTTTTCTCCTTTCTTCCGTTATTGAAAACCGGAGCAGCAAACAAAAATGAAAGAGAAAAGAACCAATCCCAAGCAAGAATATCCAATATGTAAACAACTGATGGCCATTTAAACGAAAGGAACAATGTCAAATCGGCCATCGCCGCAGCATTGACCTGATGACTCATAGTGAGAACAACGAAGTGTACGCTTGAAGTAATTCCAGCCATAATGAACATTGAGAACAGCGCAAAAAGACTATTTAATTTATACTTTGAGGAGGCGTGATAATGAACTGCGATCATATTGACAGCCATTAACGGGGCAATTACTATAGTAAGCAATTCCATAATTGTATAGTATGGATCTGCGATTGGTTCATTGGGTGATTTTAAAGTCAGGAAACCAAAAAACGTAGTAATCAGATATACAA
>CBDULZ010000220.1:0-2941 GCA_965368185.1 uncultured Kriegella sp.
GTTGAGCTTGAAAACACTACGAGCAGTAATCTTTTGTTCGAAAATGAAATGCCCTATACATTTTACAGCAGTTCCCCTGTTTTCGAAATAGAAGCCGGAAAAACAAAAACTTTACAAATCAAAACTTTGGAGCCCTTGCAAAATATTGAATTACGTTTAAAGGCGCTAGGTGCCTATATAGCGCCTAAGGAGCACCCTATTGTCGAATGGAAGATTTCAGTGGATTTAGATTAGTGACTTAAAAATTTACAGAAAACAAAAAACCTCGGCCGATGGTCGAGGTTTTTTAGTTTAGATTCCAGTTTTTATTTAGCCCAAAAATTGAGCTAACGGCGATACTAAAATCTATTCCTTACCATCAACATAATCTTGTAGATAGCTGTAGCGTTCGGTAAGTTTTCCATCTTTTGTCATACGCGCACGTTCTAAAATACCATAGGCATCATTATTAAAAAATGAGGGAATAACATATTTCACAAAGGCATCGCCAAAACCTTCACTTGCATCACGTGGAAGCTCGGCAGGTAAGTTATCGACCGCCATTACGGCAATGGCCGATTCATCTTTATAATCCACCTCCTGCTCTGATTTTGGGTCATACCCATAAATTGGATCGGCAATGGTAGAAGCACGAATCGTCGATGCGACCGGGCCATCAATATCACAGCTCACATCGGCCACCACTTTAATCTTAAATTCAGGATGCTTTGCATCGTCGCGCGTAAAGAGATAGGGGGCTCCGTCACCATAAAAATGACCTGCGATATAAAATTCCGTCACCTTAGCAAATCGGAAAAAGTTGGATTTATAGTGGTCCGGGTTTTCAAAGAAATCGGCCATCGAACCTTTTACACCGTCTTTTCTGAGATTGTATTCGGAAACATCGATCTGGCAATACACAGGTTCTTTGAACGTATCTTCTAAATACGCCCTTACCCCCACTTCTTTTATACCAATACCAGCCAACATTTCTTTGGCTCCGTTTCCTACCCGTCCTTTTCCGGTCAGTAGAATCTTGATATTGGGCAGTTTTATTTTTCGAAGTTCTAGCAGCAATGCTTTTTGGTCCGCCAGCGTCTCGGCTTTTGGAAGGTCAAACTGTCCGAACTTCAGACCATAGGCACGAATGCCGTTGTAAGCACCGACGATACCGGCATACCGGCCAAATGCAACCAAACGGATCCCATCTCTATTGGTTATGACCTCATGGTCATAGAATTCGATATTCTTTTCGAGAATAGCCTGTAACAACTTTCTGTTATACGGCTGTTTTTTGATGGTATGCGAAAAGAAAAAGTATTTTTTATTCGGCATTAAAGCTTCTACCGGCACCTCTTTTACACCAAGGAGTACTTCACAGTCTGATAGGTCATGGGTAACCTTGATTCCCGCCTGTGAATATTCGGCATCGGTAAAAGTGCGAATGGGTGAAGCCTCAACACTAATTTTGGCATTATTGTGATTGTCCAAGACTTTTTGACAGGCCGCCGGTGATAGAACTACCCTTTGGTCGGGCGGTGTTTTACGTTCTCTAATGATTCCGAATTTCACGTTTTATTTTTTTAATTTATTGATAAACAGTATATTAAACTACACAAATTAATCCTCAACACTTCCTTGAACACAAGCACTAGCGCTATTTATTTGCAATAGTGAACTTCACTATTGAAAATGAGCTTCTTATTATGGACTTGGTACAAAGTTTGCTTTAAATGTAGTAGGATTATCAAGGGTAAGCAAACTTTTCTTAGCTTTGCTGCCCGCGTATTTTGTACGGATGATAAGTTTGTTCTGAAAAGGTGTTATGCGTTAGGGATAGAGGCAGGTACCCCGCCTTTGCACAGCTTTGGCTGGACAGGGGTGTACGGCCGATAGCCCGACCCCTTAAGGTTTTTTTGCCGCAAGGGGTAACGCCATAAGAAACCCTTTTATACAGTTTTTGAGATGTATAGCAAAGGAATAAAGTCGAAAAAGATTGCCGCTTTTGCGGATATAATATGTTCTTTGAAAAAACAATGAGATGTTTTAGGCTCTTCGACTACGATCAGGGCAAAATTCGATGACGCGAATCTAAGATTTATTATCTCATTACGGGGCCGACTGGTTTTGACAGCGAGACCAATGGCAATGTAAGCATGTCGAGCGCTGGGATACAGCTCGTTAATCTCATATTTCACACTTTTAATTGGCGATAATAATTACGCTCTTGCCGCATAATCCGAATTATAGTAGGATAATGCCTCGTCTCTACTAGGTAGAGAAGCGAGATGTTCCTGAACAGCCCTTGTTGACGGCGGTTCATTTAGGAGCACCAAAAAAGTCAACATAAGGGTGTTATGGCTTCGGTAACGCCACCAAAATCTTAAGAAGATAAGTGTACGATAGGCCGTTTTCAGTCGGTCGTGCATCGAAAACCAAGTGAAGACTAAACATGTAGAAGGCATTGTAATTGCTTGTTTGGACGAGGGTTCGAATCCCTCCGGCTCCACGACACTCAAAAATGCGCAGCAGCTTAAAGTATAAAAAATGCGGAGCTGGTTTCGACATTTTTGAAGAATTTAAGATGCTCATTGCTCTTTGGCAATGAGTATTTTATTTGCAACATTGGTAAAGAGGGAAAAACGAAGGTAATCCCTCCGGTTCCACTTATGTCCTACAAAGCGCGTGCAAAGCGACGAGCGAAGGAGGGCGTTTAATGTTTGTATAACGGTTCGGGTATTTTATCTCTCGTAGGACTCCGGTGGATGCAAATCTACCTACCAAAATTCATCTTTTATTTTATAAAGGGTCTATGCCTTCCGAAGCTTTCTCAGCCTAGGAAGATAATTTTGTTCCTAATAACTATATGAGCCAAGCACAATCGAAAACAGAGCAACGCCATCAGTCCGAAATAAAAATTATTGTGTAAAGTCCATATCGGGGAGATTTTGTAGAGTCACTT
>CBDULZ010000221.1:0-2908 GCA_965368185.1 uncultured Kriegella sp.
CGCAGTGCCGTAGATGATTTCAGGTCGAACCTGCATCGTGGGGGGAATACCGAAGAAGTGAAGTTGTCAAACAAAGAAAGGGACATGGCATTGAATGCCACAAAGTATATTGGGTTGGGCGTAGCAGGTGTAGACTTGATACGCTCAAAAAAAGGTCCGCTACTTATCGAGGTCAATGCCTCCCCCGGCTTGCAGGGGATCGAAGCCACAACGGGAGTCAACGTGGCTCGTGAAATCGTATTGTATGTTGAAAGTAACGGCAGTAAAAGTAAGAGAAGACAAAAATAGAAACATAAGTGTAATCAGTATGCAGGTTCAGTCGGTAAGAAAAAGTGATGACATTGTAATAGGGGGAGAAACGGTTTCCCCGGGGAATTCCAGATTACTCCAAATCAGTATCGATAGACTCCCTACTGGTACGTTGATCGATATACCGGTATATGTGTTCAATGCAAAAAAACCGGGGCCAAACTTATTGGTACAGGCCGGGTTGCACGGCGATGAGGTCAACGGAGTTGAAATTGTACGGCGCATGTTGCACGAGAAACGTTTTAAATTGGAAAGAGGAGCGGTAATTGCGGTACCCATTCTGAATATTTTTGGGTTTATCCACTTTTCGAGGGATGTACCCGACGGCAAAGATGTCAATCGAAGTTTTCCAGGGACAAAATCGGGGTCTATGGCAAGTAGAATAGCCTATCATTACACTTCCCAAATTCTTCCACAAATAGATTTTGGTATCGATTTGCACACCGGTGGAGGCCAGCATCATAATTTTCCTCAGGTACGCTATACCAAGGGCGACGAAAAGAGTCAAAGTTTGGCTGAGGTATTCGCAGCGCCCTTTTCATTTCCTTCAAGGTTGATACGGGGCTCGTTCCGTAATGCAACATTTCGTATGAACATACCCACAATTGTTTTTGAAGCGGGTGAAAGCATGCGCTTTGATGATTATTCCATTTCTGAAGGCATACAGGGAATCATGAATGTATTGGGGCATTTTGGTATGGTCGATAAAATCGAACCCCGATACACCGAACGAAATGGTACAATTTCCCTTTCTGAACGAAAATGGTTACGGGCGCCAACAGCAGGAATGTTCGTTCCAGAAGTCACCAACGGGAGTGAAATCAAAAAGGGTCAGATTATTGGAATGGTTTCCGACACCTATGCTAAAAAAACAAAAAGATTAAGAGCCCCTTTTGATGCCTATGTGATTTGTATCAGTCATCAGGCCGTGGTGAATCAGGGAGATGCACTTTTTCACGTTGGTAAAGTACCTCAATGATCAAAAGTTGTATGGAAATACAGGAGTGCATAGTACTTTTTTTAGAATTGTTGACGCGCGCAACAAGAACCTGTACAAACCAACTAGTTTGTTATTCGATTTCTTGCTGGCATTGTGCAGTCATTTACGCACCTAATCGAAATTTTGGAACATATGAACGTTGCGATTAGAACTTATGTATTTAAACGGCAAAACAAAAAGCGACCGAGTAGTCTTTAATAAAGAACAGTCATTGTTCAGGGCGAATCCATATCTTTTAGTTGAATGGATAGTGCTTTTGTAGACAATTGTACCTCGATAAGACTTAGAATTAAGGATATCATTAGAGCGAGCAAACTAACACCGAATATCAAATTGGCCCAAAACCTCAGTTCCACATAAATTAGAAACATAGTTATTACGGCCAGTAAAAAACTGATAATGGCCACAGCCTGCATGTTTTTGATAATCGCCAATCGCCTTCGCAATTGCTGCACTTGTCGTCCGACAGCTTGAGATTCCGTTTCCCGAAATTTTTGGTGTAACTGTCGAATAAGTGCGGCAATGGCTAAATATCGAGCGTTATAGGCCAACATGGTCAATGAAATGGCCGGAAAAAGTAAAGCGGGAATGCTAAGTGATAGTTCCATTTAATTTTTTTCGAAAGTGCGGGAGCTTGATTCGGTAGCGGTCGGAAAATCCGTGGGAATTTCTTGGGCAACCTTTCCCGTTGCGGCCCATTCGGCTCCACGAAGCATGCTTGTTAAAAATCCGACGCATTGCACAGAGTAGTCTACATGCCCCATGATATTATGGAATATTCTACCCTTGCCATAAGTTAAGGCCATCAGCGCTGGTTCATGCCTGCCCGTACCCTTTTTTTCGGGATCGGAATACGCCGTGGCTAGAACTTCCATGTTTTCGGCAGGCCCCCTTAGACTGTTGTACAGTTCGTCTTTGGTGTGCATCCAGGTTAATGGCATTCCTTTTGTTATCGGGTGATCTGCCTTACGTACCTGAATTTGATATTCACTTTGTGGTCCATGGGCACCGGCTTTTCCTACGGAAGTATCGCGAACCAATTCATTTTCATTGTTGTAATAAACGTACGGGCCATCTTTTTCGGTGCGGTCGCCCCAGCCGCCAAGACCGATCATTTTGTTGTAGGCTGCCCATTGTGGAAAAGAATTATCTGCTGCGTGAAATACGACCAAACCACCACCGTCAGCAATAAATGTTTCAAGATTTTTTTTTGTTTCTTCGGGCCAAGGGGCCGCATTCCAACCGAAATTGCAAATGACCAAATCGTAATTTGAAAAATTAGGGCTATAACCCGGATCTGGTTTTGGTTTTTCAAGACTTTGTCCTTTCGGGAGGTCGTCAATGCGAAAATCTTCTAAAAAGTCATCGCCTTTCCATGTAAAGGCCGTGCGTTCCACATCGACCGTAAATAGCCCGGTGTCCTCCATTTGGCTTTTTAATAGATATGTGATTTTGGGCCACTGATCGTGGTTGTTCTGACCGTCGACTATAAGTGTTTTGATTGTTTTTGAGGCTGGATCGGATTGCTGCTGTGGATAAACGAATGCGAATGTAAATATTACCATTATCCCAAAGAACAAACTGTCACTTTTCATAAAG
>CBDULZ010000222.1:0-2853 GCA_965368185.1 uncultured Kriegella sp.
ATAAGTAGCAAATGAAATTTAATCTAAAGAATAAATCGGCAGTAGTTACTGGTGGCGGTAGTGGGATAGGAAGAGCCATTTGTTTGGTCCTGGCCGAGCAAGGTGCTACAGTTCATATTTTAGAGCTACAGGCGAGTAATGCAAAAGATACGGTTGACACTATTTTAGCCAGTGGCGGTAAGGCACAGGCCTATGATTGCAATGTGGCAAAAGAAGATGATGTCAAAAAGGCGGTTGAATCGATTTCCGCCAGTAAATCCATAGATATTCTAATCAATAATGCGGGAATTGCCCATATCGGTAATTTGGAACAGACCGAAGTCGTAGATTTGGATCGATTGTACAATGTGAATGTTAAAGGAGTGTACAATTGTATGCGGGCGTGTATTGCTTCAATGAAGGAAAAGGGAGGGGTTATAATCAATATGGCCTCCATCGCCTCATCGGTCGGAATAAATGATCGCTTCGCTTATTCAATGACTAAGGGAGCCGTACTTACAATGACTTATTCTGTAGCCAAAGACTATGTAGACTTCGGCATTCGGTGCAACAGCATTTCCCCAGGTAGGGTGCATACCCCTTTTGTTGATGGATTTATCAGTAAAAATTATCCAGGACAAGAAAAGGAGATGTTCGAAAAACTATCGAAAACCCAGCCTATCGGTCGAATGGCCAGGCCCGAGGAAATAGCCAACCTTGCGCTTTACCTCTGTTCCGACGAGGCCTCATTTGTTACAGGTACTGATTTCCCCATCGATGGCGGATTTATTAAGCTAAACGGATAAAATAATACAAAATGAAATTAATACGATTTGGAAGTGTAGGAGAAGAAAGACCAGGAGTGCAACTTGAAGACGGTACACGATTGGATGTTTCTGAATTTATAACAGATTATAACGAAGATTTTTTTGGGAACGGGGGAATAGAAACGTTAGGTGATTGGTTGGAAAAAAACGAAAGAAATTGTCCAGTGGTTTCTGATGATGTTCGATTAGGTTCGCCTTTGGCCCGCCCTTCAAAAATTGTATGTGTGGGTCTTAATTACGCACAACATGCTGCAGAAAGCGGTATGGCTATTCCGAAGGAGCCTGTTCTATTTTTTAAGGCCACCTCAGCAATTGTGGGCCCCAATGACGATTTGATTATCCCAAAAGGGAGCGAAAAGACAGACTGGGAAGTCGAACTTGCCATAGTTATCGGCAAAAAGGCTTCATATGTTTCCGAAGCTGATGCTTTTGATCATATTGCAGGCTATGTTTTGCATAACGATTATAGTGAGCGTGCTTTTCAGATTGAAAGAGAAGGTCAGTGGTGTAAAGGCAAAGGTTGTGACACATTTGCACCGATAGGCCCATTTATTGCCACGGCAGACGAAATCGAGAATCCCAATGCTTTGGATCTTTGGTTGAAGCTGAACGGGGAGACCGTACAGCATAGCTCGACTTCCGATTTTATTTTTAATGTTCAAGAAGTTGTAAGTTACATCAGTCAATTTATGACCCTTTTGCCGGGAGACATCATTTCTACCGGAACTCCTTTTGGAGTGGGGTTAGGATTCAATCCTCCAAAGTATTTGAAAGCTGGTGATGTGGTCGAGTTGGGTATCGAAGGTTTGGGAACTTCACGACAAGAGGCAAAAGCCTATAAAGCTTAGAGAAGGGTAGCCATTGTGTACGAAAGTACGTTGGGCGCAAAAAAAAGGAAGTATTATGAACTTGAAAATTAACGACAAATACCCATCTGTCACCGATTTGCGCCAGAAAGCACAAAAAAAAATCCCAAAATTCGCTTTTGAGTATTTAGATGGTGGTTGTAACGAAGACGTAAATCTTCATAAGAACACGGCTGAAATACGGGATGTAGAACTCTTACCCTATTATTTAAGTAAACATACCGGGTCAAACATGAAAACGGAGTTGTTCGGGCATACCTATGACGCACCCTTTGGTATTGCCCCGGTCGGTCTGCAAGGGTTGATGTGGCCCAACGCTCCTGAAATATTAGCAAAGGCGGCGTTCGAACATAACGTTCCTTTTATACTGAGTACGGTGACTACCAGCAGTATCGAACGAATAGCGGAAATAACCGAGGGTCAGGCTTGGTTTCAATTGTACCACCCGACCGAGAACAGGTTGCGTGATGATATTATCAATAGGGCGGCATCTGCAGAATGCCCAGTGCTGGTTATACTTTGTGATGTTCCTACTTTTGGTTTTAGACCTCGGGATATTAGAAATGGCTTGGCCATGCCCCCAAAAATGTCGGTCAAGAATATACTGCAGATATTGGGGAAACCGGAATGGGCCTTAAAAACCCTTGTGCACGGTCAACCGAATTTTGCGACCCTAAAACCATACATGCCCAAGAATTTGGATTTACGGCAATTGGGGAAATTCATGGACGATACTTTTTCAGGTCGTTTAAACGAGGAAAAGATCAAGCCAATACGTGATATGTGGAAGGGTAAGTTGGTGCTTAAAGGTGTTGCCAACGAGGCTGATGCTGAAAAGGCGGTTAAACTCGGCCTAGACGGTATTATCGTATCAAACCATGGAGGACGTCAGTTGGATGCAGGTGAGTCTACCATAAAACCTTTATCCAGAATAGCAAAAGCCTACGGAGATAAACTGACTGTAATGATGGATAGTGGATTGCGCTCAGGTCCTGATGTGGCGAGAACTTTGGCCAGCGGCGCAAAATTTACTTTTATGGGTAGGTCGTTTATGTATGGTGTTGCGGCATTGGGTGAAAAAGGAGGGAATCACACCATTTCCCTACTAAAAAGAGAGTTGCAACAAGTTATGGAACAGATTTGCTGTGAGGAAGTAAAAGACTTCCCCAACCATCTTATAT
>CBDULZ010000223.1:0-2817 GCA_965368185.1 uncultured Kriegella sp.
ATTTTTTCCAGTGTTTCGAAATACGTCCCCTGTCGCGTTTCGACATTAATTCCGGGTAGTTCTTTACGGATCGATTCTTCAAGCTGATCCAAAACGTTCTGACTAATATCAATAGGTTGGTATTTGAACTGAATCTTACGATCGGCAAGATGTTTCAGAAGTATTTTTGTCTTTTTGCCATCACCAGCACCCATCTCAATAAGGTTAAAGGCCTTTTTCTGTGAGGAAAATAGCTGCGCAATTTTTTCCTTGTGTGTTTCGAGGATCTCATATTCACGGTCGGTAAGGTAATATTCGGGCATGTTCATGATATCTTGAAACAGCTTATCCCCCTTCTTGTCGTAAAAATATTTAGAGGATAAATGTTTGGGAAAATCTGTTAGACCCCGGTATACTTCTTCTTCAAAAGGAGTCTCAAAAATAGTATCTAGTGTATGTTGCATATGGCGTAAGTCGTAATTATTTGGCTAACCTTAATCCGGTAAATTGCCATCTTAAATTTGTTTGAAAGAAATTGCGATACGTGGGTCTGGTATGTCTTTCAGGTGTAGCGACCGAACCGCCTCGAAGTACTTTTTGATTGACCATAAATTTACCATTGTATTCCCCTAATGCGCCATCAGCTTTTTTGTAGTTGGGATAGGGCAAATAGGCACTTTCGGTCCATTCCCAGCGTTGCCCCCAAGGAAAATGTTGTTGGGCCGTTTCCCACTCGAATTCTGTGGGCAGCCGACACCCTTTCCATTGGGCAAAAGCAAAGGCTTCATAATAGGAAATATGGGTTACAGGGGTGTTCATGGGCACCTCCCGTAATCCTTTTAAGGTGTAATGGTGCCATTTATTATCAATTTTATGCCAATATAAAGGAGCTGAAATATGGTTTTGGTTTATCCAGTCCCAACCTTCGGCATGCCATAAGTCAAATTTTGTATACCCTGCGGCATTGATAAACTCAATATATTCTTCATTGGTGACCAATTTGTTTGAAATCAGATACGATTGCAGGTATACTTTATGTCTGCCTAATTCATTATCATAGCAAAAATCATTGGAATTGTGTCCGATTTCATAAATACCTTCCACTATTGGTATCCATTGCTGTTGCTGAATTTCGTTCTGATGTGTTTCAATAGTATTCGAATAGGCCGGCAGCAAAGGGTTGTTCCCTAAAATATATTTGATATCGGTCAAGAGCAATTCTTGATGTTGCTTTTCATGATGAATGCCTATTTCCAGCAATCCCAAGAGTATTTCATTTTGATTTTCTTCAAAAAATGAT
Organism: uncultured Kriegella sp.; assembly: GCA_965368185.1. Classification (GTDB taxonomy): domain Bacteria; phylum Bacteroidota; class Bacteroidia; order Flavobacteriales; family Flavobacteriaceae; genus Kriegella. The sequence continues at coordinate 1,280 of CBDULZ010000223.1, forward strand.
GCAATGGCTGTTGTCACATGGTTTCGATATTCATACACTTTTTCCACCGAAGGTCGCGAAAGGTTGCCTCGATCCGAACGTACGACACGCTTGCCTACCGTTTCGTAATAGCTATTAAAAACAAAGGAGAAATCTTCATTAAAAATAGTGTAGTTTTTGGCGTAGGGCTTCAGAATGAATTCCTCAAAAAACCAAGTGGAGTGGCCTAAATGCCATTTGGGCGGTGAAACATCTACGATGGGTTGAACCACATAATCTTCGATTTCGAGCGGTTCACAAATTTTTTCGGTATGTTTTCGGGTTTCTAGAAAGAAATCAACGAGTGAATCGATAACGATCATAAAGACGATTTTGCATTAAAGATAAAGAATATGGAAATAGGGTATGGTGCTCGATACAGTTTTGGATCAATCCATTTGTAATTAAAATGGGAGTTGCATAAGATGTTGCAATAATTTTTATATTTTCATGCTCTTAGAAAAACAACACTTAAAAAATGAATTTAAAAAGCAGTATTGCCATACTTTTTGTGGTATGGTCACTTCAGAATGTCACGGCACAAGAACCGAAACTGAAAAAAGCATTTAACGGTAAAAACCTTAAAGGATGGGTGGCCCCAGAGAATAACACTTGGTGGAGCGTTCAAGACGGACTTTTAGTCGCAAAAAGCGGACCGGAGCAAAAAGGATCAATTTTATGGACTAAAAAAGTATATGGCGATTTCGTGATAGAGGCCGATTTTTTATTTGGTGAAGGCACGATTGACTCCGGTATATTTATTCGTACCGAAAAACAACAAATTCAAATAGGAATTTCGGGGTCTTTAAAAAGAGACATGACCGGATCGCCCTATATTCCTGGAAAGGGATATCCTGTCGAGGCGAAAGATGTCGCCAAACTGCTAAAACTAAAAGATTGGAATACCATGAAGGTCAAAGCGGTCGGTAATATGTATACGGTTTGGCTTAACGGACAAGAGGTAATGCAATATGAGTCGGAAGATGCCCTTAAAGAAGGTCCGATCGGTTTGCAGTTACATCCTGGAAAGGATATGACTATAAGTTTCCGTAATATCGGGATAGGAGCCATTAAATAGGTTTGTTTGTATTTTTTATCCAGACGTAGTTAAGCTCTGGTTCAATTATTAATTGTTCATATATCAATTTACTATGTGTAGTACTATTTTTTCAAAATTAAAGGGTGCCGGTATTAGTTTAATGGCCGTAGCCATGGTTATGGGTTCCTGTAAAGACGGAGCTAAAAAAGAAGCATCGACTATGAGTGAAGCCGAACCTGCCAGTAAAAGAATACAACTCGTTTCGAACGAAGCCGACAGAAGTGTAGATGTGATGATCGACGGAAAGCATTTTACCTCGTATATCTATCCTAAGAACATCAAAAAACCGGTATTGTATCCATTAATAACACCTCAAGGCACAAAAATCACGAGAAAATTTCCTTTGGAACCATCTGTAGGAGAGCGTGTTGACCACCCCCATCATGTGGGTGTCTGGTTTAACTATGGCGATGTTAACGGA
>CBDULZ010000224.1:0-2715 GCA_965368185.1 uncultured Kriegella sp.
TATTTTAGTTTCAAAGAGCGACGCACCGACTTTGCTACGAACTTACAATGAATACGATGAAAAAAATTCTGATTATTAACGGACATCCCGATAAAAAAAGTTTTAATCACAGCATTTTCGAAGTATATAAGGCCGGTGCCATTCAATCGGGTGCCGCCGTAAAAGAGCTGAAAATTGCGGAACTACGATTCGACCCGAATCTAAAATTCGGTTATAGAAAAAGAACGGCGCTCGAACCCGACTTGCTCGATGCCCAAGAGAAAATAAAATGGGCTGAGCATTTGGTCTGGGTGTATCCTGTTTGGTGGGGTTCTGTTCCAGCATTGATGAAAGGCTTTATCGATAGGGTTTTTCTCCCTGGATTTGCTTTTAAAAAACGTGAAGGTTCTGTCTGGTGGGACAAATACCTTACGGGAAAAACAGCGCGATTGATATGTACGCTGGATCAACCGGCTTGGTATTACAAATGGGTGTACGGAAGTCCGAGTCATAAGGCCATGAAGAAACTGACAATGCAGTTTGTCGGGGTAAGAAAAGTAAAAATTACGGCTATCGGCCCCATACGGTTATCGACCGGTGAATTCAGGCAAGATTGGCTGCATAGAATCGAAAAACTCGGACTCAACAACAAATAAGGCCGTATTAGTCCGATTAACACAAAACCATCTATAGAATTACAGTATCATGAACTTTAAAAATGTCACCATTATGCTCTTTACGTTATTTAGCAGCAGTTTGTCATATGGCCAACAAAAAGAACGGGTTCAGAACAAAATAGATTCGTTGTTCAAAAAGGAAGTACAACGCAAAAATGTACACAATGCCTTTCTCACCGTATATTCCGATAAACTTGATATGGAATGGAACTATGTCGGGGGAAACTTTAGCGACGGTACTCCCGTAAGTGTAAAAAATCCGTTTCTCTCAACAAGTATTGCCAAAACTTTTACGGCAACTTTGATTATGCAATTGCAGGAAGCAGGTAAGTTGGATGTAGACGACCGATTGGCCGAATACCTGTCCTCAAATAGTATAAATGGCATACATCGTTATCGAGGTGTCGATTATTCAAAGGAAGTACGAATCAAGCAATTGTTACAACATACCTCGGGGATTCCTGATTATTTTGAGGATGCCCCAAAAAGTGGTCCAAAATTCATGGAATTGCTGTTCGCCGATACCGATAAAATTTGGACACCGAAAGAAACCATCGATTTTGCCAAATCAAAATTAACACCCCATTTCCCACCGGGAAAAGGCTATCACTATTCCGATACCGAATATGTATTGCTTGGGCTATTGATTGAAGAACTGACGGGCAAGAAGCTTCACGAAGCACTTTTTGAAAAAATCATTGAACCCTTAAAGATGGAACATACCTATATGAACCTTCATTCGAAACCCATTGATACGACTACGACGGGTGCGGTGGCTGAGTTTTATGTAGACGACATTGAAGTCGGTCATTTTAGAAGTTTAAGTGCCGATTGGGGCGGCGGCGGATTGGTAACTACCTCAAAAGACCTTCTTAAATTTCATAAAGGGCTAAATGAAGGTACATTACTTTCCAAAGGCAGTTTGCGGCAGATGCAAAAATGGACGAATGAATCGTTTGGTTTAAAGTATGGCTACGGTCTGCGTAAATTTGAGTTAAAGAAGTTATACCCCGTACTCCATAGGTATACACTTATCGGACATTCGGGCTCATCGGGCGCCTTCATGTACTACTGTCCTGAAATGGATGTCTATCTCACCGGAACCTTTAATCAAATCGCTTACCAAAAAAAACATGTGGTCTTTATGATTCAAGTACTCTCTCATTTAAAAAGTTTAAATAAGGCAAAAAGTAATCGTAATGATGGATAAAGGAACTGTCTTATTGACATGGGGAACAGGCTATTTAAGAGGTTTTATTGCCAAAGGGCCTATGGCCCATTGAAAAAATTACGGACCAAGTTGAACAATTAACCGGTGAAGACATCCTTGGTTTTGTAAAAGGGAATGAGCCAATGTAAGTAATTCTTCGTTGCTAAATAAGTTCGCCTGCCAAAAATGTAATCTCTAAAACGTTATAGTAGCACTTCTATCCCAAAATAACAAAATGTTAACATCATTTTCTTGGTTTTGGGTCATGATATCTTATGTTTTGCGCAAACAAATTTTATGCAATTTTTACGAATTAAAAGAAAAACAAAAACAGAAAAACGCTATAGCAAAAATATGGGGCATCTAACCACCAGAGTCACGTACATAAAACAATGTCTTTTTGGTTTGCCGATTAGAACCCTTCATAAATATCGGGAAACTTATTATGGCGAGGTAAAAGATTGTGCAGACTGCGTACTTTTTATCTAATCTATCAACTACAATTTTATCGTGTTCGAACGATTGTTTTGTACCAAAAATCTTTTTGAAAACCGGAATAATTCCAACCATTTGGCAAATGGTTTCAAGATGTTTTTAGGTATGGGAAAGATTTGTATGAAAATGCTGTTTCCCAAAATCGAAGATTCACGATTTTCCTTAAATAATACGAACAGACGTTATCAATTACATCTGAATTTTAAAAAATCAATATGAAAGTACTTGTAATAGGGGCCGGAAATATGGGGCTTACCTATGCCGAAGGCATGACAAAATCAAAACTGCTAAAAAAAAGTAATATTATGGTGTTGGACACTTCCGCAGAAAAACTGGAAGAACTACATCAAATTT
>CBDULZ010000225.1:0-2642 GCA_965368185.1 uncultured Kriegella sp.
TGTTTTAATCTATAAATTTCTGGCACTTTGGTAAGTCAGTCAATTCAAAATTCCCATCAGCGAATGATTTTGCTATTTCTTTATGTGAATAGTTCATTTCTTCGTCAGTTTGTATCTCAAATGTGTTGTTAAATCTGATGGTATTACTTCAACAATTTGAATATCATATTTGTCTGCATCAATACCGTCAAAGAGCCGGATCCCACTTCCTAAAAAAACCGGGGCAATGTGAATGAAAAACTCGTCAACGAGCCCAGCATTTAGAAATTGTTGAATAGTTTGTGCTCCGCCTTGTATTCTTATGTCTTTTCCTTTGGCTGAGTGCCTTGCTTTTTCCAATGCACTTTGTATTCCGTCATTGATAAAATAAAAAGTTGTTGTCCCTTTTTGAACCCAAGGTTCCCGTATTTCGTGTGTCAGAACATAAACATCCGCTTTGTATAAATTTTCTGCCCAATGGACTTCGCCTTCTTCAAACATTCGTTTTCCCATAATGTAAGAACCTGTTCTTGCAAAAGCATCATCAATTAATTTGCTGTCTGCACCGTATTCTTCACCACCTTCCATATTGATGTTTTTCCAAAATGCTTTTTGTTTGAACATCCACTTGTGGATTTTTGGTGAAACCCCACCCATTGGGTTGTTTGGACTTCTATTATCACCCGCGAAAAATCCGTCGAGCGATATTCCGCTGTCGCATATTATTTTGCTCATCTTTTTCTTTAAGGTATTTATTTCTGATTTGGTAGGTTGCAATCTTCCATGATGCACATTTCAATGGCCGGCAACAAGCGAAGATCGTATCAAGTTACTATAATTCTGCTTTGCAATTACTTCAAATATACTGATTTACCACTAGTTGAAAAACCCTACACCTTGCCAAAAACTCAATGATTATTACAACAATTGGGTCTTGTAGATGCGCTACCTAACCCCTATTCCCAACCCTATTTTTTAGCAATGTACTGGCGAATGGTAAACTTTTCACAAATAGAAGAGTCGGTCTATGCAACCTTTTATTTTTGCCGTTGTCTTTGGAGGAGAAATTAAAAGACAACATCTTAAACCAACACTCAATGCGCATACAAACAAATTTTCAAAAGCCCTTGGGGTTAGGCCTTTGGTCGATTATATTTTTATTTAGTATGGCTACCATGGCACAAACAAGCTATACGCTAAACGGTACCATTACCGACCAAAGTAATGGGGAGACCCTTTTTGGTGCTTCCGTTTTTTTAAAGGGTACAACCATTGGAGTGGTCACCAACGAATATGGCTTTTACTCCCTTACGGCCCCTGAAGGAGACTATACCTTAACTATTTCGTATGTAGGGTTTTCTGAAATCAATCAAGAAGTAACACTTAAAAGTAATCAGAAACTCGATTTTGAAATCTCTGAATTCTCCACTGAACTTGAAGAGGTGGTAGTGACTGCCGATGAACCTGAACGGGCGAGTTTGAGAAAACCGGAAATGAGTGTGGCCAAAATGAATATTGCTACCGTAAAACAGATGCCAGTGGTTCTAGGGGAGGTCGATATTTTAAAGTCCCTACAAATGCTACCGGGGGTCACCAACAACGGTGAAGGAACCGGAGGGTTTCATGTGCGAGGTGGTGCCGGAGATCAAAACTTGGTTTTGCTTGATGAGGCGATTATTTACAATACCTCGCATATGTTCGGCTTCTTTTCGGTCTTTAATGCCGATGCGATAAAAGATGTCAAATTGTACAAAGGGGGCATTCCTGCCCGTTTTGGTGGTAGGGTATCTTCCGTTCTAGATGTACGCCAAAAAGATGGTAACAGCAAGCGGTTTGCAGCCACCGGGGGCATTGGTATTATTTCAAGCCGTGTCGCGGTTGAAGGCCCCTTATTCAAAGAAAAGGGTTCGTTTTTAATAGCAGGACGTCGTTCGTATGCCGACATTCTGTTACAAGCGGCGGGCGAAGATAATAGCGTAAGCTTTTACGACCTGAATTTAAAAGCCAATTACAACCTCGATCAAAACAACAAACTTTTTCTATCCGGATATTTTGGGAGGGATGCTTTTAAACTGGGTGAAAGTTTTAATAGTAGTTATGGTAATTCGACGGGCAACCTGCGCTGGAATCATATTTTTAATGAACGGCTATTTTCGAATTTATCGGCAGTCGTCAGCAAATATGATTACGATTTGGGGATTACGGCAGCTGAGTTTGATTGGGTTTCGTCAATCAGTAATTACAATTTGAAATATGACCTGAAATACTATTTCAGTAACAACTTTAAACTCGACTTTGGTGCCAGTAGTATTTATTATGATTTTGATCCGGGACAGATCAGACCTACCTCCGAAGCTTCGGCTGTCAACCCAATGACCCTAGATCGTAAAAAGGCATTAGAAAGTGGACTGTACGTCAATGCCGAACACAAACTAACCAATAAATTGACGGCACAATACGGCCTGCGATATAGTGCATTCTCACGGTTGGGAGGTCAGGCGATGGTTGACTATGCCAATAACCAGCCCGTAGTGTACAATACGGTTTTGGGAATCTATGAACGTGGAACCGAGGTAGGGGAGACCGACTACGACAAAGGGGATGCCATCAAGCGCTTTGGTAATTTCGAACCGCGATTGTCACTGGCCTATCAATTGAATGAA
>CBDULZ010000226.1:0-2560 GCA_965368185.1 uncultured Kriegella sp.
AATTTTGAGCGTGGAATATATTGATTACTACAAAGTATTGGGAGTTTCAAAGAACGCTTCCGAGAAAGACATAAAAAAGGCCTATCGCAAAATGGCCCGAAAATACCACCCCGACGTAAACCCAAATGACGCAACTGCCGAAAAAAAATTCAAAGAGGTAAATGAAGCCAATGAAGTATTGGGGGACCCCGAAAAAAGAAAAAAGTACGACAAGTATGGCAAAGATTGGGAGCATGCCGAAGCCTTCGAGCAGGCCCGACAGTCGCAACAACGCTCTAGGCCTAGCGGAGGCCAACAGTATTCCGGAGATTTTGGAGGCCATGACTTTTCAGACTTCTTCGAATCGATGTTCGGTGGCGCTGGAGGTGGTGGGTTTTCTCAGGGCAGGCAAGTAAAATTTAGAGGGCAAGATTTTAATGCCGAACTCCGGCTATCGCTTCGTGATGCCTATCAAACCCAAAAACAGACGCTTACCGTTAACGGAAAGAATATTCGCATCACCATTCCAGCAGGAATAGAGAACGGACAAACCATAAAAATAAAGGGGCACGGCGGACCGGGTAGAAACGGCGGACCGAAAGGAGACCTCTATATCACCTTTTCCATAGAAAACAATACCCCATTTAAAAGAGATGGGAGCAACCTATACAAGAACATCGACCTTGATATTTATACGGCCGTACTAGGAGGCGAAATAACCGTAGACACCTTTGACGGCAAGGCCAAGCTCAAGGTCAAACCCGAGACCCAAAACGGCACGACAGTTAAACTAAAGGGGAAAGGATTTCCATTATACAAAAAAGAAGGACAATTCGGGAATCTGTTTATCACCTATACCCTAAAAACCCCATCGAACCTGAGCGCTCGGGAGAAAGAACTTTTTAAAGAATTAGCGGCCATTAAAAAATAACAGCGTATGGTACTTCGAAATCTTATTAGTGTAACCGATTTTTGTACAAGTCATGATATATCACAAACCTTGGTGGTAAAGCTCAAATCGTATGGACTTGTAGAAATCGTAGAGGAAAATAACGTTCAGTATATTCCTGAGGAAGAGCTGCCCAAAGTGGAAAAAGTTGTACGATTGTATTTCGATTTGGATATCAATTTGGAAGGTATCGAGGTGATTACCCAACTTTTAAACCGTATGGAAACCATGCAGCAAGAAATGACTCGCCTAAAAAACCGCCTACGCTTATATGAGTAGTTTATTGTGCTTAAGACCAATCCTATATTTAAATAAAACCATGATAAAACGTAACCTAGTACCGCTTTTTTGCCTTGTTCTCACCTTTTTGGGCTGTAAGGGGTCGGAAAAAGAAAAAGTAAGCGAAAGACCGAACATTTTATTTGCCATCATGGACGATGCCACCTATATGCATATGAGCGCCTATGGCTGTTCTTGGGTCGATACACCCAACTTTGATCGGGTGGCAGCAAACGGCTTACTTTTTAATCGAGCGTATACGGCCAATGCAAAATGCGCGCCCTCCCGCTCCAATATTTTAACCGGTAGAAATTCCTGGCAGTTGGAGGAAGCCGCGAACCACTGGCCCGTTTTCCCAACCAAATTCAAGGTGTTTACAGAGACTTTGGCGGAAAACGGGTATACCGTAGGCTATACCGGTAAAGGTTGGGCCCCGGGTATAGCAAAACACGAAGACGGAAGCAAAAGGGAATTGCTGGTCAAAGCCTTTAGCGAAATAAAGACCACCCCGCCCACACCAAAAATCAGCAACGTCGATTATGCCGCCAATTTTGATGCCTTCTTGCAGCAAAAAGAAGACAAACCCTTTTTCTTTTGGTATGGCGGAATCGAGCCGCACCGGGCCTATGAATACGGTTCGGGCATCGCCAAAGGCGGCAAGTCGCTCAGTGATATTCCCGATACGGACGTTTATGATTTCTGGCCCGCCGTTGATTCTGTAAAGACCGATTTGCTCGATTATGCCTTTGAAATCGAATATTTTGATCAGCAATTGGGGGAAATGCTCCAAAATTTGGAAGCGCGTGGCGAATTGAACAATACCCTTATTGTCGTTACCTCTGATAACGGAATGCCCTTCCCGCGAATAAAGGGTCAGGAATACGAATATTCGAACCATTTGCCTTTAGCCGTAATGTGGGCCGATGGCATAGAACACCCCGGCAGAACAATCGGTGACTTTATCAGTTTTATCGATTTTGCCCCTACCTTTTTGGAAGTTGCCAAAGTACCCATGGAAAAAAATGACATGCAGCCCATTACCGGCCTTAGTTTTACCGATATTTTGTTTTCGGAAAAGGATGGTATTGTCAATTCGAAGCGAGACCATGTACTTATCGGCAAGGAACGCCATGATGTGGGGCGGCCCCATGATCAAGGCTACCCCATCCGAGGCATTGTGCGCGACAGCATGCTCTATTTGCAAAACTTTGAAACGGACCGTTGGCCGGTCGGAAACCCGGAACGAGGCTACCCCAATACCGACGGTAGCCCGACCAAAACCTTATTACTACATAACGTCTATGCCGAAAATGACGATTTTAACTATTGGAAATGGTCTTTTGGGAAACGACC
>CBDULZ010000227.1:0-2536 GCA_965368185.1 uncultured Kriegella sp.
GATTATTGGAAATGGCGCTGCGTATGCCCGATGCCATGAAAACCGAGCGGGAAGATATTGATGAAGAAGAATATAAGTCGATTCAGTTGGCACTAAAAGAGGCACTGACAGAAATCAACGTGTTTCGATCGGAAGAGGGTTACGTTCTTGAAAAAGATTTTTTAGAACGTATTGCGAACTTGAAGGTTTTGCTTGAAAAAGTAGCGCAAATGGATCCCGAGAGACACACAGATGTTCGCGCGCGATTGGAGAAGGCCGTGGCAGATTTGAAAGTAGAAGTTGATGCCAATCGTTTTGAGCAGGAACTTATATACTATTTGGAAAAGTATGATATTACCGAAGAAAAGGTGCGGCTCAACAATCACTTAGATTATTTTGAAAGTACGCTTCAGTCTGACGATTCCAATGGCAAGAAGTTAGGTTTTATATCTCAGGAAATCGGTAGGGAAATCAATACGATTGGTTCCAAGGCCAATTACGCCCCAATGCAACAATTGGTAGTTCAGATGAAAGACGAATTGGAAAAGATCAAAGAACAAATGTTAAACGTATTATGAGCAAAGGAGGAAAACTTATTATATTTTCGGCACCTTCCGGCAGCGGTAAGACGACTATAGTACGTTACCTTTTGGAGCAGCCCGAGTTGAATTTGGCCTTTTCGGTCTCGGCCACATCGCGCCCTCGGAGAATGAAGGAGAAAAATGGCGAGCACTATTATTTTATGACCGTTTCCGAGTTCAAGAATCATATTAAAAGTGATGACTTTTTGGAGTGGGAAGAGGTATATCGCGACAACTTTTATGGAACCCTAAAACGTGAAGTCGAACGCCTTTGGGCAGAAGGGAAGAACGTAATTTTCGATATCGATGTTGTTGGCGGACTTCGGATTAAAAAGAAGTTTCCCAAAGAAACCTTAGCGGTTTTCGTAAAGCCACCGAGTGTCGATGAGCTCAAAATACGATTGAAGAAACGCAGTACGGAGAGTGAAGACAAGATAAACATGCGAGTCGCCAAAGCCTCTGTGGAAATGGCGACCGCACCCCAGTTCGATACCATCATTAAAAATTATGATTTGGATACGGCCTTAAAAGAGGCTCATGAGCTTGTGGCGGATTTTGTAGGTGCTGAGGTAAAGGAACAGTAGCTGTGAAACAAGTAGGACTCTATTTCGGAACTTTTAATCCCATTCACGTGGGGCATTTGATTATTGCGAATCATATGGTCGAGTTTTCCGACTTGGATGAGGTGTGGTTCATAATTACGCCGCAGAGCCCCTTTAAGACCAAACAATCTTTGCTCAACAATAACCACCGCTATCAAATGGTCTATGAAGCTACCGCAGCATATGAGAAACTAAAGCCCTCGAAAGTAGAATTTGATTTGCCCCAACCGAACTATACGGCTCATACTTTGGTACACCTAACCGAACAATATGGAGTGGAATATAGGTTTTGCCTAATTATGGGGGAAGACAATTTAAAAAGCTTCCATAAATGGAAGAACTATGGGGCCATCTTGGAAAACCATGATCTTTATATCTATCCTAGAATATCAAAAGGGGAGGTTGAGCATCGTTTTAAAGACCATCCGAAAATTCACAGGGTTGACGCGCCCATTATGGAGATTTCTTCAACCTTTATCCGAAAAAACCATAAGTTGGGTAAGAACGTTAAACCGTTATTACCCCATGCCGTTTGGAAATATATGGATGAAATGAACTTTTATCGCTAGCTAGTCCAATCTTTGTAAATTGGGGTAGAGGGCTTCAAAATTTCAAACAGACGGGCATCGAAAGCGCTATTTCTTGTCCGGTATAGGTTGGTGTACCAGTTTTGGCATCAATTTTAAACACGGTTATGTTGTTCGATTTTTGATTGGCAACGAGCATATGATCTCCGTTCGGTGATAAGGCGAAGTGGCGTGGCCAATCACCTGATACTGATACGTTATCTATCAAATCGAGTGTGCCATCATCTGAAACGGAAAAAACGGCAATACTGTTATGTCCACGATTCGAACCATATAGAAATTTACCGTCAGCACTGATATGTATATCGGCGCAGAAACTAGGGTCTGTGTAATTTTCGGGTAGTGTGCTTTTTTTGTCAATACGGGTAAAAGTACCGGTGTCGTGATTCACGGAAACCGATACAACACTATTGGAGTGCTCGTTTATAATAAATGCCATATCCTTTGAAGGGTGAAAGACCATATGACGGGGGCCATCCCCTGGATCCATTTGTAATGCGGTTTGTTCGCTGCCTATTTCGCCGTTAGCATCAACAGAATATGCCAACACTTTATCGATTCCTAAATCTACGACATATGCATACCTGTCATTGGCCCCAAAAGTAGCATAATGGGCTCTGGCCGATGCTTGTGCTGGCAATACAGGTCCACTGCCTTTGTGATTTCTAACCTGCGCTTCTTCAAGAAGCTCACCCTGCGCGTTTGTTTTTAAGAGCGTAAACGTTCCTGACCCATAATTTGAAATAGCCACTAGGTTTTGCGCTTTGTTCAGTGTAATGTGGCACGG
>CBDULZ010000228.1:0-2466 GCA_965368185.1 uncultured Kriegella sp.
ATATCACCTTGGAACAGGCGGGTGAATACATTCTAACTTCGGCAGAAGGCTGTAGCGCAACACTTACTATTGTGGTTGGAGACCCTTGTGCACCAGAGAATTTCACACCACAATACACCATAGATGGTGTGGCAGAAAGCGGTAGTACGACCATTACCGTTTCCGAGGGAACTGCTTTGATTCTTGGTCTGGTGCAGACGAGCGTTAATTTTACGGTTACTCGACCCGATAATACTGTCCAAAACGGAATTCTAGATTTAGGAAATCTAGTATTGGAAAATGCCGGAGACTACATTTTTACCTCGGATGGAGATTGTAGCGCCCAACTTACTGTAATTGTTGAGGAAGTGGAAGACTGTCCCGCTGGTACTTTTACACCCCAATACACTATTAATGGTGAGGTAGGAAGTGGCAACGCAACTATTACTGTTCCTGAAAGCACTCCTTTGATTATTGGACTTGTTCAAACGGATATTAATTTTACAATCACACGGCCTGATAATTCTATCAATAACGGTATACTTGATTTGGGGGCTTTGACATTAGCCCAAGGAGGAATTTACACGCTCACATCGGAGGACGGTTGTACCGCCCAACTAACCGTTGTCGTTGAAGAAGATGGGGTCGATCCAGATCCCGATGCAAAATTGGAAGATGTTAAGGTTTACCCCAACCCCACTACGGATGGAAAATTGAGATTTGATCTTCGAAATTATATGAATGAGGTTATCTTTCTCAGTTTCTATGATATTTATGGAAAGCTTATACTTCAAAATACGGTACCCGCCGATCACGCCACGGAACCCGAAATCGATGTTTCAATGTTAAGCCAAGGCATCTATGTGGTTGAAATTGCACGAAGCGACAAAGATGAAAATACGATCAAGAAAATTATAAAATTGAAGTAAACGATTTTATCTAAAATACACGACGAAAAAAGCCCCGAAAAACTCTGCCGGGGCTTTTTGCACAAAAGTAGGTGGGGGTTAATTTATTTCTGTTAATTTAAAAATCAACTTCGTCATTCAAGAAGTCTTCCAAATTGGTATAGCCATCTCCGTTTCGGTCCTTAGCTGCGTCACTTGAATCATTCGAATCAAGACCCATCGATTGTTCCCATTCATCGGCCATACCATCACCATCGCTATCATAGCCAGAGGACCGGGAGGTGTTAGACATCGATGGATAAGAGCCTGAACCATTCAATCCACCATTTCCTGCATTGTACTGATTGACCAATCTTGTGTCGACAGCATCTCGCGAAGGAAAACTAGCTCCTACACCTGGTAACAATTTATTTTCCAAGTCACTTGCCGATATGACACTTGTTCCGGAGCTTGCAAAAGCACTAGACCGAATATAGGAACTTAAGTTAGATGACCATTGGGGCCGTCCTTCGGGATTAACATTTCCTTCAATATAAGCATGTGTATTACCAGCACTACCCGTTCCGTCATTTTCTCCGTTAACCAAAGCTCCCGCACGCACCGAAACTTCCCTAGATGATTTATATTTATTGTTTACCACAGAAAATTTAGTGCCTAAGCTCGGGTTGGTAAACCAAGTAGATCCATAAACGATATTGTTTAGCATTTCAAACTCAAGCTGATCGGATAACGGGTTGTTCGATCTGATATTTCGTTCACCATTATGGGCAAAAAAGTTCCCATAATAAGAAACATTTGAAGTTCTTTTATAGTTAAGTGCTCCGAAACCACTTTCCGATATCACGGAATTTTGAAGTGTTACCTTTTTAATGGTGGATCCTGAAAAACCGCCCACAAGGGCAAAGTTCTCATCTCGCACCCAACTTATACTACAGTGGTCGACAATAATATTTTCAATATGGGTACCGTTGTACGCAGAAATATTTATTCCATCCTCATTACTACCTGAAGTACCTAAGCCCGGTCTTATTTTCAAGTATCTGACGATGACATTGGAAGCACTGATACGCAGTTCAGCTCCTTTGATAAGTATTCCATCTCCAGGTGCTGTTTGACCAGCTATGGTAACGTTTCCAGATTTGTAAGGTATATCTAGATATGTTGAGCAATTGATAGTACCTCCAACCGTGAAAACAATGGTTCTTGTACCTGTCATTTTTAAAGCCTCCCTTAAACTTCCGGCTCCGCTATCATTTAGATTTGTAACCTTTACAATATAGCCTCCGCGACCTCCGGTGGCATACTTACCAAAACCTTGCGCTGTCGGAAAAGCTTTTAGTTCTCCATAGTTCTTACTTAAATTTCCTTGGGGTACGCTCGTATCCTCTTCCGGCTCTTCATCATTGGTGACGGTAACCGTAACTTCACCGGTTTCGGTAGTAACCGTCCCGTCTTCATTTTCTGTTTCGGTCGTATAGGTAAAAGAATCGTCAATTGTTTCGGACTCCTCTTCCGTGGTAGTTTCTTCAACGTCAGTCGTTTCATCCGTCACTTCTGAATCAACATTTTCCGCTACGGT
>CBDULZ010000229.1:0-2437 GCA_965368185.1 uncultured Kriegella sp.
ACGACAAGTACAGTGGACCTCAGATTCTCATAAAGCGCTAAGGCATTCTCCTCTACGTGGTCCAATCTACCTTTCATCGCCTGTTTTATTTTGGCCAATTTCGTTTGGTCCATTTCTTTAGGAATATTTGTAAAAGCTTTTTCTATGATGTCCCCCGTTAAATTTTGTTTTATAAATCTTGCCTCCCGCAACCAATCCTCTTGGTTATGGTTCATCAAAACGGCCATATCTACATCGTCGCCCGCATCGTTGAACCACTTGACGGCATTATAGGTTTTGTCATACCGTTGCATGAACCGTAATGGCGGGTTCAATGTTGTCAGAACGCCCAGCGTAAAGCCATCAAAGTCAGAAAACGCCTGATCCCTATCCCTTGGTATCGGTTCATAAAGATCAATTCCATTCTCCTGATTTTTTATGGCCCATCGCCATTGATCGGCATGTCTGTCCCAATCCCCGATAATATTGTCGAACAGGCGCGTTCGTATGTAAAGTGATTCGTTGATTTTAATCTTGTCTTTTCGTCTTAATTTGTCGAGCAAGTCCGAAGTACTTTCGATTTCGTCTGCATTGCCTAGACTTGTTACATTATTGTGGCCTTCCGTAATTCGTTCTTCTATAAAGTAGATTTTATCGCCGTAGTCATTATTATAACTACCCAATGCTTTTTGCTTTGGGACATAAAAAATGGCGGTATTGGCATGATAAATACCCAAAGCATCTGACAGATCTCCGATAGTCAGGGGAGCATAAGGATTTGCCGTAGTCCAATAATCTTGGAGCAATTGAATAAAAAAAGTGTCTTCTATATCCGGTTCTAGATATTTCGTTTTAAATATAAAGTACTGTATAAACCGCAACGCACTTTTTTTGACGGATCGCATCATAAATTCCCTTCCATCCTTCGCTTCCAAACGCAAGGAAGTCGTTTGGTGACCGCCACCCTCGCGAATAGGCGACAGACCGCCATAAAGGGTGTCTAATAAGGCCACTTTTACTTTTATCGGCGTCTGATAATCTTTTCTGTAATGGCGGCCCCAAAGCGTTTTGTAAAATGCCGAACGCTCTAGTTCCTCGGGTTCATAAATAGCTTTAGAGACGTATTCAGGAGAATCATATTCGTTGTAATTTGGAAGGTTATCGGCTGGCGCAGGTTTTATTACTTCCGCTACATATAGCGGAGCTTTGAAACCATTACCAACACCATAAAAACTTACCCAAATGGAACCATCTTTGTAAATGACAATTTTTGAAAACCCAGAATCGTTATACCGGTACCTGCTATTTATACCCTTGTTCGCTTTTGCAACTGCACCTCCCGCCGCGCTTATTATAACCGGGATGTTTTTCTCGACGATATATTGGAGATTGTGCTCATGGCCCGATATAAATACTACATTTTTTGAAAGCTGGGCAATTGTCAAAAGACGCTCACTAAATTCTTTATAATAGGTATTGTTTATGTTTTGGGGATTAATCCCAAAAGAAAAGTTCCCACCATATTTTCCATAGGTAGCAATCGGGTGATAAACTGCAATAAGAACAGTTTTACCCTGACTTTTAAGAATCTCACTTTCAATGGCTACATAAAATTCCTCTTTAATCTTTATATCACACGCAGCGTTGATGTTCGAAAATTTATCCCAATTCGATAACGCCCATTGCGAATCAAGAATCAACAGATCTATTTTATTGTTTATTTTAATTTTTTCGAGTGGACACCCATTCTCAGGAAGGAAAACATCTTTGTTCCCAAGTACGTCTTGAAGATACTCTTCCTGATCTTTTAGTCCTTGCAGGCCTGATTTCCAATCCGATGTACCGGGAATAAAGATGTTTTTTTGGGAAATCGGTCTAATTTGAGCTACGATTGCATCGAGTTTTTGTTTAGCTGCGAGATTGTCTTTCGAGAATCCCAAGGGGGATGCATTATTACCCAGAAACAACAGGGAAACATTGGATTTTTCATTCCGTAACATTTTAACCATGCCGGAAAGCACAATATTTTCCTGATTCCCAGTGTGGGTGGCGAGGTTTCCCGTGGCATAAAATGTATGGGATATTTCCTTATTGGGTAACATAACTTCGTTTTGCGAAAAACAGAAAAAACAACAGCAATAAATGGTGATGGTTACTATACATTTAATTTTCATTGCAGTTCTTATTTATACCTACAATTTTGTGACTCTAAAATCAAGAAAACCGAACAATCGGCCAGAACATATAATCCATTTAAATTCTAAAATGGAAAATCTCATGGTGCAGAACCAGTAATAATTGTTACCCTATACCCGGAAAAAAGCTATTTTATAAATAGCCGGATTTGGGTCTGTAATTTTTAAACTTTGGGGTATTCCCAAATTTTCCTTTGAGTGCCTTAAATAACTTGGGGCTCATTTTAGTGTTTGGCTTTGGAGTTTTCATGATATAACTTTTT
>CBDULZ010000230.1:0-2419 GCA_965368185.1 uncultured Kriegella sp.
TTCTTTGGGGAACGCTCCTATCCGGAGCAGCTGGTGTGGAATGGTATTTCGGGGCGAATAACCGTTATCACGATCTTAATACGGAAGACTGGCGATCACGTGATCGACTATGGGAATTAACGGATTATGCACTAGCATTTTTCAGGGATAATCTCCCTTATTGGGAAATGGAACCCGAACATGGTCTAGTTAATTTAAAAGATGCGTATTGTTTCCGGAAGCAAAACAAAGTTTATGCCGTTTACATGCCTGATATCGGGAAATATACGATTGATTTGACAGAAGCAAATGGTGAATTCGCACTGTTATGGTTCGATCCTTTACAGGGTGGGGAATTACAGGAAGGATCTATCACGGCCTTAAATGGCGGAAGCGTCCAAGATTTGGGAAATCCCCCGAAAACGGAAGCCGATCAAGATTGGGTTGCGCTTCTTAAGAAAAAATAATTCTCCTTTTTTTATAACGCATTTGGTCGGGCACCTTATTCAGACGCTACCTTTTTGTTTCCGGGCGGTGCAGATAGACTATAAGCCTTTGACCTGAATTTCATAGAATTTATCGGCCTGCTTTTTTAAGAGTTCTTCGGCCTTTTGTTTTTTATAGGCATATACCGAATCTTCTTTGGTGATTTCGCTATATATCTTTTCGTTTAAAGCCGTATCCGTAGCCAGAAGTTGTTCACGTTGGAACACTTTTTGGGTGACCCACGTTTTAAGAACACTTTCGGCATCTTCTTCCTTAAGGTCATATTCTCCTTTTGGTGCCAACAATTTGGCAATAATCGGAGAAGTCTCGATGGCTAAAAACAACAGAAAAATAAAGAAGGATGGAAACCAAGGTAATTCGCCTAACGCGGTAATTCGGGCCATGAGTCCGTCAAAACCGTCGATAACAGGTTGGGCGTTTTTGACCTCCTCGGCATAAGTGGAATTCAACAAAGCGATTTGACTTTCAATTCCGATAATTTTTTGGTTGTTGGTTTCCCTCAAGCCCTCCAACTGGGCTAAGGAAGCGTCGTGTTTCTCTCTTTTTTCGGCATAAACGGGACCTTTTCCTAATAAAAAGGTGCCTTCCCGCCCTTCGGCTTCGGCGATGTAGGTGTCATACAAGGCATTCGTTTCAGCTTCTTTGACAGCAATTTCGTTCTTTAATGAAGTAATGTCTTGTTGTAGTTTTTCGACTTCAGGGGTGTACTGTAGTGCCAATTGCTGCTTGTTGGCCAGGGTCATTTCATTTTTCTGATCAAGTAATACCTGATTTATTTCCTTTTCGAATATTTTAAGTTCCAAAGGTTTGGAGATGACGACGGCGATAATCACCGCTAAAATGATTCGTGGTGTAGCTTGCAGCAGCTCATTACCAAAACTGTTGCGCTTTTTAATGGTGGAAACAATAAAACGATCGAGATTAAAGATCAAAAGTCCCCAAATCAATCCGAATAAAATAGCGGGATAAATAGTGTCAAAAACCGTAAATAGGGCATAACTGCAGGCAATAAATGCCATAACGGCCGTAAAGAAAACGGTGGCTCCGATACCTGCGTATTTGTTTTGCTCTCCTTGCGAGCAGGTGTCAAGAATAGACGTGTCCGCCCCTGAACAGCGGATAAAAAAACGTTGTAACATGATGTTCCGATTTGATTGATGATGAACTTATGTGACGTTTTTTAAGAAGATTTGTTACACTAAAATGGAGATAATTAGTTGAAATATGCAGTTATTGCGAGGCACGAAGCAATCTGTTTGTCGGTAACAAAATGTTTTAGATTGCTTCCCCCGATAATTATCGGGGTCGCAATGAGGTATGCCAAGACAATTTACGTCGTATTTAATTGGTCGATTTTTCAATAGACCTTGGCATTAAACCTGCCTCCACTGCCAAATCAACATAACTGTCATAGTCGACCATCGTTTCTTTGTACAGTTTTTGGAGATTGGCGATTGTTCCTTTCTCGTTCTGCATATAGTTCTGTACAGCTTTACTGTAGGCATTAGCCTTTTTGTCAAACTTTTTATACGCATCCAACAACGTCTTGGAATGTTTTTCCGGGTTGGGGATTTTATAAGGTGGCGGTGGCGGTGGAATGGCCTGGCTTTCTTGTCCATCGGGAATTGCAACTGGTGGCGGAGGAGGCGGAAGGGTTTGGCTTGACTTATTTGGGGCAATGGGGGATGCAGGTTTTTTGGGTGGCTCAGGACATTCGGGAAACGGTTGTGCCTCCTTTTTTTGTGCCTCGGTCATTTGGCCATAAATATGCTCCAAAGTTTTAAGATCATGTAGTGGAACCACCCTTTTTTCTTGGGGTTGTGCATTGTATTTTTTGGCGAGGGTGTTGAATTCCTTGATTTGATCTTGGGTGGCGCCATTTTGGGTCGGGGTAGGAGACGAATTTTCCGGTCCTCTAATGTCAATTTGTGCT
>CBDULZ010000231.1:0-2371 GCA_965368185.1 uncultured Kriegella sp.
AAAAGTGCGGAACCTTGCGTTTGCAATATCATTTTGGCATGATCCACTTAAAGAATATTTTGGGCGCCGGCCCGGATCAGTTATACGATTATTATAACAGTAAAATTGCGCTGAGAACCCAATACTCATCTTTGGAATAAATCGACATCTTCATTTCAAATCATCGCTGCTCTAAAAAGACAAAAGACAACAGCATCTAGGAAAGATGCTATCGCCTTTTTTGTTCGATAGCCTATCTGAACAAAATATCTTATTTAATTCGTAAGTGATAAAACGGCCCATGACCGAGTATTATTGTCTTTACAATGTCCGTAAATTATTTGAATATAATCTGTTTAACAAGCGCTGACTGCGTAATTGTTACATTGTATAAAACCGGGGAAGTAATTTAAAAAATGAATAGATACCATACTTCAGCGACTAAAAAATTCCTCTAGTTTTTATTTGCTGATAGTCAAATTCACGACAAAAAGGCACTAGTTTTCAAAGATAAGCCAATAGAAAATACCCGAACATAGATTTGTATGAATGGTTCTAAAAACAGTATGGTCGGCAATCAATAAGCTATTACGTAAAACCGAAAATCACCTTACTCCTCATAATCTAACAAAATACCCTCTGAAATCCATTTCGCAAGGGCCTGTCGGTTGTCGGGATCTAAAATACGACGTTGGTCTTTTTTACTACGTATATTTCCGACCTCGATAAAGGTCATTGCAGGATGTGTCTTTTTGACCATATAGAGCGAGGTTCTATCCTCAAAAGTGCCTGAATAGGAACGATTAGGTTGGTACTTTTTATATTTTTTCTCAAAGGTCTTATGAATGCTTTCCGCCAATTTTTTACCGTTCTTACTCTTTTCGTGATGGTAAAAGAAAACATCGATATTTTGACCTTTACTGCGACTATCGACATGGGTAACGATCAATCGTTGGTATTTCCCTCGATTCTTTCTATATAATTCATTTACAATCTGCACCCGTTGTTTCAATCGGGCCACCTGATTTAACGGAATTGTTTTATCCGGATAGGCTACCTCGTCACGATCTATTGATAAAACGCGGTCATCACGAATACCGTCATTCTCATCTCGGATGATAATATATACAGTTGCCCCATGTGACAATAATTCTTTGGCCAATCGCAAGGTAATATCATAGGCGTACTCATCTTCTGAAATAGACTTACCCGCATAAATTGCCATGGCACCTGGATCAGGACCACCGTGGCCTGAAACCAAATAATAGACATTTCCTTTGAGCCGCTCACTTTTTGACAGTACTGTTTCATGTTTCTTTCCAAAAATAGGAAATGCCTTGCCCTCAACTTTCTTGATTTGTGTCGTCTGCTTTTCGATGGATGGTACCACCTCAACGGTATCCAATTCTGCCTTTGGAATAACGTACTCTCGCCCTGCATACAAATGAACACTGTCGCGCAGGTTAGAGATGTTCAATACTACAAAGTCATCGAACGACTCGTAAGGGTCGATGCCCTGTTTTCTTAAAAGGGATAAAATACCATCTCCCTTTTCGGCGGTAACCGTAATCAGCGAATCTTGCGAAAAGACGAAAGGACCCGTGAGCCAAACTCCTAGGAAAAAGAGAAAGAGATGTAGTTTATTTTGTTTGAATCGTGCTATCATGACCAGTTTTAACAAAAAACACCAAAAACGATGCCTAAAATTACAATCAACACTTACAAAATTAAGTAACACAACGGATTGTGGAAAGCAATATAAAAAGTTTAGTTAACCATTTATTTAACAATGAATAAACATCAAAGAAATAAGGCACTAAGCTATCTCACCATCTATTTTGAGCAATCGTATTGCTAGAAACGGATGCTATTTCACCTGAAGGATTAGGGAAATAGGTTCATTTTCATTGTTCATCACCTCTTGGAGAGAAACCATCTGTAAATTGCCCATTGAAAAAACCGACATCCAATTTTCGAAAGTACGTGCATACCAACTGTGCCCCTCTGTAAAATTACCTGGAAGTCCCTTCCATGAATCGTAAATTGTTTGACTACGATACCCCAAACCATTTTTTATCAAAAAATAAGGGTGTAAGGTCTGAATAACAATACTACCATCATCACAAAGAGACTTTTTGGTATACTCCAGCAGTTGGGGCAAACCTTCCTTTTCATAAAGACAAAAATTAAAAACCGCTATATTGAACGGGGCTTCAGGAATAGGTTTGCCGGCAGCAATATCTTTATACCCCATTCGAAAATACTGCCCCGGACCTTTGCTTTTTGCATTTTCCAGCAGCTTCTCGGTCGCATCGATACCCACCGCGCTTTCGCCTATAGAAAACTAAATCGAACTACACCGGCTATTAAATATGACATTGCGGCAAGATTT
>CBDULZ010000232.1:0-2334 GCA_965368185.1 uncultured Kriegella sp.
TTTTGGAGGGCTAGGGCTATTCGCTCAAGAGAATAAACTAATCCCTAACCAACACCTTACCATATCAGAAGGCCTGGCCCACAACGGCGTTACGTCGATTCTGGAAGATTCAAGGGGGTACATGTGGATAGGCACCTACGATGGACTTAATAGATATGACGGCTACGAACTGAAAACCTTTAAAAACAAGGTTGACCATACCGTTCTTACCAGCAACCGGGTCAGGGCGATCAAAGAAGACAACAAAGGAAATATATGGATAGGAACCGATTCGGGCATTTCGCTATATGACCATACCACTGAAAATTTCACCAATATCTATTCCAATCTGCTTGTAAAAAAGGGCATCAAAGGACCTGTCATCCGAGACATAACCGTCGATGACAAAGGTTTTGTGCTCTGTGCTACCGAAAACGAGGGAATCCTCGTTTTTAATAAAGACTATACATTAAGAGGGCAATTTTTACCTCCAAAGGATTTCACCGATGGGCCCATAGAATTTTATAATTCGGCAACTTTGAACGGAAGTCATTACTTATATGCAAGTTCAAAGGGTCTAATCAGTTTTAGCCCCGAAAGCGGCCAATTTCAAATGATATTATCCCATGAAATAGCCTTCAGCAGATCTATTACTAAAACAGAAGACAATACCTTGCTCGTTACTTTAGCCAGTGGGATTGCCCTTATAAACTATAAACAGATTGGAACCAAGCACGCCTTTGAAGTTCTACGGAACAACCTCTTAAACACCTATAACTTGAATAATGCCGATTTTGATGAGGCAGGCCATCTTTGGCTAGGAACCTTGAACGAAGGAGCTATTCGAATTGATAAAATACAATCATTGAATTCGGGTGGTCCCGGTAACTTTTCGGTTTTTATGCCCACGACTGGCTTGTTACGGGTCAGCGTTTTCAAGTCAACAAAAAATAACGGTTTTTGGCTGGGTACTTTCGATAAGGGACTCTATAGGTTTCCGCAAAGCAGCAGCCCGTTCAAAGCAGTTCAAGGAGAGATCGAATTTAATTTCGGAGTTAACAATGGGCATTTAAGGCAACTAGGAAAATTAGATAAGGATAGATTTTATTTGACCACAAATCGTGGGGGGTTGGCTCTCTTCAATACAATATCGGGTAGTTTTGACCCACTTCCCTTTACATTAAACGAATCGTATTTATCTAGACTATCGGCCATTTATATAGATTCGAAAGGAAACACATGGTTCAAAATCTCCGGCGTCGGTTACTTTAAATTGGATGCCGGCGAACTGATACCGGAGCGCATCGATACTTCTTCGCTACCTGGTTTCGATGCTACAGAACCCTACAGAATTACCGAAGATAAAAAAGGAAATATTTGGCTGGGCTGCAAAGATGGGGCATATAGAATAACCCCAAATTCCCTCGGCAAGGGTTTACGTGTAGAAGCGTTGAATGGTAATTCATTTTTTAGAAATGCCAAACTTTCTCTAGTGCGCTATGTCTATGCCGATCCACTTTTAAACTATATCTGGCTCGGAACGGCAGAAGATGGCTTGTTCAGGTTGGATATAAAGGACAACCGTCCATTGGAGGCGATCCATATTGACCAATACCGAAACGACGGGTCAAAGGAGGCGCTGCCCAATAATTTTGTATCTGCCATAGTACGCTCTTCCGAGGGAGACTTATGGATAGGAACCGAAGGTGCGGGAATTTGCAAAGTGATAAATAGCGACGGAAAACCAGAATTCGTGTCTTTTTCTGAAAAACATGGCCTCTCGAACAACGTGGTAAAAAGCATCCTAGTCGATCATGAACAAAATCTTTGGGTAACTACCAATATTGGTCTGAATAAATTTAATACAGAGGAACAAAAATTTAGAAGGTTCAGAAAAGAAGACGGATTACCATTTGAAGATTTTTGGTATAGCGCAACACGCTTGGACAATGGATATCTGGTCACCACCGGCCTAGAAAATTTTTGCTACTTTAGGCTCGAAGATATTTCAAGGGAAGAAGTACTCCCCAAATTACAATTTGGTGATTTTAAGGTTTATAGCAAAACGATTGGACCCACTGACACCATCAATGGAAGAATACTGCTTACCGAACGATTAACCGATTCGGCTATCATTGATTTAAAATATGACGAGAACGTTTTTTCCATAGAACTTCATGCACTGCACTATGCCGCACCTGAAAATCACTTTATTAAATACAGACTACTTCCAATTGATTCCAATTGGATCGAAACTACATCGGATCGGCGATCCTTGAATTACAACGGACTGCAACCAGGGAAATATAAACTTGAGGTGGCGGCATCAAATTCCATCGGGGAATGGACCGAACC
>CBDULZ010000233.1:0-2296 GCA_965368185.1 uncultured Kriegella sp.
GCCTCTTCATCGGTCAATACCGGAGCATCATAGGTGGTTCCGAAGGGCATATTGGCTTTGATAAATTGCGCGGCCGTTATGACCCGGGTCATTCCAGCACCATCATTATAGGAGTCATCGCCCCAAAGGGGTGGATATTCATAAGAGCTATCCGTTGCCGATTTTTTACCTTGCCCGTTTTCCCCATGACACAAGACACAATTGGTTGTAAAAACGATTTTTCCTTTTTCTAGATCGACCGCCCTTTCCGGAAGGACTATTTTTACAAAACCCTGCCCTTCGATTTTCCCGTCTTTTGGGGCAAATCGGCTCAGCCAGTTTAGGTAGGCGACCATGGCCTTCATTTCTTTACTATTTTCGGGCATCACTTTTCCGTTCATACTGCGCTGCATACACCCATTAATGCGTTCTTCGATGGTGCCGATTTTGTTCTCGCGTCCCCTGAACTGGGGGAATCGCTGAATAATTCCGATTAAGGGAGCAGCATAGGGTTTTGTGCCCGATCCTAAATGGCAATTGTTGCAAGACAGGTTGTTTCCGGCATAGACTTTATTCCTATTTTCATTCTTTGGCCCCAGGTATTTTGGGGTGTGTTGGAAAACTTCATAGCCGTACTTTATTTGAATGTTTTCCATGGAATTATCTAATTCGGAAACATCATAGCTCATGGCGTAGATATTGAGGTTTGGATTATAAGCACGCGTTTGTTCTTGAAAACTGTTAAGACAAGTCCAAAGCAAAGTACACGAAAGGAATAATAGTAGTACAAAGGGTATTGAAAGACTCTGTATTAGTCCCCTTGTCTTTTTTGTAAACCATTGTTTTTTAACCGTTTCCATGTTTTGTATACGCTTGTTTATAAATCATACGTCAAAAAATTGGCAAATAATTCCCTAGCGGACATTGGGAGTCCACCTGCACTTTTAGACTATTTGGGGGAGTAGTATCAGCAAGCAATACCAGTAGGCTTGCTTCTATTTAATACTGTAAAATTACATCGGGAAATGTGAGAAAAATGTAAGTTTTGATTCAAAGGTTCGCACATTTGAGCCATGCCTGTACTTTTTGATTCAAATGATGAAACAAATGAATCATCTTGGCAAATCGCTATAAACTGTGGAAATTTGAGAGCTTGGCAAAGGAAGTTGGTAGCACTCCGAATCTTTTTCGGAAAACCCGGGTAAAATAAGTTGGGCTGTTAAAGCCTAGATCGTATGCTATTTCCGCTACTGTTTTGTTATTGTTTTTTAGGGCGTTTAAAGAGCGTCGCAACCGCACTTCACGGATCAGTTCATTGGGAGACATTTCGGTCAATGCCTTTATCTTTCGATAATTTTGCGCTTTGCTTAACCCTAATTTAGTACCTAGGTGTACGCTCGAAAAGTTGGTATTTGCTATATGTGCATCTAGAATATCCCATAGTTTGGCAAATAGGGATACATCCGTCTGTGATAATATCCGTGCGCCAGTGCCCTCTTCTTGTTTTTTATCGGTTTTTCTGGCCAGACCTACGGTTGTGCTATCTACATGTGCCACATTGGTCTTGCCGATTTCACTGAGGGTGACCAACCGTTTCTTAGCTTCTTCGAAAAGTTCGTTTCCAACTTCATCAACGGGCTTACCAGTTACCAAGGCCATATTGTATTCCAATTGGCCGTCATAGGAATTTAAGTACTTAGTTAAGGCTTGTAGTGAAGTTATAGCTTGGGAAGCGTCTACAAAAGAAGCTAAAATTCTGTCTTCGGGTTGAACAATTCTACTACCATTGTGCTCTTTGATAAGGCGGTATATTTGATCGGTTATGGGCTGCCGGATATCTTTAAAGAAAAGAGGGCAAATCATAATAATACTTCGGTAGCCCGTATCCATTTCCCCTGAAGTTGTGAGGGCCATGTCTTTTTCGTCCTTGCCACCCTTGCCCAGAAATGCTTTAAAATCAATTTCACTGGAAACCTCGATGACATTGCATGCCCCGATTCCATGTGCGGCCAAATGGTTGTCAATACAGGCTTTTTTGTTAGGGGCCTCCATAAGGCAAAAAACTTTTCTTTCGGGGAGATTCAAAAAATATTTAATGTTTTTTACGCCAAACCTGTGTTGTACGGCGATATCTCTACGATGTTCTTCCTGAGCAGCTATTTCACTAAAAGCGGCATCTTCGACGATATGTATATCCATGAAAAGCGGCATGGGCTAAAAGTTTTTAATTTCTTCCTTACGAAGCGTTTAGTTTAGCGAATGAGGTCGGCAATACCTCATACCTGTTCCGAAATACCCTCGTAAAATACGTCGGGCT
>CBDULZ010000234.1:0-2259 GCA_965368185.1 uncultured Kriegella sp.
GATGAGAAATCAGGTACTGCTGTAAAGTTACCCTCGTAATAGGTATACGACAATCCTTTTTTTGGCCGTTTGGTTTTTACCGCTGCACTTGGTTTTACTTTTTCATATTTTTTATTGAAGACAGTGCTGCGATACCCTTCATTATCGGTAAGCATAATTTTGATATCCGTGCTATTGTCAAGTGTCAGTTTTTCGGGAAAAATGGTGGACTCTATTTCTGGTGTTTGTCCGTCGGTAGTATATCTTGCTTGAATGTTTTGATACGGATGTGAAACTTCGACCTGCATTTCCTTAAAGAAAATATTGTCTTCCGTCATTTTGATTCCGACACTTGAGGGATTTAATTCTATAGTTTCTGTGCCATGAAGGTTAAATTCAGGTGCCATAAACGCACTGTCATATCCCATTTCCCATTGCATTTCTAAAGGGTCCCATACCGAAATTTCTGAATCCCCGATTGGTTTTGTTGCCAATGCAATTTGTTGTTGACTTTGGGGAGGTAGGCTAAGCTGAAATTTAGAGACGTCTGGTTGAATTTGGTGGTGATGGAATAATTGGCCCCTAAAATGGATAGTATCTTTCGAGGCATTGTTCAGTGTCATCAAAATCTTCCGATTTTTATCTTTACCAAGTACCAATGTGTTAAAATTGGTCGCATCGATCAGGGCTTTTGCCATTTTTTGGGTCGTTCGGTTGCTTACGTCTTGGTCGATAATGCCAGAGAGACTTAGGTTGACCAACTTAGGTCCTTCGTCGGTCATGGTTACCCATCCGACGTGATCGAATTCACCGAATTTTGGACCCCTTAGTTTACTACCGCCGCCCGTAGTTCCTAAAACATAATGATTCTGATCATTTTTGACATCGTGCATATAGCGATGTGTGTGCCCGGCGAAAACGGTATATTTCCGGTCTGCTATAGCGGCCTCTATTTTGTCAAATCCGTTCACATCACCAAAAGCCCATAAAGGGTGGTGCATGTATATCATCGTCCATCGCACATCGCTATTTTCTGAAATGGCCTGCTTTAAAAATGCAATCTGATCGTCGCCCAACAGAACACCGTCGCCATCATTGGTGTTGAGTATCAAGAAAAGCACGTCTTTATAGATAAAATGGTAGTAATCTTTTCCGTAGCGCTCTTTCCATTGAGCACCCATCTCGGCATTGGAATAGTCATGGTTACCGGCTACGTAAAAGAACCGGGTGGAGAGCGGGTTTAGTATGCTGTCAAATTCGGCCCATTGCTCATCGATGAGTGACTCATCTTTGGTATATCCTTCAATAAGATCGCCAACGCTCATAACAAATTCAGGATACAGTTTGTTTATTTTATAAAGTGCGTCGCCGAATACCCCTTTGCGATGACCGCCCGTTCGGTCGCTTACGATGGCGAACTGAAAATTTTCAGGGTTATTGTAAAAAGGTTTGCTGGTCCAAGGCTTTTTTTCCGTTTTTACGGTGTGGGAAAACGCTTCGTTTTCTTCTTGGGCATGTGTTGTGTGTATGTGCAATGCTATACTAAAAAGGAGCAGCAGGATTTTTCTAAGGTTTGACATGGTGATTATTTAGAGGATAAAAATATTTTGTTTCATTGGAACGGTACTTAAGACAGTGTTAAGTTATAGCGTTTTTAAAGTTACCATATTTTTCAACTCCTATTGTGAATGAAAGACCCTCCTCTTTTTTAAAAGTATAAATATTGGAAATATTCCATAAATTAACATTCCCTTTAGGTGTACAATGAACTAGACAAAATTACATTTAGACACTTTCTTTGTATCCGTAGAGCGGCGGTTAGATAATCGTTTGCAAAATAGACCTATCCTTGTTGGCGGATTGAGCGATAAGGGGGGTGGTTGCGGCTTGCAGTTACGAAACCTGGAGATTTGGTGTGCATTCAGGAATGCCCATAAAAAAGGCCAGGGAATTATGTCGTGCTGCCGTACTGATCAAAGGCAATGCAGGTACGTATAGCAAATACGCTGATGAAGTGCCGAGATTATCAAAGAACATGTGCCCTTATTCGAGAAATCGAGCATTGATGAGTTTTATGCCGATTTGACCGGAATGGATCGATTTTTCGGTTCTTATAAATATGCGTCGGAGCTTCGACGACGCATTAAAAGAGACAGGATTACCAATTTCTTTTGGTCTCTCGGTCAATAAAGTAGTTTCAAAAGTAGCGACCAATGAGGCCAAACCCAACAATCAGCTAAAAATCGATTACGGATTTGAAAAACCTTTCTTGGCACCGCT
>CBDULZ010000235.1:0-2231 GCA_965368185.1 uncultured Kriegella sp.
CCTATTGGTGATTGTGCCATTTACCGTCCAAATATAGGAACTGGCATTTTCCGATATATTAGCCAACTCTAGAACATCCCCTACTTGATCCGCAGTGAATATGGCCTTGGGTATGGGATTAACGGTCAAGGTTTCGGTAGTAGAAATACCATTGACCGTAAAACCGATGGGGGTACCGAATTTGTCGAACGAAGCGGGATCTATTGTTATAACTTCCTTCTCAATAGTAAGTCCTTTAAACTCTTCCGTGGTAGCCACAAGTGCATCTTCGGGCGTTACTGAAAAACCGACCTCGATCCCGACATCACCCAAACATACTTGATTCTCTTTAAGGGCGAATGAACCAAAACTGATATCTTTTGTTTCGGTCGTACTGCATTTACCACTGGTAACCGTAAGTGAGACCGTAACCGTATTTTCTTCGTTGACCGGCAAAATATACACATGCTCGGGATTTTTGTCGGTATTGTTATCAGGTAGGGTGTCATCCCCAAAATCCCAAAAATAAGTGGCGTCTTCAGGAAGTTCGTCTCCCTGTACCGTAAAGTTTACACGTGCAACCGTATTATCTTTAAAAAGCCTTGGTTCTGATGCCGTAAAATCAAAGACGGGTTTTCTAAAAACGGTTATTTTGGCATCGGTAAATTGCCCGTTTACGGTAAACTTGATCTCCTGACCCAAAAGTTCTTCGCTTATCAACGAAGCATCGAAGAAGAACTTACCATCGGTTTGCACCACGCCTCCAATAAGGCCGTCACCAACGTCTGCCGCCACGATTCCATCAACCGGTGATACTTCGAAAGGTAGCGGAATAGTATCCTCATTCAAACAAACGAAATCTTGAGGTAAACGCAGTGACACGGTAGTCTTAGGTACGATAAAAGCTACTGGCGAACAGTCAGAGCAACAGATATAGGGCAGGGCAAAATCGGCTACGACTGTATTTTCGGTTATATTGGCTATCGGTCTAAACAGCAACTCATCAAGGAGATTAACATCAATCAATCCTATATCCCGAATATCAATGCCTACCTTGGGATCAAGTTTTGTAATGTCAATTTTTTCCTTTCCGACATTTGTAGTTAATGTACCACGTTCGAAAACATTTTTAATGGAGTCTATTGAAAGGTTAGTTTTAGAAATAAGATCAGTCAACCCGGTCACCGCTCTTGTGGCCACAGCTCTTCCTTTATACACCATGACGAAAGTGCCCCCTGGTTCCACACCGGCCTTGTGCTCCAGTCCCGAGTGTTTTTCCACAAATTTTGAAAGCAACTTAAGTTCAAGTATTTTTCTCTTCCGCTCTTGGACTTCGGCTAGTAAAACCTTCATTTTTTCAGCAGCGCAACAATTTACCGATAGCTGGTTCAAGAGCAAAGCATACTGTTCTTCATAACCCTTACGAACATAACTGCTCTCTTTATTGAACAAAAGGCTGGTCATACTTTTCTTAAAAGTCTCGACCCTATCGCATAAATTTCTTACCGTTATATCGTATCGGTCTATTCTGTCGAATGTTATTTCCGAAACATTGTTCGGAATATCACGAGTTGCCACTTTGGTATAGGCCAATATTTCATAGGGCTGTTCAAGGGCCACTTTGCGCACCTCTTTGTCCCAATTAGCAATTTCAGGATCTTTGTCAATCTCGGTTTTAACAATGGCGGCAATATCTACTGCCGAACCTTCGGATTTTTCCTTTAGGGCCTTTTCCACGAAATTTCCTAACACATCTTCATCGGTCTTTAGGTTATCCTCGATTACCGTATCACGCTTATAAATTAGGTTTTGAAAATTTATCTTTAGCGCCGCAGTATCTAATTTAAGGTCACCAAGCAATTTGGTTCGCGGTTCTAGCAGCGAACCTATGGTGCGCGTATTTGTAGACTTGCTACCTGTAGCACTGGTTGCTTTGGCGCTAGCGGCGGCAGGTGCACCAGAAACCTTACGGACGTCTTGAAGCGTGTAATATTTGTGGATTCCCGGATCTTTTAGACTAAAGCCTGAGAAGAATCCGGAGATGCTGGCGTTAAGGCAGTCCTGTTCCGCCCTCCATGCTTTTAAAACGGCGTTCAAATCTTCGAATTCACATTCATAATCAGAGGTATCGATGCTATCCAAGGATTCATCGATACTCAAAACCTTGATTTCAAAGGGAAGGCTTTTTTCGGTCTTTATGGCATCAAGATCTGCTAGGGCTGTTCGGTAATCTTTGCCCAAATGACCTTCGA
>CBDULZ010000236.1:0-2072 GCA_965368185.1 uncultured Kriegella sp.
CTTTTCGCCCTATTTGCTATAGGTTTTGTTACCCTTTGTTATTTTGCGAGCTGATAATTGTTTACCAATACCGATGCCGAGATTTGAAGAAGTCTTTCCAATTCCCTTATCATGTCCACGGTCAATCTTTTTTTTCTGTTCAGGATTTCCGATACGCGACTCTTACCGCCGATTACTCCGACCAAGTCCTTTTGGCGCATGTTCAGTTCTTCCATTCTGATTTTGATGGCCTCAATTGGGTCGGGCGCATCGATGGGATAATGCTCTTTCTCGTAATTTTCGATAAGCATTGATAGGATTTCGGCCTCATCGCCTTCTTTAGTGTCTGTGGGGGCATCGAAAATTACATCGAGCCGTTCGAGTGCTTTTCGGTAATCCTGCTCTGTTTTTATAGGTTTTAAATCCATATCATGTTGTTTAAATTGTATCTGCGTCTATTCTGTCGTACTGTGAGTGAGTTCCGATAAATCGGATGAACGCCCATTGTTTTTCAAAATTGAACTTGACAATAAGTCGGTACGAGTTGCCTTTGATGTTGAAAACTATTCGTCCATTTTTCAGGATACTCGCATTGATGTAGGCTTGTTTGACATCGTTCGGGGATTTCCATTTCGAACTATTGGCCGTGTCGTACCAAGTTTTCAGATACTGTTCCGAATCCGCATGCTTTTCCCAAAACTCCCGAAGTGTGCTTTTGGCAACAATTCTTTTCATTTGTCCGACTATGGAGCAAATATACAATAAAGTTCTCAAATATAGAACTTCTAAAAAATATTCTGTAATCAAAGGTAACCGTCTGAGCTATGCGTATTGCGGGAGCAGAGAGGCAAATGCCTTTTCGCTACGCACCTAGCAAAAACTTTGTGTTTTCTTTTTTCTTTATCATTTTAAAAGCCAAATCCAAAAGATTTTGCGGACTAGGTAAACACGATTTCCTAATTGTCATTTTTAGGCATAATTGTTTATAACTCATAAATATAGTTACTTTTCTATTTATACCGCATAACTTCATACTAAGCATTTTCACCTATTCAATATCAACGGGTAAGCCAATATACATTGGTGGCACTGGCCACATAATTTGGAATATTAATATAGTCTTTATTGATACATTCGTTGATGCCATTTTCCTGAAAATCTTTTAGTACCTCTTTTAGTAGCTTCTTTGCCAAAGGCTTATTCTGTCGGGCTATTACCGGAACGACCCACGCCAACGGAGTTGCCCAATACGCACCATTTTGGTAGGTTCCTTCTGCAATGGGTACAAATAAATTATTCCAACCGGCATCGCTTCCGGGTAAATGTCTGATTTGTCCGTTCATAAAAACTTGATCGGCGTTTTGAATCAGATAGTCCGAGATTTTTTTGCTTTGCTCTTCGCTTGTTATTTCGATAGAAACGGCGTAAGCACTTCCCCAAATATCAATTTGCTTGCAGTCATTATCAGCGGCCCAGAACATACCCGACTTTTCGTCTAGAAGCGTGTACATGTTTTTTTGAATATTTTCAGCGCGAACCTTGTAAGTCTCTAGGTTTCCATAATCGTATTTTCTACAAAGTGCTTCCATTTCTTTACAGGCCTTGTAATAGAGAAGGGATGAAAACAAAAGATTCCCGGTTTTTTTAACGGTATCGGTAAACCCATAAACACACTGCGGATTTTCTGGATCATTATACACCAAGCCACTTTCTGCCCGATTAATAAAACTAAGGCCTTTTTGTAACTTTTCTTCAACAGCATGAAATAGTGTCGCATCTTTAAACTGATTCGCATACGCACAAACGAGTAGCGCCATAAAAGGTCCGTTGTCCAATGCGTGGTCTGCCATTGGACTGTGATCCGCACCCGGACTGTAAACGGCCTTGCCATCAACATTCACACGGTCGGGCATACAACCGTCTTCACGCTGCCCATTTATTAGGTATTGAATGGATGCTTTTATTTCCGCTGGGTTCATTAGATCCCCAGCATATTCGACCATGTAGTAAAAATCACGGGTCCAAAGTGCTTTATAATTTCCAACCCCGTCAGGGGTATGCAGCCACATGCCATTCGTACCCCTTACACGACA
>CBDULZ010000237.1:0-2031 GCA_965368185.1 uncultured Kriegella sp.
GAAATTGTCAGAATGATAGGTGTTTTAAACGATATCACCGAAAAATTAAAATATATTGAAACCGTCGAAGAACAAAATAGACGCCTCAGGGAAATTGCATGGGAGCAATCTCATTCCGTGCGGGCTCCAGTCGCTCGATTAATGTGGATTATCGATCTGATAAGAACTGAGGAACTAACTGAAGAAGAGAAAACAACATTGTTGGCAAACATGCTTTCGTCGGCGAAAGAAATAGATGCGATTATTCGAACGATTACAAAAAAAACATACAGTTTAAATCAAGATTCCAAAAATACATAATCAGTCTTCTTGTGCTTTTCAGTAATGCTAATCGAAGCCAATTTTGCCAAGAGCTTTATGGCTAACTTTTATTGCTTCTAGCGGCCGCATGTTGAAGGTTTTGTCCTGTTCCACCATATAGTACTTCATTCCCGATAGTTTTTTATGGGAAAGAATTCTTTTAAAATCAATATTACCATTGCCAACCGGGGCAAAACGACCTTGATCATCCATGTCCTTAACATGCCATATTTTAAAACGTCCTGGGTATTTTTTGAAATAAGCTACGGGATCAGCACCTGCTTTGGTTACCCAATAAAGGTCCATTTGAAAATTGACGAATTTAGGATCGGTATTTTCCAAAAGATAATCAATAGGCACTATTCCGTCTTTATCTTTTATAAATTCAAAATCATGGTTATGGTACAATAATTTCAAACCGACCGCCTTACATTTTTTACCAAGGGTTGTAAGTATGCTAGCCAAATTTGCCGCACCACCGGTCATGCCCATAGATTGAGTTGCCTGATCATGCGTAAAAAGCCCCATCGGTGGTATTGGAATAACAAAATACTTAAATCCGGCCGCTTTTACATCGGCGATCATAGCATCTGCATTGTCTAAGGTAACCGCAGCTTGGTGGGTACTTATAGGCTTCAAATCCAGCTCCTTCAAGAGTTTTTTGAAATCTGATGGCGCCATGTCATAAAACTTGCCATCTGCGTACCCTGCCGCTTCAACGTTTTTGTAATTAGCTTCCGATACGGCTTGTAACGTAGCCCTGACGTTAGTTTCCATATCATCACGAACGGTATAAAGTGCAAGGCCTCCAATTTTTTTTTGCGCCTGGCTAACGAAAGTTCCAATGATAAAAAACCCGGCAATCGTGATTTTTGCTAGAGTATTGAAAAAATTATTCATAAGTCATAAAATTCTAATTCAAAAGTAACCATTGTTCGTAAACTAATGCTTTAAACAGAAAGAAATTCATCTGCTATGAAATATTGCGGAACACGCTATTAAGTTGTTGCCTACTTACGTATTCGTTTTGTTCGGATAAATTGGAAAGGGTTTTCTTTGTTCAAAATTCAAGCAAACGACACCTGTTACAATTTAGGAAAATTTTAAAAAATTCGCACTGAGATTATGATTAACTTATGGTGGTATAATTAAGATAATGTTGATGAAAACTAATATACTCTTAGTATTTACGTTCATTTCGCTCTTGAGCTGTGGCTCACATTCAAAAACCGCTAATGCAACGGTCAAAAGTCAAAAACTAGATGACCTAATAGCGAAAAACAAATTGGAGATAGTCTCTGATTGGGCCTTGCCAATGGCCACGAGCAGCTTGAACAGTATTGCCAACGCCGGTCTGTTGGGCCCTGGCAATAGCCCAGGTCGTATCAATTTAATAGGCAATTCGAATTATATACGTATTGAAGGTGATAGTGTGTCTGCGTATTTGCCCTATTTTGGTGAACGACAAATGGGTGGCGGTTACGATAGCGATAATGGCAATATACAGTTTGAAGGAGTACCCGAAAACTATAAAGTCATACATGACGAACAAACGAATCGGTATGAAATACAATTCAATATAAAACGCAAGGCTGAAAGCTTCACGGTTAGGGCGACTTTGATGCCTAATTTATCAAGCACTGTCAATGTCAATAGTTCACAGCGATTTCCCATACGATATCAGGGTAAAGTTTCTGAAATTTTAAAAAAGGAGTAATTCTGTATCTATTC
>CBDULZ010000238.1:0-2028 GCA_965368185.1 uncultured Kriegella sp.
TTTAGAGGTATGCATTTGAGCTACTGGGAATACAAAACTTGGCTTTCCGAAATTGACTTCACCGTTGTCGGTAGTGGCATTGTAGGTCTCAATTGTGCCCTGCAATTAAGGAAGCGTTTTCCGGAAGCCAAAATTCTAATACTGGAAAAAGGAATCTTACCCCAAGGGGCAAGTACTAAAAATGCAGGATTTGCCTGTTTTGGGAGCATTTCCGAAATAGTATCGGATCTCCATCAACATTCGGAAGAGGAGGTCTATGCACTAGTCAAAGAACGTTGGGAAGGGCTTCAACTACTCCGTAGAAATTTGGGTGATAAATCCATAGCCTTTCGGCGTCATGGAGGGCACGAGCTTTTTTTAGAAACCCATCATGAATTGTTTGCCCAATGTTCCAAACGAATTATAGAGGTAAACGAATTACTTTATCCCATTTTTAGAGAAAACGTTTTTAAACTGCATGCAAACACGTTCCATTTCAAAAAAATCGAAGAAAAGTATATTACCAATTGCGTAGAGGCGCAGCTCGATACGGGTAAGATGATGGACTCTCTGCTACAATTGGTGCGACGCAAAGGAATACATATTTTGAATTCAGTGGCAGTTTTGGAATTTTCTGAGCATGGCGTCGCGGTGTCGGTCAAAACCGATCAATTTGAATTTGAAACAAAGAAGTTGCTGATTGCTACGAATGGTTTTGCATCCCATTTATTAAAGAGCGAAAATGTAAAACCCGCTCGGGCACAGGTGCTGATTACCAAACCGATTGCAAATTTACATATCATGGGAACTTTTCATTTAGATGAAGGGTATTATTATTTTAGGAATATAGATAGCAGAATTTTGTTGGGAGGGGGTAGAAATCTTGACTTTAAAGGCGAGGAAACGGATATTTTTGGGGAAACGGATCAAATACAAACGCAACTCGAAAAATTACTTGTAGAAGTGATTTTGCCAGAGATTCCCTTTGAAATCGATCGCAGGTGGAGCGGTATAATGGGGGTAGGTCATGAAAAAAAACCTATAGTACAACAAATATCAAATAGGGTATTTTGCGGTGTCCGTTTGGGAGGTATGGGCGTTGCCATTGGTAGTTTGGTCGGCAAAGAGCTGGCCGATTTGGTGTAAACCGTCTTTGTGATTTGTCTTCAATGAACTCAGATTACTGGACGAGAACCATTGTTCCTTCCTCTTCTGAGTTTAGTTCTATTCTTATTATGGTATGGTCT
Organism: uncultured Kriegella sp.; assembly: GCA_965368185.1. Lineage (GTDB taxonomy): Bacteria > Bacteroidota > Bacteroidia > Flavobacteriales > Flavobacteriaceae > Kriegella. Next base: position 1,227 of record CBDULZ010000238.1, read on the forward strand.
GTCTCACTCAGAGGAATCATCGTTCCTTCATAGTGAATTACGTCTCCATTTTTCCTATTGATGGTGAACTTAATTTCTAGACCATCAAAGCTACCGGTTATCGGATTTCCGTTTCTTTCACTATCGGTACCGTGCTCTTCATTACAGTCACCTATGAGTCCTGAATGTGTTGGTTTATCTTCGTTCTGTAAGTCTCCCGGGTACTGTAGGTCTATAAAATAATCATCATCACCCTGAACAGGCCAAGTAGCCGTAAAATCTGGTATAAAGATAGTTCCTCCGCCACCAGAATCGCTACAACTTGTTATACACGCAAGCATGGTCAACACCAAAATTTTAAACAATCTATACCTTTTCATAACGCTATATTTAGGTTCTACATATTATTTTAACCGCTGATTTCAACCTGAAGATGTGAAAGAAACGGGTTTATTTTTCCATGCATGATATCGATTTGCCTTCCGAGATCATTGGTCATTTCCTTGGTTTTTTTAAGTATGTCGCTTCGCATCTTTTTCTTTTCCTTTTTACTTGCAGAACTTTTCCCATATTCCGCTATTGCCATACGGACTTGCCGCAACCTAAGAATATAGGTGATATGGATGTTGTCAAGAATGCCGCTCAAAATGTCTTCGAGTTCCCGACCTCTGGCATCATCCCAATGTTTTATGAAATCTAAGTGATACTTTGCCCGGTTGGCTGTCAAGAGTTCAAAAACATCGTTATAGGCCAATATGGTTATACCCAGTTCTTCAAGATAATTTTGATCTTCAAAGGCGAAGCGGGCACCATCTTCAAAGCG
>CBDULZ010000239.1:0-1847 GCA_965368185.1 uncultured Kriegella sp.
ATATACTATTACAAGTCAAAAAGACTGGGCAACCACAAACTTAATTGTGGAATATAGGTGACCAGGAACAGCGCAATGATCATGGCGATAAACAGTGGTAATAAGGGTTTAAAGACCTTTTCAATTGTCGTTTTTGCAATTCCGACCCCGACAAAGAGCACTGAGCCTACTGGGGGGGTACAGAGTCCGATACACAGATTGAGTACCATAATGATCCCAAAATGTACCGGGTCTAGCCCTAATTTGGTCACCACCGGTAAAAATATCGGGGTGAAGATCAAAACGGCCGGGGTCATATCCATAAACACCCCAACAAATAATAGGAGCAGGTTGATGATTAATAGGATGACGATTTTATTGTCGCTCAGGCCTAAAAGTCCGGTGCTGATATCCTGGGGAATGTTCTCGTACGAAAGCGCCCAAGACATACACATGGATGCCCCGATAAGCAACATAACAATAGCGGTAGTTGCCGAGGAATCCAATAGGATTTGTGGTAGTTTGGGGAAGGATATTTCCTTGTATACAAAGCCAAGAATCAAGCTGTAAAGTACGGCGATGGCCGAAGCTTCGGTAGCGGTAAAGACTCCGGAAACAATTCCACCAATAACGACAACAAGCATAAAAAGGCTCGGAAGGGCATCGATAAATGTTCGGAATACCTCTTTAAGGGTGCTGCGTTTTCCGATTTTATATTTTTTCTTTTTCGCCCAAAAGGAAGCCACGATCATTAAAAAGAGCCCCGTAAGAATCCCAGGAACATAACCGGCCAAAAACAGGGCGGCAATGGAAGCGCCTCCACTGGCGAGGGAATAAACGATCAATACGTTACTCGGCGGAATGACCAGTCCGGTCGTGGCCGAAGTGATGTTGACGGCAGCACCGAATTCACGGGAATAGCCTTCTTTTTCCATTTCAGGCCCTAAAATACTTCCCATTGCGGAAGCGGAAGCCATAGCGGAACCGGCAATGGCACCCATAAGCATGGCCGCAATAACATTGATAAGGGCCAGTCCGCCCGGAAGCGAACCTACCAAGGTTTTGGCAAAGGCAATAAGCCTATGGGCTATACCCCCCTTGTTCATCAACTCTCCAGAGAGTATAAAGAAAGGTATGGCGAGCAGGGCAAAACTGTCGAGCCCCGTGGCCATACGTTGCGAAACCGTTGTAAAGGCCGGTATGGCGGGAATGCTGACCAACATGGTCAACATCGATGAGATGGCAATACTCCAGGCGACCGGCGTACCAATGGCCAAAAGACATAAAAAACTGAGTACCAATACAAAAATGGGTAGACTTTCCAACATGGTTATTTTTTTAAGAGATCGGATACTTTATAGAAAATGATAAGCAGGCCACTGATCGGAAGGATCATATAGACTACGGCCAAGGGTATTTGAAGTGCCGGTGATTGCTGCCCCAACAGATACGAAATATAGACCAAGCGCGAGCCGCCAATGACGAAGGCGACCAATACGAAGAGTATGACCAAAACGGTAACTATAGTCCGTAGCTTTTTCTGGGTCTTGGCACTGGCCCTCGAGGGCAAAATGTCAATAGCCACATGAAGGTTTTTTCCTGCTACGTAGGCAGCACCCAAAATGCCGATCCATATCATCAGGTAGCGTGCCAATTCATCGGTAAACGAACTGGGGTCTCCCGTTACATAGCGGGTAAATACTTGCCAAAGTACGTTGACCACCATAATGGACATGATGACAACAAGCGCCCTTCCTAAAATTTTGTCGATTAGCTTTCGTAGTTCCGCCATATTACTTGGTTTCTTGTATTTGTTTGATTAATGGATAGATTTCGCTATCGTCTTTATAGTCTTCCAAAATATCCGC
>CBDULZ010000240.1:0-1780 GCA_965368185.1 uncultured Kriegella sp.
TTCAATTCCGCCGATACGGATGCCTCGGGTAAAAATGGCATCCGTTTTGCCAAACACTTCGAACCGGGTCATTTAGATACCTTAAATTTTGGAAGCTTGCGGTTTTCGCTAAATTATCTAGATAGTTTGGGAAAGGCCAATATTGAGCGCTATCTCAAAAAATTGTCCGATAAAGCGAAACATAAATTTGCGGATCTGGGTCTTTTGGAAAAAGCTGTTGTTAATAGAGAAGAACATAGTACGATATTCAATATCAAAGGCGACAATGAATTATTTGAACGCTTGTCAAGCAATAAAATAGTCTGTTCGCAACGTGGAAGTGGTATTCGATTAAGTTTTCATATTTATAATACAGAAAATGACATTGATGAAATTGTAAGAATCTTAGAAACAGCTATATAGAAATTGCTTACTTGGGAATTGAGTGACCTTTTTTTGATGATCTTGATTAAATGTTACTGAAATATTATGAAAATGATAAAAATGACATTAATCATTGGAAATGAGGTATTTAATATGTTAGTTTTGCGCTATATTTTAAAAAGAAAACATTATGGCAATCGCAAAACAATATTTAAAAACAAAGCCTGTTTGTAAAGTAACTTTTACTGTACCTGCAGAAGAAGCAAAAAAAGTTGCCGTTGTTGGTGACTTCAATAATTGGAAGGCTACCAAAGCTAGCGCATTGAAAAAATTAAAGAACGGAACTTTTAAAGGTACCTTGGAGTTACCAAAGGAAGGTTCTTACGAATTCAAGTACATCGTTGATGGTAACTACGTAAACGAAGAGGCTGCTGATCGATATCAGTGGAACGAGTTTGCTGGTTCTGAAAACGCCGTTTTAGATCTTTAATTAGATACGAACAAAATTAAAGGCTACGGAATACTTTTTCCGAAGTGTTCCGTGCCTTTTTATACCCTTATTTCAACCCCTTTTAAAAAGGCAATTCTTCCTTGAATAGGTTTGTCAAGTTCACTTACTTCGGGGTAGTTCCACGTAGCGTCGATGTTTTTCTTACCGTCGACTTCGAGGGTAAACTGTGATGCACGACCTTTCCATGGGCAAGTTGTGTGCGTTTCACTAGATTCAAAAGATTCTTTTCGAATACTGTTTTCTGTGAAATACTGATTGTTTTCTGTAATGAAGGCAGCATCGCTTACCGCTACTTCTGTGTCGTTCCAAATGGCTTTTATACCGTTATTTTTTTAAAAACGTAGTTTTTATATTGATTTTCCGGGTCACTGAACTGTGTCTCAATTTGTAGCCCTGACTTTTCTGCCAATTTTGCAACTGTGGCATGGTCATATTTTTGTGATATTTCGGTATGTATGGTCTCCCAAGGATTAAAATCGACTTTTAGGTTTAATTTTTTGATTTCTACCGACTGCTCCATTTTTGAAACAAGAAAACTTTTGGCAGTTCCTGTTTCGGGATCATATACTTCCCAATGTAAAAATTGATCTAAATCAAAATTTCCGCCAAGTTCAGTATTTATGCGGGTCAAAATGTTTTTATTGAACGCTGCGGTAATTCCTGTTTTATCATTGTAGGCGTCTAAGATGGTCTGGGGGTTCTTTTTTTGATCGAATCCGATAAATAAAAGGTCTTCGTCGTGCATAAATTCTTGTAGGTGGGTCAAAAAATCGATGGCCTGCGGATGCAGAAGATTCCCGATGTTCGAACCCAAAAATAGAATTACTTTCTTGCTGCCATTAATGAGATTTATTTTTTCCAGTGTTTCGAAATACGTCCCCTGTCGCGTTTCGACATTAATTCCGG
>CBDULZ010000241.1:0-1748 GCA_965368185.1 uncultured Kriegella sp.
AAAAAGACTAAACACGAACAAGATACTTCTTTATTCCTTTATTCAAGACAGCCGACTTTTAGGAATCAAGTTGCACTCAATTGCCCCACATACGCTGCCATAGCGCAGTCAGCAGTTTTTTGGCATCACTTCTCATTTTGGGCATTTCTTCTACAGTCACCTTACCCTGATTTTCGTATATTTTGTAACTAAAGGCGAACTGTGTCTCGTCAGGGGCTAAACTAATCAGCCCGAAACGGAGGTCGTTAAAAAAAAGCGCACCATTTTCTTTGGCTATCGTAAACCAGCCATCAGTAATTTTCTCTAACCGTTTCACTTTGTCGTTCGAAGCCAGTTCCCCCAACAATTGGTGATTTTTCGGATATATTTGAAACCCAATAGGTTCTTCATCGAAGAAGGAGAAATTTGCGATTAGATAAGCATCCTGCGCATCGATATTGGCCGTCCAAAGCAGCGTATTAAAAGGTGTGGGTCTTGTATCGATATCGGAATACGAAATTCCCTGTGCCTTCAAGGCCATTTCAAACCGCTGGTACGCCATCCCTTTTAGAACGAGGGTTGCCGCCAAATACCCCGTACTGATCGATAACCCTAGGCGATTGTAGCGTTCTCGCTTCGGATCGGCCCTCTTCTTTACCATGGCCATTATCAGCAGTGTCAAAAAAGGGAGGGTATACAAGGGATCGATAACGAAGATGCTCTGAAATGCCAGTCGCAAATCGAAGGGCCAGAACAACTGTGTGCCCCAAGTAGTAAAGGCATCCAAAAGTGGGTGCGTAAAAAGCCCCCAAAACATCAACCATGACCAATCTTGCCAAGAAACGTTCTGTTTTCGTTCCAATTTCGAGATGAGCCAGCCAAAAACAGGTGCAAAAACTATGGAAAAGAAAATGGAGTGGCTAACGCCTCGATGCCATTCAATAGCGGTTACAGTATCGGCAAAATAGCGGGACAATACATCTAGGTCGGGAATAGTACCCGCAATTGCGCCATAAAGCATGGCCTTATTGCCCACTTTTTTCCCTAAAACAGCCTCGCCAACCGCAGCACCTAATACTATTTGAGTTAATGAATCCATTAATTTTTTAATTTATGTCGCACCTTCAACTGATTCCTTAGCTACATTCGGAATGACTTCATTATGTGGAACGAAGGAAGCCGCCGATCTTATCGACCACGGTTTCAAACAATCCCCATCTTCTTTAGCAAAAAGGAAGCATTCATGTTCTGACAAATGCCTTTTTTGAATTTGTAATCAAAATGCAATTCATTGTCAATAATCTCGGCGTCGAAATAATAGTTTTTGACCTGCGGCAATTCTTCGGCCACATCACAGAGGCTTAAATCGTGGGTTGCTATGATTCCCGTTGATTTCGAGGCCACCAAACGCTCTACAAACTTTCGGGAACCTTTTGCCTTATCGGTACTATTTGTTCCTTTTAGAATTTCGTCCAACACAATAAAATATCGATCATTCTGAATTTCATCCATAATAAATTTCAAACGTTTCAACTCCGAAAAGAAATACGATTCATCATCGGTCAGCGAATCAGTGGTACGCATACTCGTAATTAATTTTATAGGATGATATTCCGTTTTAGCGGCACATACGGGAAGTCCCAGATTCGCCATGACAATTTGCAGTGAAACGGTTCTCAAAAATGTACTTTTTCCGGCCATGTTTGCCCCCGTAATAATAAAGAACTCTTCGTCACCGATCTCTATATCATTGAGAATACTTTTGTCGG
>CBDULZ010000242.1:0-1687 GCA_965368185.1 uncultured Kriegella sp.
CAGCTCCTCTCAAAAACGACATTGCGAACGCAGTGAAGCGACCTGTTGAATTTGCTTTTCTAATTCAACAGGTCGCTTCATCAAGTTCATGGAAATACTACTTCCCCAACATCAAAAGTTCGTTGCAACGTACTTCGGTGATATACCGCTTTTCCCCTTCTTTGGTTTCATACGACCGGTGGGTCAGTTTACCCTCAACGGCGACCTGCTTGCCTTTGATCAAAAAATTCTCGACAATATCGGCCGTTTTGCCCCAGGCAACCACATTGTGCCATTGGGTGTCTTCTACTTTTTCGCCTTTCGCGTTTTTATAGCTTTCGCTGGTAGCGATGGAAAATTTGGCGAGCTTGTTGCCACCATCCAAGTTTACGATTTCTGGGTCGTTACCCAAATGTCCAATCAACTGTACTTTGTTTCTAAGTGCATTCATAATAAAAAGTTTTAATGTTAAACAATTAATACTATCGAACCTTTGTGATACTGAGACAAACCCAATATTAATTCGACACTGCAAACATAAAACGGACATCAAAAAAGATTCGGTTAGGAAATAATTACTTTCGTTTGTAAACGTTTGTAGTCGTTTAAAAACGACTTTACCGCCCTTAATTAGGGAACTATATACATTAAATAAAAATTGTATTTTCAAATAGAATACTATATTTATTCCTTAGTTGGCCGTAATGTAAAACGACATTCTCGAAACAAAGAAAAGAAAATGACCCAATCCGAATTCATAGTTTTATATTTTATAGAAATAAGAAGAAAAAGTATAGAACTTTGGAAGGGACTTCCAAAAAACTGTTTTGATTGGAAACCTGACGAAAAAGCAATGACCGCGATGGAAATGATCAGACACGTATTGGAAGCCGATTATGGATGGAATATTATTATCAACCAAGGAGATATGACAAATTACAAAACGCCTTGGAAAAACCGACCATGTATTAGCGTAACTGATGAACTTGAATTTGCCGGGCCTTATAGAAAAAAATTTTTGGAAAGTGTTCGACAATTTTCAGATACGGAATTACATGAAACCGAAATCGTTCACCCAGGAAATGGAGAAAAGAAAAACCTCGGAAAATATTTATTGCGAATAGGATATCATGAATCTGTTCACGCAGGTCAATTCCTATCATATTTAAGAGCAATGAAAATTAATCGGCCAGAAATATGGAATTAAAAACAGTACGGCCAATCAAGTTCAGAGTTATGAACCATAAAGCCCACGGTACACTTCTCACGCCACTCTCAAACTGTCGAAATGCGGGTCTCGTAGTAGGCAGACCATAAAATTTTCGTTTGTAATACGCTGTCAAACGAACATAACCCGGCTTAAAGGATAGGGGATGCTCTCATCTCAGCAGTTTGCTTCACCACCATATAACCTTCACTTTCCCATAAACAATACGTACGGCTTCTCGCTAAGAAGTCGGGACATGCGCAATGCTCCCGCAACATACTCCCAAGATTTCAGTATCTTTGAACCTTTCTAAACACGACCACCAATGACAAGAAACTTATTTGTAACGCTACTTTTTATAGCCTTACAACTTTCTGCACAAGACGACAAAAAAGACTCAAAAGACACGACGGCGGGTAAATGGGATGTCGCTAATCCCCAAGGTGATTTTAACTATAAAGACCATTCGTTCACGACCGATGAGGGCACTTGGATGAACCT
>CBDULZ010000243.1:0-1616 GCA_965368185.1 uncultured Kriegella sp.
ATTATAAAATAGAATTTGGCAAGGTTTCCCCAAAATCGGTCTTTAGAAATGATACCCTTAGTATTTGGGGCGGATCTTTGGTCAAAGGCGAAGACGGGCTGTATCATATGTTTTATTCCCGTTGGCCAAAAAAAATCGGCTGGGAATGGGTAAATTACTCCGTAATCTCCCACGCGGTCTCAGAGTCTCCATTCGGTCCTTTTCAACCCAAGGATGATGCCTTACCAGATCGTGGTGCCGAATATTGGGATGGTTCTACAACCCATAATCCTACTGTGCATCAGTTTAACGGAAAATACTATTTGTACTATATGGGTAACAGAGGGGATAAAAAAGTTGTAAGTGTTCCGGGTAAACCTAAAATCAATTGGGTGCACAGAAACAACCAACGTATCGGAGTGGCCGTTGCCGATTCTCCTAACGGACCATGGAAACGTTTTGACAAGCCCGTTCTGGATATTTCCCCGAATGACGATGCCTATGATGCCTTAATGACCTCAAACCCATCGGTCTGCCAAATGCCCGATGGAAAAATATTGATGGTCTACAAGGCTGTCGGCAAAAAAGACCCGTTGCCTGGAGGTGGCCCGGTGGTTCATATGGTAGCCATTGCAGATTCTCCTACCGGTCCTTTTGAGAAATATCCTGAACCTGTTTTTACATTTGAAGGCGAACGCTTTCCTGCCGAAGACCCCTATATCTGGTATCAAGACGGTAAATTCAGGGCGATTGTAAAGCGGATAAAGCACGAAGGTAATATCAGGGAATTTTCTTTGGTGCACTATGATTCTGAAGATGGTATTCATTGGAACAAAGCCAAGAACTTTGAAATCTCCAAACGTTTCGTTGAATGGGAAAATGGACGCAAACAACAGTTTGTGCATTTGGAGCGACCCCAAGTCTTTGTTGAGAACGGCGAACCTATTGCGCTCTTATGTGCAGCAGATACACTTGATGCCAATGGGGCTCGCGATTCGTTCAATTTGCAGATACCCTTAAAGATTACCAAAAATATAAATAAAGAGCAATGATCAAGACAACATTTTTGATTTTACCGTTAGCGATGATGCTAGTCTCGTGTAAAAGTGATCGGACAGTCGCTTACGAGGAGTATGCCCAAAATGTATCCTTAAACGGCACTTGGCAATTTTTGGCTTCCAATGAGGTGGATGAAAGTGAAATTCTTTCCGGCAGTTATTCCACCTGGGATACGATTACAGTACCAGGAAATTGGGACACCCGAAAAAAGTATTCCGAATATGTGGGAAAGGGATATTATCAGAAGACCTTTAATGTGCCGGACAATTGGGTCGGGAAACACATCCGTATAAAATTTGATGCCGTTTATGAAACTTCGAAGGTTTGGCTCAACGGAAAACTTTTAGGAGAACATGTAGGAGGTTACCTTCCTTTTGAATTTGACATTACCGAAGATGTGCAACTTGGCAAGGCCAATTCCGTGGTGGTCATGGCCGACAACACCTATAAAAGGGGAGCTTGGTGGGCTTGGGGCGGTATCAGTCGAAACGTTGCCCTGTTAGCAGACGAGAACATCCGCATGGTGTACCAACATATTACTTCCGAGCCGGATTTCGACAAAGGAAGCATCAATTTTA
>CBDULZ010000244.1:0-1583 GCA_965368185.1 uncultured Kriegella sp.
AACATCAGCAAGGCGAAAAAAACCATGATGGCCATGTTTTTCGTTAAAACATATTGGCCTATCGAGAAAAGCTCTTCGGGGATTATTGGCACTAGAAATTTACGCACGGCGTATACGGTAATAAAAGCAGGAATGGCAAAAACCAAGGCTATTCTGAGGTCCACCAACCCTTTTGAGCAGTTTCGCATGACACCGATCGAAGCGGAAGTGCCTACTACAAACAGGGAATAGGCCGTTGTTGTAATGGGACTGATATGAAACAAATATGTAAAAATAGGCACGGCCACAAGGGATCCCCCACTTCCGAGCAGACCAAGGATTAGGCCCAATGCCAATGCTCCAAAATATCCCAAAATATGGACGGTTTCCATTCTCTTTAGTTCTATTATTTGCTACTCCCCCTCTTTTATATACCCCCAACCTTCATTTTGTTTCGTAAAGATTTCATAGATGCCATTAGGCACCATGGCTACCCCGGGAATAAGATCTGAGGGGCCTATGTTATGCCTATCGATGGTCGCCTTACATACAACGAACGCAACGTTTTTATTTTTTGCTAATTTTTCCATATCATCGGCTACTGTTGATTTGTGTTTGTTGACCATGTCATAGGCCCCACTGTACATGACTACCTGAAATTTCGAGTTGGGATATTCCTCCGACATATATTTAACATGCCTTATGGTTTGGCCATGTACTTCTGAATTGTTACTGGTAACATCGAATACTACTTTGATCGGTTCTTCTTGTGCTACTAATAGTACCTGACTACATAATACAAAGACTAAAATGATATACTTTTTCATAATTTGAATTTTTAGTTTTACTAAATTTCAGTTTGTAGGAATGATTAATGAGGAGGCCCAAAATCTAGTTTTTAGACCTCCATTTTATCGATTAGTTTGCGGCAAAAATATAGCCACAGCCATTTTCTTGAGCCCTGCCCAATGCCCAAACCCCAGAGGGTACGATTTGAATACCGGGTTCAACGGCATCGATCCATTCTTGATATACATTTTTGGGGTCTAGTCCCAATTTTTGGGCAACTGCACCGCTATACACCGAAATGGCCAAATTGCAGACACAGAACATGGCACCTCTTTGCTGCATATCTTTAATACCCTGAATTACCGGTAGTGGAAAATCACCCTCTTTTGGCTCATAATACAAATTGCGCAAAGACGGTGCTTGGGTCGAATTATCGGTTACTCCAAAAACTTCCCCCAACTTGTATTTTTCCCACAAGCTCGATTTGAATGCAAACGGAATGGCTTTATGCCGTAAAACCGTCATGGCGGTGATGTCTTTATCGTCTGATCCTGTTTCATTGTTGGACAGATAGAAAGCCCAGTTCCAAATAATAGGAAATCCATCGTGTGGTGTTGATCCGTCATAGACAATACGGTGTTTTCCCTTGATGTTTTTAAACCAGTCATCTGCCTCCGCCATTTTTTTGTCATCAAAAGAGGGCATATTCGCATGCATTGGGTTGCTAATCAGTGACAAGGTACTTGCGGTAGCCCCCATGAGCACCGCTCCCATAAACTTTCTTCTTGAATTCTCGTTCTTTGTTTTCATCTGTA
>CBDULZ010000245.1:0-1563 GCA_965368185.1 uncultured Kriegella sp.
TCGCTCCTGAAAAACAGAACAGATCATTGAATATCAGTATATTGCGATGTAATAAATGCTGATTTCAATGAATTAATTTGCAAGAAATTCCTTATCTTTCGGTATAAAACTTGCAATTTTGGTAGGAAAAACAGACGAACGAAAACAGCGAGATTTGTTTCGCCCGATGTTGGTCGATTTTATTGACCATCATCATGAATTGGTACTTCTCGCAAATGAAATGGATTGGAGTTATTTTGAGAATGAGTTCTCAGTCTTTTACTCCAAAGTAGGTCGCCCTTCAATGCCTATACGGTTGATGGTGGGGTGTTTATTGTTGAAGCGACTTTATAACTTGGGCGATGAAACACTTGCAGAAGCATGGAAAATGAATCCGTACATGCAGTATTTTTGTGGTATGACACATTTCGAACACAAGTTCCCTTGCGACCCTAGTGATTTAGTTCATTTCCGAAAACGAATTGGAGAAACGGGAGTGGAGAAAATATTCGCATACTCGGTTCGAATTCACGGTAAAAAAGCCCAGGAGGGCCAAGTTTTATCAGACACAACAGTTCAGGAGAATAATACGACGTTTCCAACCGATGCAAAACTGGCCAAAAAGGTGATTGATAAATGTATCTCAATTGGTAAAGAATGCGGTATAAAACAAAGACAGACGTACATACGCGTTTCAAAGCAATTAGTACGTGATACTTATAATTCCAAACACCCCAAGCGAAAGAAGAAAGCACGGAAAGCAGACAAAAAACTCAGAACCATAGCAGGTAGACTTATCCGAGAGCTGGAGCGGAAATTGACTTCAAAACAGTTGGCACAGTATCACGATTCCTTAAGTATCTGCAAACAAATTATCACACAAAAGCGCAGCGGTAAAAACAAAATATACAGCATTCATAAGCCCTTTACCAGTTGTATAGCTAAAGGTAAGGCACATAAACAATATGAATTTGGAAATAAAGTTGGGTTACTAACCACTTCTAAATCCCTAATCATCACTGCCATCAAAGTCTTTGAAGGCAATCCACACGACAGTAAAACCATTGAACCACTAATAGAACAAGCAAGGAATAATAATTTAACCATTCCTAAAGAGGTTGTGTATGATAGAGGAGGGCGAGGACAAAAGAAAATCGGAGATACTCAAATCTCAACACCCGACTATCGACCACTAAAGCGAGACAGTGAATATCAACGTAGAAAAAAGCGTAAAAAATTTAGGCGAAGAGCCGCTATTGAACCTGTAATTGGACATCTAAAGACCGACTTTAGAATGGGACAAAACTACCTGCATGGAGCACTTTCACCACAAATCAATGCATTTTTGGCTGCTGCCGGGTGGAATTTGAAAAAAAGAATGCTTCAACTCAAACAAGAAGCATTTTTTGTCCTTCAAATTTTGCTTCATTTTTTAATTCCTAAAAAATATAAAGTGCTTTGCTAAGGAGCGACTAATTATTCATCCTATTTCGTAACTCCACAGTCTAATATTAATGTGAATGATTTTGGTCTTTTTCACCCTGACCCTCAAGGGTAAAGATCCAAAATCGACTCAGGCACCTT